>NZ_JBVIDR010000017.1:0-119502 GCF_055572275.1 Streptomyces sp. NPDC030798 | reverse complement strand
TGCGGGTTGTGTGGCGGCAGCCTGGCGGGGTTCGCCGACCACACGGCCGACGGCCCGTCCCCGAGGACCGGTCCTCACAGGCCGCGCGCGGCTGAGAGACCGCCCACGCACGCCCCGGGGAACCGCACGCGGCCCTGGGTACCCCGGGCGGCCGGACGACTCACCCCGAACAGCCGTCTGCCCCAGCCGGCGAACCCCGCCAGGCTGCCGTCAGGCGGCGGCCTGCTGTGCGGTCTTCGCCGGTCGTGCCGTCGGGCGCGCGCCACCTTGTGCAGCGGCGCCCGACGGCCGGGTGTCAGCCGGTCGGCCCGGTCCTGTGCCACGGGTACCGGCGCGGCGACCGCGGAGCGGAACTCAGCCCCGGGCCGTCTTCTTGCGGCGGCTCAGGACGACGAAGGCGGCGCCGCCTGCGAGCAGGACCGCCGCTCCCCCGGCGAGCAGGCCGGTGTTGCCGCCACCGCCCGTTTCCGCCAGGTCACCGCCGCCGCCGTTCGGGGTGGGGGCTGCGCTGGACTCGGAGGAGACCGGGGTCGGCGTGCCGGTGGAGGACGACTCCTTCGGGGTCGGCGACGGCGAGGAGGAGCCCTCCGCCGGCGTGGACGGCGAGGACGAGGCGGGGGCGCTCTGCGACGGGGACGGGGACGGCGAGGACTCGGTGCTGCAGTCCTTCGTGCCGCCGTTCCAGGCCGCGATCAGCTTGTCCTTGATGACCGGGTGGTCCGGGCCCTTGGGCAGGTCCCCGTGCTCGAAGCCGTCGTGCGCGTCGAGCCTGCCGTCGAACTTCACCGCACCCCGGTACAGGTCGATCTGCGCGAAGCACCCCGCGTCCGGCACCGCGATGTCGAGCGTGTCGGTCTGCCCCTGCTTGACGCTCACCGTGTCGAAGTCGACGAAGACCTGCTCGCCCGAGGTGGCGAAGGTGGCCCCGTGGGCCAGGTAGGACGCCAGCGAGGCGGTGCAGGTGGCCGCGTCACCGGCGGCGCGCACCGTGATGTGGACCTTGCCGTCCTGGGTCGGCTTCAGATTCTGGTCGTCCACCTTCACCGAGTCGTAGAAGTGCTCGCCGTCCAGGGAGAACTGGCAGCGGTCGGTGCCGGTCTCGGTGCCCGCGCCCGTCCCCGGCGCGTAGTGGCCGCCGGCCTTCCAGCCGTCACCGCCGGGCGTCCCGTGGGCCCAGGCACCGGAGGCGGCGGCGACGGAGGCGGCGCAGAGGACGAGGGACGCGGCGCCCGTCCCCAGCAGGCGGCGTGCGGTGACACGTCTGGCTATGGACATGGATATCCCATCGCAGAAGCTCATGAGCTGGGCAGCCATGAGCCCGTGGGCGCATGGCGGAGCAGCAGAACGTCGAAGAAACACCGGGCCCACTGGTCACATGCGCCACAGCGTGAGCACATGGTCGTGTGCACTGTTGAAACCTGTCAACCTGCGGTAATCCAGCGGCCGTTCAGAAGGCCGTCACAACTTCATCACACAGGGAGTGATCCACTCCGCACCATGCGAAGGTTCCCTTTCCGGGCAATGTGGACAGAGTCTGTACTGTCGGCTTTCCGTCGTCCCGCCCGAACGGAGCACCTATGGCAGACCTCTCGTCCAGGAACCCCGACTGGTGGCGCCAGGCCGTCATCTACCAGGTCTACCCCCGCAGTTTCGCGGACGCCGACGGCGACGGCCTCGGCGACCTCAGGGGCATCACCCAGCGCCTGCCCCACCTCGCCACGCTCGGCGTCGACGCCCTGTGGCTCAGCCCCTTCTACCCCTCCGAACTGGCCGACGGCGGCTACGACGTCGCCGACCACCGGGACGTCGACCCGCGCCTGGGCACCCTGGACGACTTCGACGCCATGGTCTCCGAGGCTCACCGGCTGGGCCTGAAGGTCGTCGTCGACATCGTGCCCAACCACACCTCGCACCAGCACCCCTGGTTCCAGCAGGCACTGCGGGCCGGCCCCGGCTCCGCCGCCCGCGAGCGCTACGTCTTCCGGCCCGGCCGCGGTGCCCACGGCGAACTCCCGCCCACCGACTGGCAGTCCGTCTTCGGTGGCAGCGCCTGGCGGCGCATCCCCGACGGCGAGTGGTACCTGCACCTGTTCGCGCCCGAACAGCCCGACCTGAACTGGGACAACGAGGAGGTCCGCGCCGACTTCCGCACCACCCTGCGCTTCTGGTCCGACCGCGGCGTCGACGGCTTCCGCATCGACGTCGCCCACGGCCTGGCCAAGGACCTCGGCGAACCGCTGCGGGACGTCGGCGGCATCGGCGTCACCGGCGAGGAGGCCCTGCTGCGCGTCCCGCCCGGCAGCCACCCGTACTGGGACCGCGACGAGGTCCACGAGATCTACCGCGACTGGCGCAAGATCTTCGACGCCTACTCCCCGCCCCGCACCGCCGTCGCCGAGGCCTGGGTGCCGGACGCCCGCCGCGCCCTGTACGCCCGTCCGGACGAACTCGGCCAGGCCTTCAACTTCGAGTACCTGCAGGCCGGCTGGGACGCCGGGGAACTGCGCGAGGTCATCACCTCCTCGCTCGCCACGGCCCGTGCCGCCGGTGCCTCCGCCACCTGGGTGCTGTCCAACCACGACGTCGTACGGCACGCCTCCCGCCTCATGCTGCCGCCGGGCACCGACGGCAACGCCTGGCTGCTGTCCGGCGGCCGGGCCCCGGCCGTCGACCCGCGGGCGGGCCTGCGCCGGGCGCGCGCCGCGACCCTGCTGATGCTGGCGCTGCCCGGATCGGCGTACGTCTACCAGGGCGAGGAACTCGGTCTGCCCGAGGTCGCCGATCTGCCCACCGAGGTGCTCCAGGACCCGATCTGGGAGCAGACGGGCCACGTCCGCAAGGGCCGCGACGGCTGCCGGGTGCCGCTGCCGTGGACGACGACCGGACCGTCGTACGGCTTCGGGCCCGGCGCCGCCTGGCTGCCGCAGCCGGAGTCCTTCGCGGCGTACGCGGTGGCGGCACAGGCCGGCACCGAGGGCTCGACCCTGGAGCTGTACCGCACCGCGCTGCGGCTGCGCCGCAAGCTGCTGGAGGGCGAGACGCTCACCTGGACGCCGGACGCCCCACCCGGAGTCCTGGACTTCGTCCGCACCGAGACCTGGCGCTGCGTCACCAACCTCACCGACGGGCCCGTACCGCTGCCGTCCGGTGAGGTGCGCCTGGCCAGCACGGAACTGCCGGAGGGCGGAGTGCTGCCCCCCGACACCACCGTCTGGCTCGCCTAGCCCGCCGTCGGGCTGGGGGCGGGGGTGGCGCCGCCGCCGTTGCCGCCGCCGGAGAGGCCGCTGAGGTCCAGCGGGGTGGACGTGGCGTTCGGCGGCGGCGTGAGCACCACTTCCGGCTGGCCCGCCGCCGGGGGCGGCGGGGTCAGGTCGTTGGACGGCAGTTTCGGCGGGGTGGTCTGCTGGAAGAGGGTCTGGTCGAAGTCGACCAGGCCCGTCTTCTCCATCACGGTCATGTGGTCGAGCACGGTGTCGTTGGCCTGGTCGGCCAGCGCCCGCACCAGCGAGTTCTTCGTCGTCGACCGGATCTTCGCGATCGTGTTGAAGATCGAGCCGTGCGTCATCCGCAGGATGTTGGCGAAGTCCGTGTCGAACTGCTTGCCGGTGTCCCCCTTCAACTGGGTGACGAAGCCCTCCTGCTGGGGGCTCGCGATGTTGGGCAGCGTGATGTTCAGCATCGGCGCGATCTTGCGGCAGCTCGCGTCCAGCGCCGCGTGCCCGTCGATCAGGTGCTTGCTGGCCTCGAGGACACCCTTGGTGGTGCCCTTCTGCAGCCCGATCTGGCCGACCGGGTACTCCCACAGGCCGGCGGCCCGCACCTTGACGACGAAGTCGCGGTCGCCCTCGGTGAGCGGCCCCCACTGCGTCTGCGCGATGATCCGCTGCGGGTCGCTGGAGACGGTGTTCACGCCGAGCATGCTCGGGTAGGCGAGTGCGCCCAGCGTCAGGGCCATCGCACCGCCCACGAAGAGAGTTCCCGTCGCGTTCCGCGAAAAGCGCACCGTGCCTCCTGCCCGGTCGTGGATCCCGCCAGCAGGCGGTTCGGACACACAGCAGTACGGATGGGAACGCCATCCGTCTCTGTGCGTCGGGTAAAAACTGTCGCCGGGTCAGCGCGGGACGATCGCGGGAGTGTCGTTGCCGTCCCATTAATGTCCATGACAAACGGTTGGGGAAAGGTTGACCGTTCATCGGGAGAAGCCGCGTCTGCCCAGGCCTAGATTCGCCGCATGCCCCCACAGCCACCTCCCCGGATGCCGGCCGCCCTTCCCGTGCTGCCCTACCGCAAGCCCACCAAGGGGCGCGACTACTGGGTGCTGGACGACGTGCTGCCGGACGTCGATGCCGTACGGGAGCGGTGTCTGGCCAAGGACGACTGGGTCAAGGGCTACCCCTACACCTCCGAGACCTGGCCCGGCCTGCGCGCCATGCCCGGCCTGGAACCGGGTGAACTGGCCCGCGTCGAACGCCTGGTGAAGAAGGAGACCGGCGCCAAGGAGCTGTGGGTGCAGCAGGCGCCCGGCGGCGGCACCCTCAACCACAACTGCGTCCAGGTCGTCGGCGAGGGCGAGAGCGAACCGCGCCCGCACACCGACTCCCGCGCCCTGTGCCGGTACGCGGCCGTCCTCTATCTCAACCCGCACGTGCCCAAGGACTGCGGCACCAGCTTCTACCGCCAGTCCCTGCCCGGCGGCCGGCTCGGCGGCAACGTCGTCCAGGCCCCGCACAACAACCTCGTCGAGGCCCTCGGCACCCGCTTCGTCACCCCGGACGCCTTCGAGGAGGACGTCCGCGTGCCCCACCGCCACAACCGCCTCCTCCTCTACAACGCCAACCTCGTGCACAGCGCGACCGGTTACTCCGGGCGGACGCTGGAGGAGAAGCGGATGACGGCGGTCTTCTTCTGGATGGCCTGACCGCACCTCGGGCCCGCGCCGTTCACCCACCCGGAGCAACCCCCGTGGTCACTCGGCCGGCTCCGCCGGATCGTCGTACGTAGGACCGACTCGGGACGACGACCACGGCGGAGGTACGGCCATGACACAGCACACCACCCAACCGGCGGCCCCGGCACCGCACGGCGGCCTGGCCGCGGGCGGCGCGGTCTTCGCGGGGGTGCTCCTGCTGGTTGAGGGCATCCTCGCCATCCTCCAGGGCATCTCCGCGATCGCCGCGGACACCGTGTGGGCCCACATCGACGGCTACGTCTACCGGATCAACCTCACCGGCTGGGGCTGGATCCTCGTGATCCTCGGCGCGATAGCCGTCGTCACCGGCGCGAGCATCCTCAAGGAGGCCGAGTGGGCCCGGGCGGTCGGCATCGCGCTGGCGTCGCTGAGCATCATCGCCCAGTTCCTGTTCCTGCCGTACCTGCCGATCTGGTCCCTGATCATGATCGGAATCGACTTCTTCGTGATCTGGGCCCTGGCGACGTACCGTCCGGAGCAGAGGACGCCGTGACGCGCGCCATACCCTGGTGGTGTCACGTCCGGGGGCGCCCGTCCGTTCCACGGAGGTGACAGACGGGGACCCCTGGGGAGTGGACATGGAGAAGAGCACGGACCGCCCGTACCAGCAGGGCACAGGACCGGATCCGGAGCCGCACGGCGACGGGGAGCCGGACCCGTACCTCGCACACCGGTCGCTGCTGTTCTCGACGGCGTACCGGATGCTGGGCAGCGTGACGGACGCGGAGGACGTGCTGCAGGACACCTGGCTGGCCTGGAACGCGGTGGACCGCCGCACGGTCCGCAACCCCCGCGCCTACCTGGTCCGCACGGTCACGAACCTCTCCCTGAACCGCCTGACCTCGGCCCGGGCCAGACGTGAGCAGTACGTCGGCCCCTGGCTCCCGGAACCCCTCCTGACCTCGCCGGACGCGGCCGAGGAGACGGAACGGGCGGACAGCGTCTCGACGGCGATGCTGGTGGTCCTGGAGACGCTGACCCCGGTGGAGCGGGCGGTGTTCGTGCTGCGCGAGGTCTTCGGCTACTCCCACGCGGAGATCGCCGGCATCCTGGACCGCCCCGAGCCCACCGTGCGCCAGATCGCCCACCGCGCCCGCTCCCACGTCCAGGCCCGCCGCCCCCGCTACGACACCGACCCCGGCCGCCGGGCCCGGGTCACCGAGCAGTTCATCGAGGCGTGCGCGGGCGGGGACCTCAACGCGGTGATGGAGCTGCTGGCACCGGACGTCACGTGCTGGTCGGACGGCGGCGGCAAGGTCACCGCGGCCCGCCGCCCGATCCACGGCCGCGACCGCGTGGCCAGGTGGATCCTCGGCATCCTGGCGAAGCCCCAGTCGGCGGGCCTCACCTTCCGCCGCACCTGCATCAACGGCGAACTGGGCCTCCTGTTCACCGTCGACGACCACCCGAGGGCGGCCCTCACCTTCGACCTGACGGACGAGCGCATCACCAACCTGCGCCTGCAGGTGAACCCGGAGAAGCTGAGGGGCGTCCAGAGCCAGTAGTCAGCCCCTCGACCGCGGCGGCCAGGGATACCCGAGCCGGCGGGCGGCCTCCTGCGCCCCCCCCGCAGACGTCGCCCGCCTCGCGCGGGTCCTCGGCCGCGATCCGCCCGGCAAGCGCCCGGGCCTGCCGCACCGGGTCGTCACCGGTCACGTCGAGCACCCACCGGAACTGCAGCCAGGGCCGGTGGTCCGGGACGCGATCCCGGCCGGCGCCAGGCGCAGGTGGTGGGTGGGGAGGGGGCGGGCAAGGATGGGGGGATGAGGTGTGTGGCCGTTGTCGGGGCCGGGCCGGGGCTGGGGGCCGCTGTGGCCCGGCGGTTCGGGCGGGAGGGGTTCCGCATCGCGCTCGTCGCCCGGGACCGGGAGCGGCTGGGAGCCCTCGTCGGCGAGCTGGGCGGGGACGGCGTCGACGCGCGCGGCTTCCCTGCCGATGTGCGCAGGCCCGAGGAGCTCGTCGCCGCCCTGAAGGCCGCGGCCACCGCGCTCGGGACCGTGGAGGTGCTGCAGTACAGCCCCGTCCCGCACCGGGACTTCATGCGGCCCGTGCTGGAGACCCGGCACCGGGACCTGCTGGGCCCGATCGAGTTCTCGGTCTACGGACCGGTCGCCGCCGTGCAGCAGGTGCTGCCGGGCATGCGGGCGCTGGGCCGCGGCACCATCCTCTTCGTCAACGGGGGCACCGCCGCCGTACCGCACCCGGACCGCGCCGGCACCTCGATCGCGTTCGCCGCGGAGAGTGCCTACGGGCATCTGCTGCACGAGCGCCTGGCGCCCGAGGGGATCCATGTCGCCCAGCTGATCATCCCGGGCGCCATCACCCCGGGGCATGTGCGCAAGGACCCGGCCGTGCTCGCCGATGTGCTGTGGGGCATGCACCAGGGCCGGCGCGGCTTTCGGCACTACGCCGACGACCTGGACGGTTGAGCCCCCGACGGCCCCCGGAAGGGCGCCGCACTGCGTGAAGAGTGTTTGTGGGCCAAGATGGTGATGTTGGCCGTACTGCTCTCTTCAAGGGGGCCTCAATGGCTGTCGAAATCCCTCCGCTCATCAAGCCCTCCCAGCTGAGAAGCCGAGGAGGCCTGCTGGGCGAGTGTCTGGCGGAGTTCCTGGGAACCTTCGTCCTCATCGCCTTCGGCTGCGGCTCGGTCGCGATGGCGGTCGCCGCACTGCCCGGCTCGGGCCGTGCCGCCACCCCCACGACGATCTTCCTCGCGGCCGGCGACTGGCTGCTGATCACCTGGGGCTGGGGCATGGCGGTCGTCTTCGGCGTCTATGTGGCCGGCGGCGTCAGCGGCGCCCACATCAACCCGGCGGTGACCCTGGCCATGGCCGTGCGCCGCGGGTTCGCCTGGGCCAAGGTCGTGCCGTACGTCTTCGCGCAGCTCGTCGGCGCGTTCACCGGAGCGGCCCTGGTCTACCTCGTGTACCACAACGCGATCGACGCCTTCGACTCCGCGGCCAAGGGTCCGAAGACGAACGGGCACACGCTCGCCACGTTCTCCATCTTCGCGACCTTCCCGGCGCCGTACTTCAACGGCGGCGTCGCGGGACCGCTGATCGACCAGATCGTCGGTACGGCCTTCCTGGTGATGCTGGTCGTCGCCGTCATCGACCTGCGCAACCAGGCCGTGAAGGCCAACCTCGGCCCGCTGATCATCGGCTTCGCGGTCGCCGCCATCGGCATGTCCTTCGGCGCGAACGCGGGCTACGCGATCAACCCCGCCCGTGACTTCGGGCCGCGTCTGTTCACGTACGCGGCGGGCTGGGGCAGTCTGGCGCTGCCGGGGAGCGTGCCCGGCGCGTTCAGCGACTACTGGTGGATCCCGATCGTCGGTCCGCTGATCGGCGGGGTCATCGGGGTCCTGATCTACGACCTGTTCATCGGCGACGTCCTGCTCGTGCGGTCCGAGATGGCCGAGCTGCCCGAGCCCGGCCGCACCCGTCCCGTCGAGACCGAGGAAGGGGGCGTGCCGCCCGAGTCCGGCCGTACCCGGCGGACGAAGACCGAGGACGACGAGGAGTATTGACGGGCCCCCTGAGCTGTCAGGGGGCCGGTGGGCGCCTTCCCGACCGGGACTGCGACCGGGACTCCGCTCCCGCGCTGCGGGCCGCCGACGCGATCTGCTCCAGGGCCGCCAGATGACCCGACAGCGCCCGGCGGCCCGTCAGGGTGAGGGCCGCCCAGGTGCGCGGGCGTCGAGTCGGAGACCTGGCAGCAGTCCCGCAGGATGCTGCTTTCGTCACCGAGGCGGCGATGTCGGTCGGCCCCCTCACCACCCCGTCAGCAGTAGATGGTTCAGCAGCAGTGCCAGCAGCGCCTGGCCGGTCAGCCAGGCCCGTGGCCGGGGCAGGTACGCGCACGCCGGCAGCAGCCAGAGCGCGAACGGCAGCCAGATCCGCTCGGTCTCCGCCTTGCTCATCCCCGACACGTCGGCGATCAGCAGCGCCAGCAGCCCGGCGCACACCAGCAGCGCCAGGCGGGTGTGGGACGGCTGCGTGCGGTGCCTGAGCGCGGTGCCCGTGCGGCCGAGGGCCGCCGCCGTCGCCGGGCCCGTGATGACCGCCGTACAGGCCAGGTTGGCCCACACCCAGTAGCCGTAGGGGCGGGTGCCGCCCACGCCCTGGTAGTAGCGGATGACCAACAGGTGGTACGCCGTCCACCAGTTGAACCCGGCGAGCGTGAACGCCAGGGGGACGACGGCCAGTCCGGCCAGGAACGCAAGGACGAGGGGGAGGCGGACCTCCTTGCGGGAGATGAGCAGGACCGTGCCGGCGAGGAGGGCGATGAGCGTCAGGCCGTAGGAGAGGTAGCAGGTCAGACCCAGGAGCAGGCCGGAGGCCGCGGACAGGGCGGGCGAGCGCCCGGTGACCGCGAGGGCGAGGAGGGCCACCGACCAGGCGGCCACCGCCGCGAAGTAGGCGTCGGCGGAGGTGCCCAGCCAGACCGCCGCCGGGGCCAGGACCAGGAAGGGGGCCGCGCGGCGGGCCAGGGTCTCGTCGGCCAGGGCGCGGACCGTCACCAGGACGGCCACGGACGCGGAGGCGCCCAGCAGAACGCACCACATGCCGGCCCAGCCGCCGCCGTGCAGCCCGATGCGGTCCAGGAGGACGAAGGTGAGCGGGGCGGCCGGGGGATGGCCGGCCACGTGGGCGGGCCAGGGGTGCGGGGTGCCGCTGACGATGTGGTGGGTGAAGTCGCGCAGGGTGGCCGGGATGTCGTGGAAGCGGCCGACGACGCGGAGGTACTCGTTGTGCGTGGTGAGCCGTCCCGCGACGCCCTGCCGCCAGCCGTCGACGAGGGCGAGGGAGAGGATCCAGGCCGTGGCGGCCGCCCAGGCGGTGGCCAGCAGGGCGCGCCAGGGCAGGCGGGCGGCCAGCAACGGCCCGTACGCCACGCCGGCCGCTCCCAGCAGGACGGCGGCCGGGGTGCCGGGGCCCACATGCGGGTCCCACTCGGCCAGCAGCGGCGGCCAGTGCACGAAGAGGGTGTGCCGGGTGTCCTGGATGTGGCGGCCGATCAGCACGGCCGCCGTCACGAGCAGGGCCGCGCCTGCGGCGGCCCACAGGTCGCGGTGCGAGGAGCGGGCGGTGGCGTACGGGTCGCGGGACGGGGAGCGGGTGGCGGCGGGGCGGGGGCGGGTCACAGCGGAACGCTAGGCCGCGAGGGCGCGCGGAAGCCGCCGTACGGGGCTGACGTCAGCGTTTCGTCATGGGTTGCGGGGCCTGCGCCGGGTGCTTTCCGGCCTACGGTCGAGACATGCGCGACCCTCGTCCCCGGTTTCCCACCGCCCCCGGCTTCTGGCGCAGCCCCCTGCGCGGCCCGTGGTTCACCTCGGTGCTCGGGCTCGTCCTGCTCGCCGGCATCACCGTGCTCTTCGTGACCGGCCTCGTGTCGTACGCGGCCTACAACCCGGGCCTGTCCCCGGTGAACGACCAGACCCCGGACAAGGGGATCCTCGGCTTCTACCTCTTCGCCTGGCCGACCGGACCGGTGTGGCTGTACCGGCTCACCCAGGGCGTCCACGTCACCCTCGGCATCACCCTCGTCCCGGTGCTGCTGGCCAAGCTGTGGTCGGTGGTGCCGAGGCTGTTCGCGCTGCCGCCGGCCCGCTCGCTCGCGCACGCCCTGGAGCGGATCTCGTTGCTGCTGCTCGTCGGGGGCGGGCTGTTCGAGTTCACCACCGGGCTGCTCAACGTCCAGCTCGACTACGTCTTCCCGGGCTCCTTCTACCCCCTCCACTTCTACGGCGCGTGGGTGTTCTTCGCCGCGTTCGTGGCGCACGCCGTGCTGAAGGCTCCGGCGGTCGTACGGGCCGTTCGGCGGCGGACGCGCGACGGGAGTGACCTCGTGGCGCCGCGTCCGGCGGCCCCGACCGTCTCCCGGCGGGGCGCGCTGGGACTGGTCGGCGGCGGCTCGCTGCTGCTGTTCCTGACCACGGTGGGGCAGAGCCTGGGCGGACCGTGGCGGCGTACGGCCCTGCTCGCGCCGCACGGGGGGCCCGACCCGGGCGGCGGTCCGAACGGATTCCAGATCAACAAGACCGCCGCCTACGCCGGGATCACCCCGGCCGACACGCACGAGGACGCCTGGCGGCTCGTCGTCACCGGGCGCACCGGCACCGTCCGCCTCAGCCGCGCCGAGCTGCTCGCCATGCCCCAGCACAGCTCCTCGCTGCCGATCGCCTGCGTGGAGGGCTGGTCGACCGCCGACCAGTGGTGGCGCGGGGTGCGGCTGCGCGACCTCGCGGCGCTCGTCGGGTACGACGGCGACCCGCCGGACCTCTTCGTGGAGTCCCTGCAACGGCACGGCGCCTTCCGGCGCGGGGCCCTGCGCGCCAACCAGGTCGCCGACCCGCGCTCGCTGCTCGCCCTCCACGTCAACGGCGAGGAGCTGTCCCCCGACCACGGCCACCCGGCGCGGATCATCGTGCCCGCCGCGCCCGGCGTGCTGAACACCAAGTGGGTGGCCCGGCTGACCTTCGGAGAGCTGTGATGTCCCGCCGCCCCGCGCTGTTCCGCCGCCCCGCTGCGGCCCCCCGTCCCGCGCCGTTCGTCCGTCTGCCGGTCGGCAGCCCGCTGCACCTGCTGCTGCTCGCCTGCTCGTTCGCGCTCGCCGCGTACGCCGGTGTCCGGCTGCTCGCCGGCGACTGGTTCGGGGTGGCGCTGTGGATCGTCGGGGCCGCGCTGCTGCACGATCTCGTGCTGCTGCCGCTGTACGCGGCCCTGGACCGGGCGGTCGTGGGCGGGCTCGGGGCGGCCGGGCGGCGCGCGTGGCTGCCGTACGTGCGGGTGCCGGCCGCGCTGTCGGGGCTGCTGCTGCTCGTGTGGTTCCCGCTGATCAGCGGGATGGTGGACCGGCGTTACCGGTCCGCCACCGGTATGTCCGCCGACGTCTTCCTCGGCCGCTGGCTGCTGATCACGGCCGTGCTCTTCGGCGGCTCGGCGCTGCTGCTGGCCGTACGGGTGCGCAGGGCGACGAAGCGGCGGTCGCCGGCCGCCCACTGAGCCGACGCCCGCCAGTGTGCGCGGGCCGCGAGGCGCAGCAGGGCGGGGGTGCCGATGCGGGCCCAGGGGAACGGCCGGCCGGGCGGGAGCCCCTCGGTGCCGCCCGTGACCTGGACGAGAGTGCGTTCGTCGACGTCCAGTGGGGCGCACTCGGCGATCAACAGGCCTCCGGGGCGGAGGAGTTGGGCCATGCGGTGGAGGAGGACGGCCGGGTCGCCGCCGATGCCGATGTTGCCGTCCATGAGCAGCACGGTGTCCCAGCGGCCCTCGCCGGGCAGCGGGTCGAACACCGAGCGGCGCAGCGCCTGGCCGCCGACGGTGACCGTACGGGTGACGGCGGCGTCGCTGACGTCGACACCGAGGACGGTACGGCCCCGGGCGGCGAGCTCCGCCACCAGGCGGCCCGGACCGCAGCCGACGTCCAGGACGGCGCCCTCGCAGCGGTCCAGCACCGCGCGGTCCACGGGATCGGCGCCTGCACACCAGCGCTCCACCTCCAGGGGCAGGAGCCAGCCGTCGGTGCGGCGCAGGAACAGGGGGCCGCGGCCGGTGCGCAGGGCGACGGCGTAGGGGTCGGCGGCCCAGTCCTGACGGGTGTGGGCCGCTGCCGCCTCGGCCGGGCCTTCCGCGGGTGCGGGACATCGGGTGCGGGGGGCTGCCGTCCGGCCCGGAGCCGTGCTCATCGGGGGCCTGCCTGCGTGCAGTCCGCCAGGCGGGCGGCGAAGCTGCCGTGCGGGGCGAGGGCGGCGACGGCGTGGGCGTCGGCGGCGGTGTCGACGTCCCGCAGGCGTGGCAGGTCCCGCACGCGCAGCCCGGCGGCGAGCAGCCGCTCGCGCTGCACGGCTCCGGTCACCGGCGACGACATGGGCACCCCCCGCAGCAGCGCGGGCTCGGGGCGGGACAGGCCCAGCGCCCAGAACCCGCCGTCCTCCGCCGGGCCGAAGTAGGCGTCGCAGTCCGCGAAGTCCACGTCCAGCAGGTCGGGAGTGAGCTGCGGGGTGTCCATGCCGACCAGCAGGGCGGGGCCCGAGCAGCGGGCGAAGGCGTCGGCGAGGCGGTCGTCGAGGCCGCCCGCGCACTGCGGTACGACGTCGAAGCCGGGAGGCAGCCAGGGGCCCGGCCGGCCGTCCAGCACGAGGACACGGCGGCCGGCCGGTGCCTGCGCGACGGCGCGCAGGGTGTCCACGAGGGCGGCTTCCGCCAGGGCGGCGGCCTGGGCGGGGCTGAAGGGCGGGGTGAGTCGCGTCTTGACCCGGCCCGGCCTGGGCTCCTTGGCGATGACGAGGAGGGTGGTCATCCTGACCTTCCTGTGCTGGTGACCGGTGTGGGGGCTGGGCGGGGCGGGATGCGCCGGTCCGCGCTCGCGTTCGACGGCCGCGGCCCGCAGCCGTGCGCGCATCCGCGACGGCGGCCCTGCAGCGAACGGCACGGCAACCCCTCAGGGGCGCGGGGAACTGCGCGGGCCACCCCCGCCGTCCGGCAGTCGGGCCGGTTCGTTCAGGACCGCCCTCATGTCCCGTACCGCCTGCCACGTGCCTCTCCAGGTGCCGGTGACCTTGGAGGTGCCCGTGCGGGGCAGGTAGGGCACGTCGTGCTCGGTGATGCGCCAGCCGGCGTCGGCGGCGCGCACCACCATCTGCAGGGGGTAGCCACTGCGCCGGTCGGTGAGGTCGAGGGAGAGCAGCTCCTCGCGGCGAGCGGCACGCAGCGGGCCGAGGTCGTGCAGGCGCAGGCCGGTGCGGCGGCGCAGCAGCCGGGCGAGCGCGAGGTTGCCGGCGCGGGCGTGGGCCGGCCAGGCGCCGTGACTGCGCGGCCGGCGCCGGCCCAGCACGAGGTCGGCCCGGCCGGCGCGGATCTCGCGCACGAACGGGACCAGCTGCCCGGGGTCCAGCGAGGCGTCGCAGTCGCAGAAGCACACGATGTCGGCGGTGGCGGCCGTCAGCCCGGCATGGCACGCGGCGCCGAACCCGCGCCGCTCCTCGCGGACGACGGTGGCGCCGAGGGCACGGGCGAGGCCGGCGGAGCCGTCGGTGGAGCCGTTGTCCACGACGAGGGCCCGCCAGCCGTCCGGGATCCGGGCCAGTACCCAGGGCAGGGCCTCGGCCTCGTTCAGACACGGCAGGACGACCTCCACGTCGGGAGGTGGCGGTGAGGCGTTCACGTCGCTCACCCTACGAAGCAGAACCACCTCGAACCGGACATCCACTCCTTACGGAACACGGACGTCGCCGTCGCTCCCGAGCCCACCGCCCCGCACGGTGCCAGGGTGGAGACATGCAGCAGCCGCACACCTCACCACCGGAGACGGGCACGGGCACGGAACCGGGGACGAAGCCGGGCCCCGCACCGCACGAGCGTGCCCCCGGCCGGATCCTCGTCGTGGACGACGACCCGACCGTCGCCGAAGTCGTCGCCGGGTATCTCGACCGGGCCGGATTCGTCGTGGACCGGGCCGCCGACGGCCCCGCCGCCCTGGAACGGGCCGCCGCGCACCGGCCGGACCTGGTCGTGCTGGACCTGATGCTGCCCGGCATGGACGGCCTGGAGGTGTGCCGGCGGCTGCGCGAGCGGGGGCCGGTCCCGGTCGTCATGCTGACCGCGCGCGGCGACGAGGAGGACCGCATCCTCGGTCTGGAGGTCGGCGCCGACGACTACGTCACCAAGCCGTTCAGCCCGCGCGAACTGGTGCTGCGGGTGGAGTCGGTGCTGCGCCGCGCCCGGCCGGTCCCGGCCCGGGCCGAGCTGGGCCCGCTCCGCGCCGGCGGCCTGAGTGTCGACCCGGCCGGCCGCCGCGCCACCAAGAACGGCACCGAACTCGCCCTCACCCTCCGCGAGTTCGACCTGCTCGCGTTTCTCCTGCGGCACCCGGGGCGGGCGTTCGGCCGGGAGGAGCTGATGCGGGAGGTGTGGGGCTGGGACTTCGGGGACCTGTCCACCGTCACCGTCCACGTCCGCCGGCTGCGCGGCAAGGTCGAGGACGACCCCGCCCGGCCCCGCCTCATCCAGACGGTGTGGGGCGTCGGTTACCGCTTCGACCCCACCGGACCGGAGGGCCGCTGACAT
Source organism: Streptomyces sp. NPDC030798 (assembly GCF_055572275.1). NCBI lineage: Bacteria > Bacillati > Actinomycetota > Actinomycetes > Kitasatosporales > Streptomycetaceae > Streptomyces > Streptomyces sp. NPDC030798. The sequence continues at coordinate 104,460 of NZ_JBVIDR010000017.1, read as the reverse complement.
GCGCGACACCCTGCTCATCGCCCTCTGCGCCTTCCTCGGCGCCGCCGCCACCGGCCTCGTCGGGGCGGGCGTGCTGCGATTGATCCGGCGCCGCTCCCTCACCGCCTCGCTCGCGGTGGTGGCCGCCGTCGGTGTGGTGGCGATGCTCGCCGGGACCCTGGCCGTGGCACAGGCGATGTTCCTGTCCGCGCACGACCTGCGGGTCGTCACCACCGTCGTCGCCATGGCGGCGGTCGTCTCCCTGGTCACGGCGCTGCTGCTGGGCCGCTGGGTCGTCGCCCGCAGCCGGGAACTCGCCGAGGCGGCCCGGGACTTCGGTGACGGCGGCGCCTTCGCCGCGCCCGCCGTCCCGGCCACCGCCGAACTGGACGCGCTCAGCCGGGAGCTGGCCGCGACCAGCGCCCGGCTGGCCGCCTCGCGGGAACGCGAGCGGGCCCTGGAGACCTCCCGGCGGGAGCTCGTCGCCTGGATCTCGCACGACCTGCGCACGCCCCTCGCCGGGCTGCGGGCGATGGCGGAGGCGCTGGAGGACGGGGTCGGGGCGGACCCCGGCCGCTACCTCAAGCAGATCCGCACCGAGGTGGAACGCCTCAACGACATGGTCGGCGATCTCTTCGAGCTCTCCCGCATCCACGCGGGGACGCTGCCGCTGAACCCCGCCCGGGTCTCGCTGTACGACCTGGTCGGCGACGCCCTCGCGGGGGTCGGCCCGCTCGCCCGCGAGCACGGCGTACGGCTGGTCGGCGAGCAGGTGGCGCCGGTGCCGGTGGAGGTCGACGGCAGGGAGATGAGCCGGGTCCTCGCCAATCTGCTGGTCAACGCCATCCACCGCACGCCCGCCGACGGCACGGTCGCCGTCGCCGCCGAGCGGGCCGGCGACGGGGTGGTGCTGTCGGTGACGGACGGCTGCGGCGGCATCCCCGAGGAGGATCTGCCCCGCGTCTTCGACACCGGCTGGCGCGGCACGGACGCCCGCACCCCACCGGCCGGGGCGGGGCTAGGCCTCGCGATCGTCCGGGGCATCGTGGAGGCCCACCGAGGCCGGACGACCGTCCACAACATCCCCGGCGGCTGCCGCTTCGAGGTCACCCTGCCGGCGGCGCAGGCGTAGTCCCGGCTTCGTCGGGCCGAAGGCGGTACGGCACGTGAGGGCAGCAACCGGCGGCTCAGCGCGCCCGGGCGAACTCCCGCATGCCGTCCTCGAAGGTCACCTCCGGCTTCCAGCCCAGTTCCGTGCGCAGGCGGGTGGAGTCGGCGGTGATGTGGCGGACGTCGCCGAGGCGGTACTCGCCGGTGACCACGGGCTCCGGGCCGCCGCAGGCGGTGGCGAGGGCGGTGGCCAGGTCGCCGACCGTGCGGGGTTCGCCGCTGCCGGTGTTGTACGCCGTGAGGGTGCCCGGGCGGGGTCCGGCCTCCAGGGCGGCCACGTTGGCGGCGGCCACGTCCCGCACGTGCACGAAGTCGCGCCGCTGCCGTCCGTCCTCGAACACCCGGGGCGGCTCCCCGCGCCGGAGGGCCGAGCGGAAGAAGGAGGCGACGCCGGCGTACGGGGTGTCCCGGGGCATCCCGGGGCCGTACACGTTGTGGTAGCGCAGGGAGACCGCGGTGCCCTCCGTGGAGCGGGCCCAGGCGGCGCACAGGTGCTCCTGGGCGAGCTTGGTCGCGGCGTACACGTTGCGCGGGTCGGCCGGGGTGTCCTCGCCGACCAGGCCGGGGGCGAGCGGCGCGCCGCACACCGGGCACCCGGGCTCGAACCGGCCCGCCGCCAGGTCGGCCGGGTCACGCGGGCCGGGCCGCACCAGGCCGTGGTCACGGCACTCGTAGCGGCCCTCCCCGTAGACCACCATCGACCCCGCCAGCACCAGCCGCCGCACCCCGGCCCCGTCCATCGCGGCGAGGAGCACGGCGGTGCCCAGGTCGTTGCGGGAGACGTACTCGGCCGCGTCCCTGACCCCGTCGCCGAGGCCGACCTGGGCCGCCTGGTGGCAGACGGCGTCCACGCCGGCCAGGGCCCGGGCGACGGCCGCCGGGTCGCGCACGTCGGCGCCGGGGTCGTCCCGGACGTCGTACACGACCGCCTCGTGCCCGCGCGCCCGCAGCGCGTCGACGACATGTGACCCGATGAACCCGGCCCCGCCGGTGACCAGCACACGCATGGGTCCACGCTAGGCCCGCGCACCGCCCGGGACGGTCGACGGCGCCGCCACGTCACGGCTCCGTAAGACCTGCTCGGGCCGGTACGTGCTCACAACTGCCTGGCCGGCCAGTCCAGGAGGCGGGCTCCGATGACGGCTGTCTGGAGCATGTAGCGGTGGGCGGGGTCGGCGGGGTCGGCGCCGGTGAGTTTGTGGATGCGTTCCAGGCGGTACGTCAGGGCGCGCACGCTGAGGGAGAGGCGGCGGGCGGCCTCGGCGGCGACGCAGCCGGAGTCGAAGTAGGCGGTGAGGGTGTCCAGGAGCGGCCCGGGGCCGCCGCGGGCCGAGGTGAGCGGGCCGAAGGTGTGCGAGACGAGGTCGGCCAGGGCCTGCCGGTCGCGGGCCAGCACCGGGTAGACCAGCAGATCGGCGGCGTGCAGCACCGGCCCCTCCAGGCCGAGCCGCGCCGCCATCTCCAGGGTCGCGAGAGCCTCCTCGTACGACTGCACGACCCCGCCGGGCCCGGGCTGCGGGCGCCCGACGGCGACCCGGCAGCCCACCGCGCACGCCTGCCGGGCGAAGTGGGCGAGGACGTCGTCCTCGTCGCCGGGCGCGACGCACAGCAGCCGCCCGTTCTTGGTGGTCAGCAGGATGCTCCGGGTGTCGAACCGGGCCAGCACTGCCCGCTCCACCTGCCGGGTCGCCGGATCGCCCTCGGCGTACGTCGCCGGCCCCTCGGCGACCGCCACCGCGTGCCCCCGGGAGAGCCGCAGGCCGAAGCGTTCGGCGCGTTCGGCGAGCCGGCCCAGGTCGCTGCGCCCGTAGAGCAGGTCGTCGATGAACTCCCGCCGTGCCGCCTCCTCGCGGCGCACGGCGAGCCGCTGGGCCCGCTCGTACCCCTCGGCGAACGCGTCGATCGCCTGCTGCACGGCGGACAGGGCGCTGTCGGCCGAGCCGGGCGCGCCGGGCCAGGCGGCGCGGGCGGCGGCCAGGTGGGCGACGACCAGGGCGCGCAGCCCGTGCCCGGCCTCGGCGGCCTGCTCGCCGAGCCGTCGGCGCGCGGTCAGCTCCTCCCGGGTCAGTCGGCGCCCGGTGGCCGCCACCTCGGCCAGCGTGCGCACGTAGCCGTCCAGATAGTGCTCCGGTATCGCCTGTTCCGTCACACCGCCCCCGTTCCCCCGTGATGTTGACGCGCCGGTGACGCCTTCTTGGCGCCTGTCCGGCATCGAGACCCTAATGAACGCTGCCGGAAACCGGCAATGCGCGGGCGTGCGCCGCAGGTGCACCATCCCCGGCGGGGAGCACCACGGATGGCTTTGGTGCCGGACACCGGCAGGTGCCCGGCACCGGGCCAGGGGGCTTTCCTCTTCATCGTCTGACCACAGGGACGTATGCCATGGAAGCCCTCGGCGTGCTCGTCGCCGCCTGTCTCGTCGTCGCCGTGCTCGCGCTGGTCGCGTTCTCCCGGCTGTACCGGAAGGTGGACCAGGGCCGGGCGCTGATCGTGTCCCGGACCCGCACGGTCGACGTGACCTTCACCGGGCAGGTCGTGCTGCCGGTGCTGCACAAGGCCGAGATCATGGACATCTCGGTGAAGACCATCGAGATCAGCCGCTCCGGCCGCGACGGACTGATCTGCCGGGACAACATCCGCGCCGACATCCGGATCTCGTTCTTCGTGAAGGTCAACAAGACCGTCGAGGACGTCATCAAGGTCGCCCAGTCCGTCGGCACCGAGCGCGCCAGCCACCAGGACACGCTGCAGGAGCTGTTCCACGCGAAGTTCTCCGAGGCGCTGAAGACCGTCGGCAAGCAGATGGACTTCACCGACCTGTACACCAAGCGCGAGGAACTCCGTTACCACATCATCGAGTTGATCGGTGTCGACCTCAACGGTTACCACCTCGAGGACGCCGCGATCGACTACCTGGAGCAGACCCCGCTCGCCCAGCTCGACCCGGCCAACGTGCTCGACGCACAGGGCATCCGCAAGATCACCGAGCTGACGGCGGTGGAGCACGTGCGCACCAACGAGGCCCGGCGCACGGAGGAGAAGGAGATCACCCGCCAGGACGTCGACGCCCGTGAGGCCATCCTGGAGCTGCAGCGCCGGCAGGCGGACGCCGAGATCAAGCAGAAGCGGGAGATCGAGACGTCCCGGGCCCGCGAGGAGGCCGAGACCGCCCGCGTGGTGGAGGAGGAGCGGCTGCGCTCCCAGGGCGCCTTCCTGCGCACCGAGGAGCAGTTGGGGGTGCAGCGGGAGAACCAGGCCCGGGAGATCGCGGTCGCCGCGAAGAACCGCGAGCGGGTCATCGCCGTGGAGAACGAGCGCATCGAGAAGGACCGGCTGCTGGAGGTCATCGCCCGCGAGCGGGAGACCCAGCTGACGAGGATCGCCGCCGAGAAGGAGGTCGAGGCGGAGAAGCGGGAGATCGCCGAGGTCGTCCGGGAGCGGGTGGCGGTGGACCGCACGGTGGCCGAGCAGGAGGAGTCGATCAAGAAGCTGCGCGTGGTCGAGGAGGCCGAGCGCGAGCGGCAGGCCCTCGTCATCGCCGCCGAGGCGGAGGCGCAGGAGAAGCTGGTCAAGGACATCAAGGCCGCCGAGGCGGCCGAGCAGGCCGCGACCCACCGCGCCGCCGAGGAGCTCACCCTCGCCGAGGCCCGGCTGAAGACCGCCGACCTCGACGCGCGGGCCAAGCTGCGGCTGGCCGAGGGCGTCCAGGCGGAGGCCGCCGCCGAGGGCCTGGCGGCCGTGCAGGTCCGCGACAAGGAGGCCGAGGTCACCGTCAAGGCCGGCCGCGCGGAGGCGGAGGCCACCGAGGCGCGGCTCAAGGCGGAGGCGGAGGGCGCGCGGGCGAAGGCGCTCGCGGACGCCACCGGCATCGGCGAGAAGCTGAAGGCGGAGGCCGCCGGTCTCACCGAGAAGGCCGCCGCGATGGCCGCCCTGGACGAGGCCTCGCGCGGGCACGAGGAGTACCGGCTGCGGCTGCAGGCGGAGAAGGAGATCCGGCTGGCCGGCCTGGAGACCCAGCGGCAGGTCGCCGAGGCGCAGGCCACGGTGCTGGCGACCGGCCTGGAGAACGCCGACATCGACATCGTCGGCGGCGAGTCGGTCTTCTTCGACCGGCTGGTGGCCGCGGTCTCGCTCGGCAAGGGCGTCGACGGCTTCGTCGACAGCTCCCTCACGGCGCAGGCGCTGGCGAAGCCCTGGCTGGACGGCTCGGGCAGCTTCACCGACGACCTCGTGTCCGTCCTCGGCTCCCTCGGCTCGGCCGACGCGCAGAACCTGACGGTGTCGGCGCTGCTGCTGAAGCTGATGCACTCCGGCGGCCCGGACGCCTCCCGCTTCCGTCAACTCCTCGACCGCGCCGGGGAACTGGGCCTGGCGGACACCCCGGTCACCGCACTGAACGGAACCGCCCGGGCCTGACGGTGAGGGACGCGCGGGGCCCGGCCGGCCTACGGGGGTGGGCGGCCCGGCCCCGCGGCGCGTCCTCGACCCGTCCGCAGGTCCGCCGCCCGGTCCCGACCGAAGGGAAACACCCGCATGGCCACCGTCCCCGAGACGGGCCCGTACGACACCGCCGACACCGCCGACGCGGGCGCCTACGAGGTGCTGCGCGACCGGCTCCGCGCCCATGCGGCCGAGCTGGCCGGCCGCGCGGAGGCCCTCAACGCCCGCCGCGCCGAGGAGTTCGGCTCCGCCGGGCTGGGCCTGCGGGCCACCGGGCGGCTGCGCACCGGGCACGCGTGCGTGCCGTGCGACGTCGCCGCCGTCGGGGACGTCCTGCTCTTCGGCGGCACCGGCCGCACCGCCGACGGCACCGGTGCCGCGGTCGGCGACGTCCTCGCGCTGTACGACCGCGAGCTCGGCCGGCTGCCCGAGGAGGCCGTGCCCGGGCTGCTCGACGACCCGGGGTTCGTGCGCGAGTTCACGGCGCTGCACCGCTACTACCGGCAGGCCCGGCTGCTGCGGCTGCGCCGCGTGGACGACCGGCTGCTGGCGGTGTTCCGCACCGGCGACAAGGCCGACGACGTCCGCGCCCTGCGCTGGCGGCTGACCCCCGACGGCCGGGCGGAGTTCCTGGACGCGCGCGGCGACCGCGACGACTCCTTCCCGCCCGCCCACGACGTCACCTGGACCGCCACCACCCGCGAGGACCACGTCCTCGGCCGGGACCCGTACGTCGCCGTGCCCGGCGGCCTGGGCGTGGCCACCGTCGGCGGACGCCTCACCGTGCGCGGCCCGGAGGGCGAGGAGCTGTACGCCGAGCCGGTCGAGGAGCCGCTGCAGGCGCTCGCCGACGCGGCCGTCGCGCACGCGCACGTGGGCCCGCTCCTCCTGCTGCGCGTCCGGCCGTACAAGGAGGACACCGACCGGTACCTGGTGTTCAGCTCCCTGACCCGCACCGTGGTCCGGCTCGACGGCATCGGGCAGGCCTGCCGCCGGCTGCCCGAGGAGCAGGGCATCGTGTTCCCGGGCGGCCACTGCCTGGCCACGGGCGCCCACAAGACGTACGAACTCGGCACCGAAGGGCTGGAGTTCGAGCGTGCGGTGCGGGCGCCGAACGGCGAGGACGTGCTGTACGCGTTCCGCTCGCGCGCCGGGGAACGCGCGCTGCTGCTGTCGTACAACACCCTGCGCAAGGAGGTCGCCACCCCGCTGCCCTGCCGGGGCTGGGCCCTGTTCGAGGACGGCGCCCTCGCCGTGCTGCGCACCGGGGGCGAGGAGCCCGCGCACACCCACCCCGTGCAGTGGTGGACCTCGCCGTACGTCTCCGACACCCACGCGGCCGCCCTGCGCACCGGCACCGGCGCGCTGGCCCGGGTCGGCAACGCCGACCTGGTGCGCGGCCTCGCCGACTGCCTGGGCGTCGCCCGGCTCGTCACCGAGGGCATCGGCACCGGCGAGGGCTACCGGGCGCTGGCCGCCGCCTGCGTCCGGGCCGCCGACACCCACCACTGGCTGGGCGAGCCCGAACTGGGCGATCTGCAAACCCCCTTGGCGGCGGTGCGGGAGACCGCCGAGCAGGTGCTGGCCGAGTTCGAGACCGTACAGGAGCTGACCCGGCGAGCCGCCGAGGCGCTGCGCGAGGCCGCCGAGCGGATCGCCGCCGCGGTCCGCCGGCTGCGCGGCGAGGCCCCGCGGGACGCCGCCGCCTGGGTGCGCGGGCTGACCGAACTCCGGCAGGCGCACGGCCACCTGCTCACTCTGAAGGAGCAGCGGTACGCGGACACCGCCCGGGTGGACGAGCTGGCCGCGGAGACGGAGGCCGACCTCGCGGCGTTCGGGCGGCGCGCGGTGGCCTTCCTGTCCCGCGAGGACGCCTTCGCGGCGCACCACGCGGAGGTCGAACAGCTCGTGGCGCAGGCGGGCGCCGTGGGGTCGACCGCGGCGGCCGCCCCGGTCGCGGCCCGTCTGGACGGCCTCGCCGACGGTCTGCGCACGGTCACCGAGGTCGTCACCGGCCTCGACATCGCCGACGCCACCGTCCGTACGGCCGTGCTGGAGCGGATCGCGGAGGTGCTGGGCGGAGTCAACCGGGCCCGCGCCACCCTCGACGCCCGCCGCCGCACCCTGCAAAGCCGCGAGGGCCGCGCCGAGTTCGCCGCCGAGAAGGCCCTGCTCGCCCAGGCCGTCACCGCCGCGCTCGCCGCCTCCGACAGCCCGCAGGCCTGCGACGACCAGCTCGCCGCGCTGCTCGGCCGGGTGGAGGACCTGGACGCCCGGTTCGCCGAGTTCGACGACTTCCTCACCGAACTCGACGGCAGGCGCACCGAGATCTACGAGGCCTTCGCCGCCCGCAAGCAGTCCCTCGCCGACGCCCGCGCCCGCCGCGCCGAGCAGCTCGCCGCCTCCGCCGCCCGGGTGCTGGAGACGGTCGTCCGCCGGGCGGCCACCCTCCCCGACGCCGACGCGGTCACCGCCTGCTTCGCCTCCGACCCGATGGTCGCCAAGGTCCGCCGCACCGCCGGTGAGCTGCGCGCGCTCGGCGACAGCGTGCGCGCCGAGGAGCTCGACGGCCGCCTCAGGGCCGCCCGCCAGGAGGCGGCGCGCGCCCTGCGCGACCGCACCGACCTGTACGCCGACGACGGCCGCACCCTGCTGCTCGGCGGACACCGCTTCGCCGTCAACACCCAGCCCCTCGACCTCACGCTCGTCCCGCACGGCGACGGCCTCGCCTTCGCGGTCACGGGGACGGACTACCGCGCCCCGGTCACGGACCCGGACTTCGCCTCCACCCGCCCCTACTGGGACCGCCACCTGCCCTCCGAGTCACCGGAGGTGTACCGCGCCGAGCACCTGGCCGCCCGCCTCCTCACCGAGCACGGCCCGGCCGCCCTCGCCGCGGCCGACCTGCCCGCGCTGGTCCGGGAGGCGGCACAGGCGTCGTACGACGAGGGGTACGAACGGGGCGTCCACGACCACGACACCACCGCGATCCTCACCGCCCTGCTCCCCCTGTACGAGGACGCCGGCACCCTCCGCCACGAGCCCGCCGCCCGCGCCACCGCCCACCTCTTCTGGGCTCACGGCACGACACCCGCGACCCGCGACGCGTGGACACGACGCGCCGCGTCGCTGGTACGGGCACGGGAGGCCTTCGGCGCGTCGGGAGCGCTGACCGAGCTGGTGGGGGAGCTGGCGGGGGCGATCGGTGAGTGGTGTGCGGGGGCATTCGGGGGGCCGGCCGGGCAGCGGCCCGTCCCGGCTGCCGGGGGGCTGCCGGGGGCCGCCGGGTCCGGCCCCACCGTCGCGCATCCGGCCGGGCAGCGGGCCGTGCCGATGGCCGGCGAGCTGCCGGGCCGCGCCGGAAACGTCCCTGTGCCGCACGCCCCCGCCGGGTCGCCGACGCCCGCTTCCGACGGGCCGTCGCAGCCTGCCGCGGCCGGGTCGTGGCTGCCTGCCGTGGCCGGGTCGTCGCCGTGTGCCGCGGCCGGGGGGCCCGCGTCGCGCGCCGTCGACGAGCCGCTTGCCGCCGCCGGGTATCTCGTCGACGAACTGACCTCCCCACCCGACGGGTTCGTGCTCGGGCCGGCCGCGCGAACTCTGCTGGAGAAGTTCCGGCACGCGGTGGGGAGTTCGGCGTACGCCGAGGATCTGCGGGCGCTCGCCGAGCCGGCCGCGCGCCGGCAGGTGGTCGAGGCGTGGCTGACCGCGTACGCCGCCGCCTCCGGGACCGGGACGGACCCGGGGGAGCTGGCCGAGGCGGTGGCCGCCGAGCTGTGTCCCGGCCTGCCCCGCTACGACGGTGACGCCCCGCTGACGGCGACCGCCGAGGGGTTGCTGGGCGCCCACCCGAGGATCGAAGGGGGGCGGCTGCCGCTGCGCCTGGACGAGTTCCTGGCCCGCACGGCACGGTTCGCCCGCCACGAGGTGCCCGCCCACCGCGCCTACCAGCGCCGCCGCACCGCCCTGGTGGACGCCGAGCGCGATCGCCTGCGCCTGGCCGAGCACCGGCCCCGGATCATGTCGGCGTTCGTCCGCAACCGCCTGGTCGACGAGGTGTATCTGCCGCTGATCGGCGACAGCCTGGCCCGCCAGCTCGGCACCACCGGAGAGTCCCGGCGCACCGACACCGGCGGTCTGCTCCTGCTGGTCTCCCCGCCGGGCTACGGCAAGACGACGCTCATGGAGTACGTCGCCGACCGGCTCGGCCTGATGCTGGTCCGGGTCAGCGGCCCGGCGCTGGGGCACACCGTCACCTCGCTGGACCCGGCCGACGCGCCCGACGCCACCGCCCGCCGCGAGATCGAGAAGATCAACTTCGCGCTGGCGGCCGGCAACAACACCCTGCTGTACCTGGACGACATCCAGCACACCTCGCCCGAGCTGCTGCAGCGGTTCATCCCGCTGTGCGACACCACCCGCCGGATCGACGGCGTGTGGGACGGCGAGCCCCGCACCTACGACCTGCGCGGCAAGCGCTTCGCCGTCTGCATGGCCGGCAACCCCTACACCGAGTCCGGCGACCGCTTCCGCGTGCCCGACATGCTCGCCAACCGCGCCGACGTGTGGAACCTCGGCGACGTGCTGACCGGAAAGGAGGAGGTCTTCGCGCTCAGCTTCGTCGAGAACGCGCTGACCGCCCACCCGGTCCTCGCCCCGCTCGCCGCCCGCGACCGCGCCGACCTGGAGCTGCTGGTCCGGCTGGCCGCCGCCGACCCGACGGCCCGCGCGGACCGCCTCACCGCCCCCCTTGCGCCGGCCGAACGGGACCGCACCCTCGCCGTCCTGCGCCACCTGCTCGCGGCCCGCGACACCGTGCTGCGCGTCAACGCGGCCTACATCGCCTCCGCCGCCCAGGCCGAAGCGGCCCGCACCGAGCCGCCGTTCCGCCTCCAGGGGTCGTACCGCGACATGAACCGGATCGCCCAGCGGCTCAGCCCGGTCATGAACGAGGCCGAGCGCGAGGCCGTCCTCACCGATCACTACACGGCCGAGGCCCAGACCCTCACCAGCGGCGCCGAGGCCAACCTGCTGAAGCTGGCGGAGCTGCGCGGCACCCTCACCCCCGAACAGGCCGCCCGCTGGCAGGAGGTGAAGACCGCCCACGTCGGCTCCCGCGCCCCGGGCGGCCCCGGAGACGACCCGCTGACCCGCGCGGTGGCGGCCCTCACCCTGCTCGCCGACCGCGTCGCGGCCGTCGAGTCAGCCATCGTCCGAGCGACGGGCCGGCACGCTCCGGCCCACGAGGAGCACTGACGGCGCACATGCTGTACTACCTGACCCCGCTGTCCGCCGCTTTCGCGGTCGTCGCCGCCACCACCTGCCTCCAGATCCGCCGTGACCGCCGCCTGTCCGCCACCCACCTGGACGCAGGCCGCCACGGCCGCTCTCGGCAGCAGGCGGCTGCGGCCGTTTCGCCGCCGCAGCCCGCTTCGCGCCGGTAGCGTGGAGGCAGGACCGTGGCGTGGGGACACGTGGGGGAGGCGAGCATGGATCCGGTCACCTTGAGCACCGTGGCGGTGGCGCTGGTCGCGACCAAGTTCGGGGAGGGCGCGGCGTCGGAGGCGGGGAAGGCCGCCTGGCTGAGGATCCAGGGCGTCGCGCATGCCGTCCGGCAGCGGCTCGGCCGGTCCGACGCGCAGAGCGCCGCCCTGGCCGAGCTGGAGGCGAGTCCCGGGGACGAGGGCACGCGGGCCGCCGTCGCCGGCCATCTGCGCCGCGAGCTGGAGAACGATGCGGACTTCGCCGCCACCCTGGAAGCCCTGGTGACCGCCGCCCAGCGCGATCCCGCCACGCAGACCCTGATCGCCCACGCGAGCGGGAACGCCAAGCAGGTCAACATCAGCGGAAACAACAGTGGGTCCATTTCCCTTTCTTAGGCGCCGGCCGGACCGGTCCGGCACGGTGGTGCTCGCCAACGGCAACGCCCGACAGGTCAACGTCCTCCGCGACAACTACGCACCGATCTACTTCACCTCCGCGCCCACCCCGGCCCGCTCCCTGCACCAACTTCCGCAGGCGCCGAAGGACTTCAGCGGACGCAGGGACCACATCGCCGCGGTCGAGTCCCTGACCGGCGACGCCGGCCCCGGCCCCCACGTCATCGACCTGTACGGCACCCCGGGCGTCGGCAAGTCCGCCCTGGCCGTGCACATGGCCCACCGGCTCGCCGGGCGGTTCGACGAGGTCCAGCTCTACGCCGACCTGGGGGAGCAGAGCGGCGAGCCGCCCACCGCCGCGCAGATCCTGCAGCGCTTCGTCGCCGACCTCGACCCCGCCACCCTCAGCGTCCCGGTCGGCGCCCAGGACCTCCCCCAGCGCTACCGCTCCCTCCTCGACGGGCGCCGCTGCCTGGTCCTCCTCGACAACGCCCAGTCGGCGGACCAGGTCGCGGACCTGATCCCCGCCACCGCGACCTGCCTCGTCCTCGTCACCTCCCGCGTCCCGCTGTCGGCGATCGACGGCGTCCTGCTCCACCACCTGGACCTGATGAGCGAGGCCGAGGCGCTGACCCTGCTCGCCGAGGTCTCCCAGCGCCACTGGTCCGGCACGGACGACGAGCACGCCGCCCGCACCCTCGTCCAGCAGTGCGGCCGCCTCCCGCTGGCCCTGCGCATCGCGGGCGCGCTCCTCAAGCGGAAGCGCCACTGGACCGTCGGCAGGCTCGCCGAGGTGCTCACCGACGAACGCACCAGACTCGCCAAGCTGGCCGACGGCTCCCTGGACGTCCGCGGCAGCTTCGAGATCAGCTACCGCGGCCTGAACGAGGCCGAGGCCCACGCCTTCCGCGTCCTCTCCCGGCTCCCGCTCAGCCGCTTCGAGGCCCGGCACGCCGGAGTCTTCCTCCAGGTGCCGCAGGCGCGGGCGGAGGAGCTGCTGGAACTCCTCGTCGACGCCCAGCTCGTCGAGACGAGCGACGGCGTCCACTTCCGCTACCACGACCTGCTCAAGCTGTTCGCCCGGGAGTACTGCGAGACGGCGGGCGACGACACCGACGGCACGCATGTCGCCCGCTTCCTGGAGGTGTACACCAGCGACTTCCTGGAGAGCTACCGCGCCCGGCTGCTGGACAGCCAGTGGTCCGGCGCCGGCCCGGGGGCGGACCTCAGCCGCGCGCGGCGGATCTCCTCCCCCGACGAGCTCTACATCCCCCAGCGTCTGACCTCCGCCGAGGGCACCGGGTCCGGTGCCCTGCACGCTCCCTGGCAGGCGGTCGTCGCCGAGCACCGCAAGGTCCTCGTCCTCGGCGGCGCCGGCACCGGAAAGACCGTCCTGGCGGACCGGATCTGCTACGAGGTCGCCGCGGGGGACGACGGTGGTCGGCCGGATGTCGCCTTCACCGCCCCCTTGCGCCGGCGCGCCGGCCGGCCGCAGCCCCTCGAGCGGCTGATCGCCGACTCGGTCGGCCTGCGCCACGACCTGGAGATGCCGTACGAGACGCTCGAACTCCTCCTCACCGAGCGCCGCACGCTGATCATCTTCGACGGACTCGACGAACTGCCCGTCCGCGAGCGCGACCGCGCCCAGGCCGACGTGGCCAGGTTCTGCGCGAGGTACCCGCGGGCCGGGGTCGTGGTCTTCAGCCGCCCCGGCGCCTCCGTCTCGGGCCTGGTGGCGAGCGGCTTCGCCGCGCACGAGATCGACAGGTTCTCGCCGGGTGACGTGCGCACCTACCTCTCCCTCTGGGCGCAGGCGACCCGCATGTCCGAGCCGGCAGCCGACCGGCTCCTCACCGAGGTCACCTCCTCCCCGGAGCTGGCCGACTGGCTCTCCACTCCGCTCCTCCTGGCGCAGCTGGCCGCCGTGTATGAGCGCCGTGGCGTCCTCCCGCGCCGGCTGATCGACCTGTACGACAGCACGTACGTCCTGCTCTTCGGCGGCCGTGAGGGCTACCGGGGCATCTCCCGCTCCGCCCTCCGGCCCGAGGAACTCGGCCAGGTCGTGTGCCGCCTGGCCTACCGGTTCGTCACCCGGCCCGGCGGCTCGCCCGACATGCCCGGCCATGAGTTCGCCGCCGCCCTGCGCAGGGCACTGCGCCACACCGTCCACGAGTCGCGCGTCTCCGGGCTCGCCGAGGAACTGCTGGCCCTGTTCGCCGAGTCGGACTTCCCCGTCCGTCCGGCGCCGGCCACTGCCTCCGACACCGCGCCCCGCTGGACCCTGGTGCGGGACCCCTTCGGCCAGTACCTCGCCGCCCGCTACATCGCGCGGTACAGCCGCGAGTGGGACGTCGCCGACACGGTGCGCAGGAGGGTCGTGAAGGCGGTCAGGGCCACGGGTTTCGTCGAAGGTGCCGTCCATGTCGTGCACCTGCTCGACGAGCGGTCGCCGTCCGCCGCGGACGACCTCGTCACGGCCCTGGAGCACGAGCTGGGCCGGACAGCCGACCCCGACCACAGGTCCCTGGAACAGATCCTGAACGCGCTGCGGGCGCCCTCCTGAGGCCCTCGCGGGCCCGGTCGCGTGCCGGATCGTGACGCGGACGGGCCTCGTGCGGCGGGGCCGAGATCTACGCTGGTGTCACGGGAGGGACGGTCGCGGCACTTCTTGCGGGAGGCGCACCCATGGCCACGGTCCGCTACATCGTCGACGACGTGGACGCGGCGCTCACCTTCTACTGCGCCCACCTCGGCTTCCGCGAGCTGATGCACCCGGCACCGGCCTTCGCCCTGCTGCTGCGCGACGACCTCCGGCTCGCCCTGAGCAGGCCCGGGGGCGGCCCGGGCGGCGGCCAGGCCCTGCCCGACGGGACGCTGCCCCGGCCCGGCGGCTGGAACCGGTTCTCGCTGCAGGTCGAGGACCTCGAGGCCGAGGCCCACCGCCTGCGCGAGGCGGGCGTCCGCTTCCGCACCGAGATCGTCACCGGGGTCGGCGGCAGGCAGCTCCTCGTCGAGGACCCGTCCGGCAACGTGGTCGAACTCTTCGAACCGACCCTTCCGGAGGCTCGCGAGAGGCGGTGAGCGCGAGGCCCGTCCCCGGCAGCAGCCGGGCCATGACCTGCCAGAAAGGGCTCATACGTGCCAATGGGGTGGGGAATGGGAGGAATCATGTCGACGTCCGAGACACACCGGGCGCAACCGGACCCCGCCCGGCAGGAGGCGTTCGCCGCCGGGATGGTGGATGTGCTGAACAAGGCGGCGCTGGCCCTGCTCATCAGCGTCGGCCACCAGACGGGGCTGTTCGACACCCTGGCCGGGCTGCCGCCCTCGACGAGCGCCGACACGGCCAAGGCGGCGGATCTCGACGAGCGGTACGTCCGCGAATGGCTGGGCGGCATGGTCGTGGGCGGGATCCTCGAGTACGACCCGGAGCGGGAGACCTACACCCTGCCCCCGGAGCACGCCGCCTCGCTCACCACCGCCGCGGGCCCGGACAACCTGGCGGGCCTGATGCCGTACATCGCCCTCATGGGCGAGGTCGAGCAGCAGGTGGTGCGCTGCTTCCGGGAGGGCGGGGGCGTGCCCTACTCGGCCTATCCCCGGTTCCAGGCCCTGCAGGCTGAGGAGACGGCCCGGGTCTACGACCGGGCGCTGGTCGACACGATCGTGCCCCTGGCACCCGGGCTGTCCGAGCGGCTGCGCGACGGCATCGACGCCCTCGACGTGGGCACCGGCCAGGGCCACGCCCCCCTGGTCCTCGCCCAGGCGTTCCCGGCCGGCCGCTTCCACGGCCTGGACCGGTCGGAGCCCGCGATCGAGTCGGCACGGGCCGCGGCCGCCCGCGCGGGCCTGCGGAACGTCCACTACACGGTCGCCGATGCCACCGACATCACCGGTGAGTACGACCTCGTCACCGCCTTCGACGTCATTCACGACCTCGCCCGCCCGGCCGAGACGCTCGCGGCCATCGCCCGCGCCCTGCGCCCCGGCGGCACGTTCCTCATGGGCGACATCGCCGCCTCCAGCAGGCTGGAACGGAACATCGGCCATCCCCTCGGCCCCGCCCTCTTCGGCTTCTCCGTCTTCTACTGCATGACGACCTCGCTCAGCACCGGCGGAGCCGGCCTGGGCGCGGTCTGGGGCCAGGAGAAAGCCCTCCGCATGCTCGAGGAAGCAGGCTTCGGCCCGATCGCCACCGAGTCCGTGGAGGGCGACCTGCTCAACGTCTACTACGTGGCGACCAAGCGCTGACGAAGCGGGGGCGCTGCACAACCGTTTGGGCGGTTGTTCACACCTACGTGTGAATTGGTGAATGGATGTCCGGTACGACGGCTGGGGTGTGCGCTGTGCTGGGGGTGCGCGAGAGCGTGCCGAGGCGGAGGGGGACGTATGCGTGTCGTCGTTCTGTGTGCGTGGCTGGTCACCGCGGTGCTGGGGGGCTGTCTGGCCACCGTGTGGATCCGCCACGGCGGGCTGCGCCAGCGCCTGCCCGGAGTGACGCGGCTTCCGCTGTGGCTGGTCCTCGGGCATGTGGCGCTCGCGGTGGCCGGGCTCGTCGCCTGGGTCGCGTATGTGGCGGGCAGCGCGCGCGGCTCCGCCTGGGCGGCGTGCGCCATCGTCCTGCTGGTCGCCGCCTTCGGCTTCATGATGCTGCTGCGGTGGCTGCCCAGCTCCGGCCGTCACTCGCGGGACGCGAGCACCGCCGAGCGGCACTTCCCGCTCACCGCCGTCGTGGCCCACGGCATGTGCGCCGGCGCGACCGTGCTCCTGGTCGTGCTGGTGGTGGTGGGCGGGATCTGAGCGGGGCACGCGGAGCAGGTCAACCGCCGCAGGCGGAACGGATCCTGTAGAACGTGCTCAGGTACTTCGCGTGGTACGAGGCGCTGGCGATCCGGACGAACGCCTCGTCGGCCGAGCGCAACGACGACCCCGTCAGATTGGCGCTGCCCGTGTACACGCGCGGCGTGAGGTCGCCGTTGTAGGAGCCGTCGATCAGAAGCTGCTTGTTGTGCGGGCGGACGTCGATGCCCGGGCCGCGGTGGATGCTGCAGGCGCGGTGCTGGATGCCGGCGGCGTTCAGCCGGCTGGTGATCGCCGAGTCCGTCTCGGTGTAGATGACGTCGACCCAGCAGCCGCTGCGCCGCAACTGCGCCAGCTTGTCGGCGACCTGGCTGCGCGAGCCGAGGAAGCTGTGCGTCAGGACGCGGATGTCGGTCTGATGCCGCTTGCCGTCCGTGCCGGTGTAGCCGCAGCGGACCTCGTTGAGCAGGTTGACGACGGTGTCGGTGGCCGGGTTGTGGTAGGAGCTGTCGCCGCGGGGGAAGAAGAAGGCCCGGTACGTCGAGCCGGTCGGGGTGGAGAAGTACGCGTGGTTGTTGCCGTGCGCGAGGGTGCGGCCGTGGCGGAGCTGCTCGTGGTACGCGGCGTACCCGTCGTAGACGGCGCTGCTGGTGAAGGTGACGGCGTCGTTGAAGGACTCGACCTTGTACCAGTCGGAGAGGTTCGAGGAGGTCTGGAAGACGACCTTCGTGTAGCTGGTGCCGTCGTCGAAGGGGCCGACCCTGGAGAAGAGGAAGAACTTGTTGTGGTCGTACGCCGGTTCGGGCGGCGTCACGGCCAGGCAGCCGCGCTGGACGTCGTCCACGCCGTCGGGGTCCTCGAAGCGGTCGTCGCAGACCACGATCCAGGAGCGGGCCGCGTCATCGGTGCCGAGGCCGGCCTTGAGGGTCCGGTACGGCACGTTGGTGAACTCGGAGCCGCCGGCGCCGCTCACATAGGTCGAGTCGTCGACGATCAGCTTGACGTCGACGCCGCGCCGGTGGGCGGCGAGCAGCGCGTCGGCGACCTCCTGGTCGTCGAACTCGTACATCGAGCCCCGGATCGTCGCCCCGGCGGGCGTCGCGTCGATCAGCCGGACGAGCTGCGTGAAGATCGCCTTCTGCTGCGCCGGCGTACCCAACGGGTCGTTGAACACGGGCCCGCCGACCACCGGCTTCGTCAGCGCCACGGCCGGTGCCGCAGCGCCGAGCAGAACCGCTCCCACCAGCGCCAGCACCATCCCGACGGCACCGGACGGCACCGCCCGCCACCACCGCACCGGACCCCCACGCGGACACAGGGCAGAACGGGTCGTCATCAGCTACCTCAGGGATCACCGGGCCGGGACTACGAGCGTTCCGCGCCCCGCGCGCCGGTAACCTGACTCCCCGTCAACATCAACCGAACGGCGCCCTAGGACGGCGGTCCCGGGGGGTATCCCGGGGCGGGGCCGGCGGGGGAGGGGCCCCAGGAGGGCGGTGCCCAGGGGGTGGTGAGGGTTCGGCGGTGGCGGCTGCGGCGGACGGCGGTGACGACGGCGATGGTCGCGGCGGAGACGACCGCGGCGAAGAAGCAGCCGATCGCCCCGAGAATGCCGCCGACGGTGGCCCCCACCCGCGGCTTGTCGCCCAGCGCGAACTCGGCCGGCTGCTCCGAGGTGCAGGTGACCGTGTAGTCGCCGCTGCTGCCCGGCTTCACCTCGAAGACGCGCTCCCAGGTGCGGGACCCGGCGGTGATGCGGAAGGTGCTGTCCGGCTGGGTCATCGACCCGGACGCCATGCCCGGGATGCGGCAGTCGACCCGGCCCTCCCCGGACTGGGAGACGTAGATCGCCCTGGTCTCCCCCTGGACGAAGCTGAACGCCCGCGAGCCGCCGCTGGTGAAGGTCTGCGCGGTGTCGATCGAGTCGACCGTGTTCTTGACCGTCACGACGACGAGGGCGATGCCGGCACCGGCCAGCACCAGCGCCACCAGCGCGGCTACCAGGTACCAGATGCGCCGCGGCCGCAGGTCCTTCGCCGGTATGTTCGGCGGCAGAGGCGGCGGGCCGCCGTACGGTGTCCCCCAGGGAGTGTGTATCGCCACAACGCCGCATCGTAGGGGACGCCGGTGACGCGGGGACTGCCCGGCCGTCACGGGGTGAGTCCGGCTCTGCGGCAGGCGGAGGCCACCGCCGGGGCGCAGATCCGGCCGGTCGTGCAGACGCCGTCGCGGGGGTGTCGACCGCGGTGCCGGTGATGCGGCCCGGCTTCTCGCCGCGGTCCGGGGCGACGGCCGTCTTCGCGGCCGCGTCGGCCTCGGCCCTGAAGGGCTTGTATCCGCTCGTGTACGGCACGGCCGCGAGGTCGGCGTCCGGCGCGGCGATCGCGGCAACCATGTCGTCGGCGGGGGCCATCGGCGGCCGTCGTGCCCCCACGGTCGTCACCTGCGGCGCTCCCCGGGCGGCCGTCAGGCACCGGGCAGAGTGACCGTGAACCTTGCTCCGGGCGTGTGCGTGGGGTCGTGGCACACCTCGCCGCCTACCGCACGGGCCAGGCGCCGGGCGAGCGGCAGGCCGAGGCCGGCGCCGTCGTGGCCGTCGGCGGGGTCGGCGCGCCGGCCGGGCTGGAACAGCTCGCCGAGGAACGCCTCCGGCACGCCCGGGCCGTCGTCGACCACGTCGATCCGTACGGCGCCGGGCTCGGGGCGCGCGGTGACGGTGACACCGGAGCGGGCGTGGCGGACGGCGTTGGCGAGCAGGGGGCTGACGATGCGTTCCAGGAGAGCGGGGGCGACCCCGGCCCGCGGTGCCCCGGCTGCGCTCCCGACCGCCACTGTCACCCGGCCGCGGGTGTCGAGCCGCCGGACCATGCGGTCGAGGACGGGGACGACGTCCGTCGTGCCGGGGGCCGTGGACGGGGGGTTCAGCGCGTTCTCGCGGGCGTCGTTCAGCAGCGTGTCGCAGATGGTGCGCATCGACTGGGCGGCCTCGGTGAGCACCTCGTGGGTGGCGCGGGTCTCGGCCTCCGAGCGCGGACGGGACCGCCACCAGTCGAGCTCCATGACGATCCGGGTGAGCGGGGTGCGCAGCTCGTGGGACAGCTCGCCGGTGAGCTGCTGTTCATGGCGCAGGACGGTGCGTATGCGGTCCAGGAGCGCGTCCAGCGAGGCGCCCAGGCGGGCCAGTTCGGCCGGATGCGTGTCGGTGCCGAAGCGCTCCTGCGAGCCCACGGCGCTCCACTGGGTGGCCTGGTCGGTCATCGTCCGCACCGGGCGCAGCGCCCGCCCGACGGCGAGGCGCGTCAGGACGTACGTGCACGCCAGCATGACGGCGTCCAGGATCAGCGACCCCAGCAGCAGGGTGCCGGCCGAACTGCGGTACGGGCCGAGGTCCAGGGCGGTGACGACGGTGGCGGTGGTGCGGCGGCCGTGCAGCGGCCGGGAGCACAGCCGGACGGGCCGCTCCCCGTGGCCGTGGACGCTCGCGCAGGTCGGGGCGGGCCGGCCGGCCAGCCGGTCGGCGGCCTGGGTGAGCGGGCTGCCGGCCGTGGCCGACGGGGGTTTCTCCAGCAGCCGGGTGCCGGCGTAGATCCACACGTTGGCGTCGAGGAGGTCGTCGTTGGCGGTCGCCAGGATGCGGACCCGGGGCCCGCTGGTGTCGACGGTCGTGGCCACGGCGGCGGCCCGGTTGCGCAGCTCGTCGTCCGCCTGGTGCTGCAGATGGCGGTCCATCGCCGCGTTGAACACCACGGTCAGGACGGTCATCAGCAGCGCGGCGGCGGTCAGGGCCACGAGGGAGAGCCGGCCGCGCAGGGTGCGGGGCGTCAGACGGCGCAGGACGCGGTCGAGGGTCATGACAGGTGGTGTCCGACGCCGCGTGCCGTGCCGATGCTCAGCGCGCTGCCGGCCTCGCGCAGCTTGCGGCGCAGCCGCGTCAGGTACTGGTCGAGGGTGTTGTCACTCACGTACGCACCCTCGGGCCAGCCCGCCCGGAGCAGCTCGCGCCGGGACACATGGGCTCCGGCCGCGGCCACGAGCGTGGCGAGCAGCCGGAACTCGGTCGGGGTGAGGGGGACGCGGGCACCGTGCACGGTGGCGCTGTGCCCGACCGGGTCCAGGACGAGGTCGCCGGCCGTGGCGGTGGCGGGCGGTGCGGCCGGCGCCCGTCTGAGGGCGGCCCTGAGCCGTGCCGCGAGCTCGGCCAGGTGGAACGGCTTCGGCAGATAGTCGTCGCCCCCGGCGGCGAAGCCGGACAGTCGGTCGGTGAGCCGGTGCCGGGCGGTCAGGAAGATCACCGGCGCCAGGAAGCCGTTCGCGCGCATCGCCTGGCACACGTCCCGCCCGTCGGCGTCGGGCAGCCCGACGTCGAGCACGGCCGCCGCTACGTCACCGGTGGCGAGCCGCAGGGCGGACGCGCCGTCGGCGGCGAGGACGGGGTCGAAGCCCTCCTCGGCCAGACCGCGCCGCAGCACGTCGCGCAGGACGTGGTCGTCCTCGACGACCAGGATCGTGTGACGCATGATTCGGTGGCAGCTCCTCGGCCGGGCGGTCGGCGGGGCCGGTGACGGACGACGGCGTGACTACAAGCATGTAGACACCAGGAACTGTAGACGAAGGACGGCCGAGCGGCGTTCCCGGCGGCCCCCACCGCAACGTCGGGCCCACCGGATTCCTGACCGGTCGACGAGCTTCACAAGACGTGCCGCAGGGAACGGGGCGCCTCACCGCGTGCCGTACGGAAGGCCGCGGGCGCGTGACACCCCCGGCAGTCAGTCGGCAGCGGTGGGCCGGTGGGTGTCCTGGCCGGGGAAGAGCGTCGCGGCCACGTGGTGGGTGTCGGCGTACTCGACGACGGAGACGATCCTGCCGTCGCGCACCGTGTAGATGCCGAGGCAGCGGTTGTCGTAGGTGTCGCCCCGCACGGTCCTGGCCCTGGAGGTCCATTCGGCCACCACGCGCTCGCCCTCGGTGATCGTGCCGACCAGTTCGATCTCCAGGGTGCCGGGGACGAAGACCGTTCCCATGCCGCCGAGGAACTCGTTGACGATCGCGTCGCGGCCCCGCCACACCTTGGAGACGGGCAGGCTGCCGGGATAGTGCCAGGTCGCGTCTTCGGCGAAGCTGTCGTGGATGACGTCGGCGTCGCCGTCGCGGACGGCCTCGACGTAGCGGACGACGACGGCCCTGGGGTCGGTGCCGGTGGTCATGGTCGTGCTCCTTCAGGAGAGGGTGAGGACGGCCTTGCCGCGGATGCGGCGGTCGCGCAGGTCGGTGAGGGTGGTCGCGGTGTCGGCCCAGTCCGTGATCCGGCCGATCTCGGGGTGCAGCCGGCCGTCGGCGGTCAGCCGGACCAGTGCCGCCAGGTCGTCGTCGAGGCGGGTGTCGGCGTCGAGGTAGTGGAAGTGGCGGATGACGGCCGATTCCGGCCCCGCGAAGAAGTCGAAGAAGTCGAGCGTCGCCGGCGTCCGGCTGGCCTGCCCGAACCAGATGAGCGTGCCGCGCCCGGCGAGCCGCGCGAGCGCGAGGGGGAGGGCCCGGCCACCGGTCGACTCCAGCACGATGTCGTACGGGCCCCGGGCGTCGGCGACGTCGTGGACGATCTCGGCGGCGCCGAGTCCGGCGAGCCGGGCGCCCCGTTCGGCGTCCCTGGTCACGGCGGTGACCTCGGCCCCGGCGGCGGCCGCGAGTTCGGTGACGAAGTGGCCCACGCCCCCGGAGGCACCGGTCAGCAGGACCCGCCGGCCCAGCACCGGTCCGGCGGCGCGCAGCAGGCGCAGCGCGGTGAGGCCGGCCAGTGGCAGCGCCGCGCCCTGGAGCACGCAGACGCCGTCCGGCAGCGCGGCGAGCGCGGTGGTCGGCACCGCCACGTACTCCGCCCAGCCGCCCGACATGGGGTGGCCGACGACCCGGGTGATGCCGGGCGGTCCGCTGCCGTCGGCGGCCGGCTGCACCACCAGGCCCGCGACGTCCTTCCCGGGCCGCTCGCCGGCGACGGGCTTCTCCAGCTTGAACGTCTCGCCCCGGTTGACCGAGAACGCCTCGACCTTCACGAGCACCTCGTCGGGGCGTGGCGTCGGTTCTGCGACGTCGGCGAGCACGACCGGTTCGGCGGGATCTCCGGTCGGTACGAACGCCTTCATGGGGTCGTCTCCTCACTGGCCTCGGGCCATCCGGCGGCGTGGCGTGCGGGACCATCCGACCTCGCGGCAGGGCGGCCCGGCCAACAACCGGATGACCCGGCCGACAACGCGCGGTTGTCGCATAGGGTCGGCGGCATGGACCTCGACCTCGCCCTGGTCCGCGCCTTCGCCGCGACCGCCGGGACACTGCACTTCGGGCGGGCCGCCGAGGAACTGGGCACCAGCCAGCAGGCGTTGTCCAAACGCATCGCGCGGCTGGAGGAGTCGCTGGGCGTACGGCTCTTCGAGCGCCGGGGAGGCATCCGGCTGAGCGAGGCGGGGGAGCGGTTCCTGCCGGCCGCGCGCGAGGCGCTCGCGGCGGGCGAGCGGGCGGTCGCGGCGGTGACGGGCACCGGGCCGGTCGTCCGGATCGACACGTGGGGCCACCTGTTCGCGCCGATGCGCACGGTCGCCGAGGCCGTGCAGACGCTCGGCGCGGTGCGGTGGGAGCCGGGCCCGGGGCGCGACTGGCCGTCCGTCGCGGGGGCTCTGCTGCGCGGGGAGACGGACCTGGGATTCGGCCGGGTGCACCCGCTGCCCGACGGCCGGGACGCCGGAATCACCCAGCGGCTGGTGCGGCTGGAACCCGTCGACGCGGTGGTCGGCCCCTCCCACCCGCTGTCCGGCGCGGACGCCCTGCGCCCGGCCGACCTGCGTGACAGTGTCCTGTGGTGCCCGGCCGAACTGGACCGCCTGGACTTCCTGCGCCGCTTCGCCGACGCGTTCCGGATCACGCGGCGGCACGACGGCCCCAACCTGGGCCTGGACCACCTGCTCCGGCAACTCCGCGCCGACCCCGAGGGCTTCACCCTCTTCCCCGCCGACGCGCCGCTGCCCGACCCCCTGGGCCTGCGCTGTGTTCCGCTCGTCGGGCCGACACCGCTGTACGCGTGGTCACTGGCCTGGCGGGAGTCGTCCCGCCACCCTCTGCTGGACACCCTGCTGAAAGGCTTCGCACAAGCGGGCCGGGCCCGGCGCTGGCTGGAGTACACACCGCGGCACGACTGGCTCCCCGACACCGACCATCCGAAACTCGCGGCCCGTTGAGCGCGGCCGGACCAGGGGCCGGCCGAGGCGCGTGGGCGGCTCGAGCCGCACCACGCGCAAGCGCCCGGAGAGGCGTCTCCGGGCGCTCGGCTCGCGATGGGGGGAGCCGGTCGGGCGTCAGGCGGCGTCGGCCGGCTTCTGGCGGGGCAGGGCGAGCAGCAGCGCGGTGGCGACGGCCGCGATGACCAGGTTCAGGATCGCCGCCGTGCCGAAGGCGTGCGCGTACTGCGCCACCCGGCTGCCGTGCGGGGTCAGGGCGTCGAAGAAGAACACGCCGATGACCGCGACGCCCACCGCACCGCCGACCTGCTGGCCGGTGGACAGGACGCCGGAGGCCATGCCGACCTCGCTCGGCCTGATCCGCCCGAGCACCGTGTTCAGGAGCTGGGGGAGCAGCAGGCCGTTGCCGAGGCCCACCAGGGTCAGCGGGGCGATCAGCGGGCCGGCCGAGAGCCGGCCACCCTCGGCGAAGGCCATCAGCAGCGTGGCGAGGAAGCCCGTCGCGGCCAGCACGCTGCCGAGTTCCAGAACGCGCCGGCCGTAGCGCGGCGTCCAGCGTGCCGCCAGCAGGCTGGTGGCGAAGAAGGCGACCGCCAGCGGGGTGTACTCGAGCCCCGCGCCCAGGGCGGACATCCCGAGACCGTCCTGCAGCATCAGCGAGAGGATCAGGAAGAAGGAGTTCACGCCGGCGTAGGCGACGACCACGAGCGTGATGCCGATCGCGAACGGGCGCTCGGCGAACAGCCGCAGGGACACCAGCGGGGCGCGCCCCACCCGTTCCACCCGGCGCTCGACCACGACGAACAGCGCGAACGCGACCGCGCTGCCGGCGAGGCTGATCCAGGTCCAGGCCGGCCAGCCCGCGTCGCGCCCCTCCACCAGCGGGATCACCAGGAGGAACAGCGCCACGGTGAGCACCGCGAGACCGGGCAGGTCCAGCGAACGGGCCTGCGGCGCGCGGCTCTCGGGCACCATCCGCGCCGCCAGCGCCAGCGTGATCAGGCCGATCGGGACGTTCACCCAGAACACCGGGCGCCAGGTGGTGCCGAACAGGTTCGCCGCGATCAGCAGGCCACCGACCAGCTGTCCGAGAATCGTCGACACGCCGATCACCGAGCCGAGCGCACCGAACGCGCGGTGCCGCTGCTGCGCCGGAATCAGCACCTGGATCATCGAGAAGACCTGCGGGAACATCAGCGCGGCGCTCAGGCCCTGCGCGAGGCGCGCCCCGATGAGCACCTCGGCGGTCGGCGCCAGGGCGCAGGCGACCGAGGTGAGGGTGAACAGGGCCATGCCGATCATGAACAGCCGCTTGCGGCCGAACGTGTCGCCGAGCCGGGCCCCGGTGATCAGGGCCACGGCGTAGGTGATCTGGTATCCGGCGACGATCAACTGGACCTGGCCGTCGGAGGCGTGCAGGTCGGTCTGGATGGCGGGGGCGGCGACCAGCACGATGAAGGTGTCGAGGATGGCCATGAAACTGCCGACGAGGATGACCGGCAGCGCCCGCCAGGGCGAGGCGGCGGCCGACTCCGCCGGGGTGGCCCGCCCGTCGGTCGCGTGCGGCGCGCTCGTCGGTCCGTGGGCGGCCGCGTCGGTCTTACGGTGCGTCATGTCGCCCAGCGTTCCATCGACTTCGGCCGCTGCACATGGGCGCGGATATGCTAGTGGTGGCGGCACCAGCATCGACGGCTACGTCCGTACCGGGGGATGGGATGGACAACACGGCGCAGCGGCAGGAGCTCGCAGACTTCCTCCGCGCCCGGCGCGGGCAGATCTCACCGCGTGACGTCGGGATCGAACCGGGGCCCCGGAGGCGCACTCCGGGGCTGCGGCGAGAAGAGGTCGCGCAGTTGTCCGGGGTGAGCGTGACCTGGTACACCTGGCTCGAACAGGCACGGGACATCACGGTCAGCAGACAGGTGCTCGACAGCCTGGCGCGCGCACTGCGCCTGACGACGGCCGAGAAGCGGTACATGTACACGCTCGCCGACCAGCAGGGCGTCGTGCGCCGGAAGGCCGCCGACGCACCGAGCGCCGAGCTGCAGCGCCTGGTGGACGCGCTCAACCCGAACCCGACGTACCTCATCGGCCCGAGCTGGGACCTGCTGGCCTGGAACGCGGCCGAGGCGGGGCTGATCGGCGACCCCGCCCGGCTGGCCGGTCCCGAACGCAACATCATCCGCATGGTGTTCACCGACCCGGAGACCCGCGGCCTGCTGGTGGACTGGCGCGCCCAGGCCTCCGGGCTGCTCGCCCAGTTCCGCGCGGACGCCGCCCGCAACCTGGGCGACCCGCGTTTTGAGCAGCTGAGCAACGAGCTGTACGGCGTCAGCGAGGAGTTCCGCGAGTTGTGGGACGAGCACCGCGTGGCCGACTTCGGCTCCGCCCGCTGGGAGTTCGACCACCCCCGGCTCGGCCGGCTGGCCGTGGACTACGTGCGGCTGGCCGCACTGCAGTCCCCGGGGGTGAAGCTGTTCACCTGCCTGCCGGCCGACCCGGAGACCGAGGCCAAGCTCCCCGGCCTGGTCGACCCGGAGCACACGTTCGGTCCTGTCGGTGCGGGGGCGGTGGCCGGGGCGCTCTGAGGGGCCTCCTGGGGGTGGTCAGCGGGCGGGGGCCTCCGAGAGAAGCGTCACGGCCGTGACGTCCCTCGTGTGCGACGTCAGCAGGCGGACCGTGACCACTCCGCGTCCCGCGTGGCGCAGTCGGCGCGGCTCGTCCCCGACACCGCTGGGCGCGTCCTCGATGTGCCGCGTACGCGGGTCGTTGCGGACGGCGTCCCGCAGTTTCTGCAGGGTCGGGTCGTCCGGGTGCCGGGCGAGAGCGAGACGCAGGTCCGCCAGGAGGTGGGGTGCCCAGTCCCGCTCCCAGTCCAGCAGGACCTCGTCACGGGCCTCGGCGGACAGCAGCGCCCACTCCGTGATGTTCGCCGGCGGCCCGCCGGACGGGAACATCTGCGTGAAGGCGTCGTTGGCCGCGATGACGTCGCCGGCCGGCGAGCAGACGTAGGCCATCTCCGTGTGACTGCCGGCCCAGCGGTGCCAGTGCGGGGAGACGGGCCCCGCCGGCAGCACCGGATCGGTCCTGAACAGGTCCAGATGGGCGATGCGCAGATGGTGGTCGCTGAAGTGCAGGGTCCTGGCGACCCGCAGGAAGAGTTCGGGCGACGGCGCCAGGACGCCGTTCTCCAGTTTCTGATACGTGCCCGTACCACCTCGAAGTGCCTCGTCCATGTCGGATTGGCGAAGGTGTGTGCTGCGTGAACGTCGTGTGGAGATACGGGGCGGTAGCCCGATTAACTCGCGGGTGCCCTTTGCGCGATACCTCCGGAGAAGCTCCTGATAATCGCGATCGGTAGGCCGCTTCTGATTCATTGTTTCCCCCGGTTTCGGATGACCGTTAACGGAATAGTTGAATCCGTTTCGTCTCCATGGTGCAGTCCGTTTCTGACGGTGCAGATACGTGCGCACCCCAACGGCACTCACTATATGTGCGCTCACAAGCCTGCCGTTGTCAGTCGCTTGTCACCCCTGAACCATTGTGTCCGGAACCGATCGGGTGCCTGATCGGCTCCGATCGGATGCACAGTGACGTATGACACGGCGGAAGTAAAAGAGTCGTCAATTCTTTCTTGGAGCGCGTCTCCAATCACGGGGGAACCCCGAACCACACGGGGAGGAAAGGTGGTTCGATCATGCCGCTGAATCGCGCGGTCATCGGCCGCAGTACCAAATCGGAAGCCGTCCTGGTGGTCACCGAGGACACGTTGCGCGACGCCGCGGCCCAGTTCGAGGAACCGCTCGCGGTGTACCGGGACCCGGAGGCTGCCCGTGCGCTCGGGCACCCCGCGCCGATCGCGCCGCCCGCATTCGCCTCGCGGCTGTGGTTCCGCATGGTGTGGGCCTGGCCGATGTACGAACCCGACCTCGGGCGCAAGCCCGGCGCCAACCTGCTGCTGGCCGACCTGCACACGGTCTCGCACCGCCCGGTCCGCCTCGGCGACCGGCTCACGCTGACCTCGACCGTCGCGGACATCACCGAGATCAGCCGGCAGCGCGACATCATCCACATCCACAACGAGATCGCCACCGAGGACGGCGAACCGGTGTGCAGCACGGGCTACAAGTTCGTCATCTCCCATGCGGACACCTTCGATCCGGCCGCCGGAACCGAGCAGGAGGGTGTGGCATGACCGCCAGGCTGCGCTACGAGGACACCAGCGTCGGACAGGAGCTGCCGGCCAAGGAGGTCACGGTCGACCGCCTCGCGCTGCTGCTGTTCGGCGGCCAGACCATGCGGCTGGACTTCGCCGCCACCCACTGGAGCGAGCGGATCTCGCGCTCCGTGGGACTGCCCGACGTGATCATGCACGGGCCCTTCACGCTCGGCAAGGTGCTGGAGATCGTCAACGGGTGGACCGGCGACCCGGGCGCCCTGGTGGAGCACCGCATTCGCCTGGCCCGGCCGGTCCCGGTCCCGGACGACGAGACAGGAGCGGTCTTCCGGCTGTCCGGGACCGTCGAGGAGAAGCTGCCCGGCAACCGGGTGCGGGTCGGGGTGACCGCCTCCTCACCCGAGGGCCAGGTGCTCGCCACCCTGCAGGCCACCGTCCAGCTCGCCTGAGAACCCGAGCAACCGCCGGACAGCCGGCCGACCGCCGGCCCCTGAACCCGACGGCCGGGCGGGTGCCGCCTCGGTCCCCCTTCGCGCACACCGTCGTGCGCCCAAGATCCCGGACGACCTGAGCCACCACACCGACCAGGGCCTTCGTGCCCGCCGGTCGGGCGAGCGGTGTGCGGTCGGCCCGGCGACGTGCCCACCGTTCCCAACGGCCAGGACGAGCACGTGCGTTCACCACCTCGCACGCGCCGGCCCGCGGCATGCTCGAACGCCGACCGCGTCGAGCAGCGGCGGCGCCCCCCACCCGACCTTCCGAGGCGAGCCCGACCGGCTGCCGAACGCCCTTGAACCAGGAGTATTCGAGTGCGCACCCTGCTAGTCGACAACCACGACTCGTACAGCTTCAATCTCTTCCAGCTGATCTCCCAGGTCACCGGCGTCGACCCGGTGGTGGTCGTCAACGACGACCCCGCCCTCGCCACGATGCCGCTGGACGGGTTCGACAACATCGTCGTCTCACCGGGGCCCGGCCGGCCGCAGAACGGCCGCGACCTCGGACACGTCGACGACCTGCTGCGGCGCACCACCCTGCCGGTGCTCGGCGTGTGCCTGGGCCACCAGGCCATCGCGCACCTGGCCGGCGGCACCGTCTCCTCCGCCCCGGAGCCGCGGCACGGCCATCTGACCACGGTCAAGCACAACGACGACGAACTCTTCGCGGGCATCCCCACCGAGTTCACCGCGGTGCGCTACCACTCGCTGTGCGTCCAGGAGCCGCTGCCCGACACCCTGATCGCCACCGCCCGCTCCGAGGACGGTGTGATCATGGCGCTGCGCCACCGCGACCTGCCGCGCTGGGGCGTGCAGTTCCACCCGGAGTCGATCGCCTCGGAGTTCGGACGGGAACTCGTCGCCAACTTCACCGAGCTGACCCGCCGTACCGCGGCCGCGCGCGCCCGGGCCGGTGAGCAGCCGCCGGCCGCGCAGGCAACGGCCGACGCAGAGCCTCGGGACACCGGCTCCGCCCCGGCCGGGCGACTGCGGGTCCTGAGCACCGACCTGCCCGAAGCGGTCGACACCGAGGCGGTGTTCCTGGAGCTGTTCGCCGACAGCCCGGACAGCTTCTGGCTCGACAGCAGCCGGGTGGAGGCCGGACTGTCGCGCTTCTCGTTCCTGGGCGACGCCGGCGGGCCGCTCAGCGAGGTGCTCACGTACCGGGTCGGCGCCGCGGCGGTCAAGGCGCGCGACGCCTCCGGCGTCCGCGTGCTCAGCGGCAGCGTGTTCGACGTGCTGCAGGCGCGGCTGCGCGAGCGCGCGGTCGATCCGGGCGCGCTGCCGTTCGACCTGACCGGCGGCTATGTGGGCTACTTCGGGTACGAGCTGAAGGCCGAGTGCGGCGCGAGCGTCCGGCACTCCGCCGACACCCCGGACGCCGCCTGGATGCTCGCCGACCGGCTGGTCGCGGTCGACCATCTGGAGAACCGCACCTACGTGCTGGCGCTCTACGACGAGCGGACCGAGGACGAGGCCCGCGCCTGGATCGAGCGCACCGCGGCCCGCCTGGTGCAGCTGCGCCCGGCACCGGTGCCGGACCGGACCGACGCGGGCCCGGCACCCGACCCCGCCGAGCACCTGGTGCGCGGGCAGGCCGGGTACGAGGACGACGTCCGCGCGGCGCAGCGTCAGCTGATCCGCGGCGAGAGCTACGAGATCTGCCTGACCAACAAGCTGCATCTGCCCTTCGACGACGACGACACGGAGTTCTACCGCCGGCTGCGGCGGCTGAACCCGGCGCCGTACTCCGCGTTCCTGCGCATCGACGGAGTGACGGTGTTCTGCTCCTCACCGGAGCGCTTCCTGCGGATCGAGCGGGACGGGCGGGTGGAGAGCAAGCCGATCAAGGGCACCGCCCCGCGCGACGCCGACCCCGAGCGGGACGCGGCGCTGGCCGCCGAACTCAGGGCCAGCGCGAAGACGCAGGCGGAGAACCTGATGATCGTCGACCTGCTGCGCAACGATCTCGGCCAGGTGTGCGAGGTCGGCAGCGTGCACGTCGATCCGTACATGGCCGTCGAGAGCTACCAGACGGTGCATCAGCTCGTCTCCACCGTCAAGGGGCGGCTGCGTCCGTCCGTCGGCGCGGTCGACTGCGTGCGGCGCTGCTTCCCCGGCGGCTCCATGACCGGCGCGCCCAAGCTGCGCACCATGGAGATCATCGACCGCCTCGAGACCGAGGCCCGCGGGGTCTACTCCGGCACCCTCGGCTACTTCGGGCTGTCCGGCGGCACCGATCTCAACATCGTCATCCGCACCGCCGTGCGCAACGGCGACGACCTGAGCATCGGGGCGGGAGGTGCGATCGTGCTCGACTCCGATCCGCACGACGAGTACCAGGAGATGATCCTCAAGGCCGACGCACCGTTGCGCGCCTACCGTGCGCCGCTCCCGGCCGAGGCGGGCACCGCGGCCCGATGAGCACCTCCACCCCGGCCCGGACCGGCCGCTACGTCTGGGACCCGGCCGCCGGTCCGCACGGCGCCCTGCTGCCCGAGCCGGCCGCGGACCCGGCGCCGGCCCCGTCCCCCTCGCTCGTCGCCGACTCATGGCTGGTCGAGGACGGCCGGGTACGGGCGCTGCCGGACCACGCGTGCAGGTTCCGGGACACCTGCGGCCGGCTGCTCGGCGTACCGTCCGGCCAGGTCACCGGCTTTCTGCGCGCGGCCGTGGGCCTGCTGCCGCCCCGGGGGCGCTGGTTCCCCCGGGTGGAGGCCCGGCCGGGCGCGCTCGGGCCGCGCCTGATCCTGTGGCTGCGCCCCGCGCCGCCGCGGGGCGGGCCGGTGGTGCTCTGGCACCCCGGCATGGCGGACCCCCGTGAACTGCCGTGGGCCAAAGGACCGGATCTCGACCTGCTCGGGCGGCTGCGCGAGGCCGCCCGGGCAGCGGGCGGCGACGAGCCGCTCCTGCTGTCCCCGTCCGGACACGTCCGCGAGGGCGGCACCACCAGCCTCGTCTGGTGGCGCGGTCCCACCCTCTGTCTCCCGCCACCCGGGCCCGATCTGCTGCCCGGAGTGACGCGGGCGCTCCTGACCGCCGAAGTGGCCGAAGCCGGCCACCCGGTGGTCTTCGAGACGGCCACCGCGGCGGACCTCGCCGGTGTGCCCGTGTGGGCGGTCAACGCCCTGCACGGCATCCGGCCGGTCGCCGGCTGGCTGAACCCGGTTGACGAGCTCCCACCACCCCCGGACTCGTCGGCCGAAGCAGAGCGCTGGCAGGCGCGCCTCGATCGGCTCGCCCTGCCCGCCCACCCCGGCCTGGTGCCCGACGCCGACGATCCGGCGCCGGGCACCGCCGGGGCCACCCCTTCCGCCGACCCGCAGCATCGAGGCTGACATCGCATGTCCACCGACACCCCTACGCAACGACCGAGCTACGAGCGCGACCTGCTGGCCCAGCTCACCCTGCGCTGGGGCCGACGCGTCGCGGTGAAGAAGGACGAACTCGACCTCGACGGGCACTTCGACCCGGACCTGCCGGACTTCCCCGAGCACCTCGTGCCGGTGCTCGCGCTCCCCGGCATCGAGCCGCTCGACCGGCAGGCCCGCCGGCGCATACTCGCCGCCGCGTGGGTCGCGTACAACGCCAAGACGGCGGCGATCGAGAACGAGATCATCCTGCCGGCCTGCCGGCTGATGCTGGAGGAGCGGATCCCGGTACGACGCGACGACGTGTCCTACACCGCCCTGCACCAGACCATCGTCGACGAGCACTTCCACATCCTGATGTGCCACAACGCGGTCGGTGTCACCAAGCGCCGGCGCGACCTCGGCGCCCTGGCCTTCGACCCGCGTGGCTGGACGGTCGTCCAGGGCCTCGACCGGGCCCGCGAGGGCCGCTCCGGCTTCGAACGCGACCTGGTCGAGATCGCCTTCTCCCTGGCCGCCGAGACCACCATCAGCGGCTTCCTGTCCACCCTGGCCACCGCGCAGGACATCCAGCCGATGAACCGGATCACCGTGGACATGCACCGGCGCGACGAGAGCGGACACGCCGTCGTGTTCCGCGAACTCGCCGGATCGCTCTACCGCTCGCTGGACGACTCCGAACGCACACTGTTCCGCGACGCGTTGATCAGCGGGCTGGCCGCGTTCCGGGCCGCGGACACCGACCCCTGGGTCGAGGTGGCCGCGGTCGGCGGCCTGCGGATCGAGCCCGGGCAACTGGCCGAGTGGGCCGCCGACCGCCCGGCCCCGCGGCGCGACACCGGCCCGCTGCAACTGCTGCTCGACGACCTCGGCATCGACCAGTCACTCGTCGACGCGGTGCCGCAGGGCGGCTGAGCCGGGAGCGCGCGCCGCCGCGTTCGATCCGTCACCACGGAAAACGAGGAGAAGATGTTCACCCTGACCGACGAGCTCCAGGACATAGCCCGCACCGCGCGGGACTTCGCGGACGAGCATCTGGCCCCGTGCGCGGTGGAGTGGGACGAGACGCACCACTTTCCCGTCGACACCCTGCGCAAGGCCGCCCAGCTCGGCATGGGCGGCATCACCGTACGGGAGGACGCGGGGGGTTCCGGTCTGTCCCGGCTGGCCGGAACCCTCGTCTTCGAGGGGCTGTCCACGGGCTGCCCGGCCGTGGCGGCGTACCTGTCCATCCACAACATGGTCGCCACGATGATCGACACCTTCGGCGACACCCGGCAGCGCGACCGCTTCCTGCCCCACCTGTGTTCCATGCAGTTCCTGGCCAGTTACTGCCTGACCGAGCCGGGCTGCGGCTCGGACGCCGCGGCCCTGCGCACCACCGCGGTGCGCGACGGCGACGCGTACGTGCTGAACGGCGTCAAGCAGTTCATCTCCGGCGCCGGGACCTCGGACGTCTACCTCGTCATGGCCCGCACCGGCGGACCCGGCGCCGACGGCATCTCGGCCCTGCTGGTCGAGGACGGCACCCCGGGTCTGTCCTTCGGCCCCGAGGAACGCAAGATGGGCTGGCACGCGCAGCCCACCCGCCAGGTCGTGCTGCGCGACGTGCGGGTGCCGGCCGCCAACCTGCTCGGCGGCGAGGGCCGTGGCTTCCGTATCGCGATGACCGGCCTGAACAGCGGCCGGCTGAACATCGGCGCCTGCTCGCTCGGCGGCGGTGCGGCCGCCCTGGAGCGCACCGTCGCCTATCTGCGCGAACGGGAAGCCTTCGGCAAGCCGCTGATCGAGTCGCAGGCCCTGCAGTTCCGGCTGGCCGACCTGGCCACCGAGCTCGAGGCCGCCCGCGCCCTGCTGTGGCGTGCCGCGGCCGCGCTGGACGCCGGCGACGCGAACGCGGTCACCCTGTGCGCGATGGCCAAGCGGGTGGCGACCGACGCGGGCTTCGCGGCCGCCGACGGCGCGCTCCAGCTGCACGGCGGCTACGGCTACCTGACCGAGTACGGCATCGAGAAGATCGTGCGCGACCTGCGGGTGCATCAGATCCTGGAGGGCACCAACGAGATCATGCGGCTGATCGTGGCCCGTTCCCTGCTTGCGGCCGGCCGGGGACCGCGCTGAGGAGGACGGGACGCACTCCCTGCCTCCGCGCTAGGCGTTGTTCCTCCGGGCAGGGCGACGGCGCCGGGTGGCGGTCCGGCCGCTGCGTTGCCGTCCGGCGGATCCGTTGCCCTGATCCCGTCCGTCGGCCGGTGCGGCCAGGGTCACGGGTACGCCGGAGGGGGTGCGGGCGCCGGTGATGCGCTGCAGTTCGGCCTCGCCCGGGCGGACCCGGGCGGTGCGTGGGGCGATGCCGGCGTCGGCCATGAGGCGGTCCACCGCGCGCCGCTGGTGCGGCAGGACGAGGGTGACGACGGTGCCGGACTCGCCCGCGCGTGCCGTACGGCCGCCGCGGTGCAGGTAGTCCTTGTGGTCGCCGGGAGGATCGACGTTCACGACGAGGTCGAGGCCCTCGACGTGGATACCGCGGGCGGCGACGTTGGTGGCGACCAGAACCGTGACGTGGCCGTCCTTGAACTGGGCGAGTGTCCGGTTGCGCTGCGGCTGCGACTTGCCGCCGTGCAGGGCCGCGGCTCGCACCCCGACGGACAGCAGGTGCTTGGCCAGCCGGTCCGCCGCGTGCTTGGTGTCCAGGAACATGAGCACGCGTCCGTCGCGGGCGGCGATCTGCGTCGCCGCGGTGTGCTTGTCGTCGTCGTGCACGTGCAGCAGGTGGTGCTCCATCGTGGTGACGGCTCCCGCGGACGGGTCGACCGAGTGCACGACGGGGTCGTGGAGGTAGCGGCGCACCAGGAGGTCGATGTTGCGGTCCAGGGTGGCCGAGAAGAGCAGCCGTTGCCCTCGGGACGGCACTTGGTCGAGCAGCGCGGTCACCTGCGGCATGAAGCCCATGTCGGCCATCTGGTCGGCCTCGTCCAGAACGGTGACGGCGACCTGGTCCAGCCGGCAGGCGCCTCGCTCCAGCAGGTCCTTGAGGCGGCCGGGGGTCGCGACGACGACCTCCGCCCCGCCGCGCAGCACACCCGCCTGGCGGCCGATCGACACGCCGCCGACCACGGTGGCCAGCCGCAGGTGCAGGGCTCGGGCGTACGGGGTGAGCGCGTCGGTGACCTGCTGGGCCAGTTCCCGGGTCGGCACGAGGACGAGGGCGAGCGGCTGCCGGGGCTGGGCCCGCTGGCCGTCCAGGCGGGCCAGCAGCGGCAGGCCGAAGGCGAGGGTCTTGCCCGAACCCGTACGACCGCGGCCCAGGACGTCGCGGCCCGCGAGTGCGTTCGGCAGCGTGGCCGCCTGGATCGGGAAGGGCACGGTCACGCCCTCGGTGCCGAGGGCGGCCGACAGCCGTTCCGGCATGTCCATTTCGGCGAACGTCCGAGCCGCGGGCAGCGGCTCGGTGAGGGTGACCGGCAGGGCGAACTCCTGCCGGCGCGGCGCGGGGCGGGCGCCCTGGCCGGCCTTGCGCCCGCGGCTGCCGGGAGCGGAGCCCGCCGAACGGGTGGATTTTCTGTCCGCGCGGAAACCAGCGGATGTGCCGCCGGTGCGACGGGTGCGGTTCATGGAGGAACCTTCCTCGATGCGGCGTATCGAGGAATTTCCGTCCAGCGGTGACGACCGCACGGGATTCGCAAGAATGAGCCGAAAGAAAAATGAATGAGCTGGGGCCCGCACCCCTGAGAGCGCGGGCCCCAGCCACATGATGCGCGAACCGTGGGCTCGCGACGATTTCGCGTCAGCGTCAGGCGGGAACGATGTTCTCGGCCTGCGGGCCCTTCTGGCCCTGCGTGACGTCGAAGGTCACCTTCTGGCCTTCCTGAAGCTCGCGGAAGCCGCTGGTGGCGATGTTCGAGTAGTGGGCGAACACGTCAGCGCCGCCGCCGTCCTGCTCGATGAAGCCGAAGCCCTTTTCCGCGTTGAACCACTTCACGGTGCCAGATGCCATATTGAATCTCCCTTGGGGGGCAGTGCCGGACTCCGCACTTTGCGGAGCCGAGTCGCCGCGATGATCACCCCTCCGGAAAGATCCGGAAAGCTCTGCAAAGAAAAAATCTCTGGCAACCAAAACTGCAACTGCTATCACGCTAACACAGACCGGCCGCAAGCGGTGCTGTGTTTTCCGGCGTGTCCGGCAATTGTCATACCGCGGACCGTGCATTTCTGTAGCGGCGGGACTAGGTATCCGTGCCGCGCTCGTCCAGCCTCTGGCGCATGTCCCGGTTCAGCCGGAGGGCGTCGTCGAGCCGGTCCTCGAGGGAGACGATGCGGCACGCGGCCTCGATGGGGGTGCCCTGGTCGACCAGCTCACGGGCGCGGGCGGCGACGCGCAACTGGCTGCGCGAGTACCGGCGGTGGCCGCCGTCCGAGCGCAGGGGGGTGATCAGCCCGGCTTCGCCGACGGCCCGGAGGAAGGCGGGGGTGGCGCCGAGAACGTCGGCTGCCCGCCCCATGGTGTAGGCGGGATAGTCGTCGTCGTCGAGATTGCCGGCGGCGGAGACGTTCTCAGCGGGCATGGCACCTTCGTTTCGGGGACGCGGCGGGGGCCCCGGGCGTGCCTGGCACCGGTCTTTCCGTGGCAGGACCCGGTGCCATCCGCGTCGTGCGACAACCCTAACTCCGGCGGGTACGCAG
The DNA here is from genome assembly GCF_055572275.1 of Streptomyces sp. NPDC030798. Taxonomy (NCBI): domain Bacteria; kingdom Bacillati; phylum Actinomycetota; class Actinomycetes; order Kitasatosporales; family Streptomycetaceae; genus Streptomyces; species Streptomyces sp. NPDC030798. The sequence continues at coordinate 68,244 of NZ_JBVIDR010000017.1, read as the reverse complement.
ATGTGGGCTCGCCGTGGCAGCTTTCCTCGCCGCCCCAGGGGCGCACTCGGCACTCAGCTCACGAGCGTCGAGCCGCCTTGGGACGCGTCGGGCGCATGTCCGAGGCGGGCTCCTGGGGGTCGTCGAGCGGCAGGGTGTCGTCCTCCCCGAAGTCGGGGGCCTGGAAGGGGTTCGTCGCCGGAGGCGGCGATGCCGCGGCGGAGCAGCGGGGTTGTCCTTCCAGGGCGGAGAACAGCGACGTCAGATCGATGAGAGGGCTCTCTTTCGCTACAGGTCCCGGACGGGACCCGGTGTGCCGTGACCGGGCACAGTGGTCCTACAGCTTGGTCATCTTGGCGTACGGGCTCAGGATCCGCATCTGCGCCGAGCCGAAGTCCACGAGCGCGGCGACCCCGTCCTCGATGCCGATGACCCGGCCGAGGCCGTACACGTCATGGGTGACCTGGTCACCCACGGCGAAGTGCTTGGGGGCCGGTGTGACCGGGGCCTTGAAGGGGCTGGTAGGCAGATGACGCTTGGGCGCAGCAGGCTTTGTCATGGCTCAGTATGAGCCCACGCGCAACCCGTTTGCTGTGGCCGTGGGCACAGATCCACCAGCCCTCCGCGACCTCAAGTCTCTGACCTGCGGTTTCCGTCTCGATGAGGCGAAAACTTTGGTGCGGCACCGGACGGACTGCCGCCGAACCGTTCGCGCCCCGCGACGGGCCAGTTGGGGCACTGCCGCGCGGGCGAGCAGGAAGACCGAGGTGAGGGGTTGCAGGGTGGCGGCCCAGTCCCCGTCGCGGCGCCCTGCGGCCCGCCTCGCGCCGCCCACGCCACCCGCGCGGCCTCGCCCAGGCGATCGCCGTACTGCGCGACGCCCTGGGAGGCGGTGCCGCTTCTCCTGGACCTGTGCCGGGGTAGACCCTGCGGCGGAGCTGCCGGTACGTCGCCCTGGCCTGGGCGGCCGTTTTGGCCGCCGTCGGCTTGGGCGCCCTCGAGGCCGCCCTGGCCGGGCTCGCGGTGGTCGGCATCCGGTCGGGCCTCGTCCAGGCCGCCCCGCCCGCGCCCTGAGCCAGGCGGCCCGATGCGGTGTTCCTGGTGCTGCTCAGCCCACCGCGTACGCGTCGTACACCGTCGTCGTCGAGCTGTCCCCGTGGGTGTCCGTGACCGTCGAGCGCAGGCCCACGCGGCCGGAGCCCGGGTTGTGCACGGCGACGGTCCACTTGCCGCCGGACAGCTTCGCGGTCACCGCGTGCCAGTGGGCGCCCTTGTCGGTGGTGTACCAGGCACGCACCGACTTCACACCGTCCGACAGCCGGCCGATCGTCCCGTCGCCGGTGCCGAGGCGCTGCATGCCCAGGTCGACGATCGTGGTCGAACCGGCGGCCGCCTGGTTCCTGGAGTTCAGCGCCTCGGGCCAGAACCGGGTGATGTAGTCCCGGATCTGCTGGTTCTTGCCGGCGTCGGCGTAGAAGTGCAGGGAGAGGCTGGAGGAGGTCGACAGCGAGCCGGACGGCAGGCCGGCCCGGTGGGCGGTTTCGGTGATCGTGTACCAGCCCGACCCCGGGATGTGCGGATGCGGGTCGATCCCCCGCGAGGGGGTGTAGCTGTGCGAGTAGAGCGTCTTGCCCGCGTGAGTCAGCTTCACGGTGCCGGAGGCCAGGACCCCTCCTGCCGTGAAGCGGGGGTCGGCGAACGGATTGTCGTTCCCGAAGTACAGCTGGTGGTACCAGGTGTACGGCAGCTGCCCGCCGGGACCCCAGACGGCGTGGCCGAGGGACAGAGAGGTCGTCCTGCCGGCCGCGTACTTGTGGAACCCGCCGTAGACGTAGTCGTGGCTCTGCTGGCCCACCTGCCACTGGCCGGCCGGGAGATGGACGCTGAAGGAGTTGGGCAGGTCACGCTGGAAGTCGAGGTTGTTCATGGATGACGAGCAGTCGTCACCGCCCGTCGACCCGCCGTTGAACGAGAACCGCGCCTGTCCGCTGTCGGGGCCGGAACGGGCGGACACCTTGAGGGTGGTCAGCCCGGACTTCCCGAGCTTGGCGGACACCCCGGACGGCACGCCACGGCTGTGCGTGGCGGACGCCAGCCAGAAGTCCCCGCCGGTCGCCGCCCGCGGCTGGTAGGTGGTGCCGTAGGCGAGCTCGTACGCCCTGCTGCTGTTCGGGATGGCGTACAGGTCACCCGACCCGGCCGAGATGCTCATGGTGGCCGGGCCGTTGTCGGTGGCGCAGACGGCCGCGCTGACCATGTGGTCGTATCCGCTGCCCGGGCCGGGGCTGAGCGAGACCTTGACCGCGCGGCCCTTGCGGCCGTCGAAGGTGGTCGTCGTGGCCCCGGAGACGTTCACACTGTGACCGCCGACGACGGCATCTTCGCCGTTGCCGCCGACGAAGGACGTGGCGAGCTCATAACTGCCCTTGGGCAGCGATGTCTTCTTGTTGCTCTCGATGAAGCGGAAGTCGTACGTCTTCGTGTTGTAGACCGCCACCTGGGCGTAGACCGTCTTGCCGCTCCGGTCCAACGTCCTGACGGTGAGCGACCCCGTGGCCGCGGCCGACGCCGTCGAGGCGCCGGCCAGGAGAAGCGGCCCGAGTACGGTGACGACACTCGCGGCCACTGCAGTTCTTCGCATCGAGCCCCCCAAGAGTCCTACGGCAAAAGCGAGTCACCGTAGCGCACAAAAAACGCGCCGCCGCCACCGACCCCTCTTGAGGCCTCCGCCTCCTCACTGCCGTCGACAATCCCATGGAGACCATGCGTTCGGCCATGGCCACCCCCACGGGGCCGAACCGCCGTCCAGGTCACCTGAGGCGTCCCGCCATCGGGCCCCATGGACGGCGGGACGGCCCAGGAGGTGCGCCGCGGGGAGATCAGTCGGCCAGCCGGTTGATGGCGGCGGCGGCGATGCCTTCCATGTAGCCGGAGTCGTCGCTGGGCTGACCGGAGAGCTCGACGATGCCGACCCGGTGACCGCTACGGATCACCGCGACACCGCCGGCGACCGTGCCGTCGCCACTGTAGGCGGGGTACCAACTGCCCTCGCCGGCGTGGACGGCGACCGCATGCGCCTTTCCGTAGTACCAGTGACCCGCCGGCTCGTCCTGGCAGCTGCGCACCAGCTTGTTGAGCTGCTTCTCGTACGAGGCCGCCGACGTGCCGGTGGAACCGTCGGCGAGAGACTCGGTCAGTCTGGTGCCCTTGGTGTCGAAGGCCCAGGCCACATCGGCATGGGCGACGGCCTTCCCCTTGGTCAGCGTCCGCATCGTCTCCTCGCCGGAGCACGCCGAGAGAGCCCGGTTCCCGGTCAGTCCCACGGTCGCACCGACCGGGGCCAGCCCCTGCTGGAAGAAGTCCTCGCTCTGCATCAGGTCGGCGGAGCCGAGACCGGGCGCGGCAGAAGCGGCGGCAAGCGCGGTGGCCGACTGCTTCGGAGCACGGGTGCCCACGCCCGCGACGGCGGGATGCGTGCCGATGACGATCGCGATCAACGCAGCGCCGGCGGCGGCAGCCGCTCCTGCGGTACGACCGCGACGCGAGGACCTCTTGCCGGCTGCTTGGTGGTCGAACATCTCATCTCCTGTCTGGTGACGACGCTTGGTGTCGTCGTTCACCAGGGAGATGCCGCAGGTCCGCGAGATGTTGGATGGAAGTCCGCGACGACCGGGGTGAGCTACGTCACTCTCCGGCTGGGCTCGGGCCGTCTCAGAGCCGCGTCACGGCCGCACGGACGATCCGCGTCATCGCAGCCGTGCCCAGGCAGGTGTCGACCTCCAGGACCCCGTAGTGAGAGCCGCTGCGGAGCACGGCGATGCCGCCACACGGCTCCTTGCCCCGGGGCGCGGTCCCTGTGGTGTTCAGGTCACCGTCGTAATAACCCATCCAACTCGCGGTGATCCCCGGAGCGACATCGATCGTGTGCGTCGGTCCGTAGACCCAGTGGGTGGCCGGTTCCGACTGGCACGGCTCCTCCTCCAGCAGCAGGCGCTGGGCGAAGTTCTGAGCCAACGCCGGGCTCCTGGCGTCAGCGGCGACTTCTCGCGCGACCTGATCCTTGATGTCCAACGCCAGCGTGGGGTCGCTGTCGTCCGTGTCCTCGGTCGTCATCAACCCGCGGAAGTGCGCGTCAGGCCCTCCCAAGGTCTGGCCGAGGGTCTTCTCCCCGGCACAGGCCGCGTTCGCGTACCTGCCGTCCCCGACCCGGTCCCGCACGTGGATGCGCCGGGAGACCCCGGCCTTCCTGAACGCGTCCGCCGCCAGCAGGCTCCCGTTTGTCACGGGTCCGCCGACGGGCTTCGGTGCCGAGGAGCGGGCACCGGGCGAGGACGCCGCAGTGCCTGACGTCAGCGACGGGCCGGCCGCGGCGGAGCGAGCGGGCAGCACGAACCGGCCCGTCAGCAGGCCGAGTCCGACGGCTGCTGTCAGGATGAAGGCGATCGTCCGAGTTCGCACGACACCCCCTCCCGGCTCTCGGTCGTCGGCTGGTCGTCGGCTGATGCGGGTTTGGCAGCGGAGAGCACCGGCCGCCTCAGCAGCCACCGCCGAGGTGGTCCCGCATGAAGCGGCGGGCCTGATGGATACGGTCCTTGACCGTACCCAGCGGAGCGTCGGTGATCTCCGCGACCTGAACATAGGTCAGGTCGCCCAGGTCGCGCAGCACGAAGGACTCGACCAGGGCCGGATGCCGCTCCTCGAGCGCGGCCAGCGAGTCCATCAGGTCCAGGCGGGTCCCCGCGATGACGCTCGTCGTCCGAGGGTCGGCGCCCTCGGGAAGGACCGCATGGCTGTCCTCCGCGCGTCGGCGCATCGAGCGATACGTGGCCCTGGCGGCGTTCGAGGCGATCACTGTCACCCACCCGAGGAACGAGCCTCGCCCGCTGAACTCGTGCAGATGGGTGCTGATGGACAGCAGGGCGTCCTGAGCGGCCTCTTCGGCGTCGGCGTGGTGCGGGAGAAACCTGGAGCAGCGGCGCATGACCGTGGGGCGCAGCCTGACGAGAAGGCGGTCCAGGGACGCCCGGTCACCTGCCTGGGCGGACGCCACGAGCCGTGTCAGCTCATCCTCTTCGATCACCCTGCCGTCCCCGTTCACCTATGGCCTTGGACTCCACTGACCTTGGACTCCACCTGACCGCACCGCGGTTCCCGGCCCCATCGTCTCGGGCACAATGGTGCCGGTGCAGAAGCTGGGCCGTTACCTCCTCGAGGACAGACTGGGAGCAGGTTCGTTCGCGACCGTCTGGAGAGCTTACGATCCCGAACTCGACACAGAGGTCGCGGTCAAGGTGCTGGCCGACAACTGGGCGTCGAACGCCGATGTGCGCCAACGGTTTCTGACGGAGGCGAGGCTGCTCCGGAGGATCTCCGACCCACGTGTCGTACGGGTTCACGACGTGGGCGTCCAGGACGACCGGCCCTACTTCGTCATGGACTACGTCCGAGGCGGCACGCTGGCTGAGAAGGTCGGGCACTGCCGGCCCTCGGAGGCACTCCATCTGGCGGCCGAGGCCGCATACGCCGTTCAGGTGCTCCATGACGCAGGCGTCGTCCACCGTGACGTCAAGCCGTCCAACCTCCTCCTCGACGTCGGCCGCACACCCACCGCCGTACTCGTCGCGGACCTCGGCAGCGCGAAGCAACTGGCTGACGCGTCGGGGCTGACCGTGACCACGGGCACCCCCGCGTACATGGCGCCCGAACAGGCCTTCCAGACCGGCGGGTTCGACGGTCGGGCCGACGTCTACGCCCTCGGTGTGGTCGCCTACGAGCTGCTGACCGGGCACAAGCCGTTCGGTTCGGGCGGCCGCGCAACCCAGGTGACGGCGCAGGCGTCGCCGACGATTCCCGGAGAGCTGGGTGTTCCGGACGGCATCGACGCTCTCCTTCGCGCCGCGCTGTCGGCGGAACCTGAGAACCGGCCACCAACCGCCCGGGCGTTCGCGGACGCGTTGTCGTCCCAAGGGGGAGAAGGGGGAGAAGGGGGAGAGGAGCGGGTGCCGGCCAGACCCTCAAGGCCGACACACCTCGTGGTCTGGCTCGCGGCGGTCGCCGTGTTCCTGACGACAACGCTACTGACCTGGCTGGCCCGCTGAACTCCCCGATGGACCTCCTCTTCAGCACATGTACCCAGGTCTGCGACCTGCTCCTTCTGCGTTCCGCTGCTCCGCAGCAACCCGCAGCGCGGGCTGCCTAGGATCCGCCGCGGCTGTCGGCTTCGGCCTGTGCGATGGCTTCCGCCTCGCTGTCGGCCAGAGCGAGTGCGACACCGAACGCCTGGGCTATGTGGCCTGCGGCCGACATGACGCGCGCCGTCCCGACGACGGGGGCGATGGCGACGAGGAGGTCCTGGAGCTGCTCGACCGTGAACTCGGCCTTGATGGCAGGGTTGATGTGGGCCAGGTAGGAGATCGCTGGTGCGTCCATGGCCACGAGTGCGGCGATGCGGGAGAGGATCAGCGTCCGCTCGTCCATGTGGCAGTGCTCGATGGAGTCGATCGTCATGGCGGCGATCGTGTCGAGTACCGGAGTCTCGGGTGAAGTAGCCATGGTGAGCCCGCCTCCTTGCGATGCAGGGAGTTGAATTGCCACCCGCTCAAGCAGGTGGGCAATGCCCTTCCCTACCGGTGGTTGCGACTCAAGCGTAGGCACGCTCGTCCGGTCGCGCGCGTCGAGCCGGACTGCCGGATCGAGCGCGCTGGTCCCATGCCGACTGCGATCTCTCGCGCCGCGAGGCGTGGGCCCCGTGTGCGTGGGCTGCCTTGGGCGGGCCTACAGGAGGGTTGCCAGTGTCAGCGGCTATGCCTGCCTCGACCGGGGCTGGACCGTCGGAATCCGATGCGTGAAGAACAGCGCCAGGACAGCGCTGAACGCAAGGGCGGCGAGTGCGGCGCGCAGTCCGACGAGTCTCGCTTCGGTGTTCGCTTTGAGTGTCGCCTGAGCCATTGCCGTGCTGGTGCCGGCCTCTTGGAGAGCGGTTTCGAGCTGGGCGTCCGACAGGAATGCTGCTCCGCTTTGGAGCTCGACGCTCGCCTTGGCCTTGACGTCGGCCGGGACCGCCGGGTTCTGCTCGACGCTGGTCAGGAACGAGGACGTGAGCGCGGCGATCATCATCGATCCGGCGAGCGCGGTTCCAATGGAGGCGCCGAGGTTGGTGACGGCGTTCTGGAGGCCGCCGACTTCTGCGCTCATGCGCTCCGGCACCGCGGATACGGTGACCGACCCCAGCTGGGACGCCAGCGATCCCATGCCGAGCCCGATCAACAGAAGAGGGACGGTGACGATCTCCGCACCGGCCCCCACATCCAGCGTGGCCATCAGAACGACTGCACCGGCGAGCAGGGCGACAACCCCGAGCCGCACCACACGCCGCGGCGAGACGTCGGGGAGGAAGCGGGGGATCAGCACCGCGGCAGCCAGCAGCGAAATGGAGAGCGGCAGGAGGCGAGCGCCGGTCGCGAGCGCGGAAAGGCCCAGCGCGACCGACAGGTACAGCGGTACGACGAAGAACACGCCCATCTGCACGAGGTACTGGAAGAAGAACATCGTCAGTCCACCCGTGAGCTGCTTGTTCTCGAGCATGGAGGGGGCGATGAGCGGCTCCCTGCGCCTCTCCACGAGTCGAATCTCCCAGCGGAGGAAGAGCCAGATCAGAAGCAGTCCGGCGAGCATCAACCAGACGACCAGGGAGACCCCGAGCCACGATGGCGCGTCGGGCTTCGGCCGGAACCAGCCCCATTCGTCCGAGCGGAGCACGCCGTAGACGAAGGACCCGAGCCCGAGCGCGGAGAGCACGGCTCCGATGAGATCGAGGCGCGGGCGTTCGCCGCCGGCGGCGTCAGCGATGCGACGGGCAAGCGCGAGAATGACGAGGACCACCAGGACCTCCCCGGCGAAGACCCATCGCCACGAGAAGTAGGTCGTCGCGACACCGCCGATGAGCGGCCCGAGCGCGATCGCAACAGCCCCTGCTGCCGCGACGAGTCCGTAGGCGGTTGGACGCTGTTCCGTGCCGAAGTTGCCTGCGACGAGCGCCACGATGGCAGGCAGGATGAGCGCCGCGCCGACCCCTTCGAGGAAGGACCAGCCGAGCAGCAGCACAGGCAGGTTGGGCGCCAAGGCCGTGGTGAGGGAACCACAACCGTAGATGCCGCAACCGATCATGAATGCGCGCTTGCGGCCGATCAGGGCGCCAACCTTGCCTCCGGGGATCATGAGCATCGCCATGACAAGGGTGTACGCCGTGATGGCCCCTTGGATACCGGTCACCGTTGAGCCCACGTCATCGGCTACCGTCGCAATCGATACGTTCATGACAGAGCTGTCGAGCGCCATCAGGAACTGACCAGCGGCAAGCGTCAGCAGGACGAGTCGCGTCGTTGCCGCACTCGGAGTACTGCCAGCCCTGAGAGCCATGGGCGAATGGTCCCAGGCTCTCCGGGAGGCGGATCCGCGACCCGCCCTGAGGATCAGCCGCTTGGCGGGCTCGCGGTCGCAGCGACGACCGCGCGCACCCCAGGGAGAAGCCCACCGGCAGCCGGCGGAACGCTGGTTCTGGCACGACCTCTCAGTCCGCACAGGGGATCACGTCTGGGTCCCGCGGATCGAGGCACGGCGTATGAAATCTGTTGGTCAGGTCGATCGAAAAGTCCGAAGACGTCGCCGGGCGCGAGCATACAGTCGCGTCGCGAGTTGGAGAGCCTGGGCGGCCGGTGCCTGATCGCTGAGGTCGTCGGTCAGGGTCACTTCTACGCCGCCGCTGAGCCGCGCGGTGTAGTTGTACATGAAGCTGCACAGGCATGCCACGGCGGTGCCCAGGAGGATTTCCAGTGCGATGACCACGGTGCCGATGAGCAGCGAATCCGACGGCGTCGGCCACGCGCCTGGGGCCAGGAGGGCCAGGATCACCGACGTGGCGAGCAAGGCGCCGAGGACGCACACCCCCAGGCCTGCCAGGAAGAGGAAGGTCATCACCGTGACCGACCAGGGGTTGGTCTCGGATATGCGCATGCGGGTGGGCCGGCGTGGTGGAGCGTGCGGAAGGGGGGAGTCGCGCGTCGGCTCCGGCCCCTGCGGGTCGGGGTTGGGTGCCGTCGTGGTGGGTGCCGTCATGCTGCGGGACGCGATTCTCGACGTCGTGTGACGAGCCGTGCGCGGGGTCCTGCTGCGCTTGGTGGGGCTCATGCTTCACTCCCTGCTTGGTCCGTATGTGCGACGTTATGTGCAGGTGCGTGACGGTGCACTCCCGATGATGACGGTGAGTGAACGGGAGCGTGCCAGCCTCCTTATCTTGCGAAAGGGCATCATCCGTTCGGCCTACGCGGGCCGCGCCTCCGTGTGCGGCGTCGGCCATTCGGACGGCAGATCGCGGGCATCCATGCGGAGTTCCGGCTGCGATCCGAAGAACCAGCCATCCGCAGCCCGGATCCACGACCTGTAGACACGCCTGTGGGCGGTAACCAAGCACTCTTCTCACCTGTGTCGGTGGCTGCGAGGGCCTCGAGCGAAGCCATTCACCTGCGTTCATGGGCGGCCGGTTGAGCTAGCGGCTACTGGCTCCGGTCTCTGACGCCGTGACTGTCCGGCGTGCCATCATCTGCACGTGCTCAAGATCCCCGGATACGAAGGCGGCCCCTTGGCCCGGGGCGACGCCTACTTGGACGACCCGTTGTTCTGGCCTGTGCACCTCGGCTCCTGTCTGCGTGGGGAAGGCGCACAACGAGCCGCGTTCGGCGCCGACTGGGATGCGGCCATGGAGTTGTATCGCACACTGTCCGCCGAGCATGAGTGGCCGGTGTTCTGCGTGCCGCTGCGCTCCGGTCACACCATCTACGTCGTCTACCGCAACGTCGTTGACGAATGGGGCGTGGACTATCTGATCCACCAGCCGGCTTGGCCCGAAGCGGAAACCCTCGCTGTGGTCGACGGCCATTTCATGGGGCCCGGCATGGCTTGGCCGGAACTGCTGTCCGCTGCTCGGCAGTCGACAACACAAGGCATTGGTGATGCTGACGCCCGTCTCTTGCTGCTCTTCCCCACACTCGGCGACGCGCTGCTTCCCGACGATGCAACCGCGGCTCTCACCACTGCGCTCGATGCTCTCACGCTGATCGAAGAACCCGTCGAGGTGGCAAGGATGCTCCTTGAGAACCAGGGCCAATGGGCTCCCGCTCGGTGGAGGTTGGCAGACGGCGTCTGGATCAACGACGGTGGGCACTCCTACCGGAACCCCAGCAACGCCTTCGCTCTGCCCGAGGGGCGCCTTCTGGAGATCAGTAGCGCACTGCAGGGTGGGAGCTGAGTACCGCTTTGAATTTCACTTGCTCGTCATCTCTTTGCCGCCGTTGATGCCGTGACGCGCTCGCTGCGATCCAGTTCAGTGGAGCGCCCCCCCCCGCAACCGGACCTGAGAGAGGACGCAAGTTGGGACGCATGCTGAAGCGCGGGCTCATCACGCTCGTCGCCGTTGGCCTTGCCTCTTCCGTAGTGCCGGTCGCCACGGCATCGGCGGCCACCGGTCCATTGACGCTCGCCGTGTTCGGAGACTCGCCGTACGGCAAGTCGGCGTACGCACCCGCGGGCCAGGCGGCCGACACCTCGCAGTTCCAGAAGACTTCGGCGTTCATCGGCACCATCAACAGTGACCCGACGGTCAGCGACGTCGTCCACGTGGGCGACATTCACTCTGGTAAGGAGTTCTGCACCGAGAACTACGACGCCTCGATCGCGTCCGCGTGGCAGAGCTTCACGAAACCGCTCGTGTACACGCCGGGGGACAACGAGTGGGCCGACTGCCACAAGGCGTCAAGCCTCACCTCGCCCGGCCAGGGTGGCGGCTTCTACGACTCCACCTCCGGTGCAATCAACTACATCGGCACAACCGGCCTGTCGACCAACCCGGCGGACTGCGTCAGCTACCACTGTGGCAACCCACTCGACAACCTCGCCGAAGTCCGGCAGGACTTCTTTGCACAGCCTGGCCACACCCTCGGCAGCGGGACACTCAGGGTGGTCTCCCAGGCCACCGCCTACGACCCGAGCCACCCGGCCGACGCGCAGTACGTCGAGAACGTGAGGTGGACGCAGAACGACATCACCTTCGTGACCATCAACGCGCCGGGCGGCTCGAACAACGACGCCGACCCCTGGTACAAGGTGCCGACCGCGACTCAGGCGCAGACCGACGAGCGGACCAACCGGACCGCGGCCGACGTCCGCTGGCTCGATGCCGCCTTCGCCGACGCGCGGGCCAGTCACGCCAAGGCCGTGGTGATCTCGGTCCAGGCCGACATGTGGGACCTCGACGGCAAGACCAAGGACCACCTCACGAACTACGAGCCGATCATCAGCGAGGTCGCAGCGAAAACGACCGAGTTCGGCCGCCCCGTGCTGATGCTCAACGGCGACTCGCACCTGTACCGCTCGGACAACCCGCTGTCGCCGACGGCGACGTGCACCGGCGAGACGGACCCGGCCACCGGCGCCAGCGTGTGCGCTCACGACCCGGGCAACAACGCGTGGAACGAGCACCCCTACTACAACGTCTCGAACTTCCACCGGATTGTCGTGCACGGCAGCACCACCCCGCTGGAATGGCTGAAACTGACAGCCGACCCGAACGCCAGCTACTCCGTGACCGACACCACCTACGGTCCGTTCAGCTGGCAGCGGATGTCGCAACCGCAGTTGTAACCGGCTGATCGCACAAGACGGGCTACGGATTCCTGTGTGGGAGTCCGTAGCCGGTCGCATTCCGGCCGAAAGCCCGGTGCGTACTCCATCGGCCGAAGTGTGCTGCCGCTCTCCCCAGGAGTAGCGCCTCGCGCTTTTTAGCCGACAGACCCCGACGCCCAGCCGTGCCATCAGCAACTCCGGGCAGGCGATCTGCCCCGGCCAGACGGTGTGAGGTGCCTGCGAGCAGTCGGGGCAGGGGCCGGTAATCACTGCCCGTCACCGCAGAGGGGAACAGGTCGTCGTCGGCCTGCTGCGCCTGCAGCACAAAGATTTCAGTTCGGACCACGCGGGGCCCTTGATGCCGGACAGAGGTGCTGGTGTGCGCCCTCGTCCGGCGTTGTTGATGTCGGCCGTGGATGTCAGAAGCCTTCTGATCCGTAGCTCTGTGCGGAGCGGTCAGTGACAGTCATACCGGTCGCGCTGGTGAGCTGGGCTTCCCACCGGATCTAGCGGCAGTCAGTCGTGATCAGCAAGCCAGGATCGTGCGTGCTCAAGTGCAGCTGCCGTGAGGGCGGGAGACAGCTCTGCGGACGCCCAGACCTCTAGTTGGTCATCGGGTGCTTCGAATGAGCGCGACACAGCAATCGCCAGATCGCCGCCCAGCTCCGCATACTCCATGGTCCAGCAGTCATCGATGATGTTGGTGAATCGAGTTACAGCAAAGCGTCTTCCGGCGAGTGTCACGTCACTCACGGCCGTTCATCTCCCCCAGCAACGGTCAGTTCTCCTGGAAGTGACAGGCCGGACCTCTGGTCCCCGGATACGTCGCGGATCTGCTGGAGGGTCCACCCTGGAGGTGGCTGTGCGTCTGCCATCCACAGATGCTCTCACCCGCCAGGTGTGGACCACCGCTTCGGGAGCGAGGCGGGCGGGTGCCCTGGTGGCCAGCGGATTGCGGCCTCGGGCGCGCTTGGCGCTGAGTGCCGTGGCGCACCGCGCTTCCCCGTGAGTCCCCGAACTACGGGTGGGACGGCCGCTGAGGTTCTTCACGCTGGCCAGGGCCCTGCATGCCTACGCCTCGACATCAAATCTGGGAAGATCCGGAATTCGGCCAGTGGCCACCCAGGATCTGATGACCGGCTCCGGCGGCGATCCGAAGGCGCCCGCCAGCAGGATGTGTAGCAGGAGATCGACGGCCGTTGCGAATAGCACGGGGGAGGGCTTCTGGTCGTAGCCCGCCCGGTCGATCACCAGATGGCCGGCTGGTAGGGCCCCTCTGTTGAGGTTTGCGTTCAGGCCGCCCGTCGCTTCATCACCCAGCCTTTCGGGCAGGCCCGGCAGCAGTGCACCGGGCAGCAGCCCCTGCTGTGGAGTAGGCCGGACCGTCTCCCAGAACCTGACGCGCCAAGCTATCCGGTCGCCCTCTGCCGGCACGAACTCGCCACCCACCAGAGCCCTGTGCTGCAGACGGCCGTAATTCTGTCGCAATTCCAGAACTGCGCGGGACCGGATGCCCGTGGTGACCGGGCGTGCGAGGTCCAGCCCGCTGAGCTGTCTCCTACCCAGGAGTTGAAACTCACGGCGGTCGTCGTCGACTGCCGCGCTTCGGCCGGACGTTCTCACCACAAACACGCAGAACTCCCCTGTTTCGTGCAAGATCAGAATCCGCGACGTAAGCGCGCGTTGCGGTCACATGATCCGCCGGACAGAACCTAGACGTCCGCTTTCCTCAACCACCACTCACCCCCGCTCCCATCCCGTCTGCCGTCGACCCACACACCGTGGAGCGGGCGTGGTTTAGGGCGTCAAGGTGGAGCGCCCTGCTGGACCAACGACCTTGACGCCCTGCGCCGCGTCTGCTCGGCTCTGCCTGGGTCGATGGCAGACGGGATGGGAGCGCCCCCGCGCATGCCACACTCGGATGGCACCCGCGAACGGCGCCCCCGCCATCTCGGAGCCTGAGCGCCCCCGCCGGAGGCACGTTCTGACCGGGGCGCTCCGTGTCCGGGTCTCTACTCATGGGCCGTCGCTTGCTGTGGTCCCAGGAACCAGCCCGCGCTCGTGCGGGCACTTGAACCAGTGGAGGAAGTTGTAACTCAGTCGCTGGAGCCGGTGGTTTGATCAGTCTCCGGCTTGCGGGCTTCCGCGATACGCCGGCCGTCTTGGGCTGCTCGTAGCAGTGACTGGGCTACCCGTTCGGCGTCGTCGGGGTGAAGGTAGATCTCCTGGGTCCACAGCACGGACAGGCGAACGGTGCCGTCCAGCAGGTTCGTTGCCACGTCCACCTCGACACCGCTGCCGGTGGCGTCGGTGACCTCCAGGTCCTGGTCGCTGCTGTAAGCGCTCATACCCCAGAGCATGCCTGAGGCCCGGCTTCACGTACGAGACCGGGCCTTCGGGGTCAGCCGAGAGGGGTCACCCTCGTTCGGGGTTTGAACTCGTAGGCACAGAGTGGGAGCTTTGTCCGGTGAGCTAGGGGTAGGTAGGCCACCGGTCGGATGGTCCAAGTGACGCGAGTGCCGGCGTGTGTGACTGACACTGTGCAGGGCTTCGACCGCAGTAGGGCTCGTCTGGTCTCGGCGCGGCCGTCGTGCAGCCACTCCCATGCCAGGTCCGAAGCATCCGGGTCCAAGGCGGGTGAAATAGTGCGGAGTGCGACCGCCACCCATCGGTCGGCCTGTGGTGCCGAGTAGGCGTCGAAGGATGCCAGGAGTGCTGGCCCCCGCTGCTCGGTGAGGTCTTCTGCCCAGCACTCGCACCAGAAGCCGCGGCGGGTTTTCTGACTCAGCAGGGATGACGTCCCCACAGCGCATCTGTGTATAGCTCCGTGGTGACTGTGTGGCCTTGATCGCTGTCGTGGATGACGACCCGGTGGGCGATGGCGCTGATCATGCCCGGACCTCGGCCGTGCTCGGCGTCCTGGTCCTGGTGCTCGACCTTCGGGGCCGTGGTCGTACCGCCGTCGTCCGTGACCGATACCGCGGCCACCTGAGCGGAGACCGCGACGGCCAGGTGGTAGCTGCCGTACTCCTGGCCGCTGGCGGTGTGGAGGATCGCGTTGGCGCTCAGCTCGCTCACGAACAGCTCGGCGTCTTCCGCTGAAGGCGATCCGCGCAGGATGTCACGGGCCCATCGGCGGGCCCGACTCACTCAGGCCGGCTGGAAGCAGAGAGGAAGAAGATCCGTCGCTACAAGTTGATCACCATTGATGAGGTCGGATACATCCCCTTCGACCAGGACGCCGCGAACCTGTTCTTCCAACTCATAGCCTTGCGCTATGAGCAGGGCTCTGTGATGGTGACCTCGAACCTGCCCTTCGGGCGCTGGGAAGAGACCTTCTCCGACGACGTCGTCGCGGCCGCGATGATCGGCCGCCTGGTTCACCCCGCCGAGGTACTCACCCTCACCGGAGACTCCTACCGAACCCGGCAACGACGCGAACTCCTGGCCAAGGAGAACCGCGGCCACCACGGCTGAATTACCAGCCCATGTCCCGGGCGGCCTCCCGCTGAGCTGCGGCGATCTCCTCGGCAGTCGACCCGGTCACATCAGCCTCAGCGGCCCACTCCAGACGCGACAGCTCGTCATCGTTCGCCGCCGTTGACGTCAGGTGGTGATGTCAGCCGGACTGCCCTGCGCACAGGTAGGGAAATTCCGTGCGAGCCCGACACCGCACCCGCCGTGGTCCTAGCGTTAATGCGGCCTGGAAAACGCATCTTATGCGGCCGCTGGTCCGGCGTGGTCACGGTCAATACACCTGCTGATTCAGCATCCCTGCATCCTTCAAGCGCGGTGTGGCGCGACGGGGCTACGCTGTGTTGCTGTAGTTCCATATACGGCAGCCAGTTACCCGTCGCCGGTTGGGTGAAGCGGCGGAGTTCGCCGCCGGTCAGGTAGAGGTATCCGCTTGGTGTCACGGCGCTCAGCGGCACGCCAACCACTCCCACGCCAAAGCCAGTTCCCGAATACCTTCGCTAGGGTCATTGGCGAGGCGAAGAAGTACGTCAGGGACGACGGGGTCATCTTGCCAATGGAAAAGAAGACCAAGTAAAGCTTCAGTTCTGACTGTTGAGTGCTCGTCAAACGTTAGACGCACGAGAACTTCACGGGCCTCGCTGCACCCCCGCCCCAGTTCCCCCCACAGTGATACGGCAAGATACCGGTGAGGGTATCTGTTGGAGCGTGCAAGTCGGTGGAGTGCCTCACGGACAGCAGCAGCACGAGGCAACGCAGCCTGCAAGCCCGCAATTGCGGAGTCACGAACGCCGTCGCCGCTGAAGTCGAGGATCAGAGCTACGAGGGTTTCGGCGATGTCAGCATCATTTGGCCAGCCCGTTGCCAATGCACAAACAGCAGTCTTCCTGACACGGGCGTGCTCATCGCGGGTCAGGCCAAGGAGCTCTTTGGCTATCTCAGAGTCGCCCGGCCAACTCTTCGCCAACCCGTCAACGGCGCTGCATCGGACGCCGTAATACCGGTCATTGTTCGCGAGGTGGATAAGGATGTCGCGCGTGACAGCATCTCCGGGGTATACCCGTGCAAGACCGCGTGTAGCAGATTTCCTGACGCGGTCATTGTCATCACGGACTATACGAAGGGTGAGTTCGCCGACGTCAGGATGGTCCGGCCAATTCTCCGCCAGTGCTTGCACGGCACATGCCCGGATTCCGGTGTCATCGTCGTTGGTGAGACGAAATAGGGCATCTCGAGTTTCGGGTTGTTTGGCCCAGTCGCGGAGGAGGCCGTCCAGAGCCATACGTCGGTTGTTGACGCTGGTCAGGTGTGTGGCGGCCACCAAAATGGCGAGTTCGTCTTCGGACTGGAGAGGAGCAGTAGGCATGAGGGTCTGCTGCAAAGCGTAGGCTTCGAGCTCTTCCTGGTCGTTGAGCGATTTGGCCCTGTTCAAGGCGGCGGCGATGTCGTCGAGGACATTGGGGGCGAGGAGGTCCTGTGGGAGAATAGGTTGGGGCGACAGTGTGTGGTCGCAGGGAGGTGGGAGTAGATTGAAGGCGCCTGGGTCCAGAGAGAGCCGGTGCAATTCTGCACGGGCTCGCTCCCACGATTCTTCAAGTCTGCGCATGCGTGCCGCTACTCGATAGGCTTCCTCGTGGCCGGTGCGTTTGTGGGCAAGGGCCTGCTGGGCTTCACTACGCAGCCGTGCGAGCTCTGCGGGGTCGCCGCTGGTGTGGTAGACGCGGGCCTCAAGGGCGTGATGGCCGGCGAGGATATCGCGTAAGGCGCTGATAATGTTCCACAAGGTCGCCATGAGGACCTGGGAGTCCCTCAGGGCGTAGCGCAGGCGAGTTTCGGTGTGGCGCGCCCGTTCGAGATCCACTTCAAGACGCAGGGTGGCGATGTTTTGTCCATGTGTGTTGGCCCCGGCGGTTGTGCTGTCGCTGCGGGCGGGCGTGCGCGTGATCTGCGGTTGGGGGGCGTCCTGAATAGCGTCGACCAAGGCGCGGGCCTGAATGCAGCGCTTCCGGTGCTCATCCGCGCTGAGGCCTGCTGCTCGATTGGTGATCCGTAAGAACTGGAGGGTGAACGGCCAGAGTGGACTGGGCAAGGCCTGCGCCTTTAATAGCCGGTCGATGTGCGATTTGGAGCAGGCCATCGTGCTGAGCGGGGATTCTGGCCTGCTTCCGTTGTCGACCTTCGCCGCCTTTGCGCCCTGCACTTCCAGTGCGCGGGCAAAGCGTTCAGAAATTGCTCGGGTGCCCAGACCAGCCTCTCGGGCCTGACGTTGCAAAAATTCCGCGTAGTCGAGCCGCGGGCCGCTTCCGGAACTGCCCTGATTGGTCACGGGCTGCATCCCCATCCTCGTCCTCTGCTGCTGAGCCGCCCATCCCAGACAGCCCCACCGTGTCCCTGGGACAGCTCCGGCTGCCCCGTGCCGCCGCGTTGTGGACCTACGGCTTCGCGTTCAGTGTCCCCGTTGGTCCCCATCCGTCCCGCAGGCGCTTGGAGATCGGATCCGCACGGCCCATTGTCGCCGCACCTCGCCCGGCTTCGCAGGGAAGTCGGGGATGATGCGAAGGAGGTCGTCTCCGTGACGGCTACGCCCAACGATCCTGTCGCTCTGTCCCTTGACCTGCCGGCTCCGACCGGTCTGCGAGAAGTCGCGGTACACCTCTTGTTGGCTGCGGTACCCGAGTTCCTCGGCGCCGTGGCAGCCGCCTTCATCGTCACCGTAGCCTCCTGGGGCCTGCAGCACGTGCGCCGTACCTTGACCCGCACGGATAAGGACTCGGGTCATTGACCGGGGCTCCCATCCCGTACGCCAGGGACCACGTCTGCTCGGCTATGCCTGGGTCGATGGCGTACGGGAAGGGAGCACCCCGCGCACGCCGGTACGGACCCGCAGCCAGGAACGGCGTCCTCTCCATCCCGGTGCCGGCCGATCCCCCCGCCGGAGGCACTGTTCTGACCGCGGCTGCGCTGTGCGGTGATCGACTCATGGCCACCGGGTCCTGTCCACCAGTGGGCGCGCGTTGGCGCAGCGCGGGCGGACGGCCGGAGGCAGGAGCGGCGCCCGCAGCGGGAGCCGGGAGCGCGTCCGGCGGAGCGGAGCGCAGCCGGGGCTTGGACCAGTAGAGAAAATTTGAATCATGCCGGGGGTTGTTGTTGATCAACGCGGCCTACGCACCCGGCATCTACTGGCTCGTGGTGTAGAACCCTGGACATGGGGAGTGAACGGCGGGAGCGGATGAGGGCGCTTGGTGCGCGTCTTCGTGCGCTTCGGACAGAGGCCGGCCTGACGGGTGCCGTGCTGGCGCAGCGTGCCGGTGTGGGGCAGCCGACCGTGTCCAAGGTGGAGACCGGGCGCATGGTTCCGAGCCTCGACGTGCTCGACCGGCTCTCACGTGCCCTTGAGCTGGACGAGTCGGCCGCTCATGAGGTGCGTGACCTCCTGGCCGCCGTGGCGGCTGCCGCAGACTCCGATGAATCGGGGAACAGCACAGCTCCGGTCGCTGGCACAACCGTTGACGAAGAGGTTCGCTCCGCTCGGCTGGTGCGGTCGTTCCAGTGCGTTGTTCTGCTGGCCATGCTCCAGAGCGCGGAGTACGCCCGGCACGTCTTCGAGAGTGCGCCGAACACGACGCCCGAGGCGGTCGGCCGTGCCGTCGCTGCCCGCGTGGAGCGGCAGAGCGTGTTGTACGAGCCGGGGCGGGAGTCGGTGTTCGTGCTGACGGAAGCGGTGTTGCGGACGTGGCCGGGGACTCCGGCGCTGATGCTCGCTCAGTTCGACCGGCTGCTGGCTGTCGAGAGTCTGAGCACGGTACGGCTCGGGGTGATCCCCTGGCGTCGGCCGGTGCCGGTGCTGCCTCGTCACGGGTTCACCTTGTGCGACCGACAGGCCGTCGTGGTTGAGACGTTCGCGGATGAGCGGGTGTCGGCTGACTCCGCCGAGGTGGCCGCGTACGAGGAGACGTTTGGTCGCTTCGAGCGGGCCGCGGTCTTCGGCGATGAGGTGCGGAAACTGCTGTTGCGGGTGATGGAGGAATTTCGCGACCTCGGAGACGCCATCACCCTTTAGAGGAATAATTCCTCTAGATGCCTAGCTGGTGGGCTGCGCGCGGGAATACTCTGCGGCTGTGCTGTCTAGCCCTCTAGACGAACCGAGGTGTTCTCCCATGCTCTCCAAGTGGTGCCGCGCCTTCCCCGGTCTTGCCGAGGAGGTGGCCCATGCCCGTCACTTCGTCGCCTCCGTGCTTGCCGACCGGGGCCCTGTCGACGATGCCGTCCTGGTCGTGAGTGAGCTCGCGACGAATGCCGTGCGGCACTCGCTGAGCGGCGCGGTCGGCGGCTGGTTCCTCGTCGTCGTCGGCCTCGGCGATGACCTCGTCCGCATCGAGGTGGTCGACCAAGGCGGCGAATGTGTGCCGCATCTGTGCGACGTGACCAGTCAGGCCGAGGGCGGACGCGGGCTGGTGCTGATCGCGGGCTGCGCGAAGGACTGGGGTGTGAAGAACTGGCCCGACGGCCGTTCCGTGTGGGCCGACCTGGCACGGGAGGGCGTGTGACGGCGCCCCGCTCCTCAATGGCCCGCGGCTGCCCTGCGAGCGGTGAGGGGTGAGCCCTCGGGGTGTATCTCGGCGGCGTAGCGGGTTCTTCGTGATCGGCGTTCGTACGGGTCGGCGTCTCCCGCCCATTCCGTCTAGGGCCCTAGACTCCTGGTTACTGCTAGGAGGTGAGGTCATGTCGGACGAGCTGCAACGGATCATGGCGATCGACGATCCGTATCTGCTCCTGCGCGAGGTCACGACGCGGTTGGCCGACGCACAGCAAGAGGTGACCGAACTGGCCCGCCTCCGCCGGCGTGTGGTGCAGGACCTGCATGCGCAGGGGCTGTCGTACGCGCAGATCGCGGCGAAGGCCGGACTGAGCCGCGGGCGGATTCACCAGATCCGGCACACCGGCCCGGCGCCGGAAGGGGCCTTCCTCGGCCGGGGTGCGGTCACCGTCGCCACTCCGCTGCGGCGGGACGACGAACGCGGGCGGACAGTCGTTGCCGTGGACGACGTCAGCTCCGGCAAGCGGCTGGAGGACCTGGCGCGGTCGTACGGGCTCGACGTCACCTCGGAACACGTGCCGGTCACCGGTGAGATCGACCTCAACCGGGACGGACTGGTCGTCGTCTGTGGTCCGCGCATGTCCCAGGAGATGTGGGACACCTACGCGCAAGATCCGGTCCTGCACTGGGAGCGCGCGGAAGACGGGCCCTGGACCGTGGCGGACCGGCGGACCGGGATCGTGCACCGGTCGGGACAGGACAGCGATCCGGCCCGCCCGTACGACGTCGGATATCTCGGCAGGCTGTCCCGCCCGGACGGCAAGGGCTCGCTGCTGGCCATCGCCGGCATCCACACGCAAGGCTCCCTCGGCGTCGTGCAACTGCTCGCCAACGACCTGAACACGCTCTGGGGACAGGTGGGCGACCACCGGTTCTCCACACTGGTGGGCGTCGAGTACGACCCGGAGACCAGCGAACCGCAGTCCGTCGAACTGCTCTGCCCCCTGTACCGGCACGACGAGGACACGACGGCGTGACGGTCGACCTCGCCACACTGCCCGCCCACCCCGACCGGGAAAACGAGGACTTCGCCGCCGCCGCCCCAGGGGCGGCCGTGCTCCTCGACGGCGCCGGCGTCGGCGGGGCCGAAACCGGGTGCACGCACGGCGTCGCCTGGTTCTCCTCAACGCTGGGCGGCCTGCTGCTGCGCAGCATCACGGCACATCCCGCCCGGCCGCTCGCCGACTGCCTGGCCGACTCGATCGGCCTCGTCCGGTCCCTGCACGAGGACAGCTGCGACCTCGCTTACCGGGCCAGCCCGACCAGTACGGTCGTCTGCGCCCGGATCTGCGCGGGAGCTCTGGAATATCTCGTCCTCGGTGACTCCTCCCTGCTCCTCGCCGAGAAGGGCGGCGGCCTCGCCGTCGTCACGGACCAGCGGCTGAATGAGGTCGGTGAGCGGCTGCGCGGGCCGGTCGACGAGCTGCCCACCGGCTCGCCCGAACACGCTGCCGCGCTCGCCGACTACCGCGATGCCCTGACCGGGCTCCGCAACCGGCCGGGCGGCTTCTGGATCGCCGGCTCCGACCCGCGGGCGGCCGAACACGCCCTCACAGGGGTGGTGCCGCTGGAGTCCCTGGCATCCGTGACCCTGCTGAGCGACGGCGCTACCCGCCTCGTCGACCGCTTCGAACTCGCCGACTGGCAAGAGGCGTTGGCGGTCCTTGGCTCCCTCGGGTCGGATGAGCTGATCCGCCGCGTACGCGACGCCGAGGACGACGATCCCCACGGTCGGCGCTGGCCGCGCGGCAAGACGTACGACGACGCGACCGTCCTTCACTGGGTGCTGCCGTAGCGCGCTCCCCGTGCCAGTCCTGAACGCGACGGTCCAGGCAGTCCTCCGAGAAGGCGGCGCTGATCCATCAGCACTCCGACGAGGCGCGGCAACGGGACGTGGCGGCCGGGCTTGACGACATGGTCCGCGCCGAGCGTGCGAAGCACCACAGCGACGACCGTGCGCACCCCAGGGAGAAGCCCACCGGCAGCTAGCGGAACGCCTACGGTGCGGTTGCGGTGCCAGCCGCCCACCGGTCTGGACAACAAGGAACCCCCGGGTCTCCGACCTGGGGGTTTCATCATGGAGCGGGTGACGAGAATCGAACTCGCGCTCTCAGCTAGGGAAGCGACGGCGCTCGACTGGCCCCTATGGCTATGACTTGCGCAGATGGCATTTGCTCGGGCGGTCGTGCGGGTCGGATCGCGCCGCTGTTGACCGTGATTGCCCGCTCTCACAGGCACGCTATGGGCACGGGGCGCGAAGACTGGCGGGCAGAGTGCGTTCTCGGACGGGCACGGTGTCGAGCCGGACTATATTGGACGTCCAGACGGGGAACGCCTTCGCGCGTGCAGAGAGACTGCTGCCGCGTGGTTGTCACTGGTCGGCCCTAGTGTGCCCGCGTGACGACATTTCGATCCGGCTTCACGCTCTGGCAACTGGTCCAGTCGGCACGGGAACTGACTGGGGATGCGCGCGTCCGGGAGCGCGTCGACGCGGTGCTGCACATCATGGGCGGCCTCGGTGGGACGTACGGCAAGGGCAGGCCGCTGGTGAACGCCTTGGAGGATGTGGCCCAAGAGGCCATCCTTCAGGGCGACTTCGCATTCGCCCAGCGCTTTCAGCGATTCGCCGCCTATGCCGGAGGCGAACTGTTCCTCGACATTCTTGAGAACTACTACGACGACGAAGCCCGACAGCGCAGTGAGAAACACATGCGCAGGATGGCCGCACTGGGTGCGGACAGGGCGGTCGCCGCCCTGGACGTCCTGTGCCGCGACAAGCCCGGCGCAAGCGCCGCCGACGCCCGTGACCTCTTTCGCGGCATAGCCCAGTCCGTCGACTACCTGGGCCTGGGGGACGGCGAGGGCGGGATCCGGCTGTCCACCAAGGAGGCGAGGCGACTCCAGGAATACGGACACATGGAGATGGTCCTCCGCAACCTGCCCCGGCCCGCCTCGGCCGAGGCCGCCCGGATGATGAGCGACGTCCTGGCCGATGTCGACGCCGGCATGCTGGCCCAGTTGCTCGAACTGCGGGCCAGGCAGGTCGGGCTGGCGGCCCTGCGCACCGCGGTGGAGGACCCGGACAGCTCCGAGAGTGCCCTCCATAGCTGTCTGAAGAACCAGGAATGGATCTTCGGCGGGGCCTACGCGGCCGAGCTGGCACGTCGGCAGTACACGCCGGACGCCATCCTCGACATCCCGCTCCTGCGCGGCGACGGCTCCCTGCACGTGGTGGAGCTCAAGCGCGCCAACATCAAGGACCTGGTCATACGACGCTCCGGCCACCTCATGTTGGGCGCCCCGGCGCACCGCGCGGTCTCCCAGGCGCAGAACTACCTCCGGGCCATGGACGAGAACCGCCCGAGCATCCTGGCCGAGCACGGAGTCGACACCCGCCGGGCGTCGGCGACGGTCGTGATCGGACACCCGCGGTACGTGATTGGGGACGTCACCTCCCAGGAGATCGCGGAGACGCTGCGAACCTACAACACGCACCAGGCGCGCATAGAAGTGATCACATACGAGACCCTGCTGGATTCAGCCTCCCGCATGCTGGCTCTGTCATCGGCACGGCAGGACGCAGACCCCGACCCGGACGAGGAGCCCGCCGCATGACCGACACACCACCCGCGATCGAGCCGCTCCTGGCCCGCATGTGCGGCGGTGAGATCACCGACAAGGACTACGTCGGATACTTCATGAACGAGTACGGAGAGGAACTCGTGTTCGCCCAGCGTCGGGGCGCGAAGAAGGCCCGGCTCTGGCACAGCGACGCGGACTGGAAGATGTTCCTCGTCGGCGACCACTCCATCCGGCTCGACGGCCCGATGGACGGGATGATCACCGCTGCCGACCTGATCATTAACCGCGAGGAGGCGACATGGCTGTCCTCCTGCCTCGCCGCTTCCCGCCATCTACGGCAGGGACGGAGCTGACCACGCACCGTGCTGAGGACTCAACGGACGGGCCTGGCTCAGGGGAGGCGGCCCTGCAGTCGCCATGATGCCCACATCGAAGCGGGCAGAAGGCTGCTCGGGTACTCCCTGGCGACCTACCGCTCTGATGCAGGCTCCTTCGCGGTCAAGCGCCCGCCTCCGCAAGAGATTCGCATCCATCCACGACGAGGTGCAGCGGAGGGCGGGTCTCCGCGTTGTTCGGGAACGGCGGGCTGAGGGCTGGTCGGATTGCAACGCTGTTGACCGTGGTTTTTCGTTCTTATCGGCACGCTATGGGCACGGCGCCGCAGGATTAGGTCTGGGGGACGGGCGACGGACCTTGGAAGGAGTTCGCGTCCAGGTGTCTCGTGCAGGACATGTGCGGTTGTGGATGCGTGGGTGGGACGACGCGTAGAAGGGGCCGAGCCCGTTCGACACCCTGGCGCCGCCACTGCCCACGCTGAGCCTCGCCGCACGTGGCCCGATCGAGGTGCGCACGCCACGAGTGGAGACCCGCACACTCATCCCAGGCACACCGACACGGAACAGTCTGGCACCGGAAGGGCCTGTGAGGTCGTCTCGGCCGCTCCTCGGCCACGGGACACCGGAAAGTGGTCGGCAGTCGGCATACATCGTTCCGGTACATGGACTACGCTTGGTACATGTCCATGAAACGTACCAATGTCTACGCCGACCCTGAGGACCTGGCCATCATCAAGGAGGCCGCCAAGCGCCGAGGTATAAGCGAAGCCGAGATCATCCGCCAGGGCATCCACCTTGCCGCCATGGCGAACAGGGTCTGGGACGAGCCGCTGTTCTCACGCACGTTCGAGGGGGCGGGACGCACCCTGTCCAAGTCGGAGGTCCGCGACACGGTCGCCGACGCCGTCCGGCGGGAGACCGGCTCGGATTCCGGATCCGCCGCGTGATCATTGTCATCGCCGATACGTCCGGCCTTCTGGCAGCCCTGGACTCGGCTCATCCTGAACACCGGGCGGCGAACGAGGCCATCATGGCGGCGGGCCTACTGGTCATGTCCCCGCTCCTGCTGGCTGAACTGGATCATGTGGCGACTCGCGAGCTCGGCAGGGAGGCCGCCCTCAGCGCGGTAGACGACCTGCGGGGCTGGATGAGCCGGGGTCGTGTCATCATGCCGGAGATCACGGAGGACCACCTGGGCGCCGCCCAGTCCGTCCGTGTCCGCTACCGCGCGCTGGACCTCGACCTCGCCGACGCGGTGAACGTGGCGCTTGCCGCCGACTACGACACGGACGCGATTCTCACCCTCGACCGACGAGACTTCCGGGCCGTGCGCCCGTTGGGCCGCCACAAGGCGTTCCGGGTGCTGCCCGACGACCTCCCGCTCTGACACAGGCTCCTAGGGAGTCAAGTGTCGGCTTCTGCCAGGGACTTGTGCGCCGCCTACGACGAAGCACGGGCAGGGCGGGTGTCCGCCATCGCCCAGGGACGTGAGCTGAGGGCTCGCCTCCAGCTCATCCATGTGAAAGGTCAGGTCGGCGCCATGCTGCGGACGTGACGCGGGGGTGCCCTCGTAAGGCGCTCGTCCCCCTCTGCGTGCCCAATCCGGGGGTGCAGGAGGCACGCGCAAGGCGCGGCAGCGGCTCCCTGATGAAACAAACCCCAGGCCGCTGACCTGGGGTTTCGCATGGAGCGGGTGACGAGAATCGAACTCGCGCTCTCAGCTTGGGAAGCTGATGTTCTACCATTAAACTACACCCGCGTAAGACGGACATATCGACCCGCGCGGAGTCGGTGTCCGAACGCTCGCTCACTGTACCTCATCGCAGACCCCCGGTGCTCGGACCGTGGGGTCCGCGTGCGTTTCGGGCATGGGATCCCGCTGCGGGGGAACCGAGTTGGGGGCTACGGTGGTGGGGTGGGAGAGGGTCCCGGTGGGGCCGGAGTGCCGCCTGGAGAGTCGTCTCTTTGATCCCGTAATGTGGCTTTTGCCGTCGGGTCGGTCAGCCCGACGCGGCTCTTGGGGAAGGGACTTGAGGGATTTGATGGAACGCACCGTCGTTCGCTGTGCGGACGGGCACGTCTTCAGCGCCACTTCGTTCCCGATGCAGCAGGCCGAGCGGCTCGGCCCCGGCCGGCTCGTGAGGTGTCCACGGTGTGCCCGGCTGCGCAGCGTGGTTCCGGTCGCTCTGCAGAAGCGGTAGCCGGCCGAGCTGGAGATCATCGGGCGCGCGGGGCCGTCATCGGTTGTCACGGCTCCGCGCGCCTTGCGTATCCTCGGGACGTGCTTCTCTCAGACAAGGACATCCGGGCCGAGATCGATGCCGGGCGGGTACGGATCGATCCGTATGACGAATCCATGGTGCAGCCGTCGAGCATCGACGTGCGGCTGGACCGTTTCTTCCGGGTGTTCGAGAACCACCGGTACCCGCACATCGACCCCTCGATCGAGCAGGCCGACCTGACGCGGCTGGTCGAGCCGGAGGGGGACGAGCCGTTCATCCTGCACCCCGGAGAGTTCGTGCTCGCCTCGACGTACGAGGTGATCACGCTCCCCGACGATCTCGCCTCGCGGCTCGAGGGCAAGAGCTCGCTCGGGCGGCTGGGGCTGGTCACGCACTCCACCGCCGGGTTCATCGACCCCGGGTTCAGCGGCCACGTCACGCTGGAGCTCTCCAACCTCGCCACCCTGCCGATCAAGCTCTGGCCCGGCATGAAGATCGGGCAGCTGTGCATGTTCCGGCTGACCTCGCCCGCGGAGTTCCCGTACGGCAGTGAGCGCTACGGCTCCCGCTACCAGGGCCAGCGCGGGCCGACCGCCTCGCGGTCCTACCTGAACTTCCATCGGACCCAGGTGTGAGGGCGGGCGCTCCATGACGGACACGGCCGTACGGGAGAACCTGACCTACGAGCGGTTCGGTGCCGCCGTGCGCGAGCTGGCCCAGGCCATCGCCGACGACGGGTACGAGCCCGACATCGTGCTCAGCATCGCCCGCGGGGGCGTTTTCGTCGCCGGTGGGCTCGCCTACGCGCTCGACTGCAAGAACATCCACCTGGTCAACGTCGAGTTCTACACCGGCGTCGGCACCACCCTCGAGATGCCCGTCATGCTCGCCCCGGTGCCCGACGTCATCGACTTCTCCGACAAGAAGGTGCTGATCACCGACGACGTCGCGGACACCGGCAAGACCCTCAAGCTGGTCCGCGACTTCTGCCTCGACACCGTCGCCGAGGTGCGCTCCGCCGTGATCTACGAGAAGTCCCACTCCCTCGTGAAGTGCGACTACGTCTGGAAACGCACCGACGACTGGATCAACTTCCCGTGGAGTGTCCTGCCCCCGGTGCACAGGTCGGGGCAGGCGCCCAAGGAGAACCGGGAAGCGCTCTGATCCCGCCCCGCCGGCCGGGCTGAACCGCGCGGGCGGGCCGGCCCGGGAACGGGCCTGCGGTGCAGCGGTCGGATGCGCGACCCGCCCCACGAAATGGTGGGGCGGCCGTGGATGTTGACCATGTCATGACTCAAGGACCCGCGCCGCGCCCCCTGTCCGACGAAGCCCTCTCCGACCTGCTCGGCAAGCAGCGGTTCGGCACGCTCGCCACCGTCAAGCGCAGTGGCCATCCGCATCTGACCACCATGCTGTACAGCTGGGACTCCGAGGCCCGCATCGTGCGGTTCTCCACGACCGCCGACCGTGTCAAGGTCGGGCACCTGCGACGTGAGCCGCGCGCCTCCCTGCATGTGCAGGGCGACGACGTGTGGTCGTTCGCCGTAGCCGAGGGCGAGGCCGAGGTCTCGGAGATCACGACGGTGCCTGGCGATGCGGTGGGCCGGGAACTGCTCGCGATGATCCCGCAGGCTGCGAGGCCGGAGGATGAGGACGCGTTCCTTCAGCAGTTGGTCGCCGAGCGCCGAGTGGTCGTCCGGTTGAGGGTGGACCGGCTGTACGGAACGGCACTCGACGTCGACGGCGGGTGATCCCGCGTTGCCACGGGCGGGGCAGGTGCTCGGCGCCCGAGGCAGGGAGGGTACGGAAAAGGGGCCCCGGCCGTGCCGGGACCCCTTTGTCCGGGCGGGCGGGTCAGAACGTGCCCAGCTTGACGATCGACAGCAGGGCGATCAGCTGGATCGCCGACGCGCCCAGGGCCTTGGGCCAGGGGAGGTCGTGGGAGCGGGAGACCATGAGGGTCAGCAGGGCGCCCGCGCCGATCCAGGTGGCCCAGCCGAGGAGCTGGACGAAGCCGGCGTTGCCGCCGAAGAACATCGCGAAGACCAGGCGGGGCGCGTCCGAGAGGGCCGCGATCAGCATGGAGAGGCCGACCGTGGGCTGCCAGGCGCCGTCACCGCCGAGCTGGCGGGCCAGGGTGTGGGTGACCACGCCCAGGATGAAGAGGCCGAGCACCATCACGACGGCCGTGACCAGGACGATCGGCACGGCGTCGGAGAGCGTCGCGTTGATCGCGTCCGCGCGAGCGCCGTCGAAGCCGAAGACGGCGAGCAGGCCGTAGAGGAAGGTGACGACGAGCGCCGGGACCCACATCGTGTAGTCGCGCATGCGCAGGAAGGTCTGGTTCGGGGCGAGGACGATGCCCTTGAGCAGCTCCTTCCAGTGCAGCGGCGGGCCGATCGGGCCGGCCGGGGCGGCCGAGCCGGCGTGGTAGGTCGCGCCCTGGGTGTAGCCGTCGGCCTCGTCGACCGAGAAGGCCTGGGTGTGGCCCGGGTTGTTGGCCGCGTACGGGTCGTAGGCGCCGCTCTGGCCGCCGTCGCCGAAGTACTCCGGTCCGTCGTCGCCCGGCCCCGGGTGGCCGTACGACGGCCCCTGCTGGGGGTACGGGCGCTGCGGCGCCTGCGGGTGGCCGTACGACGGCCCCGCGGGCCTGCCGTACGACGGCCCCTGCCCCTGGCCGTACGGCGGCGGCCCCTGCCGGCCGTACGACGGTCCCTGCGGCGCCTGCTGTCCCTGGGGGGTGCGGTTGTCCCGGCCCCCGCGTCCGATCCTGAATCCAGCCACGTCATCGAACGTACCTGGTCCCGGAGGGCCGCGTGCCGGACCCGGGCGTCCGGGCCCGGCTTTGCGGCCGACCTGTGACATCCCCTAAGGGGTCATCAGAGACGGTGTCCGGGTCGTGGCGGGGTCGCCGTCAGGGCCACCGTCCGGGTTCACCTCCGGGTTCGCGTCCGGGTTCATGTCCGGTCCCGGCCCCGTGCCGCCTCAGTCGAGGAAGTTGCCCCCGTACTCCGGCAGTTCCGTCCTCCCCGTGCCCGACGGCGTCCCGCTCGTGCCGCGCAGCAGCCAGGCGGTGCCGTTGGTGCCGACGGACAGGTCGGCCCTGCCGTCGCCGGTGAGGTCGCGCAGCCGGACGGAGCCGCCGAACTCGGCGAACGAGTCGGCCGGGGCGACGGCGGTCTGCGGGATCCAGGCCGAGCGGGTGCCCTTCAGGCCGCCGGAGCCGCCCCGGAAGAGCTGGACGCCGCCCTGGTCCTCCTTGCCGTCGACGTCCTCGAAGGGCACGCCGACCGCGAGGTCCGCGTAGCCGTCGCCGTTGGTGTCGGCGGCCGAGACGTCGTAGCCGAAGTTGTCGTCGGCCTCCGGGGTGCCGGAGACGCCCGACGTGGCCTGGCTGAGCGTGTTCGAGCCGCTGGGGCCGGCGGAGGTGCCGTGCCAGACGGTCACCGCGCCCTTGCCGTGGTCCTTGTCGGGCTGGGCGATGGCGATGTCGCCGTAGCCGTTCTTGTCGAAGTCGGCGATGACGGCGTTGGCGCCGAGGCCGCCGCGCCAGGCGGAGTCCAGGGTCTTGGTGGCGCCCGACGTCAGGCCGGAGGAACTGCCCTTGAGGAACCAGGCGCGCAGGGCGGGGTGGTCCTCCTGCTCGGTGAACTGTTCACCGAGCACCACGAGGTCGGTCCTGCCGTCGCCGTTGACCTTGCCGGCGGCGAGCCCGGTGGAGTACCAGCCCTCGCCCACCTTGTCGATCTTGCTGACACTCCCGGTGTGCCCGGACCTGGTGAACGGTCCCCGGTAGAGCCAGGTCTCCGAGCCGCCGATCACCGCGAGGTCGGGCGAGCCGTCCCCGGTGAAGTCGCCGGTGGCGAGGTCGGCGCCGAAGTGGGCCTGCGAGCCGTTCGCGCCGCTCTTCGGGGTGAGGTTGGTGCCGCCGGACAGGCCGGAGCGCGAGCCCCACACGATGGTGACCGACCCGCGGTACGAGGCGCTGCCCGCGGTCTCGGTCTGGTTGCCGACGACGAGGTCGGCGTATCCGTCCTTGTCGAGGTCGGCGCTGCTGAGGGAGTCGCCGAAGAGGTCGTCGTCCTCGCCGGTGCCGGGGATGCCGGGGCTGTCCTGGTGGATCACCCGCGGGTGCGCGGTGTCCAGGCCGCCCGAGGTGCCGTAGACGACGGTGACGGCGCCGCCGTTCCAGCCGCCGGGGCCGGAGACGCCCGACGAGTAGTTGGTGTACGCCAGGTCGCGGTAGCCGTCGCCGTTGAAGTCGTCGTACTGCTTGGCGACCGCGGCGGAGGCCGGGCCGGCCAGCACCAGCGGGGTCAGGCCGGCGGTCAGCAGGGCGGCGGCGAGGGCGGCAGGGGTGGCCTTGCGCGGGTGGGGCATCGGGAGGGTCCTCCGGGTGGTCGTGGGCCGGGGGTCCGGCGCGGCGCGCGGTGCGTGGGCCGGGGGTTCCTGCGGAGAGCGCGGTGCGTGGACCGCGAGCGCGGCCGGGCCCGCCGTGACGGCGGGCCCGGCCGGCTGTGGGGTACGGCGGATCAGTCCGCGAAGACGGCGCCGAACTGCGGGGCGCCGGTGGTCGAGACGCCCACGGCGGACGGCCCGAAGGAACGCGCGCCGCTCGTGGTGATCTTCGTACCGTTGGACGGCAGGTAGGTGATGCCGCCGTTGCCGCTGTTCTCGTACGAGCCGATCACCAGGTCGGCCTTGCCGTCGCCGGTGACGTCGTCGAGCTTGACGTCGGCGCCGAACAGGTCGTTCTTCTCGTCGCTGCCGGGCACGCCGGCGGTGCTCTGGGCGAAGGACTGCGCGCCGGAGCTGGTGTTCACGCCGTCGGCGGAGCCGTAGAGCACGGTGACCATGCCGGTGTTGGTGACGCCGTCGATGTCCTCGTCCGGGGTGGAGACGACCAGGTCCTGGAAGCCGTCGCCGTTGATGTCGCCGAGGTCGAGGTCCCAGCCGAAGCCGTCGCCCTTCTCGGAGGTGCCGGGGACGCTGCCGGTGTTCTGGCTGATGGCGGTGGTGCCGGCGGGGCCCTCGGCGGAGCCGTAGGTGATGTTGACCCGGCCGCCGGTGGAGGAGTCCGGGACGGGGGTGCCGTCGTCGAGGGTGGAGTCCCAGCCGGCGCCGGAGACGATGTCGCCGAAGCCGTCGTGGTTGATGTCGCCGATGGCGGTGATGATGCCGGGCTTGAGGGCCTTGGCGGTGGCGCCGCTGAGGCCTGCGGCGCTGCCGGGCAGCCAGTAGTTGGTGTTCCAGCCGTCCGGCGTCTGCGTCTCGAAGCCGTCGACCACCAGGTCGGTGCGGCCGTCGCCGTTGACGTCACCCGCGGTCAGGCTCAACGGGCCGAAGGGGTTGTCGTTGGTGCCCGACTGGATGGGGGGCGTGACGGTGGTGCGGCTGCCGTAGGCGCCGGAGGTGGTGAAGCCGCCCTTGTAGAGGTACAGGGTGCTCTTGGAGCTGCCGACGACCAGGTCGGCCTTGCCGTCGCCGTCGAAGTCGCCGGCGGCCAGGTCCTTGCCCCAGAAGTCGTGGGAACTCGCCGCCGGGTCGGACACGGTGATGCCCTTGCCGGTGATGCCGTTCGTGGAGCCCCAGAGGATGGCGACGGTGCCGCCGTCGGTGTCGGTGCCGACCTTCTCGCCGGGGGCGCCGACGGCGAGGTCGTCGAAGCCGTCGCCGTTGAAGTCGGCGTACGCCAGCTCGGCGCCGAAGTTGTCATTTGCCTCGGCGGTCCCGGGGACGCCGGAGGTGTCCTGGCTGATGACGCTGCGCTTCGCGGAGGTGACGCCGGTGCTCGTGCCGTACAGCACGACGACCTGGCCGGCTCCTGCGTGGCCGCTGACGTAGGCGGAGGCCGCCTCGGTGGCGACGTCGCCGATGCCGTCGCCGTTGAAGTCGGCCTTCGCGACCTTGACGGAGTCGGCGGCCGTGGCGGGCGAGGCGGCGAACGTGAGCAGACCGCCCGTCAGCGCGGCCGCGGTGGCCGTCGCGAGGGCGAGTCGGCGGTGCTTGTGCATGCGGGTTCTCCTGCGGCATGCGGGGGATGCCTGGCGGGCATCCGCAGTCGATGGGCTGCGGACCGTCCGGGTTCGCCCGGGTTGCCCCACGGTGTTCACCCTGGGTCGACCCGTGGTTCACGGAGCGGTCGGCGTTCATGAGACCCGCGTCGGTGCGTAAGGGTTGTACGTGAGTTCGGTAATTCTCCGAGGCTGCTGTGGCGTGGCGGGGTGACACCTACGATCCGGGCTGTCCGTCGAGGAACGCGGAGGTGGAGAACGTCACGGAGGGCGTGGCCCGCACCAGCCCCCGTCGCGTCCCGGGGTGGACGGCGACCGTGTCCCGCGTCCCGCCCCGGTACGTCCGCACCACCAGGTCCGCACACCCGTCCCCGTCGAAGTCGGCGGCGGCCAGTACGCGCGTGGTGCCGGTCGCCCTCGGTACGACGGTGACGGCGCCCTTCGTGGCCGACAGGCCGGCGCTACCCGCGCGGAACAGGCGCAGCCGGGAGCCGCTGGAGACCAGCTCGTCGAGCCCGTCGCCGTCGAAGTCGGCGGCGTCCAGCAGTGAGCCCGGGGCGGCGAGGACGGCGGGGCCGGCCGGGGCGGGCAGGTCGTAGCGCAGGGAGGTCCCGGCCGTGCCGCCGACGGCGGCGTCCAGCGCACCGCCCCGGCCGAAGCGGCCGAGGGCCACGTCGACGCCGGAGGGCAGGAGCGTGCCGGTGCGGGTGGGGCCGGCCGGGCCGCCGAGCACGACCGCGGCCCTGCCGGTGCCCTCGGTGGCGCGGACCACGAGGTCGTCGTAGCCGTCGCGGTTCACGTCGGCGGCGGGGCCGACGGGCACCTCCCCGGGGGAGGGCAGCGGGGCGCCGGCCGCGCGCGGGGCGCCTTTCCGGCTGAACGGGCCGCGCAGGTAGGAGAGTTTCCCGCCGGACGCGTGCAGCACCAGGTCCTCGCTGCCGTCCCCGTCGAAGTCACCGCACACCGGCTGGTCCGGCCAGTCGTTGCCGAAGCGGGCCCGGGCCGGGACGGCGAGCTTGACGGCGCGCCCGGTCGGCCCGGCGGGGGAGCCGAACAGGATCTGCAGTGGCACCGGGGGCCGGCCCTGCCCGTCGTACGGCGGGTCGGTGGAGACGAGGAGGTCGGTGAAGCCGTCCCCGTCGAGGTCGCAGCTCTCCTCCGCGTCGAAGGCGGCCGGAAACCGCCCCTTGGTGGGCGCCGCCTGCCGGCGCGGGCTGAGCAGCTGCCGGGCTCCCGGAGTCAGCCCGCGGGGGCCGCCGTAGACGATTCCGATACCGGCGTCGTCGGCGTGCCGGTCCTGCTTCACCAGGTCGTTGAGGACGAGGTCGCGGTGGCCGTCGCCGTTGAAGTCGTCCCGCACCTTGCTGCCCCTGCCGTGCGGTACGGGCAGTCGGGCGGGGGCGTCGGCGATCCGGCTCCGCGCCGGTCCGGCGGCGCCGCCGTCGTCGCCGGGCCCGCAGGCCGCGAGGAGCAGGGCGGCACACAGGCCCGTCACCGTACCGATCCCGGCTCTTCGCGCGCGCACCGTTCCCCCCGTCGTCCTGTCCCTGCAGCGGCGTGGCAATGATGCACGTGTTCGAGGAGGTGGGTGAGCGGCGGGTGCGGAGACGGGCCACCCAGGCGTTGTGCGGACGGACCCCGCAGGCGTTCTGCCGAAGGACCCCGCAGGCGTTCTGCGGACGGGGTCACCCGGGGCGTTTACGGGCGGCGCCCGCGCGGTCGGGGCAGGATGGGGGCATGAGCGTAGTCAAGATCAACGTGCTGACCGTCCCCGCCGAGCAGCGGGAGACGCTGGAGAAGCGGTTCGCCTCGCGGGCGCACGCCGTGGAGGGCTCGGACGGCTTCGAGTGGTTCGAGCTGCTGCGGCCGGTCGAGGGCACCGACCAGTACCTCGTCTACACCCGCTGGCGGGACGAGGAGTCCTTCCAGGCCTGGATGGAGGGGCCGATGAAGTCCGCGCACCGCGGGAGCGGCGAGGGCGGGGAGCGGCCCCGGCCCGCGGCCACCGACTCGACCCTGTGGTCCTTCGAGGTGGTGCAGCACGCGGGGCCGAGGAACGCCTAGGGCCTGGCTGCCGGTCGGTCGGTCCGGCCGGGCAGGGGTCAGCCGGCGTCGGCCGTCACCCGGAGCAGGGTGGTGGCGTGTGCGGGGACCGTCGCGGTGATGGTCCCCGTGGTGCGGGAGCCGCGGTGGAGCCACAGGTCGCGGACGGTGTAGCCGCCGGTGTCCGGCAGGCCGACGGCCGGCGCCGTCGTGGTGATCCGCTGCTCCTGGTCGGACTCGTTGAAGAGCGCCACCGTACGGCTGCCGTCCCGCATCGGCTTGGTGACGACCCAGCGCCCGCCCTCGCTGGAGACGACCTCGCCCTGCCGGCCCAGCGGGTCCTGGTCGACCGCGATCACCTCCGTGTTGCCGAGGACGGCGAAGGTCGCGTCCGTCGCCCTGCGCAGGTCGGTGCCGATGAGCAGGGGTGCCGCCATCACGGCCCACATC
This sequence comes from Streptomyces sp. NPDC030798, assembly GCF_055572275.1. Taxonomy (NCBI): domain Bacteria; kingdom Bacillati; phylum Actinomycetota; class Actinomycetes; order Kitasatosporales; family Streptomycetaceae; genus Streptomyces; species Streptomyces sp. NPDC030798. The sequence goes on along the minus strand of NZ_JBVIDR010000017.1, from coordinate 33,872 downwards.
GAGAAGTGCGTGCGGTACTCGGTGTCCGTCATCCCGCCGTTGCCGACCTCGAGCATGTCGGGGTCGTTCCAGTGCCCGGGGCCGGCGTAGGGGGCGAGGGGCAGGTTCTGTTTCATGACCGTCAGCACGGACGCCCAGGTGTCGGCGATGTCGCCGGTGGTGCGCCACAGGTGGCCGACGCCGGCCGCCCATTCCCAGGGCTTGCTGCCGCCCCACTCGCAGATGCTGTAGACGATGGGCCGGCCGGTGGCCTGCAGGGCGTCGCGCATCGTCGTGTACCGCTGCCTGGCGTCGTGGCCCTGGTTGTTGCAGTTGTCGTACTTGAGGTAGTCGACGCCCCACTCGGCGAACTGCCGGGCGTCGCCGTACTCGTGGCCCAGCGCACCGGGGAAGCCGGTCTCGTTGTTGCACGTCCTGGTGCCCGCGCTGGTGTAGATGCCGAGCTTGAGGCCCTTGGCGTGGACGTAGTCGGCGACGGCCTTGATGCCGTGCGGGAAGCGGGCGGGGTCGGGCACCAGCCTGCCGTTCGCGTCCCGGTCGGGCAGGGCCCAGCAGTCGTCGAGGTTGACGTACTGGTAGCCGGCGGTGCTCAGCCCTTTCGCGACGATGATGTCCGCGATCTCCTTCACCATCGCCTCGTTGAACGCCGCACCGCAGTAGGTCGAGTTCCAGTTGTTGAAACCCATCGGCGGGGTGGCGGCGAGCCCGTCGGCGAGGAGGCGTTCGGCGCGTGCCTCGGCCGGCCGGACTTCGCCCGGTGCGGCCGGCGCGGCGAGGAGTGTGGCACCACCGAGCAGCGCGGCGAGCGCGCGGACGGCCGTCGGCCGGGCGGCGCGGGTGAGGAGGGGACGCATGGGGGGAGCCCTTCGTGCCTGGGCCCGGCGCATCACACCGGGAACGCGGCCTGCCGGTCCGTCGTGGGGGGCGCCGGGGCGGCCGGTTTCAGCCGGGTCCACTGGGCCGCGAGGAGCAGCAGGTAGTAGGGGTTGAGGAGCAGGTACCGGCGCCACAGCCGGCCGGGTTCCATGGCCAGCCGCCACAGCCACTCCAGGCCGTGCCTGCGCACCCACGGCGACGGTCTGCGCAGGGTCCCGGCGTGGAAGTCGAAGGCGGCCCCGACCGCGAGCAGCGGCATCGGCAGCAGCGGGCGCATGGCGTGGACGAAGACTTCCTGGCGCGGGCAGCCGAGCCCCACCAGGACGATCCGTGCTCCGGACGCGGCGATGCGGCCGGCGATCTCCGCGTCCTCACCGGGGTGCGCGGTACGGAACCTGGACGCCTCCCGGCCGGCGATCTTCAGCGCCGGGAGCCGGTTCTGCAGCCGCAGCACGAGCAGGTCCAGCGTCTCCTCGGTGGAGCCGTACAGGTACACCGGCAGCCCCTCCTCGGCCGCCGCACCGAGGACCTGGAAGGTGAGGTCGGGACCGCACACCGGCTCCGTGAGGCCCGCGCGGTGCAGCAGGTTCAGCGCCCAGCGCACCGGCTGGCCGTCCGGGGTCACCAGGTCGAAGGAGTTGAGACGCGCACCGTGCTCCCGGTCCAGCACGCCCGTCATCACCCCGTGGACGGCCAGCGCGGTCACCGCGAGCGGACGGCGTCGCCGGGCCGCGGTGAGCACGGTGTCCACGGCCTCGGGATACCGGGTGACGTCGACGAGGACGCCGAGTACGTTCCGCTTCACCGGACGGGGACCCACCGGTCCGCGTTGGCGTCGTGGATCTCCTGCAGGATCAGGGGCACGTCGTAGGTCGGCTGCCACTCGGGGTAGTGCTGCCGGAAACGGGCGTTGGAGCTGATCCACCAGATGTGGTCGCCGGTCCGGGGGGTGTCGACGTGCTCGACGAGCATCTCGTTGCCGGAGATCTTCTCGGCCAGGGCGATCGCCTCGAGGTTGGAGGCGTGGGAGTGCCGGCCGCCGCCCAGGTTGTACACCTCGGCGCTGCGCGGGGCGCGGAAGAACGCCTCGAAGGCGGCGACCACGTCATGGCTGTGGATGGCGTCCCGCACCTGCTTGCCCTTGTAGCCGATGAGCCGGTAGGTGCGCCGCTCCATGGCGCAGCGCATCACATAGCCGAGGAAGCCGTGCAGTTCGGTGGCCGAGTGGCCGGGGCCGGTGAGGGTGCCCCCGCGGAAGCAGGCCGTCTTGAGCCCGAAGTAGCGGCCGTACTCCTGGACCATGACGTCCGCGGCCACCTTCGAGGCGCCGAAGACGGAGTGCAGGCAGGTGTCGATGGACATGTCCTCGGTGATGCCGGCCGCGTAGCGGTGCCCGGGGGCGATCTCCCAGCGGGTCTCCTGCTCCACCAGGGGAAGGGAGTTGGGGCGGTCGCCGTACACCTTGTTGGTGGAGCAGTGGATCAGCGGGGCGTCGGCGCAGTGCTCGCGGACGTTCTGCAGGACGTTGAGCGTGCCGCCGGCGTTGATGTCGAAGTCGGTGTAGGGGTCGCGGGCCGCCCAGTCGTGGGAGGGCTGTGCCGCGGTGTGGACGACGAGGGCGATGTCGCGGCCGTACCGGCGGAAGACGGAGGCCAGCCCGTCCCGGTCGCGGATGTCCACGGCGTGGTGCCTGTAGGAACGGCCGAGGTCCGCGGCCAGACGGTCCGCGTTCCACGCGGTGGACGCCTCCGTGCCGAAGAACCGTGCGCGCATGTCGTTGTCGATGCCGACGACGTCGAGTCCGAGGCCCGCGAAGTGCCGGACCGTTTCCGAGCCGATCAGACCGGCCGAGCCGGTCACCACTGCGACACTCATGCCATCGCCTCCCGGGGTGAGTGGGGTTTCGTTTTCCGGCGGAGGAGAGCCCTCCGTGACCGTGCGCCCGTGAGCAGGATTCCGGCCGCCCAGAAGAAGGGGGCGGCGCCGAACGGGGACTCCAGGATCACGCCCAGCAGGGCGACGACGAGCAGGGAGATCACCAGCAGCACGCACAGCGAGGTCAGATCGTCGGGGGAGCCCCGGCGCACGGTCCGGACGACGGTGGCCGCGAGACCGGCGAGCAGGGCGGTGACACTGGCGAGACCGACGAAGCCCAGCCGGGCGAACGAGGTGATCAGGTAGTTGTGCGGGGAGCGCACTCCCATGCCCCGGCCGATGGGCAGGTCGCCGTCGGACAGCCGCAGGAAGTCGGGCCCGAACCCGACGCCGACGGCCGAGCGGACCGGGTCGTCGAGGGTGTACGTCACGACCCGCTCCCACGCGATCAGGCGGGCGCGTTTGGTGCCCTGAGCGCTCTCCACGAGCTCCGAGGACGCGGTGGCGTGCCCGTTGGTCGCGAGCAGTCGCTGGCCGGCCGGGGACAACGGAAGCATGACGCCCACGGCGAGGACCGCCGTCGCTCCCAGCAGGACCGCGCGGAGGGTGAGCCGGCCGTGCCTGCCGGCCCGGAGCAGCACGGCGACCAGCAGACAGGCGCAACAGGAGAGCAGGCCGGCCCGGTTGACCTGGGCCAGCGCCGTGCCGAGCGCGGCGGCCGCGGCCGGCGCGTGCAGCCAGATTCGGCCCCGCCTGATCCGCAGCACGGACATGCCGGCCAGGACCCCGAGCACGGCCACGTCGAAGTCGGTCCTGATCTCGAAGATCCGTGTGTTGCCCACTTCGGGCAGCGTCGCGACGACGTCCGGGACGAGTGTCGCCGGCACCATCCAGGCCAGGTGCAGCAGCAGCCCGCCGTGGATCCACCGGACCGTTCGCTCCCGGCAGCGTGCGTCGGCGCGTTGCCAGGAGCCGCCGGAGAGGTAGGCGATCGCCGCGTAGGCGAAGGGTGCCGCGTCCCGGGCGGCCGTCAGCGCGTCGCCCTGCACGTCGAGCAGCCTGAGACCCGTCACCAGCAGGAGCAGCCCGATCAGGATGCCCGGCCCGTGCACGCGGTCCCGTGGCTCGCCGGAGAGGAAGCGCGAGCAGAAGGCGTGCAGGAAGGCGAGCGCCAGCAGCGCGTCGGTGATGAACAGCGGCCCCACGTGCACATGGGAGATCCAGCGGCCACCGGTGAGCAGAACGGCGACCGCCACCATCCCGGCGACCAGCCGGGGACCGCCGGAACGCTCGCGAGCGGCTTCAGCGCTCGGGCCGACTGCCGGGATCCCGCCGGGGCGCTCGCGAGGGCTTTCGCAGCTCGAGCCGGCTACCCGCGTCCCGCCGGAAGGCCGGTGGTCGGTATCGGGGTTCGGGCTTGCTTCCCGGGGGTCGCCGGAAGGCCAGTGGTCGGTTTCGGGGTTCGGGTCTGCTTCCCGGGGGTCGCCGGATTGCTGGTGGTCGGTATGGGGGTTCGGGCCTGCTTCCCGGGGGTCGCTGGATTGCCGGTGGTCGGTTTCGGGGTTCGATTCGGCTACCCGGCAGGCGCTGGAAGGCCGGTGGTCGGTATGGGGGTTCGGGTCTGCTTCCCGGGGGGCGTCGGGGCGGCCGGGATCGGCTTCGCGGGTTCGGTCGGGTTCCCCGGGGCCGGCCGCCCGGTGGATCGGGGCCGTTCGGTCGGTCACCTGGGTCGGCGCGCCCGCCATGCGTACTCCTGTGCTCACGCTTCATCCGCCCTTCGCCGCCGCCTGTTCACCGTTCGCCCTACGCCGGTGCGGGCGCCGGGGTGCGGTGTCCGGCCGCGAGGGCCGCTTCCTGGTACGCCGTGGTGACGCGGCTGGTCCAGGCGTGCTCCGTGAAGTGGTCGGCGTACACCTGCCGGCAGTGGGCGCGCAGGGCCGGGAAGCGGGCGGCGGCCTCCGCCAGGACGGGGCCGAGCGGCCGGTCCCAGTCCGTGACCAGGCCGGTGCCGCGCTCCCGCACCGACTCGGCCACCGACGAGCCCGTGAACGCCAGGATCGGCAACCCGGCCGCGAGCGCCTCGACCTCCACGCAGGGCGCGCCCTCGTACCAGCGGCTGGGGAAGACCAGGCCGCGCCAACCCGGCATGCGCCGGCGCAACTCGGTCCGGTCGAGGTGGCCGAGGAAGCGGACCGAGGAGGGTGCGGCCGCCTCGCAGGCGACGCGGAGTTCGCCGTCGCCGACGATGTCCAGCGGCTCGCCGTCCGGCCACTGGCGCAGCAGTTCCAGCACGCCCTTCTCGGCCGTCAGGCGCGCGGCGACGAGCCAGCGGCCGGTGTCGTCGGGCGGCACCTGACCGCCGTCCGGTGCGTCGACGAAGTTCGGCACGAGCACCAGGCGTTCGGCGGCCACCCCGGCGCTCCGGTACGTCCGCTCGCTCAGCCGGGACAGGACGACCAGCCGGTCCGCGCGGGTCAGCAGCGGGTCCCGCGCCGGACCGTGCCGCCCGGCCCAGGCCAGCGGGAGGGTCGCGGCCCGGGAGTCGCGGTAGCAGCCGAACCGCAGGGCCGACCAGGGTTCCCCGTCCGGGCACCGCGTGCACACCGCTCCGGCGCGGTACAGCGTCGCCGCCGCGCACAGGGGCCGGTAGTTGTGCAGGGTCGCCACGAGCGGGCCGTTCCAGTGCCGTACCCAGGAGCGCCCGAAGTTGGGGAACAGGTTGTGGACGTGCACCACGTCGGGGGCGTACCCGCGCAGGGCGGCGAGCGGGCTGTGGCCCCGGCCGGACGCCACGCGGGCCGCGGCCCGGAGCGGATAGAAGGGGTCCCGGGCCAGTTCGTCGGTGTGGGCGGCGAACAGCTCCACCTCGTGGCCCGCCGCCCGCAGCGCGCGCACCTGGTCGCGCACGGCCCCGTTCTCCCCGCTGGGCTGTGCGGAGGAGTAGAAGCTGTGGACCACCGCGATCTTCATGACAGGACGCCTTCGCTCACTGATCATTTCGGGCAAGGGACAAACTCGCGCAACCCGGTGTCCCTTACCGGCGCTTTGCACGGGGCGGTGCCCCGATCCCACCCGTCCGGCGCAGCGCGGTCCGTGCAGCGGGCACCGCCCGGCGGGGGGCGCCGGATGCTGCTCATGGGTGAGAGTTGGCGCCGATGAGCGTCGCCGGCCGTGCCACCGTCAACACCTCCGACACACTCGATGGCGTCCGCCGCCCGCCGCAGCGCGCACGCGTCCGGCCCCTGCGGCCGTCGTCGGCGGGTTCGTCCATGGGCAGGTGCCCGGACCCGTGGGAGCCGTTGGAGCCGGTAGGAAAGGGTGACCGTGACTGTTCGGGGAGATCTGCCCTCTGTGCCGATGGCGGGGCGTGTGCAGCCGCGGTCCGAGCCGGAGCCACCCCGCAGCAGGCGAAGACGCCACAGCAAGCCCGCCTGGTATCTGCCGGCCGCGGTGGCCGTCGACGCGGTGGGCTCGGCGCTGCCGGTGTACGCGGCCCTCCGGCTGGCCGGCGACGCGCACGCCCGCTGGTACGCCCTGGCGGTGGCGGCGGCCTGGATGCTCGTGCGCGGCGCACGCGCCCGGTACGCGTGGCGCAACCTGGGGGAGAGCAGCAACGCCGCCTTCCTGCTGCGGGACTGGCTGGTCCTGGTCGGACTGCTCACCGCGGTGCGCGCCGCGACCGGCGAGCATTCGCCCCTGCATCTCGCGCTGGCCGGTCTGGTCGCCTGTCTGCCGAGCACCGCGGCCTGCCACGGCCTGACGAGCCGTCATCTCGCGTCCCGGCGACGGGGCGGGCGGGCCGTCAGCCGGGCCCTGGTGATCGGCGAGGCCGTCGCGCTCGACGGTGTGATGCGTCAGCTCGCGCGCCGCACCGACCACGAGTTCGTCGTGGTCGGGGTCTGTCCGATCGGCGACGAGGATCCCGGCTCCGTGGCCCCGGTCGCGGCGCGGCTGGACCGGCGGTCGCCGGCGCACCTGTCCGGGGACGCCGCGCCGGTGCTGGCGGCGGCCCGGGGGCTCGACGTCGACCTGGTCTTCGTGGTGTCCGGGCCGAGCATGGCGGGTGAGCGTCTGCGCCGGCTGTCCTGGGCGGTGCACGAGGACGGCCGGCCGCTGGTCGTCGTGCCCGGCCTGACCGAGGTGGCACAGCGCCGGATCAAGGTGTCGTCCGTGGCCGGTCTGACCATGCTCCGGGTGGCGCCGCCGGTCCGGCGGGGTGCGGCCCGGCTGCTGAAGGAGGTGACGGACCGGGTGGGTGCCGCCCTGCTGCTGGTGCTGCTGGCCCCGGTGTTCGCCGTGGTGGCGGCCGCGGTACGGCTGGACTCGCCGGGAGCGGTCCTGCACCGCCAGATCCGCATCGGGCAGGGCGGCCGCCCGTTCAGCCTGGCGAAGTTCCGCACCATGGTCGCCGACGCCGAGCGGCTGCGGCACGAGCTGGCCCGGACGAACGAGCACGACGGCCTGATGTTCAAGATGCGCCGCGACCCCCGGGTCACCCGGGTGGGCCGGGTGCTGCGCCGCTTCTCCCTGGACGAGCTGCCCCAGCTGTTCAACGTGCTGCAGGGACACATGTCCCTGGTGGGGCCCAGGCCGCCGCTGCCCGACGAGGTGGCCCGGTACAACGAGGTGGAGCTGCGGCGGCTGCGCGTGAAGCCGGGGCTCACCGGCCTCTGGCAGATCAGCGGGCGCTCCGACCTGTCCTGGGACGAGACGATCGCCCTGGACCTGCGCTACGTCGACAACTGGTCGCCGGCCGTCGACTTCGGCATCCTGCGCCGGACGCTGCGGGCCGTCGTCGAGGGCAACGGCGCCTACTGAGCGGGTCAGCAGGCCTCGCCGAGGTCCCGGCGGGCGAGCGCGCCCGGCAGCAGGCCGCGTTCCCGGGCCACCCGCACGCCGTGCAGGCCGGTCCCGTACCGCGCGCAGCCGAGCAGCAGCGCGGCCGCCGTCGTCACCTTGGCCGCCAGGACCAGCGCCAGGGGGCAGCTGCCCGCCAGCGCCTGCTGGACGGACCACAGGGCGAGCCAGACGGCGGCGGTGAGGGCGGCGGCCTGCGCGTATGCCTGCGCGACCGGCCGCCGCGTGGCGGGGAAGAGGCGGGCCAGCCAGGTGAGGAACAGGGCCTGCTTGACGAGCTGGCCGGCCAGCACCACCAGCATCAGCCGGTGCACCGTGCAACCGAGGAACAGGACGGCGAGGGTCCCGGCTGCGAGCACGCCGAGCTGCACCAGGTGGATGGCCGCCTTGCGTCCCACCGCGCCCATGGCCTCCACCAGCGTGCCGGAGAACTGCGCCACCAGACCGAGCGCGCTGACCAGGCCGAGGAGCGGGACCAGGGACGCGCTGCCGCGCCACTGGCCGCCGAGCAGCAGGACCACCAACTGCTCGCCGCTCCCGGCGATCACCGCCCACAGCGGGAAGAGGATCAGCGTGGTCAGGGCGGTGCAGTCGGCGTAGGAGGCGCCGAGCCGGCCGGTCTCGTGCTGGATCCGGCTGAAGGCGGGGAGCAGCACCTTGCTCGCCGCCTGCTGGATCTGCTGGAGCGGGAGCGACGCCAGCAGGGCCGCGCGGTCGTAGAACCCGGCGGCGGTGACACCGACGTAGCGGCCGATGGCGAGCTTGCCGAAGTCCTCCGTCAGGTACTCCAGGAAGCCGTTCACCGAGACCTTGCCGCCGAACCGCATGAAGTCGCGCATGGCCGGTACGTCGAACAGGGGCCGCAGTGAATGCCTGACCAGGAGATAGGGGATCAGGGCTTGGAGCAGGTACCAGCCGAGGGTGCCGTAGACGAGGCTCCACACCCCGGCGCCGAGGAGCGCGCAGGTGAGTCCGACGGCGCAGTAGCCGACGACGAAGGAGGAGAAGTCGGCGACGGCGACGGCCCGGTAGCGCATGCCGCGGCCGAGCAGTCCGACGGCCGGGGCGCCCAGGGCCATGAACAGCAGCATCAGCGCGGTCACCCGGATCATGCCGGTCAACTCCGCGGGGCCGCCGACCAGTGCGGTGCCGTAGGGCGCGATGCACCAGACGGCCGTGTAGGAGCCGCTGCCGACGGTGAGGGCGAGCGCGAGGACGACCCGTACGTCGCGGGCGGTGAGCGAGGGACGCTGCACCACCGCGGAACGCAGGCCGCCCTGGGCGAAGTTGTGCGCGAACCGAAGGACCAGGTGGGCCAGCGCCATCAGCCCGAAATCCCGGGGGGTGAGCAGCCGGGCCATGGCGGCGGCATAGGGAATCTGGACGACAATTCCGGCCGCGCCGGCGAGATAGGTCCAGCGCACACCTTTGACGGTGACGGAGGTCAGCTGCGTCATGGCCAGGACCTTCTCACGGTGCGACCGGCGTGATCCGCACGACGCGCGAGGCGTTCCGTTCACACGTAAGAGTGGTCGGCCACCGTACGGAAAAAGGCCGTCCACCCGGCTGCACAGCCCTTGGACGAGCAGCGCCCGAAGACGCTTTCGCCATATTAGCGGATTCCCGCGGCCTTCCCCGGGTTCCGCCAGACAGTGCACGGCTCGGGTTGCGCAGGCGGGAATGACACGGCATGTGCTCATATCCTTTCCGCTGTTTTGGAGAACTTCTCCGAGAACTTCTCCGAGAGCTTCTTCACCCCTTCGTGCATTCCTGGAGAATTTCATGCGCGTTGCCGTGACCGGTGGGGGCGGTTTTCTGGGCTCTCACCTGTGCGAGGCACTGCTGCGGCGTGGTGACGCCGTGGTGTGCCTGGACAACTTCAGCACGGGCCGGCCGGAGAACATCGCCCACCTGCGCAGACATCCCGCCTTCGAGGTGCTGCACGCCGATGTGAGCGTCGGCGCGGAGGTGTCCGGCCCGGTCGACGCCGTCGCCCATCTCGCCAGTCCCGCGTCACCGCCGGACTATCTGCGGCTCCCCCTGCAGACCCTCGCCGTGGGAAGCCGGGGCACCGAGAACGCCCTGGAACTCGCCCGTGCGCACGACGCCCGGTTCCTGCTCGCCTCGACCAGCGAGGTCTACGGCGATCCGCTGGTCCACCCGCAGGACGAAACGTACTGGGGGAACGTCAACCCGGTCGGGCCGCGCAGCGTCTACGACGAGGCCAAGCGGTACGCGGAGGCCGTGAGCCTGGCCTATCACCGCACCCTGGGCGTCGACGTGGGCATCGTCCGCATCTTCAACACCTACGGCCCGCGCATGCGCCGCCACGACGGCCGGGTGGTGTCCAGTTTCATCGCCCAGGCGCTCGCCGGCGAACCCCTGACCGTGTACGGCGACGGCAAGCAGACCCGCAGCTTCTGCTACGTGGACGACCTGGTCCGCGGCCTGATCGCGATGCTGGACTCGTCCGAGACCGGGCCGGTCAATCTCGGCAACCCGGAGGAGTGGACCGTGTCCGACCTCGCCGAGCTCGTCCTCGGCATCACGGGTTCGTCCGCGCCCGTCGAGTACCACCCGCTCCCCACGGACGACCCGACCCGCCGCCGCCCGGAGATCTCGCGCGCCCGGGAACACCTCGGCTGGTACCCGGAGGTGCCGGTCACGGAGGGCGTGCGCCGGACCGTGGAGTGGTTCCGGAGCCGGCCGTACGGCGATGCCGCCGACGGCCATGTCCCCGCGCCGCACGGCGAACGGCCCCTGCTGACCGTCACGGACCCCGCGCTCTGACGCCCGAGAGGTGACCATGCCAGGCCGCACCACCGTGCTGGTGACCGGCGGAGCCGGCTTCATCGGCAGCCACACCTGCGTCGAACTCCTCGGCCACGGCTACGACGTCGTGGTCGTCGACGACTACTCCAACAGCTCGCCCGGCGCGCTGGAACGCGTCACGAAGATCACCGGCCGTGAGCCGGCCGCCGTCCACGAGGTCGACCTGCTCGACCGGCGGGCGCTGTCCCGGGTGTTCGAGCGGCACGCCGTCGACGCCGTCATCCACTTCGCGGCGAGGAAGGCCGTCGGGGAGTCCGTGGAGCTGCCCGTCGAGTACTACGACACCAACGTCGGCGGCACCACGGCTCTGCTGCGCGCCATGCGCGACCACGGGGTGCACCGCCTGGTGTTCTCCTCGTCCTGCTCGATCTACGGCAACGCGACCAAGGTGCCGCTGACCGAGAAGGACCCCGCGAGCCCCACCAATCCGTACGCCGCCTCCAAGTGGCTGTGCGAACAGGTGCTCGCCGACGTGTGCCGCCGGCTGCCCGGGTTCTCCGTGCTGGCGCTGCGCTACTTCAACCCGGTCGGCGCCCACCCGAGCGGGCTGCTCGGCGAGGTGCCCCGGGCGGCCGTGCCCGACAACGTGATGCCGTACCTCGCGCGGGTCGCCGCCGGGAAGCTGCCGAAGCTGCGTGTCTTCGGTGACGACTACCCGACCGCCGACGGCACGGGCGTGCGCGACTACGTCCATGTGATGGACGTCGCCGAGGGCCACCGCGTCGCGCTCGAGCACCTCGACGACGAGCCCGGCATGCGCGTCTTCAATCTCGGCACCGGGCGGGGCACCTCGGTCCTCGAACTCGTCGCCGCCTTCCAGCAGGCCTGCGGCACGCCGGTCCCGTACGAGATCACCGGCCGCCGCCCCGGCGACGTGCCGGCCCTCGTCGCCGACCCCGGCGCGGTGTCCCGGGCCTGGGAGTGGACCACGACCCGGGACCTCACCGCGATGTGCGAGGACGCATGGCGGTTCCAGGAACTCAATCCGTCCGGCTATCCGGACTGATCCAGAACGGGCTGACCGACATGCGACTGACCGTCATCGGAACGGGATACCTCGGTGCCGTGCACGCCGCGTGCATGGCGGACCTCGGCCACGAGGTGCTCGGCGTGGACATCGACGCCGAGAAGATCGCGGCGCTGGCAGACGGCCGTGTGCCCTTCTACGAACCGGGGCTGCAGGACGTGCTGGGCAGAGCCCTCGGCTCGGGGAGGCTGCGCTTTTCCACCTCGCTCCAGGAGGCGGCCGGGTTCGGCGAGGTGCACTTCGTCTGTGTGCCCACCCCGCAGCGCCCGGACTCGCACGCCTGCGACCTGCGGGCGGTCGACGCCGTCGTCGACGCCCTGGTGCCCCGGCTGCGCGGGCGCTGCCTGATCGTGGGCAAGTCCACGGTTCCCGCGGGGACGACGGCCCGGCTGACCGCGCGCGTCCAGGACCTCGCGGCCGAGGGCGCGGATGTCGAGGTCGCCTGGAACCCGGAGTTCCTCCGGGAGGGCTTCGCCGTCGAGGACACGCTGCGCCCCGAGCGGCTGGTGGCCGGGGTGCTGTCGCCGCGGGCCGACCGGACCCTGCGCGAGGTGTACGCGCCACTGCTGGAAGCGGGCGTGCCCTGTCTCGTCACGGACCCGGCGACCGCCGAGCTGGTGAAGGTCGCGGCCAACGCGTTCCTCGCCACGAAGATCTCGTTCATCAACGCGATGGCGGAAGTCTGCGACGCCACGGGCGCCGATGTGACCACCCTGGCCGACGCGCTCGGGTACGACAGCCGTATCGGCCGCCGCTTCCTGTCCGCGGGCCTGGGTTTCGGCGGGGGGTGCCTGCCCAAGGACATCAGGGCGTTCACGGCCCGTGCCGACGAACTCGGCGTCGGCGGTGCCGTGTCGTTCCTCCGCGAGATCGACGAGGTCAACACGCGGCAGCGGCGGCGCACCATCGGCATCGCCCGGGAGATGGCGGGCGGAACGTTCGCCGGCCGCCGCATCGCCGTCCTCGGGGCCACGTTCAAGCCCGACAGCGACGACGTGCGCGACTCGCCCGCCCTGGCCGTCGCGGCGGCGATCCACCGCGAGGGTGCGGAGGTACGGCTGCACGACCCGAAGGGGATGGACAACGCCCGGGCCGTCCTGCCGCAGCTCGACTACGCCCCGGACGTGGAGAAGGCGTGCCTGGGCGCCGATCTCGTGCTGCATCTGACCGAGTGGAGCGCGTACCGCCGCATCGACCCGGCCGCGCTCGCCGCCGTGGCACCGGCGCGCAGGATCCTCGACGCGCGCAACGCCCTCGACGCGTCGCTGTGGCGGTCCGCCGGCTGGACCCTGCGGGCGCTGGGCCGGCCCACACCGCCCGCCGTGCCGAGCCAGCACACGGTGGTCGACCGGGTGACCCCCGCCGACCTGCCCTAGGGGCCCCTCCTTCCGCACCCGGATCCCGGGTGCGGACTTCGAGCGGCCGCGCCCACGACCGGCGGGTCCCGGCGAGGTGCCGGGCGACGACTGCCGCGTGGCCGGGCGACGGGCCCTGTGCGTCGCCGCCCGGCCGCCCGGCCGCCCGGCCGCAGGGCCGGGCCGGGCGGCCGGGGCCTCATCTGGCGGCGGGCACGATGGCGTCGTAGAGCTGTTCGGCGAACTCCGCCTTCGCCGTCCAGGTGTGCTTCCGGGCCCAGGACAGCGCGGCCCGTTCCATGCCCTGGCGGGTCTGCCGCTCCCTGAGCACGCCGCCGAGCGCGCAGGCGATGCGCTGCGGCAGGTCCGCCGGGTCGCCGAGCGGTACGGAGACCGCGCCGCCCGGCGCCGAGAAGTCGCTGATGCCGTGGTGGCCGAGATGGACGACGGGCAGGCCCCTGGCCCATGCCTCCAGGGTCTGGGTGCTGGAGGAGTCCCGCAGGCTGGTCATGAGGAACACGTCGGCCTCGTCGCAGGCCCGGAAGACCTCTTCGCGGGGCAGCAGACCACGGAACTCGACGCAGTCGCCGACGCCCAGGCGGTGCGCGAGGCGTTCCAGCGGGAGCCGCAGCGGCCCGTCACCGAGGACGACGAGGCGGGCCCGCGGGATCTCCGACCGGAGATGGACCAGCGCCCGCAGCGCCAGCTCGGGCGTCTTGCGGGGATGCAGCCTGCCCACCCACAGCACCGTCGGCGGCCGGTCCGGCCGGTCGCCCTCCGCCGCCATCGGCTCCCGGATCAGCGACTCCTGGATGCCGTCGGCCAGCATCAGATGCGTGTCGGTGGGGCTCAGCCGCCGGGCCAGCCGTGCGGTGTCCCGGTTGGTGGCCAGGACCACCGCGGCCTCGCGGAGCGTGCGGCGGCAGGCGGGCCGGCGGCTGAGGCAGCGCACCCACAGCAGCGTGCGCAGCAGCTCCTGCGCGTATGCGGTGCCCATGAAGCGCCGGTGGCTGTGCGGTGCCGTCTGGCCGCCGCCGACGGGGCCGAACACGAGCGGGGGCCCCAGGCGGCGCAGCTCACTGCCGCCCTGCAGGGATCCGTAGGAGACGTGGTGCACCAGGTCCGCCGCGGCGAGTCCGTTGCGCCGGGCATGGGCCAGGGCCCGGCGCTGCCAGCCGCCGTAGGTGGTGACCTCCTCGGCCATGCCGCGCAGGAAGCCGGGCAGCAGCCGGGTCCAGGAGGGAGCGGCGGGCCGCGGTACGACGTGCACCTTGATGCGTTCGCCCGCCGGACCCAGTTCCGTCACCCGGCGCGCGATCTGCGCCACGTTGTCGAACTCGGGGTGGGTGAGCACCTCCACGGTGTGCCCGCGCCGCGCCAGCGTCTCGGCCCAGCCCCAGCCGATGGCCGGCTCGCTGCCGCGGGTGGGGTCGCAGGCGAAAGAGACCAGCACGATACGGAGTCTGCGGGAAGGTGTTTCCGGTGCGCGGGCGTCTTCACTTACGATTTTCGTACGCATAAACCCCTCGTTGTTTTTCTCGCCGGGTTTTCTGGGTCTATTTCCCTCGAACGGCTTACGAATTACCGGATGTTGTGTGCGCGCGCTGTCGTGGCTGCCGGAAACGGTGGGCCAATGCACCTAATCTGGGCGCCGTATTCCGTGCTGAATTTACAAGAAGATCTGGGGTGTGCGTGGACCTTCGGGGATATCTCAAAGTCGTGGCCAGGCGCTGGCCGGCCATTCTGGTCTGCCTGCTGCTCGGTATCGGCGCGGCCGAGGCGGCGATCTTCGTGAGCACGCCGGTCTACGCCGCCCACACCCAGCTCTTCGTGGCCACCCGCTCCGGCGCGGACACCGCCGAACTGAACCAGGGGCAGTCCTTTTCCCAGGCGCGCGTCCAGTCGTACGCCGCGATCGTCGCCACGCGCCAGGTGACCGCGCCCGTGGTGCGCGAGTTGAAGCTGCCGTACGCGCCCGAGCAGCTCGCGTCCCGTATCTCCGCCGAGGCTCCGCTCAACACCGTGCTGATCAACATCACGGTCCGGGACCCGGCACCGCGACGTGCGGCACGCATCGCCGACGCCGTCGCGCAGCGCTTCGCCACCGTGGTCGAGAAGCTGGAGACGCCGAAGCGGATCCGGGGCTCGTCCGCGACGGCGTCCGCCGCCCTCGCCTCGCCCGTCTCGCTCGGCGTCACCGAGCAGGCCGTCGTGCCCAAGCGCCCCGTGTCGCCCAACAAGCTGCTCGTCCTCGCCGGCGGAGTGTTCGGGGGCCTGCTGCTCGCCGCCGGGGTCGTCGCGCTGCGCGAGGCGCTCGACACCACGGTCAAGACGAGCGACGCCCTCGGTGAACTCACCTCGCTGCCCGTCCTCGCCTCCATCCCGTTCGAGAAGGGCGCGGCCCAGCGGCGCATCGCGATGGACACCGTCGGCCACTCCGCGCGTGCCGAGGCGTTCCGCAAGCTGCGAGCCAATCTGCAGTTCGCCCAGATCGACCAGCGGCCGAAGGTCATCGTCGTCACGAGTCCGGTGCCCGGCGAGGGCAAGACCACCACGTCCGTCAACCTGGCGCTCTCCCTGGCCGACGCGGGCATGCGGACCTGTCTGATCGACGCCGACCTGCGCCGCCCGTCCGTCGCCCGCACCTTCGGACTGGTCGAGGCGGCCGGGCTGACCACGGTGCTCATCGGCCAGGCCGAGGTCGAGGACGTGGCGCAGCAGGCCGGCGGTCGGCTGTCCGTGCTCACCAGCGGCCCCCTGCCGCCCAACCCCACCGAGTTGCTCTCCTGCGCCCGGATGGCCGAGGTGCTGCGCCAACTCACCGAGACCTACGACGTGGTCGTCGTGGACAGCGCCCCCCTGCTGCCGGTCGCGGACACCGTCGGCCTCGCCCCGCTGGCCGACGGCGTGCTGCTCGTCGTACGCGCGTCCAAGACCGGCCGGGACCAGATCCGGAGCGCCGCCGAGTCGCTCGGCCGGATGGGCGTACGGGTCCTCGGCGCCGTCTTCAGCATGTCCTCGGCGCTCAAGGGCAAGGGCTACGGCTACGGCTACGGCCCGGCGGAAGTGCCCGTGCCCCGCCTGCCGGCCGGCGACGAGGAGCCCGCGGCGGCGGCCCCGCGGTCCGCCGCCGGCGAGAAGTGAGCCTCGCCGCGTCGTCACCGCGTGCGAGGCCGGATGCAGGGAGGAAACGCATGAGCACGGACACCGGCACGGGCCGCCGCCCACCGTGCGACGACCGGGAGACCGCCTTCGAGGTGCTGTTCGTCTGCACCGGCAACCTGCACCGGTCGCCGGTCGCCGAACGGCTGCTGGCCGCGGCACTGCCCGGGCCGGACTTCCGGGTCCGCAGCGCGGGCACGGCCGCCCGCCCGGCACAACTGGACGCCGTCACCCGCGCGCTCCTCGCCGAACTCGGCGGCCCGGTCCGCGAGTTCACGGCCCGGCGCCTGGACGCCGGCGACGTCGAACGCGCCGATCTGGTGCTGGGGCTGGAGCGGTGCCACCGGGAGGCCGCCGTGCGGCTCTGCCCGCTGGCGCTGCGCCGCTGTTTCACCCTGCGGGAGTTCGTCCGGCTCGCGGACGGGACCGGGGCCGGCACGCCGCGGGAGGCGGTCCGGCTGGCCGCGTCCCGGCGCGGCGCCGTGGCTCCCCCGCCGGACGGGAGCGACGGCATCGCCGACCCGCACGGCGCCCCGCCCCCTGTCCACAGGGCGCGGGCCCTCGAGGTCCGCGACGCGGTCCGGGCGCTGGCTGCGATTCTGGCTCCCTCCTCTGCCTCCCCCTCGCCCTCCCCCTCTCCTTCGGCTCCTGCCCCGGTGTGAGAGCGGTCCGCGAGACCGGCAGGCCGCTGCCGCCGCGCCCGTGAACCGGGTCGCGGCGGCAGCGGCCGTGTGTGCCGGCCCGCTCAGCCGCGGCAGGGAGCCGCGGGCCTCACCGCCGCCCGCAGCGGTGTCACCAGGGGCTGGCGCAGGATCGTCGGGGCGTGGTCGGCGTCCCGCTCGGTGAGGTGCAGGACGAGCGTGCGGTGGGACTGCCGGGGCAGTTCCACGTCGAAGAGGAAGACGGGGTGGCCGCGCTCGACGCCGGGGACCGCCTCGACCGTGCGGCCGTCCAGAGTGGCCCGCCGCAGCGTGGCCCCGGTGCCCGCGTAGTAGGACACGAGCAGCCGGTTGTCGCCCGGGTGGGTTCGGTAGGGCGGGTCGTCGACGCGCTGGGTGACGTACTCCGGCAGCCCCGAGGCCGGCGCCCGGTTGGTGAGGGTCACGGTCGCGGTGACCGAGCGGCCCGCGGCCGTGCAGGCGCCCGGTGCCCAGTCGAGGCTGCGGTCGAGGTAGTAGTCCAGCTTGGTGCCGGCCCCGTTGTTCACGACGAGGCCCGCGAACGGGCCCGGGGTGTCGGGGAGCACGCCCGAGAACGGCCGTGTCGCCAGCAGGCGCTGCTCGTCCGCGTGCGCGCTCCACACCTGGAGCCGCCCCTCCCGCTGCACGTCGCGCACGGCACTCAGCAGGGCGGGCAGCTGACGCGGGTCTGCGCTCGCCGTCATCAGGCGGCCGGCGGCGGCGCGGGCGGCGTCCACGAAGTACGCCTTGCGTTCGGCGACGTCGTCGTACTTCGCGTACGCGGCGCGCTCGGTGACGTCGACGGCGTTGTCGGCGGTGAGCGCGGTGCCGTCGGGCAGCCGGGCCGGGCCGGTGGCGTGGAGCAGGAGGCCGAGCGCGCCGGGGTCGATGGCGATCGCACCGTCGAGGCGCTCGCCGCTGTGGCTGCGCCAGTCCGCCGTCCAGATGCGGGCCGCGTAGGGGAAGTGCGGGCTCATGTTGGAGTTGGCCCACAGCGTCTGGGGCGCGTTGTTCCCGTACTGGTTCCTGAACTCGGCTCCGAGGTCGATGTCGGCGTGGCTGCCGTCCATCTCCGTGTTGTTGCCGAAGTGCTCGAAGGACAGCCGGCCCCGGTCGGCCCGCAGCACGGCGAAGGCTCCGGGGAGGCCTCCGGTGCCCCGCGCCTCGGCCGTGTTCTGGAAGGCGAGGAGGTAGTGGCGCCTGCCGTGCGAGCCGATCAGGGACGGCACCACCCGGGCCGCGACGGCGACGTTGCGGGTCTGCGGGACGAGCCGGTCGAGCTGGCCCGTGAGTTGTGCCCGTGCGCGGTCGGCGGCCGGCAGCCAGCTCGAGCCGGGCAGGCGGTGGGCGTCCTGCTGGACCTCGGCCGCGATCCGCGCGGCCCGGGTGAACGCGGGCGCCTGGCCCTCCAGTTCGGTCAGGACATGCGGGATGCCGCCCGTGCGGGCGCCCGCCGTCAGACGGGGGACGGCCTGCGCGAGGGGCGGCAGCACATCGCCGGCCAGCCGGTCCGAGGCCTGCGCGATGCCGCGCACGGTCTCCAGTGGGGTGCCGACGAACGGCAGCCGGGCCGCGGTGTACCAGGCCGGTCCGGTGGTCAGGCTGTGCGCCCGCGCGGCGTGGTCGGCCGCCGAGCGCGCCAGTCGCTCCTGCCGGGACTCCGCGGGAGGTCCGGCGGCGACCGCGCCGGTGGCGGCGGACCCCGTCGCCGCCGCGACCGACTCGCGCAGCGCGTTCAGGTCGTCCTGGGCGGCGAGGAGCTCGTGGTGGGCGAGCACGCCGGTGACACCGATCCAGGCGACCGCCGCCGCTGGAACAGCGGCGGCGGCCAGCAGCACGTTCCGGACCAGGGGGCCGCGAACGCGCCGGGGTGCCCGGCGGGCGTCCCGGGCACCGCCGGGACGCCCGGGACGGGAGAGGAAACGCACGGTGGGCAGCGTCATGAGTTGCCGCGGCGGCGGGCGACCAGGATGGTCCCTGCACCCGCGGCGACCAGAGCGGCTGCCAGGCCGCCCATGACGATTTCCTTCGTGTGGTCGGAACCGGTTTGCGCGAGGTGCGGCTTCTCCGCGCGGTGACCGTTGTCGTGGCCGTTCTCGTCCCCGTTCCCGTTCTCGTCCCCGTGGTCGTTCTCGGCCCCGTGGTGGCCGTTCTCGTCCCCGTGGTCGTTGTCGTGGTCGTGGTGCGGCGGCTTGGGCGGGTACGGCGGCTTGGGCGGGTACGGCGGGTACGGAGTGTGCGACGGATGCGGCGGGTAGGGGTTGCCCGCGGCGTGGGCGGTCGCCGCGCCTGCCAGCGGTACTGCGAAGAGCGCAGCGGCCACGGCGGCCGAGGCCACGAGAGATCGCCAGCTCGGCGATGTCGTCATCTCTTCCACTCTCCTGACTTGAGTTTGGGCAGAGCGCGGCGAGGGGCGGCGCTCAGGTCCTGGATAGTGGAATAAATAGGAAATCAGCGGCATGGCTAACGCCGTGGCGTCCATAAGCCACCGGATGGTGTAGCGCAGACAGAACAGCGACGCCCCCGTGCCCGGAGTGGGCAGGGGGGCGTCGCGGTGCTGTTCAGCGGCAGCCGGTCACTTCACCGGCTCGGGCTCCGGCTCGCTCTCGGTCTCCGCCTCGCCCGCCGGGTCGACCGGCGTCTTGACGGAGTCCAGCAGGAGCTGGGCGACGTCCACGACCTGGATGGACTCCTTGGCCTTGCCGTCGTTCTTCTTGCCGTTCACGGAGTCCGTGAGCATCACGAGACAGAACGGGCAGGCGGTGGAGACGATGTCGGGGTTCAGGGACAGGGCCTCGTCGACGCGCTCGTTGTTGATGCGCTTGCCGATCCGCTCCTCCATCCACATCCGGGCGCCGCCGGCGCCGCAGCAGAAGCCCCGCTCCTTGTGGCGGTGCATCTCCTCGTTGCGCAGGCCCGGGACCTTGCCGATGATCTCGCGCGGAGGCGTGTAGATCTTGTTGTGGCGGCCCAGGTAGCACGGGTCGTGGTAGGTGATGATGCCCTCGACCGGGGTCACCGGGATCAGCTTGCCCTCGTCCACGAGGTGCTGCAGCAGCTGGGTGTGGTGGATGACCTCGTAGTCGCCGCCGAGCTGCGGGTACTCGTTGCCGAGCGTGTTCAGGCAGTGCGGGCAGGTGGCGACGATCTTCTTGGCCGACTTGGGCTTCCTGGACTCGTCCGTGACCTTGCCGTCGTCGTCCAGCTCCTCGCCGAACGCCGTGTTCAGGGCCATGACGTTCTCCATGCCGAGCTCCTGGAACAGGGGCTCGTTGCCCAGGCGGCGGGCGGAGTCACCGGTGCACTTCTCGTCACCGCCCATGATCGCGAACTTCACGCCCGCGATGTGCAGCAGCTCGGCGAAGGCCTTGGTGGTCTTCTTGGCGCGGTCCTCCAGGGCGCCGGCGCAGCCGACCCAGTACAGGTACTCGACCTCGGAGAGGTCCTCGATGTCCTTGCCGACGACCGGGACCTCGAAGTCGACCTCCTTGGTCCACTCCAGGCGCTGCTTCTTCGCCAGGCCCCAGGGGTTGCCCTTCTTCTCCAGGTTCTTGAGCATCGTGCCCGCCTCGGACGGGAACGCGGACTCGATCATCACCTGGTAGCGGCGCATGTCGACGATGTGGTCGACGTGCTCGATGTCCACCGGGCACTGCTCGACGCAGGCGCCGCAGGTGGTGCAGGACCACAGCACGTCCGGGTCGATGACGCCGTTCTCCTCGGCGGTGCCGATCAGCGGCCGCTCGGCCTCCGCGAGCGCGGACGCCGGGACGTCCTTCAGCTGCTCCTCGGACGCCTTCTCCTCGCCCTCCATGGTCTTGCCGCCGCCGGCCAGCAGGTACGGCGCCTTGGCGTGCGCGTGGTCGCGCAGCGACATGATCAGCAGCTTGGGGGAGAGCGGCTTGCCCGTGTTCCAGGCGGGGCACTGCGACTGGCAGCGGCCGCACTCGGTGCAGGTGGAGAAGTCCAGCAGGCCCTTCCAGGAGAACTGCTCGACCTGGGAGACGCCGAAGACGTCGTCGTCGCCCGGGTCCTCGAAGTTGATCGGCTTGCCGCCGGAGGTCATGGGCTGCAGGGCGCCGAGGGCGGTCTCACCGGTGGCGTTGCGCTTGAACCAGATGTTCGGGAAGGCCAGGAAGCGGTGCCAGGCCACGCCCATGTTGGTGTTGAGCGAGACCACGATCATCCAGATGAACGACGTCCCGATCTTGATCATCGCGACCAGGTAGACCAGGTTCTGCAGCGTGGTCACGCCGAGGCCCTTGAAGGCGAGGACCAGCGGGTACGAGGCGAAGTACGACGCCTCGTAGCCCCCCACGTGGTGCAGGGCGCCCTCCAGGCCGCGCAGCACGTAGATCGCGAGGCCGATGGTGAGGATGACGTACTCGACGAAGTACGCCTGGCCGGCCTTGGAGCCCGCGAAGCGGGACTTGCGGCCCGGGCGGGACGGCAGGCTCAGCAGGCGGATCGTCATCAGGACGAGGATGCCCAGGGTCGTCATGACGCCGATGAACTCGATGTACAGCTCGAACGGCAGGAAGTCGCCGATGACCGGCAGCGTCCAGTCCGCCTTGAAGAGCTGGCCGAACGCCTGGGCGAGGGTCGGCGGCAGCGTCAGGAAGCCGATGGCCACGAACCAGTGGGCGACGCCCACGATGCCCCACCGGTTCATGCGGGTGTGGCCCAGGAACTCCCGGACCAGGGTCACGCTGCGCTGGTAGGGGTTGTCGGTCCGGGTACCGGCGGGGACGGGCTGGCCCAGCTTGAAGTACCGGACGAACTGGCCGATGGCACGGGCGAGCAGCGCAACGCCGACCACGGTCAGGACCAGCGACACGATGATCGCGGCGAGTTGCATTGGGGCTCCTGAGGCGGCCTCGAGTTTAGGCGACATTACTAAGCGGTAACTTATGTAGTCCGTCTGAGACTACCCCCATCTTCCGTCGGGATGCAGCAGAGCGCGGGGTGATCTGGGTCGCTGAGGGGGCCCTCAGTGGGACCCTGGTAGGCCCAGCAGGGGATCGCGGACCAGGCGGCGTACGGGGTGCTCCCGGGCGCCGGCCCGATTCTCCCGCCGTGTGCCGAGGGTGAGCGGCACGCCCGTACGGACGACCACCGCGACCGTGCAGCCCACGGCCAGGGGAACGCCTGCCGGCCCGGAAGGCGACCCCGTGCACCTTCTGGAGCCGTCGTTCCTATGGAGATCCGATGATGTGACAGAACAATCGGATCGTGTTATTCGTCCCGAATTGCTGCATTCGCGCCTACCTTGGAGCCGTGCTCTACGGGATCGCCGCGGCGTCCGCCGCCCTCCTCCTCACCGCCGTGCTCGCGGCGCTGCTCCGGGTGCCCGCGCTGCGCGCGGGGATCACGGACCGGCGCAGGCAGCGGCCGCTCCCGGTGCTGGGCGGGCCCGCTGTCGTCGCCGTCACCTGCCTGGTGGCGTGGGTGGGCCAGTGGAGCCGGGTGGCGCCGCTCGGCGAGGGGGTCGGCCGGCTGCTCGTCGCCGCCGCCGGGGTCGCGGTGCTGGGGCTGGTCGCCGACGTGTGGCGGCTGCGGGCCCGGGTCCTGGTCGCCGGTACGGCGGTGGCGGCGGCCTGTGTGGTGCCCTACGACGAGACGGGCCTGGGGGGCGGGCTGCTGGCCGTGGGGTGGATCGTCTTCGCCTCGCTGGCCTTCAAGGGGCTCGACCACGCCGACGGGCTGGCCGGGACGGTGGGCGTGGTGACCGCCTTCGGGGCGGGTGCCTGTGCCGCCGCCGAGGTGATGGACGGGCTCGCCGTGCTGCTCAGCGTGTTCGCCGCGGCCCTCACCGGCTTCCTGATGCACAACTGGCATCCCGCGCGCGTGGGTCTCGGTGCCTCGGGGGCGCTGTTCACCGGGTTCCTGCTGTCCTCGGCTGCGGTCTTCACGCGCGCGGGGTACGGACTCGGGCCGACCGCCGGGGTGCTGTTCTGCCTCGGGGCGGTCGCCGCCGCCGACTTCCTGCTCGTCGTGCTCGCCCGGACCGTCGCCCGCAGGCCGCTGCTGCGGCGCGGCCCGGACCACCTCGCGCACCGCCTGCGGCGGCTGGGGCTCACCCCGCAGGGCGGGGTCGTCCTCCTGGGTGCCGGTTCCTTCTCGGCGGTACTCGTGGGAGTGCTCGTGCACACCGGGTGGACCGGCGACGGGGCGGTGCTGTGGGTGGTCGGAACGGTCGTCTTCGCCGTCCTCGTACTCCTTCGCATCCCTGTCCAGCCGCCCAAACCGACGGTATCCACGCAGGTCAGAGGCCAGTTGCGTATAAGGAACGGATAAGAGTTGAGCCTGTCCGGCTCAGGTCTGTTGACCCCTGGCATCTCCTCGTGCACACTTGAGCCTGTTCCACTCAAGTCAGCTGGAGGAATCAACCATGGCACGTGCGGTCGGCATCGACCTGGGCACGACTAACTCCGTCGTCAGCGTTCTGGAGGGCGGCGAGCCCACCGTCATCACCAACGCCGAGGGCGCCAGGACCACGCCGTCCGTCGTCGCCTTCGCCAAGAACGGTGAGGTGCTCGTCGGCGAGGTCGCCAAGCGCCAGGCGGTCACGAACGTGGACCGGACCATCCGCTCGGTGAAGCGCCACATGGGCACCGACTGGAAGATCCAGCTCGACGGGAAGGACTTCAACCCGCAGCAGATCTCCGCCTTCATCCTGCAGAAGCTGAAGCGGGACGCCGAGGCCTACCTGGGCGAGAAGGTCACGGACGCGGTCATCACCGTCCCGGCGTACTTCAACGACTCCGAGCGCCAGGCCACCAAGGAGGCCGGCGAGATCGCGGGCCTGAACGTCCTGCGCATCGTCAACGAGCCGACCGCCGCCGCGCTGGCCTACGGCCTCGACAAGGACGACCAGACGATCCTCGTCTTCGACCTCGGTGGCGGCACCTTCGACGTGTCCCTCCTGGAGATCGGCGACGGCGTCGTCGAGGTGAAGGCCACCAACGGTGACAACCACCTCGGTGGTGACGACTGGGACCAGCGCGTCGTCGACTACCTGGTCAAGCAGTTCCAGTCCGGCCACGGCGTGGACCTGTCCAAGGACAAGATGGCCCTCCAGCGCCTCCGCGAGGCCGCCGAGAAGGCCAAGATCGAGCTGTCCTCCTCCACCGAGACCTCGATCAACCTGCCCTACATCACCGCGTCCGCCGAGGGCCCGCTGCACCTGGACGAGAAGCTCACCCGCGCCCAGTTCCAGCAGCTGACCGCGGACCTGCTGGAGCGCTGCAAGACGCCGTTCCACAACGTCATCAAGGACGCCGGCATCTCCATCAACGAGATCGACCACGTCGTCCTCGTCGGTGGCTCCACCCGTATGCCCGCCGTCGCCGAGCTCGTCAAGGAGCTGACCGGCGGCAAGGAGGCCAACAAGGGCGTGAACCCGGACGAGGTCGTCGCCATCGGCGCCTCGCTCCAGGCCGGTGTCCTCAAGGGCGAGGTCAAGGACGTCCTGCTGCTCGACGTCACCCCGCTGTCCCTCGGCATCGAGACCAAGGGCGGCATCATGACCAAGCTGATCGAGCGCAACACCACGATCCCGACCAAGCGCTCGGAGATCTTCACCACGGCCGAGGACAACCAGCCGTCGGTGCAGATCCAGGTCTACCAGGGCGAGCGCGAGATCGCGGCGTACAACAAGAAGCTCGGCATGTTCGAGCTGACCGGTCTGCCGCCGGCGCCCCGCGGCGTCCCGCAGATCGAGGTGTCCTTCGACATCGACGCCAACGGCATCATGCACGTCACGGCGAAGGACCTCGGCACCGGCAAGGAGCAGAAGATGACCGTCACCGGCGGCTCCTCGCTGCCGAAGGACGAGGTCGACCGCATGCGTGAGGAGGCCGAGCGCTACGCGGAGGAGGACCACAAGCGCCGCGAGGCCGCCGAGACCCGCAACCAGGGCGAGCAGCTCGTCTACCAGACCGAGAAGTTCCTCAAGGACAACGAGGACAAGGTCCCCGGCGAGATCAAGACCGAGGTGGAGTCCGCCGTCGCCGAGCTGAAGGAGAAGCTCAAGGGCGAGGACACCGCCGAGATCCGCACCGCCACCGAGAAGGTCGCGGCCGTCTCCCAGAAGCTGGGCCAGGCGATGTACGCCGACGCCCAGGCCTCTCAGGCGGCCGCCGGCGGCGCCGAGGCCCCCAAGGCCGAGGACGACGTCGTGGATGCCGAGATCGTGGACGACGAGCGCAAGGACGGTGCCGCGTGACGGAGGAGACCCCGGGCTTTGAAGAGAAGCCCGACGTCCCCTCCGGCGCCACCCCCGACGACGCCGAGCCGAAGGCCGCCCCCGAGGAGGGGGCGGCCCCGGCCGGGGACGCGAACGAGAGTGCCGGCCTGGTGGCCCAGCTGGACCAGGTGCGCACCGCGCTGAACGAGCGCACGCTGGACCTCCAGCGCCTGCAGGCCGAGTACCAGAACTACCGCCGCCGCGTCGAGCGCGACCGGGTCGCGGTCCGGGAGATCGCCATCGCGAACCTCCTGACCGAACTCCTGCCCGTGCTCGACGACATCGGCCGCGCGCGCGAACACGGCGAACTGGTGGGCGGTTTCAAGTCCGTCGCCGAGTCGCTGGAGACCGTCGCGGCGAAGATGGGCCTGCAGCAGTTCGGCAAGGAGGGCGAGCCCTTCGACCCGACGATCCACGAGGCCCTGATGCACTCGTACGCGCCGGACGTCACGGAGACCACGTGCGTGGCCATCCTGCAGCCCGGGTATCGCATCGGCGAGCGCACCATCCGCCCCGCGCGGGTGGCCGTGGCCGAGCCGCAGCCCGGCGCGCAGACCGTGAAGGCCGAGGGCGCCGAGGAGAGCACCGAGGCCAAGCCGGCCGACGACAAGGAGAACGGTGGCCCGGAGGAGGGCTGACGTAATCACCGCTGACGTGATCACCGCCGGCAGGAGCAGGGCGGACAGCAGCAGGAAGGAGGGACGTCGGGGATGAGCACCAAGGACTTCATCGAGAAGGACTACTACAAGGTCCTCGGCGTCCCCAAGGACGCCACCGAGGCCGAGATCAAGAAGGCGTACCGGAAGCTCGCCCGCGAGTTCCACCCGGACGCCAACAAGGGCAACGCCAGGGCGGAGGAACGCTTCAAGGAGATCTCCGAGGCGAACGACATCCTCGGCGACCCCAAGAAGCGCAAGGAGTACGACGAGGCCCGCGCCCTGTTCGGAAGCGGCGGCTTCCGTCCCGGGCCGGGCGCCGGCGGCGGCTCCTTCAACTTCGACCTGGGCGACCTCTTCGGAGGAGGGGGCACCGCCCAGGGCGGCGGCTTCGGCGGCGGCATCGGTGACGTCTTCGGGGGCCTGTTCAACCGCGGCGGCACGGGCACCACGCGGACCCAGCCCCGGCGCGGCCAGGACATCGACACCGAGGTCACGCTCAGCTTCACGGAGGCCATCGAGGGCGCCACGGTGCCGCTCAGGATGTCCTCCCAGGCGCCCTGCAAGGCCTGTTCGGGCACCGGCGACAAGAACGGCACGCCGCGCGTGTGCCCGACCTGCGTCGGCACCGGGCAGGTCGCCCGGGGCTCGGGCGGCGGCTTCTCGCTCACCGACCCCTGCCCCGACTGCAAGGGCCGCGGCCTGATCGCCGAGCACCCGTGCCTGGAGTGCAAGGGCAGCGGCCGCGCCAAGTCCTCCCGCACCATGCAGGTCCGCATCCCGGCCGGGGTGACGGACGGGCAGCGGATCCGGCTGCGCGGCAAGGGCGCGCCCGGCGAGCGGGGCGGACCGGCGGGCGACCTGTACGTCACGGTGCACGTGGGCGAGCACCCCGTGTTCGGGCGCAAGGGCGACAACCTCACCGTCACCGTGCCGGTGACGTATCCCGAGGCGGTCCTCGGCGGCGAGATCCGGGTGCCGACCCTGGGCGGGCCCGTCGTCACCCTGAAACTGCCGCCCGGCACGCCGAACGGCCGTACGATGCGGGCCCGGGGCAAGGGCGCGGTCCGCAAGGATGGCACCCGCGGCGACCTGCTGGTCACCGTCGAGGTGAGTGTCCCCAAGGACCTGCCGGGGAAGGCTCGTGACGCGCTCGAGGCGTATCGCGAGGCGACCGCGGGCGAGGACCCGCGGGCGGGGCTGTTCGAGGCCGCGAAGGGAGATTGACACAGATGGACGGTCGTCGGCGCAACCCGTACGAACTGACCGAGGAGACCCCGGTCTACGTCATCTCGGTGGCGGCCCAGCTCTCCGGACTGCACCCGCAGACGCTGCGTCAGTACGACCGCCTGGGCCTGGTCTCCCCGGACCGCACCGCCGGCCGCGGCCGCCGCTACTCGGCCCGTGACATCGAACTGCTCCGCCAGGTGCAGCAGTTGTCGCAGGACGAGGGCATCAACCTGGCCGGCATCAAGCGCATCATCGAACTGGAGAACCAGGTCGCCGCCCTGCAGTCCCGCGTCGCGGAGCTGCAGGCGGCCCTGGAGGGCGCGGCGGCCGCGATGCAGCAGCGCGAGGCCGCCGTCCACGCCTCCTACCGCCGCGACCTGGTCCCGTACCAGGAGGTCCAGCAGACCAGCGCACTGGTGGTCTGGCGGCCGAAGCGGCAGCAGCAGGCGGACTGAGCCCGCCGGCTCACTCGAGTGGAACACAGGGCCCGCGGGCTTCCAGCCCCCGCGGGCCCTCGCCGTGCCGGCGCCGTGTCACGCACCGGTGGATGGTTGGCCGGGTCCGTTCGATCTTGTGATCGAATCCGTTCACTCCGCCGACTCCTGGACGCCCCCCGGATGAAGGGTCCGTAAAGAGTGTTTGCAGGTGATTCCGCTACCCCTTCACAGGACAGCGGAGCGTGCTGTTGCGCGTTCGTTAAGTGATTCCGCTTGACGCCGGGTGGGCGATCCGCGTTGGCTTTTCAGACACCTGGGTCGTAAAGCAGCACCCACGTCCGGAACGCACCTGAAGTGAGCCCTCGAATGCGTCGTATCGCCATATCCGTGGCCGCATCCACGATGACCCTTTCGCTCGCCGGCTGCGGCGTGCTGAACGCGACGGGGGGTTCGAGCGACGCGAGCCCGACGAAGGGCGACGACATCACCGTGGGCGTGCTGATGCCGGAAGAGACGAACACGCGGTACGAGAACTTCGACTACCCCATCATCAAGCGGACGGTCTCGGAGCTGACCGGCAAGCGGGGCATCACCCAGTACGTCAACGCGAACGCGGACTCCAAGACGCAGGTCGGCCAGATGCAGAAGATGATCGACGCGAAGGTCGACGTCATCATCCTCGACGCCGTCGACTCGCATGTCATCGCCCCCATGGTGAAGAAGGCCAAGGACGCCGGGATTCCGGTCATCGCCTACGACCGGCTGGCCGAGGGCCCGATCGACGCCTACGTCTCCTTCGACAACGAGCTCGTCGGCGAGGTGCAGGCCCGCACGCTGCTGGAGGCGCTGGGCTCGGGCGTGGACAGCTCCGACAAGATCGTCATGATCAACGGCTCGCCCACCGACCCCAACGCCAAGCAGTTCAAGCAGGGCGCGCTCTCCGAGCTGAACGGCAAGGTGACGATCGCCAAGACCTACGACATCCAGGACTGGAAGCCGGAGATCGCCCAGGCCAGGATGGCGCAGGCGATCAGCGAGATCGGCAAGGACAACATCGCCGCGGTCTACTCGGCCAACGACGCCATGGCCGGCGGCATCATCAAGGCCCTGAAGGCGGCCGGCGTCACCAAGATGCCCCCCATCACCGGCCAGGACGCCGAACTGGCCGCCGTGCAGCGGGTGGTGGCCGGCGAGCAGTACATGAGCGTCTACAAGCCCTACTCGGCCGAGGCCGAGGCCGCGGCGCAGATGGCCATCACCAAGGTGCAGGGCAAGGACATCCAGTTCGACGCCCTCACCCAGGACAAGGTGGACAGCCCCAGCGCCAAGAGCATCCCGGCCCGGCTGGTCCCGGTGAGCCCGATGACCAAGGACAAGATCAAGGACACGGTCGTCGCCGACGGGATCTACACGATCGGCCAGATCTGCACCGCCAAGTACAAGGCGGCCTGCGCGGCGATCGGCCTGAAGTAGTCGTTCCCCGCCCCCGGTTCCTCAGCGGGACAGGGGAGGGCGGCACATGACGCGGCGCTGACAGGTGTGGTCGGACGGCGGCGTTCCGCGTCACGTGCCGCACAGGGCGGCCCTCCCGCATCGCGCCACCCCCGTGGGCGCGATGCAACGGCCCCAGCCCGACGGGGGGTGTCCGACCGGGGCCGCTCCGGGTGCCGTGCACCCGGGGGAAGCGGAACCAACGATGCCCGGGGGACGGCTGGTTCACCACCATCAGCTTGTTGCAGTGCGAGGGGCGGAGGCCGGACGATACCCGGACAAACCCATGGTTAGTCACGGCCGCGACCCGGAGAGCCGTGTTGCGGACCCGGCGGGCGCCGCGCATAGTTGCGCTGCGTAGGTGGCAGCAAACCGGGGGTGGAATGGGCGATGGCCGGGCACGGAACGGAGGAGCATCCACACGGTGCCGACCGACTGTGCGAGGCCGGGGATCGCGTGTATTCCCGGGCCGTACGGCGCGGACGTGTGCCGCGCACGGACGCGGAGCCGGTGCCCTGCCTGCTGGAGCTGGCCCTGCTGCACCCCGACCCCGACGACATGGACTGGCTGGTGCCGACCTCCCCGCAGGAGGTCATGACCCGGCTGCTGCGCGGGGTCTACGACGAGGTCAGGGAGAGCCAGCGGCGGGTGGGCTCGGCGGTGTCGGCGTTCGAGTGGTACGCCGGACTCGGCCGGCAGCTGCAGGCGCTCACGCCACCGGGTGAAGGCACGGCCATCCGCGTCCTGGACGGACTGTCCCGCATCCAGGCGGCGATGGACGAGGCGACGGCGGCCTGCACCACCGAGGTGCTCACCGTGCAGCCCGGTGGTATCCGCCGCGAGGACGAGCTGACCGAGGGCCTCCCCCGGGCGCTGGCGCTGCGCGGCCGGGGCGTGCGGATGCGCGACCTGTACACGCATGTGGCCCGGCACGGGCAGGGACTGCTCACCTACCTGGAGCTGATGGGCGACGCCGTCGAGGCGCGCACCCTGGACGAGGTCATCGACCGGCTGATCCTGTTCGACCGCACGGTCGCCTTCATCCCCGCCAACGCCGAGCGCACGATGGCCCTGGAGCTGCGCCACCCCGCCCTGGTGGCCTATCTGGTGACCGTCTTCGAACGGCTGTGGCGGCTCGCGCTGCCGCTCACGGCGCCGCTGCCCGACACCGGCATCGAGGGCATCTCGCACCGGGAACGGACCATCGCCGCACTGCTCGCCGAGGGGCACCAGGACGCGGTGATCGCCGAGCGGCTCGGCATCAGCGTGCGCACCTGCCGGGCCCACATCGCCCGCCTGTCGGACACCCTCGGCGCGGCCAGCCGTACCCAGCTCGGCGTGCGCATCGCCCAGGTCGGCCTGGACGGGCCCCCACAGGCCGGGCCGCCGGACCCGGTCAGGATTCCCGGTCGAGAATCCCCGAGCGTGCGATGAGATAGCCGAGCTGGGCCCGGCTCTCGCTGCCCAGCGTGGCGGCGAGGCGCGCGATGTGCACGCGCGCGGTGCGCACGTTCATGCCCAGCCGCTCGGCCACGACCGCGTCGGTGTGGCCCTCCACCAGCAGGGCGGCGATGGCCCGTTGGCGCGGCGTGACGCCGTTCAGGGAGGGCTGCCGGACGGCCTCGGGGAACATCGGCGTGGCCAGGCCCCAGAGCCGTTCGAAGGCCGTGACGAAGAACCGCAGCAGGGCCGGGTGCCGTACCTCCAGGGCGAGCCGTCCGTCGTCGCCGGCCGGGACGAAGGCGACCACGCGGTCGACGACGATGAGCCGGTCGGGCAGCTCGTCCAGGCCGCGCGCCGCGAAGTCGCCCCGCAGCTGCTCGAAGTTGCCGTACACGGCGGGCAGATGACGCAGGGTGTGCTGGTAGAGCGCGCGGATCCGGGCGCCGCGGTCGAGCAGCGCCTGGTCGCGCGCGAAGGCGGCCGCCGCCGCGGCCTCGCCGCGCGGACCGGTGAGTCCGGCGTGCGACTGGATGCAGAGCACCTCCTCGGCGGCACAGGCCATGGCGTCACCGATGGCCCCGTTGATCCGCTCGGTGCCGCTGAGGATGCGCAGGGTCGGGGTGTCGGCCTGCGTGCCGCGCGCGGCGTCCAGGTGCATCAGCGGCTCGAACAGCTCGGTGAGCCGTTCCTCGTGGCGGCGCTCGTCGGCGATGCGGGCGCGGGAGCCGCGCAGCAGGTGGCCCAGCAGGGCGGCCGGGGGCATGGGTTCCAGCCGGGCGAGGTCGTCGACGGCCGGGTGCAGCAGTCCGAGATCGGTGAGGCAGGGTGCGCCCGCCGCGTCGGCGGCCGGCACATGGCCGTCGCGCAGGGCCCGTTCGTACAGCGCGGTGCCCGCGTCGCACAGCTCCTCGATCCCGTGCTCGCGGTGGTTCACCGGTCCGCCTCCTCCAGCTCCAGTATCCCCGACGTGGCGATGAGGAAGCCGAGTTGGGCCCGGCTGTCGCTGCCGAGGGTGGCGGCGAGGCGGGCGATGTGGTCGCGGGCGGTACGCACGTTCATGCCCAGCCGGTCGGCGATGACGGCGTCGGTGTGTCCCTCGACCAGCAGCCGGGCGATGGCGCGCTGGCGCGGGGTGACGCCGTTCAGGGTGGGCCGGCGGACCGGCTCGGGGAACACGGGGGTGGCGAGGCGCCACAGCCGCTCGAAGGTGGTCACGAAGTAGGAGACCAGCGCGGGATGGCGGACCTCCAGGGCGAGGGTGCCGTGGTCGTCTGCGGGCAGGAAGGCCACCTGGCGGTCGGCGACGATGAGCCGGTCGGTCAGCTCGTCCAGGCAGCGGGCCTCGTTGTCGCCGTGCAGGCGCTCGTTGTAGGCGTACACGGCCGGGAGGTGGACCGCGGTGTGCTGGAAGAGGGTGCGGATCCGCCCGCCGCGGTCGAGCAGGCGCTGATCGCGGCCGTAGGCGATGTCATGGGCGCTCTCGCCGCGCTCCCCGGCCAGACCCGCGTGCGGCTGCACGCACAGCACCTCCTGGGACGCCTGGTCCATCGCCTCGGTGATGGCCTCGTTGATCCGCTGGAAGCCGCTGTGCAGGCGCAGCAGCGGTGTCCCGGCGCCGGTGCCCGGGGCGCGCGCACCGTGTCGCCGCAGCAGCGGTTCGAACTGCTCCACCAGCCGCTCCTCGCGCCGGTACTCCTCCGCGACCCGGGCCCGGGAGCCGCGCAGCAGCCGGGTCAGGGCGGCGGCCGGTGCGGCGGGTTCGAGGCGGGCGGGGTCGCCCGGGGCCGGGTGCAGCAGCCCGAGGGCGGTCAGGCACGGCGCCCGGACGGCATCGGCGGCGGGCAACCCGCCGTCGCGCAGGGCCTGTTCGTACAGCTCCGCCCCGACGGGGCACAGCTCCTCGGGCCCGTGCGCCCGGTGCTCTGCGTCGGGCATCAGTGCTCCTGGTCCTGGTCCTGCTCCAGCAGCCCGGACCGGGCGATGAGAAAGCCGAGCTGCGCCCGGCTGCCGCTGCCCAGAGCGGCGGCCAGTTTGGCGATGTGGGCCCGGCAGGTGCGCACGTTCATGCCGAGCCGGCGGGCGATCGCCTCGTCCACGTGGCCCTCGACCAGCAGCTTGGCGATGGAGCGCTGGACGCCGGTGATGCCGTCGATCGGGGGCGCGTAGGCCGGCTCCTCCAGCAGGGGCACCGCGCGCCGCCACAGCTGCTCGAACACCTTCACCAGGTACTCGACCAGGCCCGGGTGCCGCAGCTCCAGGGCGACCTGGCGGTCGTCGCGGGCGGGTATGAAGGCGACCTCGCGATCGAAGATCATCAGCCGCTCGATCAGTTCCTCCAGCGTACGGATCTCGACCTTCCCCTTGGCCATGATCTCGGCGTACGCGAGCGTCCCCTGGCTGTGCCGCACGGTGTGCTGGTACAGCGTGCGCATGGAGATGCCGCGGTCGATGACGTTCTGCCCGCGCTTGAGCGCCGTGCTGAGGACGTGCTCGCTGCGCCCGCCCCCGGGCTGCACGGTGAGCACCTCGGTGCGGCACTCGGCGGTGGCCCGCTCGATGGCCGCGTTGATCCGGTCGATGCCCTCGTGCACCGTCACGGCGTTCGTCTCACCCGTACTCTGGGCACTGATGGCCATGAATGGCTCGAAGGAGTCGGTGAGTTCGATGGCGAAGTGCCGGCGCTCCTGGATCTCGCGTTCGATCGGATGCAGGCGCTGGGCGAGCGCGGCGGCGGGCGGCACCGGCCGCAGCCAGTTCGGATCGTCCGGGTCCGGGTGCAGCAGGGCGAGTTCCAGCAGGCAGGGGGCGGGTTCGACCTCCGCGCGGGCGACGCGCCCCAGTCGGAGCGCGTCGGCGTACAGGCGCTTGCCGTCGTCACAGAGATCCGTCATCCCATGAGGATGTGTCCCGTTCATGTGAGTTTGAGGCAAATCTCCACCCCCCAGGGTCCTGTACATGCAGGAACATGATGCACCGCTTCTGTGGCTTTGACGTGGCTTGATGAGCCATCGTCTTGAGAGCGGGGGAGAGACACAGGGGAAGTGAGGACGAAGCCCATCATGTGCAAGAGAATGCTTCGCTCAGTACTTGCCGTGGCCTTCTCCACAGGACTGGTCTTCGGCACGGCGAGCTCGCTGGATCTCGGCTGGGACATCAAGCCCCCCACGACCCAGGCCAAGTCGGCGCAGGATCTCGGTTGGGACATCGTGCGGGCGGGTGTGCGGGCATGACCACCCCACCCGACGACCGCTCCTTCCGACGCGAGATGGCCACCGCCTACCGCTCCGGCTGGCACTTCATCGACCTGGTCACCGCCATCCCCCACAGCGGTGACTCGTTGATGGTGACCGTGTTCGGAGAGCCGGTCGTCGTCACCCGGGACGAGGACGAGGACGTACGGGCCTACCGGTGCCTGCGCAAGCCGCGCGGTGCCCCGCAGCCGGTGCGGTGCGCCATCCGCTACGGCATGATCTTTGTGAACCTGGACCAACGCGACCACCGGATGGCAGAACCGGAGGTCTCGGACCTTACGACCCTTTCGGCCACCCCCCGCAGTGCCTGACGCGATTCCCCCGTCGTAACAGATCGCTCAGGTGCTTCCCCCCGCAGCGGGGGGGGGGGGGGGGGGGGGGGGGGGGGGGGGGGGGGGGGGGGGGGGGGGGGGGGGGGGGGGGGGGGGGGGGGGGGGGGGGGGGGGGGGGGG
>NZ_JBVIDR010000016.1:0-191425 GCF_055572275.1 Streptomyces sp. NPDC030798 | reverse complement strand
GATCCAGTTGGTGAAACCGGCGAACAGCGGGGTGGCGAACATCAGCAGCATGATCGTGCCATGCATCGTGAACGCCTGGTTGAACTGCTCGTTCGTCATGATCTGCAGGCCCGGACGGGCCAGCTCGGCGCGCATCAGCAGCGCCATCACGCCACCGATCAGGAAGAACGCGAACGAGGTGACCAGATAGAGCGTGCCGATCGTCTTGTGGTCGGTGGTGGTGAGCCACTTGACCGCGACATTGCCGGGCTGCTTGCGCCTGACCGGCAGCTCGTTCTCGTACGAGTCTTCAGCTGCCGCGGCACCCTGGGGTTCGTTGAGGATGCTCACAGGTTGTTCGTCTCCCGGTTCTTCTCGTGGCTCGTCTGCGCGATGCCGGCGGGAACGTAACCGGTCTGCCCCTTCTTCGCGAGGTCCTTGAGGTGCTGCTCGTAGCGCTCCGGGGAGACGACCTTCACGTTGAACAGCATCCGGGAGTGGTCGACGCCGCAGAGCTCGGCGCACTTGCCCAGGAAGGTGCCCTCCCTGTTGGGGGTCACCTGGAAGGCGTTGGTGTGGCCCGGGATGACGTCCTGCTTCATCAGGAACGGCACCACCCAGAAGGAGTGGATGACGTCACGGGAGGTGAGGACGAAGCGGACCGTCTTGCCCTTGGGGAGCCAGAGCGTCGGGCCGGGGTTGTGGGTCTGCGGGTTCCGCGTGCCCGGGGTACCGACGTCGTAGACGCCACCGGCGTTCGCCGGGAAGGCGTTCTTGAACCGGTCCGGAATGGCGGCCAGGTTCGGGTCGGTCTTCGCGTCGCCGGTGACACCGGGGACGTTCGCGATGTAGTTGAAGCCCCAGCTCCACTGGAAGCCGACCACGTTCACCGTGACGTCGGGCTTCTTGTCGGTGAGGCTGAGCAGCTTCGACTCGTCCCGGGCCGTGAAGTAGAAGAGGACCGAGATGATGATGATCGGGACCACCGTGTACAGGGCCTCGATCGGCATGTTGTACCGGGTCTGCGGAGGTACCTCGACCTTGGTGCGGCTGCGCCGGTGGAAGAAAGCACTCCACAGGATCAGGCCCCACACCAGCACGCCGACGGCGAGCGCGGCAGCCCAGGAGCCCTGCCACAGGGAGAGGATCCGCGGAGCCTCTTCCGTGGTCGGGGTGGGCATGCCAAGGCGGGGGAAGTCCTTGTATGTGCAACCGGTAGCGGTCGCCAGGACCAGGCCCGCGGTCAGTGCCTGCAGCAGCTTCCGCCGCATCGGGCGCCGCGGCGAGCGGTCGGAGCCGTTGGGACTCACGTAGCGCCTTCCCGAGAGTCTCGCCCGCGCGGTCGGCTGCGGCCTTCTCGCTGGTCGGTCGCCGCCCTGCGTCGGGCAGGGGTTTGGATGTTTATGCGGACCAAACCCTAGCCGACGCCCTTCGGGGGGTCGCGGGGAGGGGTGCCATACGCGCCGCCGGTCACCCCGAAGTGGTGGGAAGGGTGCCGGGTGTGGCGCCCAAGAGCTCGGGTTGTTGCGGTTTGGGGGGCGGGAGCCGGTGCGTCACGGCCTCTCGCGCCCACGCGGCGGAGCCGCATCGCGAGCACCGTCCCGAGCCCCTGGGCCGGTCGTCCCACCGACGTTCTAACGTTGCCGTGTGTCCTACTTCGACGCCGCGTCCGCCGTGCCCCTGCATCCCGTCGCCCGCCAGGCCCTGATGGCCTCCCTCGACGAAGGGTGGGCCGATCCCGCGCGGTTGTACCGGGAGGGGCGCCGGGCCCGGATGCTGCTCGACGCCGCTCGGGAGGCCGCTGCCGAGGTCGTGGGGTGCCGGGCGGACGAGGTGGTGTTCACGGCGTCCGGGACGCGGGCCGTGCACGCCGGTGTGGCGGGGGCGTTGGGCGGACGGCGGCGGGTGGGGCGTCACCTGATCGTGTCAGCCGTCGAACATTCCTCGGTCCTCCATTCGGCGGAGGCGTTCGAAGCGGGGGCCGGCGAGGTCACGCGGGTGGCCGTGGACCGCTTCGGGGCGGTGGACGCCTCGGCCTACGCGGCCGCGCTCCGCGAGGACACCGCGCTGGCGTGCCTGCAGTCGGCCAACCACGAGGTGGGCACCGAACAGCCGGTGGCTCGGGTGGCCGAGGCGTGCCGGGCGGCCGGGGTCCCGTTGTTCGTGGACGCGGCCCAGTCGCTGGGGTGGGGGCCGGTCGAGGGCGACTGGTCGCTGCTGGCCGCCAGCGCGCACAAGTGGGGCGGCCCTTCGGGCGTGGGCCTGCTCGTGGTGCGCAAGGGCGTCCGGTTCGTGACGCAGGGGCCGTCGGACGAGCGGGAGTCGGGCCGGGCACCGGGCTTCGAGAACCTGCCGGCGATCGTGGCCGCCGTGGCCTCGCTGCGGGCGGTGCGTGCCGAGGCGGCCCAGGAGGCGGTACGGCTGCGGGAGCTGACGGAGCGGATCCGGGCCCGGGTGCCGAAGCTGGTGCCCGACGTGGAGGTGGTCGGCGATCCGGAGCGACGGCTGCCGGGGATCGTCACCTTCTCCTGTCTCTATGTCGACGGGGAGGCGCTGCTCCATGAGCTGGACCGGCAGGGCTTCTCGGTGTCCTCCGGCTCGTCCTGCACGAGCAGCACGCTGACGCCCAGCCATGTGCTGAAGGCGATGGGGGTGCTGAGCGAGGGCAATGTACGGGTGTCGCTGCCGGCCGGGGCGGCGGAGGAGGACGTGGAGCGCTTCCTCGCCGTGCTGCCCGGTGCGGTGACCGGCGTACGGGAGAAGCTGGGCGCTCCGGCCCCGGCGACGGCCGTCCACGCCGAGGAACTCGTCGTCGACTCCCTCGGCAAGCGCTGCCCGATCCCGGTCATCGAACTGGCCAAGGTCATCGGTGACGTCCCGGTGGGCGGCACCGTACGCGTCCTCTCGGACGACGAGGCGGCCCGCCTGGACATCCCGGCCTGGTGCGAGATGCGGGGCCAGGAGTACGTGGGCGAGGAGCCGGCGGAGCAAGGAACGGCGTACTTGATCCGCCGGACGGGTTGACCGGCCCGAGGAGCCTCAGCCCAGGTGGGCCTGGACCTCGTCGGCAGCGGACTCGCCGTAGGCCTTGGTGAACCGCTCCATGAAGTGCCCGCGCCGCAGCTGGTACTCCTGCGTGCCCACCGTCTCGATGACGAGCGTCGCCAGCATGCACCCGACCTGGGCGGCGCGTTCCAGGGAGACACCCCAGGCCAGGCCCGACAGGAACCCCGCGCGGAAGGCGTCGCCGACGCCGGTGGGGTCGGCCTTGCGCTCCTCCTCGGGGCAGCCGACCTCGATCGGCTCCTCGCCGCTGCGCTCGATGCGGACGCCCCGCGAGCCGAGGGTGGTGACGCGGTGGCCGACCTTGGACAGGATCTCCGCGTCGGTCCAGCCGGTCTTGGTCTCGATCAGGCCCTTCTCGTAGGCGTTGGAGAAGAGGTACGTCGCGCCGTCCAGCAGTATCCGGATCTCCTCGCCCTCCATCCGGGCGATCTGCTGGGAGAAGTCGGCGGCGAACGGGATGGAGCGGGAGCGGCACTCCTCGGTGTGGCGGAGCATCGCCTCCGGGTCGTCGGCGCCGATCAGCACCAGGTCGAGGCCGCCGACCCGGTCGGCCACCGTCTTCAGCTCGATGAGGCGGGCCTCGCTCATCGCGCCGGTGTAGAAGGAGCCGATCTGGTTGTGGTCGGCGTCGGTGGTGCACACGAAGCGGGCGGTGTGCAGGGTCTCGGAGATGCGGACGGACTCGGTGTCCACGCCGTGGCGGTCCAGCCAGGCACGGTACTCGTCGAAGTCGAAGCCGGCGGCCCCGACCAGGATCGGCTCGGTGCCGAGCTGGCCCATGCCGAAGGCGATGTTCGCGCCGACGCCGCCCCGGCGCACGTCCAGGTTGTCGACCAGGAAGGAGAGCGAGACCGTGTGCAGCTGGTCCGCGACGAACTGGTCGGCGAAGCGGCCGGGGAAGGTCATGAGGTGGTCGGTGGCGATGGAGCCGGTGACTGCGATGCGCACGGCAGGCATTCTCCTGGGGGGAGGCTGGGTTGACAGTTCACGCTACCCGCTCGGGGGCAGCCGCTGAAGCTGGCAAAACTACCCGATAGTAGATCTTTCTTCGCGACGCCTCGCGTGCCTACGGTGCCGTCATGACGAACCTGAAGGTCCACTCCCCCGCTCCGGCCGACCTCGAAGGCGATCTCGCCTCGCTGCGCGGCGACTGCGCCCGCATGGCCCGGCACTGGACGGCTCCCGAGCACCACGACGCCCGTCCGGTGCCGCCGTCCCTGATCCACGGGGTGAACGTGCCGGTGCGCTCGGCCCGGCTGCTGGACGCCATGTCGGACTACGGCGACTGACGCCGGGGGCGCACGGACCGGGAACCGTGCGCTCCCCTCGCGCGTCCCATCGCCGTCCCCCGTTCAGGGGGCGTGGGACGAGCCGGCGAGGAGCGATGCGGTGAACACCGAGCGACCCGAGAAACCAGAGGAGCCCGAGTCCTCGGAGGCCACCGCGAGCACCGGGGAGGCGGAGGCGGGCCAGGCGTCGGACACCGCCGAGGCACCGCAGACCTCGCAGACCGCGGACACCGAGGAGACCGCGGCGGACGCAGCGGAGACAGCAGGGACTCCTGAGCCCGACCCGGTCCACGAGGTCGACGCCACGGCTCCCCCCGCGCCGGCCGCGCGCCGCCGCTCCCCCCTGGTCGTCGTCTCGGTCGCGGCGGCCGTGCTGCTGGTCGGCGGCGGGGGCGCGTATCTGGCCACCGGCTCCGGCTCGGACGGCCGTACGAACGCCGGCGCCGCCGGCGGGGGCGCCGCGCCCCCGCCGCTCGCGCTGGACGGCTGGACCGGCAGCGGTACCGGCGGCATCGCGCCCGGGGAGC
The DNA here is from genome assembly GCF_055572275.1 of Streptomyces sp. NPDC030798. NCBI lineage: Bacteria > Bacillati > Actinomycetota > Actinomycetes > Kitasatosporales > Streptomycetaceae > Streptomyces > Streptomyces sp. NPDC030798. The sequence goes on along the minus strand of NZ_JBVIDR010000016.1, from coordinate 186,564 downwards.
CGAATCCCTACGGTGTGACCTATGTGGCCGCCGGCACGCTGCCCGACGGCCCCGGCTCGGCACCCGTCTACGTCCCCGGTGCCGAGGTCGGCAAGGACGCGGTGGCCCGGCTCGCCCGGGCACTCGGGGTCGAGGGGACGCCGGTGGCCGAGGGGAGGACCTGGCGGGTCGGCGGCAAGGACGGCACCGGGCCCAGCCTCCAGGTCGGCCGGGACGCACCCGGCAGCTGGAGTTACACCCGGTACGCGCCCGGCACCGACAACTGCCGGAAGGTCACCGTGTGCACCCAGGACCCGGCCGACCCGGCCGATGAGCCGGTGAGCGCGGCGGAGGCCGAGAAGGCGGCGGCGCCGGTGCTGAAGGCGCTGGGCCAGGACGACGCGAAGATCGACGCGAGCGGGGTGATGGGCGCGCGGCGCGTGGTGAACGCCGATCCGGTGATCGGCGGGCTACCCACCTACGGCCTGACGACCGGTCTGACCGTCGACGAGCGGGGCGAGCTGGTCGGCGGCCACGGGCAGCTCGCGACGCCGGTGAAGGGGGACACGTACCCCGTGCTGGGTGCCCGCAGGACGCTCGATCTGATGAACAAGGCGCCCAAGGGCGATCACCGCATGGGGATCGGCGGCTGCACCACGCCGATGCCGCTGAAGAAGCGGCTGGAGCAGCCCTGCAACCGGGCCACGACGGCACCGGGACCGAAGGCGGGCGACGCGGACGAGGTGACGGTGGAGAAGGCCGTGTTCGGGCTGGCCGCCCGGTCGGCCGGCGGACGGCAGCTGCTGGTGCCGTCCTGGCTGTTCGAGGTGAGGGGTGCGGCGGCCCGGGGCACCTTCACGGTGGCGTATCCGGCGCTCGACCCGACGTACCTGGCCTCACCGTCGGCCTCCGCACCGCCCTCCCAGCCGTCGTCCGGGCCGTCCTCCGCGCCGAGGACGAGCAGGACGAAGGTGGACGGCTACAGCGCCGACGGCCGCGAGCTGACCGTGACGTTCACGGGCGGGGTGTGCGCCGACTACACGGCCAAGGCGAAGGAGAGCCGGGACCGGGTGACGGTGACGGTGACCGGGAGGTCCTGGCCGCAGAAGGTGTGCGTGGCCATGGCCAAGTTCTACGAGAGGACGGTACGGCTGGACGCGCCGCTCGGCGGCCGGACGGTGGTCGGCGCGGACGGCACGCGGATCCCGAAGACCGAGCCGGGAGCGCTGCGTCCGCAGACCCGGTAGACGGCTCCGCGGGACATCGAGGACGCGAAAGGCGGCGGGCCCTGGCAGGGCACCGCCGCCTTTGTCGTCGAACCGCGGCTCAGCTGAAGGAGTCGCCGCAGGCGCAGGAGCCCGTCGCGTTCGGGTTGTCGATCGTGAAGCCCTGCTTCTCGATCGTGTCCACGAAGTCGATGGTGGCGCCGCCCAGGTACGGAGCGCTCATACGGTCGGTGACGACCTTCACCCCGCCGAAGTCCTTCTCCACGTCACCGTCGAGCGAGCGCTCGTCGAAGAAGAGCTGGTAGCGCAGGCCGGAGCAGCCGCCGGGCTGGACGGCGACGCGAAGGGCGAGGTCGTCGCGGCCTTCCTGGTCGAGCAGGGCCTTGACCTTGGACGCGGCGGCGTCGGTCAGGATGATGCCGTCGGTGACGGTGGTGGTCTCGTCCGATACGGACATCTACATCTCTCCCGGGTTGTACGGAGACTGCTTGCCGACGAGTGCAACCGGCGCTTCCGCGGATTCATTCCGGGCCGGGCATTCGCGTGGTCGCGTTCTTACTTCCTACTTCTTCCTTCTTCATGCTCGCACATGCCCGAAGACGCGGACAGCGCCCTCTGGAGGGACCCGGACGGGATTCACGTCACATGGACGCTATGCCCATCGTCAAAGTGACGTGAAGCGGTTATGATAGATAGCGTCAGTTAGACGAAAAGTAGAAAGGGTGCGTGTCGTGACCACCGCCCAGACCCCGGAGCTCGACGTACAGCCGTCTCCGCTCGCCCTGCTGCTGCTCGGCCGTGAGGCCGACCCGAAGAGCGAGCGGGGTGTCGAGTGTCCCGGCGACCTGCCCTCGCCGTCCGACCCCGATCTGGTCGAGCGTGCCCGCGCGGCCAAGGAAAGGCTCGGCGACAAGGTCTTCGTGCTCGGCCACCACTACCAGCGCGACGAGGTCATCCAGTTCGCCGACGTCACGGGCGACTCCTTCAAGCTGGCCCGGGACGCGGCCGCGCGCCCGGAGGCCGAGTACATCGTCTTCTGCGGTGTGCACTTCATGGCCGAGTCGGCGGACATCCTCACCTCCGACGACCAGAAGGTCGTCCTGCCCGACCTCGCCGCCGGCTGCTCCATGGCCGACATGGCGACGGCCGAGCAGGTCGCCGAGTGCTGGGACGTGCTGACCGAGGCCGGCGTGGCCGAGCAGGTGGTGCCGGTCTCGTACATGAACTCCTCCGCCGACATCAAGGCCTTCACCGGCAAGCACGGCGGCACGATCTGCACCTCCTCCAATGCCAAGCGGGCGCTGGAGTGGGCGTTCCAGCAGGGCGAGAAGGTGCTGTTCCTGCCCGACCAGCACCTCGGCCGCAACACCGCCGTACGGGACATGGGCATGTCGCTGGACGACTGCGTGGTCTACAACCCGCACAAGCCGAACGGCGGGCTGACGGCACAGGAGCTGCGCGCCGCGAAGATGATCCTGTGGCGCGGCCACTGCTCGGTGCACGGCCGCTTCAGCCTGGAGTCGGTGAACGACGTCCGGGAGCGGATCCCGGGCGTGAACGTGCTGGTGCACCCCGAGTGCAGGCACGAGGTCGTGGCCGCCGCGGACCACGTCGGCTCGACCGAGTACATCATCAAGGCCCTGGAGGCGGCCCCGGCCGGGTCCAAGTGGGCCATCGGCACCGAGCTGAACCTGGTGCGCCGGCTGGCGAACCGTTTCGCGCCCGAGGGCAAGGAGATCGTCTTCCTCGACAGGACGGTCTGCTTCTGCTCGACCATGAACCGCATCGACCTGCCCCACCTGGTCTGGGCCCTGGAGTCCCTGGCCGAGGGCAACCTGGTCAACCGGATCGAGGTCGACAAGGAGACGGAGGCGTTCGCCAAGCTGGCGCTGGAGCGGATGCTGGCGCTGCCGTAACACGCGCGAAGGGGCCGGGTCTCGGGCGAGACCCGTCCCCTGGCCGTGCAGTCACTCCGACCTCGGACGTACCAGCCCGGACTCGTAGGCCATCACGACGAGCTGGGCCCGGTCCCGGGCGCCGAGCTTGGCCATGGCCCGGTTGACGTGCGTCTTCACCGTGAGCGGGCTGACCTCGAGGCGTTCGGCGATCTCGTCGTTGGAGTGCCCGCCGGCGACCTGCACCAGCACCTCCCGCTCCCTGCCGGTGAGCGTGCCGAGCCGCTCCGCACGCGCGGGGTCGCGGCCCTCGTCGTCGCTCTGGGCGAGGAACCGGGCGATCAGGCCCTTGGTGGCGGCCGGGGACAGCAGGGCCTCGCCACCGGCGGCGACCCGGATGGCGCTCAGCAGCTCCTCGGGCTCACTGCCCTTGCCGAGGAAGCCGGAGGCGCCGGCGCGCAGGGACTGCACCACGTAGTCGTCCACCTCGAAGGTGGTCAGTATGACCACGCGGACCTGGGCGAGGGCGGGGTCGGCGCTGATCAGCCGGGTGGCGGCGAGGCCGTCGGTGCCGGGCATCCGGATGTCCATGAGGACCACGTCGGCGCCGCGCTCCTTGGCCAGCCGGACCGCCTCGGCGCCGTCCGAGGCCTCCCCCACCACCTCCATGTCGGGCTCGGAGTCGACCAGTACCCGGAACGCGCTGCGCAGCAGTGCCTGGTCGTCGGCGAGCAGGACACGGATCGTCATACGGGCTCCCCCGGGGCCGTGGTACGGGTCGTGACGGGCAGGATCGCATGGACGCGGAAGCCGCCGCCGTAGCGGGGGCCGGTGGTCAGGGTGCCGCCGACGGCGGTGACCCGCTCGCGCATGCCGAGCAGTCCGTGCCCGCCGCCGTCCTCGGGCTCACCGGCTGCGGCGGTCTCCGGGCCGTCGTCGAGGACGGTGACCTCGATGTGCGGTCCGACGCGTACGACGCTGACCTCGGCCCGGGCGGCGGCGCCCGCGTGCTTGCGCACGTTGGTCAGCGCCTCCTGGATGATCCGGTAGGCGGCGAGGTCGACGGCGGCCGGCAGTTCGGTGCCCTGGTCGGCGCGGGCCACCTCGACCGGGAGCCCGGCGCTGCGGAAGGTGCCGGCGAGGTCCTCCAGGCGGTCCAGGCCGGGTGCCGGTTCGGTGGGGGCCTCGGGGTCGCCGGACTGACGCAGCAGACCGACCGTGGCCCGCAGCTCGTTCAGTGCCGAGCGGCTGGCCTCGCGGACGTGGGCGAGGGCCTCCTTGGCCTGGTCGGGCCGCTTGTCCATGACATGGGCGGCGACCCCGGCCTGCACGTTGACCAGGGCGATGTGATGGGCGACGACGTCGTGCAGATCGCGGGCGATGCGCAGCCGCTCCTCGGCGACCCGGCGGCGGGCCTCCTCCTCCCGGGTGCGCTCGGCGCGTTCGGCGCGCTCGCGGATGGCCTGCACGACGGCGCGGCGGCTGCGGACGGCGTCCCCGGCCGTGGCGCCGATGCCGGTCCAGGCGAGCACGCCGAGGTTCTCCTGGGCGTACCAGGGCAGGGGGCCGCCGAGCATGGCGGCGGCCGTCAGCACGGTCATGGTGAGCAGGCCGACCCGCCAGGTGGTGGGCCGGTCGGTGGTGGAGGCGACGGTGTAGAGGGCGATCACGGCGGACATCGCCACGGGGGCGCGCGGATTGCCGGTGACGCTCTCGAGCACGGAGAGGATGCCGGTGACGGCGAGGACCGTCTTCGGGGCGCGACGGCGGAAGACGAGGGCCACCGCGGCGAGCAGCATCAGCAGCAGGCTCAGGGCGGCGGGGGTGCGCAGGCTCCAGGTGACGCCGTTCGCCCCGTGGGGGGTGACGAAGGAGCCGGCGATCATGCAGATCAGGACGCCCGCGGCGAGGGCCGCGTCCAGTGCGAGGGGGTGGGCCTTCAGGCTGCACCGGGCGCGTTCGAGAGTGCTCACGGGTGCACACTACGGCGCCGGGGGCGGCGCCCCCAGACCCGCACGGTGCCGCGGCCCCGGACCCCGTCGCCTCGGCGCCGCTTCCACGCGGACGGCCTGATCAGCCCGGGATCAGCCCGTCGTCGCTGAGCATCTCCCGGACCTCGTCCAGCGTGGCGTCGGGGGACGGCAGGATCAGTTCCGACGGTTCCAGGGCGTCGTCCGGCAGCGGGGTGCCGAGGGTGCGGACCGCGTCGAGGAGGGCGGCGAGGGTGTGGCGGAAGCCCGCCTCGTCGCCGCCCTCCATCTCCCGCAGGAGCTCGTCGTCGAGCTTGTTCAGCTCGGGGAAGTGGGAGTCGGCCAGCTGCACCTGGCCCTCCCCCATGATCCGTACGATCACGTCCGTCTCCTCGGCTCGGGCCCCGGCGCGCACTACTGCTTGTCGAAACGCGGGGTGTCCTGCGGCTGCTGGGACTGCGCCTGGCCGTTGCTGCCGCCCTCGAGGGCCTGCTGGGGCTGGCCGCCGGCCAGCTCGGCCTTCATCCGCTGCAGTTCCAGCTCTACATCACTACCACCGGAGAGCCGGTCCAGCTCGGCCGCGATGTCGTCCTTGGCCATGCCGGTGGGGTCGTCCAGGGCGCCGGAGGCGAGGAGTTCGTCGATCGCGCCGGCCCGGGCCTGCATCTGCTGCGTCTTGTCCTCGGCGCGCTGGATGGCCAGGCCGACGTCGCCCATCTCCTCGGAGATGCCGGAGAAGGCCTCGCCGATCCGGGTCTGGGCCTGGGCGGCGGTGTAGGTGGCCTTGATGGTCTCCTTCTTGGTGCGGAACGCGTCCACCTTGGCCTGCAGCCGCTGGGCCGCCAGGGTGAGCTTCTCCTCTTCGCCCTGGAGGGTGGCGTGCTGCGTCTCGAGGTCCGTCACCTGCTGCTGGAGGGCGGCGCGGCGGGACAGCGCCTCGCGGGCGAGGTCCTCGCGGCCCAGCGCGAGCGCCTTGCGGCCCTGGTCCTCGAGCTTGCCGGACTGCTGCTGCAGCTGGTTGAGCTGCAGCTCCAGGCGCTTGCGGGAGGTGGCGACGTCGGCGACGCCGCGGCGCACCTTCTGCAGCAGCTCGAGCTGCTTCTGGTACGAGTAATCGAGGGTCTCGCGCGGGTCCTCGGCCCGGTCAAGGGCCTTGTTCGCCTTCGCGCGGAAGATCATCCCCATACGCTTCATGACACCGCTCATGGGCTTCGCGCGCCCCCTTCTGACGGACTCCAGCTCACCGATCCTGCGACAGAACCCACAGTACGGGCCCTGACTCCATTACCGCACTGTTCGGGGCGTGATGCGCTCATCCCCGAGGACGACTGCGGACGGAGCCGCTCCGGCGCAGGGAGTAGGTGGTCCCCCCACCAGCGCCCCCGCCGGGGCCCCGGGTTCCCGCACCGGAACGTCCGCTCTGTCCTGCTACAGACGTCCGGTGTTGCCGGATCGTTCCCCGGGCGGCTGGGGTCCATGCCGGTGCAGCCCGTACCCTTGGGTTTTGTGTTCCGTAGCCGTGCCAAGGAAGAGAAGGCCCCCGCCGCCAAGGCGGTGGTGACCGACTCCAAGCAGCCCCGTGACCCGCAGGCCCCCAAGGGCAGGCCCACGCCCAAGCGCAGTGAGGCCCAGTCCCAGCGCCGCAGCGTCGCCCGCACCCCGACCAATCGCAAGGACGCCGCGAAGCGTCAGCGCGAGGAGCGCCGGCAGGCGCTGGAGCGGCAGCGCCAGGCGCTGGCCGGCGGCGACGAGCGCTATCTGCCCGCCCGGGACAAGGGCCCGGTCCGCCGGTTCGCCCGCGACTGGGTGGACTCACGGTTCAACGTGGCGGAGTTCTTCCTGCCGCTGGCCGTGGTGATCCTCGTGCTGAGCGTGGTGCGGGTGCCGGCGGTGCAGAACATCGCGCTGCTGCTGTGGCTGGTCGTCATCGTGCTGATCGTGCTGGACGCGGCCGTCAGCGGGTTCCGGCTGAGGAAGCTCCTGAAGGAGCGCTTCGCGGGCCAGAACACGCGCGGCGCGGTCGCCTACGCCCTGATGCGCTCCCTGCAGATCCGCCGGCTGCGGCTGCCGAAGCCGCAGGTCAAGCGCGGAGAGCGGCCCTGAGCGCAGACGCTTTCACCGGGGGTGCGGCCGACGCGTGGCTCAGCAGGCTGGGCCATCTGCGCGATGTCGTACGGCAGGAGCTGGTGGCCCGGCAGCTCGACGAGCAGATAGCCGGGCGGTTCCCGGTCGGGCAGCGGCTGCGGGTGCTCGACGTCGGGATGGGCCAGGGCACGCAGGCGCTGCGGCTGGCCCGGCTCGGGCACCAGGTGACCGGGGTCGAGCAGGACGCGACGATGATCGCCGCCGCGCGCGAGGCGCTGGCCGGTGAGCCGGAGGGCATCCGCGAGCGGGTCCGGCTGGTGCAGGGGGACGGACGGGACACCGGCGTGCACTTCCTGCCGGGCAGCTTCGACGTGGTGCTGTGCCACGGCGTCCTGATGTACGTCGAGGAGCCCGACCCGCTGGTCGCCGGGCTGGCCCGGATGCTGGCACCGGGCGGGCTGCTCTCCCTCCTCGTCCGCAATGGCGACGCGCTGGCCATGCGGCCGGGCCTGTCCGGGGACTGGGCGGGCGCGCTGGCCTCCTTCGACACGACCGCGTACCGCAACCGCCTCGGTCTGGACGTCCGTGCCGACCGCCTGTCGGCCCTCACCGCCACCCTCGCGGGCATCGCCGCTCCCCTGCACGCCTGGTACGGCGTCCGCGTCTTCACCGACACGGCGCCCGACGACGCCGCCCTACCGGCCGACCTGCAGACGCTGCTGGCCGTGGAGGAGCGCGCCGGCCGGACCGACCCCTACCGGGGGGTCGCCGCGCTGCTGCACCTGTGCGGGGTGCGGGGCTGAGGCCGCGCTCACCCGGGTGCGGCCCGCATCCCTTCGGCGTCGCGTCCGTCCGGTGCGGGAGCGTGGGCCGTTCGGCGCAACCGGGGGGCTCAGGGCCGGGCACCGAAGGAACACTCGGGGCATGGTCGCTTCCCGTAGCCGTGCCCCTCGGAGGGTCGCCTCCGTTCCGGCCCTGATGTGTGCCGCCCTGCTCCTCGCCGCCTGCACGGGCACCGCGTCACCGGGGAAGCAGGACGCGCCGGCCAGCCGGGCGGCGGTGCCGCCGGCCGCCCAGGACCTGCAGAGCCAGTTCCAGAAGGTGATCGGGGCGGTCCTGCCGTCGGTGGTGCAGATCCAGGCGAGCCACGCGCTGGGCTCCGGGGTGGTGTACGACGACCGGGGGCACATCGTCACCAACGCGCACGTGGTCGGCTCGGAGAAGACGTTCAAGGTGACCACCGCCCACAACGAGGAGCCCCTCGCCGCGCGCCTGGTGTACTCCTACCCCGAGCAGGACCTCGCGGTGATCAAGCTGGACAAGGTGCCGGCCGGGCTGAAGGCGGCGGTGTTCGGCGACTCCGAGAAGGTGGAGGTGGGCCAGATCGTGCTGGCCATGGGCTCGCCGCTCGGCCTGTCGTCCAGCGTCACCCAGGGCATCGTCTCGGCGACCGGACGGACCGTCAGCGAGGGCAGCTCGGGCGGCGGCACGGGCGCGACCATCGCCAACATGGTGCAGACCTCGGCCGCCATCAACCCCGGCAACAGCGGCGGCGCCCTGGTCGACCTCGACGGGAAGGTCATCGGCATCCCGACGCTCGCCGCGACCGACCCCGACCTCGGCGGCAGCGCGGCGCCCGGCATCGGGTTCGCCATCCCGGCGTCGATGGTGAAGACGGTCGCCGGGCAGATCGTCGAGAAGGGCAAGGTCGTCGACTCCGGGCGGGCCGCGCTCGGCATCACCGCCCGGACGGTCGTGGACGAGAACTACCAGCCGGCCGGGGTCGCCGTGGTCACCGTCAGGAAGGGCGGGGCCGCCGACCGGGCGGGACTGCAGGCGGGCGACGTCATCACCGAGCTGGGTGACACCCCGGTCACCACGACGACGGCGCTCTCCGAGGCCCTCGCCGGCGACAAACCCGGGCAGCGCACGTCGGTGACCTTCCAGCGGGGCGGCGCCGAGAAGACGGTGGAGGTCACCCTGGGCGAGCAGTGAGGAGGGAGGCCGAGCCGGGAGTCCCTCCTCACCCCCGGGCCGGGCTACGGCGCGTCGGCGTGCAGGCTCATCGGGCCGTAGATCTCGCTGTTCTCCTCGAACAGCCGCACCTGGTCCGCGCCGCCGTCCAGCAGCGCCTTCCAGTGCTCACCGATCCAGGACTCGGCATCCCCCTGCGTGGTGAACTCCTCCGGCTGCACGGCGGGCTGGACCTCCGTCCCGTCGGCCTTCTCGAACCGCCACGTCCATGCCGTCATGTGGGCCTCCCTGTGTGAGCACATGCAGAGCGGGAGCCGGATCTTGGTCCGGCTCCTGCTCGCAGCCTAGCCGGAAGCGCAAGAGCCGCTGCGACAGGTGAAAATCGGTGCGTGGACGTCACTCTGCTCGGTACCGGTGCCCCCGCGGGACTGCCCCGCCCCGACTGCCCGTGCGCGGTCTGCGCGACCGCCCTGGGGCCGGACGCGCGGGCCGCCACGGCGGTGCTGGTCGACGGGGCGCTGCTGCTCGACCTGACGCCGGGCGCGGCGTTCGCCGCCGCGCGGTCGGGGCATTCGCTGGCCGGCGTACGGCAGGTGCTGCTGTCGCATCCGCACGACGGGCCCCCGGTGGAGGTGCCGGCCGGGTTGCCGCAGCCCGCTCGGGTGCCGGACGGGCGGGAGTTGGCGCTGCTGACGGGGCATCGGGTGCGGGCCGTGGCGATGGACGCGGGCGGCACCGGGTACGCGGTGACCGGGCCGGACGGGCAGCGGCTGCTGTACCTGCCGCCGGGCGGTGCGCCGGCGGGCCTTGAGGAGGCGACGGCGGAGTCGTACCAGATGGTCCTCGCCGATGTCGTGGGGCGGCCGGACGCGCTGGCCCGGCTGCGGGCGGTGGGCTCGGTCGGGCCGACCACGGACCTGGTGGCCGTCCACCTCGACCATGACGTGCCCCAGGGCGCGGAGGTGCGGCGGCGGCTCGCGGCGGCCGGGGCGCGGGCCGTGCCGGACGGTACGACGCTGGTGGTGGGGGCGTACGAGGAGGTGCCGGACGTGCCGCGGCGGACGCTGGTGCTGGGCGGGGCGCGCTCGGGGAAGTCGGTGGAGGCCGAGCGGCGGCTGGAGTCGTTCCCGGACGTGCTGTACGTCGCGACCGGCGGGACGCGGGGCGGGGACACCGAGTGGGCCGCGCGGGTGTCCGCGCACCGGGAGCGGCGGCCGGGGTCGTGGCGTACGGCGGAGACGACCGACCTGGTGCCGCTGCTCGCTCAGGAGGGGCCGCCGCTGCTGATCGACTGTCTCTCGCTGTGGCTGACGGACGTCATGGACGCGGTGGGGGCGTGGGACGACGCGGAGTGGGCGGACGGCGGGGAGAAGGCGCTGCGGGAGCGGGTGCGGGAGTTGGCGGGAGCGGTGCGGTGCGCCCGGCGGACCGTGGTGGCGGTGTCCAACGAGGTGGGCTCGGGGATCGTCCCGGCCACGGCCTCCGGGCGCCGGTACCGGGATGAACTCGGGCGGCTGAACGCGGCGTTCGGGGCGGAGTGCGAGCAGGTGCTGCTCGTGGTGGCGGGGCAGGCGGTGGTGCTGCGGGGGTGAGGCGTCCCGTGCCGTCGCTCGGCGGGGTCACGTCGCGCCGGTGTCGGTGTCCTTGCGGGCCACCAGCCGGTAGGCGTTGGCGAGGCGGCTGTGGCGGGCCAGCGGGGCCAGCGTGTGGTCCAGGAGCGAGGTGAGGGCCAGCAGGGGGGTGACCGTTGCTCTGAGGACGGGGTGGGTGGCCACCGTCAGGGAGAGCGCCGCTGTCAGGTCGTAGGGGATGTGGGCGGCCCGGCGGTCGGTGACGAGGATCGTGCAGCCCTGCGCCTGGAGTTCCGCGCGCAGGTTGGCCAGGGGCATCAGGTGGAGGTGGCGGGGCTGGCCGTGCGGCAGCCACCATCTGCGCAGCAGGGCGGCGAACAGGCAGCGCGGGTCGCTGACTTCGACGATCAGGTGGCCGCCCGGCCGCAGCACGGTGAGCGCCGCCCGCAGTTCCACGCGCGGGTCGGGCGCGTGTTCCAGGTGGTGGAACATGCTGACCACGTCGTAGCGCAGGCGCAGCCGGGCCGCCGTCCCCGGGGTGCTCAGGTAGCCGCGGTGGGCCTCCTCGACCCGCCCCTCCAGCAGGGCCTGTTCCACCCGTGCCGTCGGGTCCAGGCCGTCGAAGCTGGTGTAGGGGAAGAACTCCTTGGCCGCCTCGGGAAAGCGGGCGTGCCCCGTGCCCACGTCCAGCCAGCTCTCCGGGTCGGGCAGCCGCGACAGCTTGTGGGCGGTGGCGCGGTGCCGCCGGCGGACCGCGCGGTCGGACAGGACGCGCCCGGTGAACTCCTCCAGGTGCCGCTCGTAGAAGTCCCGGTGGTAGAAGGCGTGTCCCTCGGCGGTGAGCCGGGGGTTCTGGAAGGTGTGGGCGCAGTCGCGGCACTCGTCGAGGGCGAAGACACCCGGCCGGTGCCGCAGCGGGTCGGGCCCGCGCATCCGGGTCCGCAGCCGTGGGGAGCCGCACCAGGGGCAGTCCGCGCGGCGCGGTTCCTGGAAGGGGTCGGACGGTCTGCTGGCCTGCGGGGTGGGGGGCGAGGGCTGCATGACGGCTCCCTGGGCGACATTCCGCTGCAAACCGGAACGTAGGGGATACCGATCTTGGGTGCAACGACGTCGCGGCGGCGGGGTGGCGGTGTGGCGCGGAAACGTGCGTTCGCTGCCGGTACTGTTCGGCGAATGAGCAGCCTTAATCTGGACGACTTCACGGATCTGATCGAGCGCCCGGACGGGGGCGTACGCCGTGACGCCGAGGCCCGCCGCGAGCGCCGGACCGTGCCGCCCGGGTCGCTCGGGCGCCTGGACGAGCTGGGCGAGTGGCTGGCCGCCGCGCAGGGTGCCGTACCGGTGCGGCCGGTGGAGCGGCCGCGGGTGATCCTCTTCGCCGGTGACCACGGCATCGCCGAACGCGGCGTCTCCGCGCGGCCGGCCGGTGGTGCCGAGCAGTTGGTGCGGGCGGTTCTGGAGGGCGGCAGCCCGGTGGCGGTGCTCGCACGCCGGCTCGAGGTGCCGGTGCGCGTGGTGGACATGGCTCTGGACTGCCCGCCGGAGGTGTTCCCCGAGGAGGTCGTACGGCACCGGGTGCGGCGCGGCAGCGGCCGTATCGACGTCGAGGACGCGCTCACCACGGAGGAGGCCGAGACGGCCTTCCGGGCCGGGGTCGCGGTCGCCGACGAGGAGGCCGACTCGGGGACGGACCTGGTGGTGCTCGGCGATGTCAGCGTCGGCGGGACGACGGCGGCGGCGGTGCTGGTCGCCGCGTTGTGCGGGACCGACGCGTCCGTGGTGACCGGGCGGGGCGGGCTCCCGATCGACGACCTGGCGTGGATGCGCAAGTGCGCGGCGATCCGGGACGCGCTGCGGCGGGCGCGGCCGGTGCTCGGCGACCAGGTGCAGCTGCTCGCGACGGTGGGCGGGGCGGACCTCGCGGCGATGACCGGGTTCCTGCTGCAGTGCGCGGTGCGGAAGATGCCGGTGATCCTCGACGGGGTCGTGGCCGCCGCGTGCGCACTGGTCGCCCAGCGGGTGGCGTTCCGGGCGCCGGACTGGTGGCTGGCCGGGCACGACAGCGGGGAGCCGGGGCAGGCCAAGGCGCTGGACCGGATGGCCCTGCAGCCGCTGCTGGAACAGGGCGTGAAGGTCGGCGAGGGCCTGGGCGCCCTGCTGGCGGTGCCCCTCGTACGGGCCGCCGCCGCCCTCGCCGCCGAACTCCCCGAGAAGCCGGGGAGCGCGGACGAGAAGGAGCGGGACGCCACGGAGGAGCCGCAGGAGAAGGCCTCGGAGGAGCTGCGGTAGGCCGGCTCCGCCGCGGCGGAGCCGAAGGCGACCAACGGCCGGAAAAGAATAGTTCGCCGGGGCGGCCCCCATATGATCCTCCCCCATGGGAGATGCCCGAATTGCCGTTGAAGCGCGAGCCGAGCCGGGGCGGCGGTCCGCCGGGGTCTCCGGGCGGGCCGCCGCCCTCGCCGTCTGGTATCTGCGGGCCGTCGCCTTCGTCAACTTCCTGAGTGCCGTCTGGGTGTCGCTGGGCCAGGACGTGCGCCGGCACAACCAGGAGAACCTCTTCACGCCCTACCTGCTGACCGCCGGCTTCGCCTCCGGCGTGTTCACCGCGTTCCTGGCGATCACGATGCGGCGGCGCAAGCGGGCCGCGTGGATCCTCAACCTGGTGCTGAGCGGCTCGTTCCTGGCCCTGTTCGCGTTCGCCATGGCGTTCCCGGAGATCCGGCGGTACGCGCAGAACTGGATCTCCCTGGGGCTGACGGCCGCGTTCGTCGGCGCGCTGCTGGCCGGCCGCCGGGAGTTCTACGCCAAGGGCGACCGGTCCAACCCGCGGCTCGCGGCGACCGTGGCCGTGGGCGGCGGGCTGCTCGCCTCGCTGCTGGCCGCGCTGCTGGTGACGGTCACCAACCAGGCGCCGGACGCGGCCCGTTCGACATTCCCGGAGCGCTGGCACTACGGCACTTTGCGGCTGGTGTCGGTGGCCGCCGAGGAGTCCCGCTTCCCCGGGCTGGACCCGCCCAACTGGGCGAACGTCGCCATCAACGTGCTCAGCACGGTCCTCGTCCTCGCCGTCCTCTACGCCGCCTTCCGCTCCCGGCGCGCCGTCGACCCGCTCACCGAGGACGACGAGAAGCGGCTGCGGGCGCTGCTGCAGCGGCACGGCGAGCGGGACTCGCTCGGCTACTTCGCGCTGCGCCGGGAGAAGAGCGTGGTGTGGTCGCAGACCGGCAAGGCGGCGGTCGCCTACCGGGTGGTCGGCGGGGTCAGCCTGGCCTCCGGTGACCCCCTCGGGGATCCCGAGGCGTGGCCCGGGGCGATCGCGCCGTGGCTGGCCCAGGCGCGGGCGCACGGCTGGATCCCGGCGGTGATGGGAGCGAGCGAGGAGGCCGGGACGGTCTACGCCCGGCACGGTCTGGACGCGCTGGAGCTCGGGGACGAGGCGGTCGTGGACGTCGCCGAGTTCACCCTGGAGGGGCGGGCGATGCGGACCGTCCGGCAGGCCTGCAACCGGGTGCGGCGGGCCGGGTACCGGGTGCGGATCCGGCGGCACGCGGACATCCCGGCGGACGAGATGGCGTACCTGGTCCAGCGCGCGGACGACTGGCGGGACGGGGCCACCGAGCGCGGGTTCAGCATGGCGCTCGGGCGGCTCGGGGACCCGGCGGACGGGCAGTGCGTGATGCTGGAGTGCACGGACGCGGAGGGCCGGCTGCGGGCCCTGCTGTCCTTCGTGCCGTGGGGGCCGCACGGGCTGTCGCTGGACCTCATGCGCCGGGACCGGGACGCCGAGAACGGTCTGGTGGAGTTCATGGTGCTGGAGCTGCTGCGGCGGGCCGGAGAGATCGGGATCACTCAGGTGTCACTCAACTTCGCGATGTTCCGATCGGTCTTCGAACGTGGGGCGCGCCTCGGTGCCGGGCCGGTGCTGAGGCTGTGGCGGTCGCTGCTCAGCTTCTTCTCCCGCTGGTGGCAGATCGAGTCGCTGTACCGCGCCAACGCCAAGTACCGGCCCATCTGGGAGCCCCGGTTCCTGCTCTTCGAGAAGAGCGCGGACCTGCTCCGCATCGGCCTCGCGTCGGCGCGGGCGGAGGGGTTTCTGGGGGGCCTGTCGTCGGATTCCCGTCGTCCGCCCGGCGGGCGGGGCAGGCGGGAATCCGGCGACAGGCCCCGTTGCACCGGGGTGCCCGGGTGGGTGCATCGGCGGCACTTGGGGACGCGTCGATGAGGAAGGCTCGAGGTCGGCTTGATGGGAACGCTCGCCCGCTGGGTCCGTGCGGAGTGGGGGCTGCTGTACGTGACGGCGCGCGAGCCCCTGCTGGGGCGGCGCCTGCGGGCGGTTCCGATGGCCGTGGGGGCGGTGTGCCTGACGGCGCTGCTGCAGTTCGTGCAGAACCAGCCGTGGGGCTACCGGTTCGTGCAGGACGTGGGCGCCGTACGGGCGGAGGACCCGCTGTGGCTGGCCCTGCTGCGCACGCCCCTGTCGCTGTTCGTCCCGGCGCTGGACCTGCCGGTGTGGGGCGCGCTGGTGCAGATCCTGTGCGTGTTCGGGATCGCGGAGGTCTGCCTGGGCTGGTGGCGGACGCTCACCATCGCCTACGTCGCAACCCTCGCCGGAACCCTGTACGCCCGCCTCGGCATCGCGCTCGGCCCGCACGCCCCGTTCGGCCTGCCCTGGACCGACGCGCAGGTGGTGGACACCGGCCCGTCGGCGGCCGTGGTCGGCCTCGCGGTGTTCGTGGCGTGGCGCTACGGCGCGTACGTCACCGCGGGCGCGGTGACCGCGGCCATGGTGGCGGAGGTGCTGCTCAAGGAGAACCTGGCGGGCAAGGAGCACCTGGCCGCGCTGATGGCCGTGGGGACGCTGTGCCTGCTCACGGCGGTGCGGCAGCGGCAGCCGCTCGGTCAGTGGCGCCCGCTCACCCGGACCGGGCGCGAGTCGGGCCTGCCGCCGATCCAGTCCTGAACGGCGCGCTGCGGCCCGGCCCAGCGGCGGTCGTGGCGGTAGGCGCGCAGCACGGACTTGGCGCGGGCGCGGGGCCGGCGGCCGTAGAAGCGGCGTGCCCAGGGCGAGCCGGGGCGGGCCAGCCGGACGGCGCCTACCAGCGCGACCAGGGGGACGACCGCCCCGAGGATCGCGAGGCGGGCCTTGCCCTTGCCGAGGGCGACGAGGGAGAAGAGGAAGTTCACGGCGATGGTGCTGATGACGCTGCCGCGGTCCTGCAGCTCCTGCTGGGAGAGGTCGTTGACGCCGAAGGGCGCGAATCCGGCCAGCAGCAGGCCGACCAGGGCGGCGGTGAGCACCACGACCTCGACGCTCTTGCGGCCCTCCTCGCTCCAGTAGACGTCGTCCAGGTGCAGGATCAGCGCGAACTCGTCCAGGACGAGACCGGCGCCCACGCCGAAGAGGACGGCGGCGACGGCCCCGCCCGCGCCGTGCCGGTCGCTGGCCACGGCGCCGAAGCCGCCCATGACGGTGAGGAGGACGCCGGGGACCACGTGGTGGATGTGCAGCCCGCCCGCCTTGACGTTCCCGAACGGTCCCTTGCCGGCCCGGATCAGCCGGGTGATGACCCGGGTGACCAGGAAGGTCACCACGAAGGCGGTGAGGGCCAGCAGCAGCGGGAGCTTGCCCGGCTCCACGATGTTCCGCACCCACCAGTGCCCCATGTGCGCACATTACCCGGAAAAGTCGCCTCGCTTTCGGCGTCGGAGGGCTCGATTTCCGGCCGCCCGTCCCCCGTCTCCGACCGACCGGTAACCTGCGCCGGTGCTCATGACCCAGCCTCTCGACGGCCTCCGCTTCGCCTTCGGCACGCTCTCCGTGCTGCCCGTCCGGGTGCGCCGCTGGGACCGGGAGGCGGCGCGCGGGGGCATGCTGAGCGCGCCGCTGGTCGGGCTGGTCGTCGGCGGCTGCGCGGCGGCGCTCGGGACGGCGCTCCTCGGCCTGGGCTCCGGCTCGCTGCTCGCCGCCGTCGGCTCGGCCGCCGTCCCGGCCGCGCTCACCCGGGGCCTGCACCTGGACGGGCTCGCGGACACCGCCGACGGGCTGGGCAGCGGGAAGCCGGCCGAGGACGCCCTGCGGATCATGAAGCAGTCGGACATCGGGCCGTTCGGGGTGCTCACCCTCGTCCTGGTGCTGCTGGCCCAGGTCGCCGCGCTGGCGCGGTGCTACGGCGACTCCTGGACGCGGGGCGCCGCGGCGGCGGTGATCTCGGCGGTCGCGGCCCGCCTCGCGCTCACACTGGCCGCGCGCTCCGGGGTGCCGGCCGCCCGGCCGGAGGGGCTGGGCGCGGCGGTCGCCGGCGTGGTGCCGCTGCCGCGAGCGGTCACGGTCGCCGGCGCCTGCACGGCCGTGGCCGCGGCGCTGGGGGCCTCCCTCGGCCCGTACGGGGCCGGGCGCGCGGCGGCAGCGGTGCTGCTCTCCCTCGCCGGCGCCGAAGTCCTGCTGCGCCGCTGCACCCGCCGCCTCGGCGGCATCACCGGGGACGTCTTCGGCGCCCTCGCGGAGACGGCCGCCACGACCGCCCTCCTCGTCCTGTCGTGCGGCCGCTAGGCTCTGCGCCCGTACCCGGACGGACGGGTTGATCGGGGGGATCTTCCGTGCTGACGCTGCGCCGTGCCGTGGCCTGGTTCATCGACTTCGCCCTGGTGGTCGTGGCGGCCTGGCTGCTCGCCGGCCTCACCTTCCACCGCATCACCGCGCTCGTCACCGACGTGCCGGACCTCGCCACCCGCAGCGGCTTCGACCTGCTGACCTCGCGCGGTGACGTCGTCGACGCCTCGGAGACGCTCGGTCTGTCGCTGTGGGACGAGGCGGTGCTGTGCGTGGAGGAGGCCTTCGGCGCGCTGGTCGTCGCCACGTTCCTCTATCAGTGGGCGACGCTCGCGCTGCTGGGCAGGACCCTCGGCAAGGGGCTGCTCGGCCTGCGGGTCGGCCCGCGCCTGTCCCGCCGCGCCCTGCGCCGGGCCGCCGTCACCACCGTCGCCGACGTCGCCGTGTACGCACTGGCCTGCGTTCTGCTGCTCGAGGGCGAGTTCCTGCTGTCGGTACTGGTGTGGGCGGGCGCGGTGCTGCTGTTCGTCGTCAACGCGCTGCCCGTCCTCCTCCCCGGCCGCCGCTCCCTCGCCGACCGGCTGGCCGGCACCTCGGTCGAGCCGGCACTGCGCCGGCCGGAGCCCGCGCCGTGGGGCGGGGCGCCCCAGGAGTGAACGCCCGTACCGGAAAAGCGGCACGGCAGCCACGAAGCATCGCCCGCGGGCATGAGCGAACGGGCGTACGCGCGTAGTCTCGTCCCGGGTGTTCGCCGACAGGGTGAAGGCCCCGGTGCCACCTACGCCCAGGCGTGGACCTAGGGTCGGCTCTCGGGCCCGGTCGACCCACCCCTCATCGGCCACAGCAACTTCACATCGGAAGCGAGATTTCACCACCGTGACTGCTCTGACTCTCAGCACCGCCGCGACGCCCGGCCTGCGGGCCGACGCGATCGTGATCGGTGTCGCCAAGGGTGCCAAGGGCCCCGTTGTCGCCCCGGGCGCCGAAGCCGTGGACAAGGCGTACGACGGCAGGCTCGCCGGCGTCCTGGAGACCCTCGGCGCCTCGGGTGCCGAGGGCGAGCTGACGAAGCTGCCCGCACCGGCCGGGTTCAAGGCGCCGCTCGTGGTGGCGGTGGGCCTGGGCGCCGAGCCGGACGGGAAGGACGCCGACGCCGGGTACGACGCCGAGGCGCTGCGCAAGGCCGCCGGCGTGGCCGCCCGGGCCCTCGCCGGGTGCCGCAAGGCCGCGTTCGCCCTGCCCGTCGACGGCCCCGGCGCTGTCGGCGCGATCGGCGAGGGCGTGCTGCTCGGCGCCTACTCCTTCGACACCTACAAGGAGTCCGGCAACGGCTCCGCCAAGAACGGCAGGGCGAAGAACGGCAAGGCGCCGCTGGCCGAGGCCGCGCTGCTCGGCGGCAAGCCGCGCGACGCCGCCCACAAGGCCGCCCTCGCCCGCGCCGTCGCCGTCAGCGAGGAGCTCAACCGCGCCCGCGACCTGATCAACACCCCGCCGAACGACCTCACCCCGCAGGCGTTCGCGGCCATCGCGCAGACCGCGGCCAAGGAGCACGGCATCAAGGTGCAGGTGCTCGACGACAAGGCCCTCGTCAAGGGCGGCTACGGCGGCATCCTGGGCGTCGGCAGCGGCTCCGCGGCCACCCCGCGCCTGGTCAAGCTGTCGTACACGCACGCCAAGGCCGACAAGCACCTCGCGCTCGTCGGCAAGGGCATCACCTACGACTCGGGCGGCATCTCCCTGAAGCCGGCCGGCCACAACGAGACGATGAAGTGCGACATGAGCGGTGCCGCCGCCGTGTTCGCCGCCGTCGTCGCCGCCGCCCGGCTGGGCCTGCAGGTCAACGTCACCGGCTGGCTGGCCCTCGCCGAGAACATGCCGTCCGGCTCGGCCGTGCGCCCGGGTGACGTGCTGCGCATGTACAGCGGCAAGACCGTGGAGGTGCTCAACACCGACGCGGAGGGGCGGCTGGTGCTCGCCGACGCGCTGTGGGCGGCCTCGCTGGAGAAGCCGGACGCGATCGTGGACGTCGCCACGCTGACCGGCGCGATGATGCTGGCGCTGGGCAGCCGGACGTTCGGCATCATGGCCAACGACGAGGCGTTCCGCTCCGCGGTGCACGAGGCGGCGGAGGAGGTCGGCGAGCCGGCCTGGCCGATGCCGCTGCCGGAGCACCTGCGCAAGGGGATGGACTCCTCCGTCGCCGACATCGCCAACATGGGTGAGCGGATGGGCGGCGGGCTGGTCGCCGGTCTGTTCCTGCGGGAGTTCGTCGGCGAGGGCATCACCTGGGCGCACCTGGACATCGCCGGCCCGGCATTCAACGAAGGGGGTCCTTTCGGGTACACGCCGAAGGGGGGCACGGGGTCGGCCGTGCGCACGCTGGTCCGCCTGGCGGAGCTGACCGCCTCCGGTGACCTGGGCTGACGTGCGCCCGAGTGCTCGGTCCGTGCCGTAGCACGGCGGCTGCAGGGGCGTGGGGTCGTTCGCGCAGTTCCCCGCGCCCCTCGGCCGGCGCACCCCCGTTCTCACGTGAACGTGGGACGTCTCACACACCGGCCCGGCGTCTCGATCTCCTCCGACAAGTGCAAAGATGGAGCCCGGCAGGACAGGGCCCCCACCGAAGGGCCGAAGCATCAAGCGGCCGGACACCAGCCGCCCGCCGGTCACTGGAGACCGGCGTTAGGCGCACATGCATGGAGGACGTGACGTGGCGAACGACGCCAGCACCGTTTTCGACCTAGTGATCCTCGGCGGTGGTAGCGGTGGTTACGCCGCGGCCCTGCGCGGGGCGCAGCTGGGCCTGGACGTCGCCCTGATCGAGAAGGACAAGGTCGGCGGCACCTGCCTGCACCGGGGTTGCATCCCCACCAAGGCCCTGCTGCACGCGGGCGAGATCGCCGACCAGGCCCGCGAGAGCGAGCAGTTCGGCGTCAAGGCCACCTTCGAGGGCATCGACGTCGCAGCCGTCCACAAGTACAAGGACGGCGTCATCTCCGGCCTGTACAAGGGTCTGCAGGGTCTCATCGCGTCCCGGAAGGTGACGTACATCGAGGGTGAGGGCCGGCTGTCCTCCCCCACCTCCGTCGACGTGAACGGCCGGCGGATCCAGGGGCGCCACGTCCTGCTGGCGACCGGCTCCGTGCCGAAGTCGCTGCCGGGCCTGGAGATCGACGGCAACCGCATCATCTCCTCCGACCACGCCCTCGTCCTGGACCGCGTGCCGCAGTCCGCGATCATCCTCGGCGGCGGCGTCATCGGTGTCGAGTTCGCCTCGGCGTGGAAGTCCTTCGGCTCGGACGTCACCGTCATCGAGGGCCTGAAGCACCTCGTGCCGGTCGAGGACGAGAACTCCTCCAAGCTTCTCGAGCGCGCGTTCCGCAAGCGCGGCATCAAGTTCAACCTGGGCACCTTCTTCCAGAAGGCCGAGTACACCCAGGACGGCGTCAAGGTCACCCTCGCCGACGGCAAGGAGTTCGAGGCCGAGGTCCTGCTCGTCGCCGTCGGCCGCGGCCCGGTCTCCCAGGGCCTGGGCTACGAGGAGGCCGGGGTCGCCATGGACCGCGGCTACGTCCTCGTCGACGAGTACATGCGCACCAACGTCCCGACCATCTCCGCCGTCGGTGACCTCGTCCCGACGCTCCAGCTCGCGCACGTCGGCTTCGCCGAGGGCATCCTGGTGGCGGAGCGTCTGGCCGGTCTGAAGGTCGTTCCGATCGACTACGACGGTGTCCCGCGGGTGACCTACTGCCACCCGGAGGTCGCCTCCGTCGGCATCACCGAGGCCAAGGCCAAGGAGATCTACGGCGCGGACAAGGTCGTCGCTCTGAAGTACAACCTGGCGGGCAACGGCAGGAGCAAGATCCTGAACACCTCGGGCGAGATCAAGCTCGTCCAGGTCAAGGACGGTGCCGTGGTCGGCGTCCACATGGTCGGCGACCGCATGGGTGAGCAGGTCGGCGAGGCCCAGCTGATCTACAACTGGGAGGCGCTGCCGGCCGAGGTCGCCCAGCTCATCCACGCCCACCCGACGCAGAACGAGGCGATGGGCGAGGCGCACCTGGCGCTCGCCGGCAAGCCGCTGCACTCCCACGACTGAGCCTTCGGTCCACGGGCGCGACGACACAGACTTCCGTAATTCGTTAGGAGCAACCGAAACCATGGCGGTTTCCGTAACCCTTCCGGCGCTCGGCGAGAGCGTCACCGAGGGCACTGTCACCCGCTGGCTGAAGGCCGAGGGCGAGCGCGTCGAGGCCGACGAGCCGCTGCTGGAGGTGTCGACCGACAAGGTCGACACCGAGATCCCCTCGCCCGCCGCCGGCGTCCTTGCCTCCATCAAGGTCGCCGAGGACGAGACCGTCGAGGTCGGCGCCGAGCTGGCCGTCATCGACGACGGCTCCGGCGCCCCCGCGGCCGCCCCGGCCCCCGCCGCCGCCGAGGCCCCGGCTCCGGCTCCGGCCGCCGAGCCCGCCCCGGCCGCCCCCTCGACCGAGCAGGCCGCCCCCGCCCCGGCGCCGACCGCCGAGGCCACCGCCGGTGCCTCCGGCGCCCAGGGCACGGACGTGGTCCTGCCCGCGCTCGGTGAATCCGTCACCGAAGGCACCGTCACCCGCTGGCTGAAGTCGGTCGGCGACTCCGTCGAGGCCGACGAGCCGCTGCTCGAGGTCTCCACGGACAAGGTCGACACCGAGATCCCGGCGCCCGCCTCCGGCGTGCTGCTCGAGATCGTGGTGAACGAGGACGAGACCGCCGAGGTCGGCGCCAAGCTCGCCGTCATCGGCGCCCCGGGTGCCGCCCCGGCCGCCGCTCCGGCTCCGGCCGCCCCGGCTCCGGCGCCCGCCGCCGCTGCCCCGGCCCCGGCCGCCCCCGCGGCTCCGGCGGCTCCCGCCCCGGCCCCGCAGGCGCCGACGGCCCCGGCTCCGCAGCAGGTGACCACCCCGGCTCCCGAGCCGGTCCCGGCCGCCCCGGCGCCCGCCCCGGCCCCGGCTCCGGTCACCCCGGCGTCCGCGCCCACCTCGCCGACCGCCATCCAGGCGACCGACGAGGGCGCGTACGTCACCCCGCTGGTGCGCAAGCTCGCCGCCGAGAACGGCGTCGACCTGTCCACCGTCAAGGGCACCGGCGTCGGCGGCCGCATCCGCAAGCAGGACGTCATCGCCGCCGCCGAGGCGGCCAAGGCCGCCGCCGCTCCGGCTCCCGCCGCTGCCGCTCCGGCCGCCGCCCGGAAGGCCCCGGCGCTCGAGGTCTCCCCGCTGCGGGGCCAGACCGTCAAGATGCCGCGCATCCGCAAGGTCATCGGCGACAACATGGTCAAGGCGCTGCACGAGCAGGCGCAGCTGTCCTCGGTGGTCGAGGTCGACGTGACCCGCCTGATGAAGCTGCGCGGCCGGGCGAAGGACTCCTTCGCGGCCCGCGAGGGCGTCAAGCTCTCCCCGATGCCGTTCTTCGTCAAGGCCGCCGCGCAGGCGCTGAAGGCCCACCCGGTCATCAACGCCAAGATCAACGAGGCCGAGGGGACCATCACCTACTTCGACACCGAGAACATCGGTATCGCGGTGGACTCCGAGAAGGGCCTGATGACCCCGGTCATCAAGAACGCCGGTGACCTCAACATCGCGGGCATCGCCAAGGCCACGGCCGACCTGGCCGGCAAGGTCCGGGCCAACAAGATCACCCCGGACGAGCTGTCCGGCGCGACCTTCACCATCTCCAACACCGGGTCGCGCGGCGCGCTGTTCGACACGATCATCGTGCCGCCGGGCCAGGTCGCGATCCTCGGCATCGGTGCCACGGTCAAGCGTCCGGCCGTCATCGAGACCGAGGAGGGCACGGTCATCGGCGTCCGCGACATGACCTACCTGACCCTCTCCTACGACCACCGCCTGGTCGACGGCGCCGACGCGGCCCGCTACCTGACGGCGGTCAAGGCGATCCTGGAGGCCGGCGAGTTCGAGGTCGAGCTCGGTCTCTGACGGGTCGAGGACCCCAACGGTGCAGAGCTGGGCCTGTCATCGCCGGTCAGGCAGTACGGCACCCCGTCCGGAGCGTTTCCGGGCGGGGTGTTCGTGTTTGTCGGCACACGTAGCGTGTAAGCCTCGTCTCACCTGCGCAAAAGCGCCCCCACGCGCCCTACCCGCGGAGCGAACCCGCCGTATTGTCTAAACGTCAGCCCCTCCCGAAGGAGCCCTCAATGACCGCGCCCGTCGTCCACTCGCTGCGCGAACAGATCCGCGAGCACATCGTGGAGGGAATCGTCAGCGGGCGCTGGCAGCCGGGCGAGCGGATCGTGGAGCGGCGGATCGCCACCGAGCTGGAGGTCAGCCAGACCCCGGTCAGGGAAGCGCTGCGCGAGCTGGAGTCGCTGCGCCTGATCGAGTCGGCCCCGAACAAGGGCGTCCGGGTACGGAACCTGACCGCGGCCGATCTGGAGGAGAGCTACCCGGTGCGGGCCGGCCTGGAGGCCATCGCGGCCGAGCTGGCCGCCGACCGCCTCGCCGCCGACTTCTCGGCCCTGGAGCCGCACGTGCTCGCCCTGTACGAGGCCGACCGCAACGCCGACGGCACGGGCCAGGTCCGGCACACGGTCGGCTTCCACCGGGAACTGGTCCGCGCGGCCGACAACTCCGTGCTCCTGCACACCTGGGAGGGCCTCGGCATCGAGGTCTTCACGGCCCTGTCCATCCGCTGGCTGGGCACGGTCCAGCAGTCGTACGCGGAGGAGCACGAGGAGCTGGTGCAGGCCTTCAAGCGCCGAGACCCGCGGATCGCGGAGCTGGTGAAGGCACACGTGCTGGGCTGCGCTCCGCGCCCTTGAGTCAGTAGAGCAGACCCACGCTCACCTGCGAAGACTCCCCTCGGACGCGTCACCCGGTGCCATTGCCGAAGGCACCGCGTGCCGACTTTCTCGTAATCGAGAAGTTTTGCGCCTCAACCCTTTGATCGATCATCGATCAGGGAGTTACAGTCGCCGACGGACCTCTACCGAGATCCGCAGCCCTGTCCTGCCAAAGACCAAGGGCACCCCCGAACCCTTACCGATGAGGGAACCCCCTTCGACTGAGGAAGGCGGCGACATGACCGACCCCAACGCCATCCAGCCGAGCGCGCTCGACCAGCTCCCGGACCGCGATCCGGAGGAGACCGCCGAGTGGCAGGCCTCCCTGGACGCCGTCGCCAGGGAGGCCGGGCCGCACCGCGCCGCATACCTGATGCGCCGCACGCTGGAGCGCGCCGAGGCGGGCGGCATCGCGCTGCCGAAGCTCCTCGAGACCGACTACGTCAACACCATCCCCACCTCCGCCGAGCCGGCCCTGCCCGGCGACCCGGAGATGGAGGCCCGGATCACCGCCTGGAACCGCTGGAACGCGGCCGCGATGGTGACCCGGGGGTCGAAGCACGGCGTCGGCGGCCACATCGCCACCTTCGCCTCCGCGGCCTGGCTGTACGAGACCGGCTTCAACCACTTCTTCAAGGGCAAGGAGGGCGACGGCTCGGGCGACCAGCTCTACATCCAGGGCCACGCCTCCCCCGGCATCTACGCCCGCGCCTTCCTGGACGGCCGTCTGACCGAAGCGCACCTGGACAACTTCCGCCAGGAGGCAGGCGGCAACGGCCTGCCGTCGTACCCGCACCCGCGCCGGCTGCCCTGGCTGTGGGAGTTCCCGACGGTGTCGATGGGCCTCGGCCCGCTCTCCGCCATCTACCAGGCGCGCTTCAACCGCTACCTGACCAGCCGCGGCATCAAGGACGTCTCCGCCTCGCACGTGTGGGCGTTCCTCGGCGACGGCGAGATGGACGAGCCCGAGTCGACGGCGGCTCTCGCGCTCGCCGCGCGGGAGGAGCTGGACAACCTCACCTTCGTCATCAACTGCAACCTGCAGCGCCTCGACGGCCCGGTCCGCGCCAACTTCAAGATCGTGCAGGAGCTGGAGGCCCAGTTCCGCGGCGCCGGCTGGAACGTGATCAAGACGCTGTGGGGCTCCGCCTGGGACGAGCTGTTCGCCCTGGACACCACGGGCGCGCTGGTCCGCCGGCTGCGCGAGGTGCCGGACGCGCAGGTGCAGACGTACCAGACCCGCGACGCCGCCTACATCCGCCAGGACTTCTTCGGCAAGGACCCGGCGCTCGTCGAGATGGCGAAGCTGCTGAGCGACGACAAGATCCTCGAGTGCTTCCACCTCTCGCGCGGCGGCCACGAGGCCGGCAAGGTCTACGCCGCGTACAAGGCCGCCGTCGAGCACAAGGGCGCGCCGACCGTGATCCTGGCCCAGACGGTCAAGGGCCACACCCTCGGCGAGGGCTTCGCGTCGAAGAACGCCAACCACCAGATGAAGAAGCTGACGGTGGACGAGTTCAAGGCGATGCGCGACCTGCTCGGTCTGCCGATCAAGGACAGTGACTTCACCGACGGCGTGGTGCCCTACGGCCACCCGGGCGCCGACTCGCCCGAGGTCCGCTATCTCCAGGAGCGCCGCGCGGCCCTCGGCGGCCCGGCCCCGGCCCGCCGCGTGCACCCGGTCGCGCCGCTGCCCGCGCCCGCCGACAAGGCGTTCGCCGCCTTCGACAAGGGCTCCGGCTCGCAGAACGTGGCCACCACCATGGCCTTCGTCCGTCTGGTCAAGGACCTGGTCCGGGACAAGGAGACCGGCAGGCGCTGGGTGCCGATCGTCCCCGACGAGGCGCGCACCTTCGGCATGGAGAGCCTGTTCCCCTCCCTCGGCATCTACTCGCCCAAGGGCCAGACGTACGAGCCGGTCGACCGCGACCAGCTGATGTACTACAAGGAGGCCAAGAACGGCCAGATCCTCAACGAGGGGATCACCGAGGCCGGTTCGATGGCCGACTTCATCGCCGCGTCCACCGCGTACGCCACGCACGGCGAGGCGATGATCCCCTTCTACATCTTCTACTCGATGTTCGGCTGGCAGCGCACGGCCGACCAGATGTGGCAGCTCGGCGACCAGCTCGGCCGCGGCTTCCTCGTCGGCGCGACGGCCGGCCGCACGACGCTGACCGGCGAGGGCCTGCAGCACGCCGACGGCCACTCCCCCGTCATCGCGGCGACCAACCCGGCGGCGCTGACGTACGACCCGGCGTTCGCGTACGAGATCGCGGTCATCGTCAAGGAGGGCCTGCGCCGCATGTACGGCGAGGCGGCCGAGGGCGAGGACCAGAACGTCTTCTACTACCTCACCGTCTACAACGAGCCGCTGCCGCAGCCGGCCAAGCCGCAGGCTGCCGGCGTCGACGACGGCATCGTCAAGGGCCTCTACCGCTTCAACACGGCGGAGTCGGCGGGGGCGACGGTGCCGGCCAACGCGCCGCGCATCCAGCTGCTGGGCTCCGGTACGGCGATCCACTGGGCGCTGAAGGCGCAGGCGCTGCTCGCGGCGGACTGGGGCGTGGCGGCCGACGTCTGGTCGGCCACCTCCTGGACGGAGCTGCGCCGTGACGCACTGGAGGCCGACGCGGCCCTGCTGCGCGGCGAGGAGCGCGTGCCGTACGTACGCCAGGCGCTGCAGGGCGCCGAGGGCCCGGTGCTGGCCGTCTCCGACTACATGCGCCAGGTCCCCGACCAGATCGCGCAGTGGGTGGAGCAGGACTGGTCCTCCCTGGGCGCCGACGGCTTCGGCCTCTCCGACACCCGTGACGCGGCCCGCCGTCACTTCGGCGTGGACGCGGAGTCGATCGTCGTCGCGGCCCTGGCCCAGCTCGCCAAGCGCGGCGAGGTGAAGGCCGCGGCGGTCAAGGAGGCCCGGGAGAAGTACGGCCTGTAGGCACGCAGACGGTTCGAAGGGGCACGGCGTCCGGCCGTGCCCCTTCGTTGTCAGTGGGCCCCGGCATCATGAAGGCATGCGTGCCGCTCGGCTGATCAAGATGGTGCTTCTGCTGCAGGCCCGGCCCTCCATGACCGCTGCCGAGCTGGCGCGGGAGCTGGAGGTGTCGCAGCGGACGGTGACGCGGGACGCGCAGGCGCTGTCGGAGGCGGGGGTGCCGGTGTACGCCGACCGGGGGCGGGCCGGGGGGTACCGGCTGGTCGGCGGGTACCGGACGCGGCTGACGGGGCTGGCCAGGAGCGAGGCCGAGGCGCTGTTCCTGAGCGGGGTGCCGGGGGCGCTCAGGGAGATGGGGCTTCAGGACGCCGCCGCTGCCGCCCGGCTGAAGGTGTCCGCCGCGCTGCTGCCCTCCCTGCGGGACGCCCCCGACAGCGCCGCCCAGCGGTTCCACCTGGACGCACCGGCCTGGTTCCGGGAGCCGGAGACGCCCGTACTGCTGCCGGTGATCGCCGAGGCCGTGTGGGCCGACCGGTGCGTCACCGCCCGGTACCGGCGCGAGGGCGGGGAGGTCGAGCGGACGCTGGCGCCGTACGGGCTCGTGCTGAAGGCGGGTGTCTGGTACCTGTGCGCGCGGGTGGCGGGCGGCTCCTTCCGGACGTACCGGATCGACCGGTTCACGGCGGTCGAGGCCCTGGAGGACCGCTTCTGCCGGGATGCGGACTTCGACCTGCCCGGCCACTGGGCCGAGCAGGCCGAGCGGTTCGCCCGGTCGATCCTGCGCACCGATGTCGTCGTACGGCTGTCCCCGGACGGCGCGCGCAGGCTGCCGTACGCCGTCGATCCGCTCGCCGCCCGTGAGGCGCTGCACGGCGCGGGCGAGCCGGATGCCGAGGGTTGGGTGACGATGACGCTGCCGGTGGAGTCGGAGGAGGTCGCGCACGCCCAGCTCACGGCGCTCGGCCCGGAGGCCGAGGTGCTGGCGCCGGCGGGACTGCGCACGCGGTTCGCGGCGGACGCCGCCCGCCTGGCCGCGCGCTACGCCTGATAACGATCCGCCGTACTCCGGCGCACTCCGCGTGCGCCCCACCGGCTCAGGCCCGATGCTGGTGCCGTGATGGACGAGACGGAGTTCTGGGAGCTGATCGACGCCACCCGCGAGGCCGCCGGCGGCGACCCGGAGGAGCAGGCCGATCTGCTCGTGGACCGCCTCCTCGCGATGGACCCGGAGCTGGTCCTGGACTTCGCCCGTCACTTCGAGGCCCGCTACAACCGCGCCTACACCTGGGACCTCTGGGGCGCCGCCTGGGTGCTGCTGGACGGCGCGAGCGACGACGCCTTCGACTTCTTCCGCTGCTGGCTGATCGGCCAGGGCCGCGAGGTCTACGAGGGCGCCGTGCACGACCCTGACTCCCTGGCCGACCTCCTCCTGGACTTCGACGAGGAGATCGACGGAGACGGCGAGGAGCTGGGCTACGCGGCCGACGAGGCGTACGAGCAGCTCACCGGCACGGTGGCCCCCGACCTGGGCATCGCCCCGGCCCCCGCCGAGCCGGAGGGCACCCCGGTCGACTTCGAGAACGAGGCCGCGCTGGCCGCGCGGTATCCCCTGCTCTGGGCCCGCTTCAAGGAGTAGGGCAGCAGGGCACGAGCGGGACGGCGGGCCTCAGGCGGCGGTGGTGCGCCGCTGCGGTGTGCGCTCCGCCGGGATGTACGCCTGCGTCTGCTCCGCCGTCACCGCGTGGTGCAGCGGCGCCCTGTTGGCCTGGTCCAGCGCGGACGCGGTGACGGCGGCCGGGCCGAGGACGACCGTGGCGAGGGCGCACACGACCGTCCAGGGGCCGCGCACGGCATCGGCCCAGCCGCCCGTCTTCTTCTTCTTCGTCTCGGTGCTCATCCCGGTTCCCCGCCCTTCCGTCGGTGCCTGCCCCCGACGTTAGGGGGCCCGGCTCGGGAAGCCCGGTGAGCCGGCTACGAGGAACCTGTGAGCCCGGACGGCATGATCGCGGTCAGGAAAATCCCGGCTGGAATTGGCCGACCACGTTCGCGGATTCGGTTCGCTGCTGCGGGAAAACGGTGGTGTGCCGCCCCTGTGAAAGCCGTTCCTCCTCTTCCGCGGCCGCCTTGTCGGCGAGTGCGTCGACCGCCGCGTTGAACCGCTCCATGGACGTGGGGTGATCGGGTCCCAGCACATATTCCTTGAGCGTCCGCCGGTCCGCGGCCATCGGGTCGTGGAACGGCTCGCGCACCGAACTCAATATCTGCGTCAGGCGGGTGCATTCGCGGTCGAGCAGATAGGCGCCGCCCGCCGTGGTGTAGGCGGCGCGGAACTCGTCGTCGGGCAGGTTCTGGGCGTTGGTGAGGACGTACGGCTTGAGGCTGGCCACGAAGTCGGCGACCACGGAGGAGACGTCGCTGATGAGGATGTCCGCCTGGTTGAAGCACTCGTAGAGGGTGGGCAGCCGCTTGAGGATGACGTTGTGCCGGACCGGACCCCGGGTCTCCCAGAAGATCCGGTGCCACTCGGCGTGCAGGTCCTCCCACTCGGCGCTGTCGTCGTGGCCGGGAAGGCGGGCGTCCCGGGTCTGCTGGGTGTAGTCGCCCTCGCCCCGCCCGGACAGTTCGTCGAGGCGGGCCTGGATCTCCTGCAGGCGCGGCCGGGAGGCGGCGACCGCGGCCTCCGCCTCCGCCGCCTGCCGGTGCTCGTTGTCCGCGCGCAGCAGGTCCCGGATGGCCCGGTCGGCGGCGGCCGCCTCCGCCGAGCGCTTGCCGGTGAGGGGGTGCGGCTTGTAGATCACGCGCACGTTCTCGGCGAGCAGCCTCTCGATCAGGGGCACGCCCATCGGGATCAGGGACGTGTGGCAGTCGTCGTCGCTCCAGCCCTCCCAGGTGGGGGCGTACAGGACGACGGGCAGCGGGCCGGGGGTGTGGTCGGCGTGCCGGCGGATCGGGGCGAGCTGCGGGCGGCCCACCTCGACGATGGCGTCGTCGCTGATCGCGTGGCGCACCCGCTGGTAGCGGTCGCGGCCGGCCCGGCCGGCCACCCAGATCTCGTCGTAGACCTTGCTGACGCGGTTGCTGCTGGCGAGCTTGTCGCTGTCGCCGTGGCCGATGAAGACGTGCTTGGCCTCGGCGACGCGCAGCATGTGCACGTTCTTGCCGGCGTTGCCCGGGTAGAGGACGACGCGGACGCCGGACAGGTCGAGTTCGGCCAGGTCGTCGGCCTTGGGGACGCAGACGACGGGGAGCCGGGTGCGGCTGAGGTGCCGGAAGGAGGGCCGCTCGCGCAGGATGATCACCGGGCGCCGGTCGAGCTGCTCGAGCGTCTCGATCCACATGTTGACCTGGTACATGAAGTCGCGGGAGACGGCGGCGAAGCTGAAGTACAGCGCCACCTCGGGGCGGTAGCCGGCCAGCTGCCGGTTGACCTCGGCGATGATCTCGTCCCGGCCGGGGGTGCGGCGGGCGGCGCGGTAGTGGCGCAGCAGCGCGAGCACCGCCCCGGTGGACAGCGCGGCCGTCAGGGCGTAGCCGGTCTTCGCCGGGTACCAGGCGCCGGTGGCGAGCGCCGCGAGCAGCCCGGCGTGGGCGGGCACGTCGAGGTGGAGCAGCTTGCGCAGGAAGCGCCGGTAGAGGTAGCCGGGCGGGCTCTTGGGGATGCCGGCCGCGCTCATGTCGAGGTTGCGCACGGCCACCGGCAGGCCCCGGCGCAGGCTGATGGCACGGTGCAGCGCCGAGTACAGCATGACCATGGCGAAGTGGGCGCTGAAGACGGCCAGGCCGGCCACCAGCACCCCGTCGGGCGCGTCCATCCGCTCGGCCAGGGCGAGCACCATCACCGTGCGGACGGCGAACCGCATGGTGCGGGTGAGCTGCAGCGTGGCCAGCCGGCGGATGAAGCCGGGGGCGCGGGCGTGCAGCGCCTCGTCGGCGAGATAGGTCACCGCCGAGGCGGCCGCGAAGCCCCACAGGTGCGGCACCAGGGCGAGGACGGGCAGCGCCAGGAACCCGGCGCCGAACAGGAACACCAGGAGAAGCTCGGTCTTTCCGCGCACGCGCAGCACGGCGCACAACCAACGGATCGCCATGGACAAGAATTCCCCCCGGAATTGCGTACGGCGGCGGTGAGCGGCGACGCTCCACGTCGCCTTGTTCGCCAGTTCGACGTAAGAAGAGGGTGAAAGGTTGTACACGTGAGCGAAAGATTCACTTCACCTGTGGTTGCGCATCCGTCTCGCGTTACGGAATGAGCAGTTCTGCTTCCGCCGTCCACTTCCGTCGGCTGCTGCGTCGGCTACTCCCGTCGGCCCTGGAGCCGGGCCGCTCTTTCCCGGATGGCCGGCAGCTGTGCGGCCAGGGCAGCGCCGGGGCAGCTCGTCCGGTAGGCGTCGCTGTGACCCGCCACGGCCGGAAGCGTGGTCGGGGTGCCCGCCGCGAAGCGGCTGTTGCCGTTGCTGGAGACCAGGGTCACGCCCGAGCGCGGGTCGACACCGGCCAGGCCCAGCTTCCAGGCGGCCAGCGCGGCGATCGCGTCGGTCATCGCGCGCGGCACGGGGACGCCGGCGGGGAAGCTGCCGAGGGCGGCGATGCCGGCGGTGCGGTGGTTGAAGCCCTGGGTGTGGGCGCCGGTGACGGGCCGGTCGACGCCGCCTGCGCGGCCCTCGTAGATGGTGCCGCAGCGGTCGACGAGGAAGTTGTAGCCGATGTCGTCCCAGCGCTGCAGCCCGGTCTGGCCGCTGTACAGGGCGCGGATGAGGCGCGGGGCGTCGCTGCACGCGTAGTCGTTGGGCGAGTCGGTGTGGTGGACGAAGACGGCCACGACCTGGTCGTCGTAGCGCGGCGGCGGCTGGGTGCGCCGGGCGGTGGCCGGGTCCAGCCAGGCGGAGCGGGGCAGGATGCGCGGCCGGGCGGCCTGGTGGGCCTCCGGGGGGCGCAGCGCGGTCGGGTGGGTGAGCCGGACCGGCACGGGCCGCTCGAGCCCGCGCGTGAACACCGCGAGGGCCATGACGGCGGTGACGACGGGCAGGCAGCCGAGCAGCAGGAGCACGGCGCCGGGGATGCGCGCGGTCCGCTGTGTCCGTGCCCCCCGCGCTCTTCGGAAGACACGCATGATCCCACTGTCGGGCCGACCGGCCGCGCGCGCGATGTGTGCTGTGCCACCCGGTGGAACCATCGTCCTGGTCCGGGACGTTTCCGGGGGTATACGCACACGTGGCCGGTTCGCCGTCCGGTGGCCGCCCGACCGCGTGTGGAACTGATCATCGGGCCCGCTGCGCCCGTATAAGGGGGTCCGAGAGAAAGGCGGCTCAGTGGACCTGCTCGACCTGGTGCTTGTGCTGGTGGTCCTCGCCTACGCGGCGTCCGGATACCGGCGTGGGCTGGTCGCCGGATGTGTGTCGCTGGCCGGGTTCGTGGGCGGCGCCGTCGTCGGCGTGTGGGTGCTGCCCTGGGTGACCGGTCTGGTGACGCGCGGGTCGGCGGAGGCGACCGTTCTGGCGGTGCTGACGGTGCTGGTGCCGGGCATGGTGGGGCACGAGCTGGCGGGCCGGCTGGCGCTGCGGCTGCGGCGCGAGCTGGACCGGGAGGGCCGGGGCCCGCTGCGGGTGGCCGACGGGATAGGGGGTGCGGCGGCCAACTCGGTGGCGGTGCTGATCGTGGCGTGGGTGGCGGCGAGCGTGCTGGGCGCGTCGTCGTCGCAGACGCTGACGACGGCGATCCGGAACTCGGCGCTGCTGGGCGCGGTGCAGGAGACGATGCCGGAGACCACTCCGGTGTGGTTCTCCCGGGCCACGTCGGCGCTGACCGAGGCGGGCTTCCCGCAGGTCTTCAACCCGTTCGAGAACGAGTCGACCGCCCGGGTGGCCCGGCCGTCCGGCGACAGCGTGACGCCGGCCGCGACGAACGCCGCCAAGCTGAGCACGGTGAAGATCGAGGGCGCCATCGGCACCGAGGGCCGCGAGGGCAGCGGCTTCGTCTTCTCCGCCCGGCACGTGATGACGAACGCGCATGTCGTGGCGGGCATCGACCACCCGAGCGTGCAGGTCGGCGGGGTCGGGCGGTCGTACCCGGCGCGGGTGGTGCTCTTCGACCCGGACCGGGACGTGGCGGTGCTGTACGTGCCGGAGCTGCGCGCGCCGGTGCTGCGGTTCGACGCGAGCGCGGTGCGCGGGGACGCGGCGGTGGTCGCGGGCTACCCGCAGGACGGCAGCCTGAACCTGCAGGCGGCGACGGTCGGCAACCGGGTGCAGGCGCGGGGCCAGAACATCTACGGCAACCGCACGGTCACCCGGGACATCTACGCGATCCGCTCCACCGTCCGTCCGGGCAACTCCGGCGGCCCGCTGCTGACCACCGACGGCCGCGTGTACGGCGTGGTCTTCGCCCGCTCCACCTCCGACGCGGAGACGGGGTACGTGCTGACGGCGGACGAGGTGTCCGGGGACGCCGGGCGCGCGGCGAGGGCCACGGCGCCGGTGGACACGGGGCATCTGGTGACGTCGTAGGGCCCGGAACCCGGCGTGCTCACAGGGAGCGCCCCATGAGGACGTCGTCGACGTACCGGCCCTCGAGCAGGAACTCCTCGGGCAGCACGCCCTCGACCACGAACCCCTCGGACGCGTAGAGGGCACGGGCGGGGGCGTTGTGCCCGAGCACCCGCAGGGTGATGCGGCGCGCGCCCTGCTCGCGCGCCCGGGCGATCGCGGCCCGGATCAGCGCCCGCCCCACACCCCGTCCGCGGGCCGCGTCGGCCACGGCCAGGCCCTGGATCTGGCGGACATGGGCGTTGCAGACGAGCGGTGTGGCGGCCACGACGCGGATGTAGCCGGCGAGGCGCCCGTCGACCTCGGCGACGAGGTGGTCCTGCGGCAGGTGGCGCTCGTCGAAGAAGGGCGGGTACGGCGGCGTCGGCGCGGGCATGACCGCGTGCAGCGGGGACCAGGTGGCCCGGTCCAGGAGCGCCAGCTCCTCGGCGTCCTCGGGCCGGGCGGTGCGTATGAGGGGCTGCGGCATGCGGCTCACCCTACGACCCCCGGATCGGGTGCCTCACCGGCGTTTACGCGGAACCTGCGGGTCAGGAGCGCATGCTGGGATCATGGAACGGTCGAGAATCGCGGTGGCCGGCGCGTCCGGTCTCATCGGCAGCGCCCTGGTGCGGTCCCTGACGGCGGACGGGCACGAGGTGGTGCGCCTGGTCCGCCGGGCGCCCCGGGGGGCCGGGGAGGTCCGCTGGGACCCGGAGCGGCAGCAGGTGGACGCGGCCGGGCTGGCCGGCTGCGACGCGGTGGTGAACCTCGCCGGTGCGGGGATCGGAGACCGGCGCTGGACCCCGGAGTACAAGCGGCAGCTGCGGGACAGCCGGGTGCTGGGCACGGCGGCGCTGGCGGAGGCGGTGGCCGCGCTGGACACGCCGCCGCGGGTGTTCCTGAACGGCAGCGCGATCGGCATCTACGGCGACACCGGCGACCGGGTCGTGGACGAGGACGCGCCGCCCGGGGACGGCTTCCTGCCCTCGCTGTGCGTGGAGTGGGAGGAGGCGGCGGCGCCCGTCGAGGAGGCGGGCGTGCGGACGGTGTTCCTGCGCACGGGGCTGGTCGTCGGGAAGGGCGGCGGGGCCTGGGGGCGGCTGTTCCCGCTGTTCCGGGCGGGGCTCGGGGGACGCCTGGGCGACGGGCGGCAGTACTGGTCGTTCATCGCGCTGCACGACGAGGTCGCCGCGATCCGGCATCTCATCGACGACGACACACTGTCCGGGCCGTTCAACCTGACCGCGCCCGAGCCCGTGACGAACCGCGCGGTCACCGAGGCGATGGGGCGGGTGCTGCACCGGCCGGCGCTGTTCGCGGTGCCGGCGCCGGTGCTGCGGGCGGTGCTGGGCGAGATGGCCGGTGATGTGCTGGGCAGCCAGCGGGTGGTGCCGCGGCGGCTGCTTCGGTCGGGGTTCACGTTCGCGTTCCCGGGCATCGAGGATGCGATTCGCGCCGCGGGGTGAGACGGTGACCGGTGGGTGACTTCGTGGGCCGCTGCGGCGCGGCTGGGAGAGTGGCGAACGTCTGTGACCGTATGCGACCTCTATGCGACCGTGCCCTGTCGATGCGCGACTGTTCCTGACCGATCACGGCCCTACCCTCGAGCCGAACTCGGGTATCCCTGGAGCCTGTTGGGGGCATGACGTCTCCACCGGCCGCGCAACCACAGGAGGGGCCTCGTGCTTGAGCCCGCGTACCAGGTGGACGTCGTCATCGTGGGAGCCGGGATCGCCGGACTCTCGGCGGCTCATCGGCTCACCAGCGCAGGAATCGCCACCGCAGTCCTGGAGGCCGCCCCGTACACGGGCGGCCGCATGTCGACCGAGAAGGTCGACGGCTTCCGGCTCGACCGCATCGGACAACTGCTGTCCACGTCGTATCCCGAACTCCGCCTCACCCCGGGGCTCGGCGCGCTCGGCCTGCGCCGGTTCGCGCCCGGCGTGCTGCTGCACCGGGACGGCCGCATGCACCGCGCGGGCGCACCGGCGGCCGGAGGGAGCGCGCGGGGCGCACTGCATGTGGTGCGCGCCCTGGCGAGCGCCCCCAGGGGTCCGGCGTCGTCGCCCGGCCGGACCGGTGCGCCGGTGGGCGGCGCGGTCGACCAGGCGCGGCTCGGGACCGCGCTGGGCCGGATCGCCGCCACGCCCGTCGAGCGTCTGCTGTCCCGACCGGAACTGCCCGCCGCACGGGCTCTCGCGGCGCGCGGAGTGCCGACCCGGACGATCGACGGCTTCCTGCGGCCGCTGCTCGCAGCGCTGCTGTGCGACCCGGAGCTGACCACGTCCAGCCGGTGCGCGGACCTGGCGCTGCACTCCTTCGCGAGCGGTCGGCTGTGCGTGCCGGAGGGGGGCGCGGAGGCGCTGCCGGAGCTGCTGGCCGGCGCGCTGCCGCCCGGGACGGTGCGCACCGGGGTGCGGGTCACGTCCGTGTCCACGACCTCGGTGACCACCTCCGAGCACGGGGTGATCCGCTGCCGTGCGGTGCTGCTGGCGACCGACGCGCGGGCGGCGGCCGAGCTGCTGCCGGGGCTGCGGGTACCGGACTTCCACCCGGTGACCGTGGTCCACCACACCACGGACGAACCGGCGGCGGCGTTCGCGACGGGCACGTCGCTGCTGCTGGACGCGGACCGCGGGGGGCCGGTGGCGCACACCGCGGTGGTCAGCAACGTCGACCCGAGCCGGGCACCGGCCGGGCGGGTGCTGAT
Source organism: Streptomyces sp. NPDC030798 (assembly GCF_055572275.1). Lineage (NCBI taxonomy): Bacteria > Bacillati > Actinomycetota > Actinomycetes > Kitasatosporales > Streptomycetaceae > Streptomyces > Streptomyces sp. NPDC030798. The sequence goes on along the minus strand of NZ_JBVIDR010000016.1, from coordinate 150,310 downwards.
CTCCTCGACGGTGCTGGGCACGCCGCCCGACGGGGTGGACACCGCCGTGCGCATGCACCTGGCGCGGCTCTACGGCACCTCGACGCGCCGCTGGGAGACCCTCGCGGTCCACCACACGCCCGAGGCCGTCCCCGTCATGCGGGCTCCGCACGACCTGCGCCGCCCGGTACGCCTGCTGGCCGGCCTCTACGTCTGCGGCGACCACCGGGACACCAGCACCGTCCAGGGCGCCCTCCACTCCGCCCACCGCGCCGCCTCGGCCATCCTCACCGACCTGGGCGCGAAGGGCTCCCTGCACACCGCGGACCCGACCCCGACACTGCCGAAGGCGGCATGACCGCCGCCCCGCAGGAGCCGAGGGTCGGAGGGTCACCCGGCACCGCCGGCCGGCGGTGCCGGACCCGGGCCGGCCCCGGCTCGCCCGCGCCCCCGCTCGGCGCCCCTCAGCCCAGCGCGGCGACCCTCTCCCGGTAGCCCCGCACGGGCCCCGCGTCCTTGTACGGCTCCAGGCGCCGCTCGAAGTCCCTGATGTACTCCACGGCGCGCACGGACCGCATCTCGGCGGCCTGCCCGGCGGCCTCCGCGGCCAGCACGCACGCCTGGTCGAGTTCGCCGAGCCCGAGCCGGGCGGTGGCGAGGACGACCCGGCAGAACAGACGGCTGCGTGCGAAGGCGGGCGCGCGCAGCTGCAGGGACCGCTCGGCGTGCTGCGCGGCCGCCCGGAACTGCTGCAGATCCCGGTGGCAGTGCCCGAACTCGTCGGCGAGCTGCGCCTCGTCGAAGAACCGCGCCCAGTACGGCACCTCGTCCCCGGGCCGGGCCGCCTCCAGGGCGCGCTCGGCCCGCACCAGCGCCCCGGTGCACGCCCGCACCTCCCCGAGCACCCCGTGCGCGCGGGCCTCGGCGGCGTGCAGCAACGCCTGCACCACCGGCGGCGCCCCGCTGCCGACCCCCTGCTGGGCGACGCGGGCGAGCTGCACGGCCTCCCTGCCGTGCCCCAGGTAGACGGCCTGCCGGCTCATCGTGACCAGCACGTACGAGCCGTACGCCCGGTCGGCGGCCGCCTGGGCGAGACGCAGCGCCTGCACGAAGTACCGCTGGGCGAGCCCGTGCGCGGCGATGTCGTACGACGTCCAGCCGGCGAGCCGGGTGAGGCCCGCGGCCGCCGCGAACAGGCGGCGGCCGGTCTGCTCGTCGTAGGTGCCGCGCAGCATCGGCTCGCACTCGTGCTCCAGGTACCGCACGAGGGCCTGGCGTGCGTGCCCGCCGCCGTACTGGTCGTCCAGGGTGCGGAACAGTTCGCCGACCGAGCGCAGGGCAGCGATGTCCCCGCCGGTGACCCGGTGCCCGGGCACGCGCTCGGAACCACCGCGCGGGCGGGACGGCGCGGGGACGGCCTCCAGCCGCTCCTTGGCGGTGCCCGCGCGGACCTGCGCGGGCACCCGGGGCGGGCGCTCGCGGGCCACCCGGTCGTCGGCCTTGCCGATCAGCCAGTCCCGGCTCGGCACCACGAGCCCCGCCGGAGTGAAGGCGATCTTGCGCAGCTCGGCGTGGCTGCCGGAGTCCTTGCGCCACAGCCCGCTGACGATGTCGACGGCCTCCTCCGGGGTGGCCGCGAACTCCAGCCCGGCGTACACCGGAGCACACGCCTCCAGGCCGAGGTCCTGCGCGGTCAGCCTGCGCCCGAGCCGGCGCGTGAACACCTCGGCGATGAGGGCGGGCGTCGTGCCCCGGGGCTGCTGCCCGCGCAGCCAGCGGGTGACCGAGGTCTTGTCGTATCTGAGGTCCAGCCCGTGTTCCAGACCGAGCTGGTCGACGCGACGGGCCAGTCCCGCGTTGGAGAACCCCGCTTCTGCGATGAGCGCGGCGAGCTGGCGGTTGGGGGTGCGCTGCGCGGGTCGGTCCGTCATCTGCGGTGCGGTCTCCTGCCTTCCGGTCATCTGAAGTGCCGGTATTGCCTGTGAGCTGCCCTTTTGGCCTCACGAACGGCGCGAATGTAGCGGAGAGTGAGCAGGCGATCGCACCTTTCGCCATGCATTCATCCGATCGTGTGAGGATTGCCCGCAGGGCTGACGTAGGCCGTTCGGACGTACAGTGGCGTGGGCCCGTTACAGGCCTGACACCGGTTCGCTGAGGGAGGCGCTTGCCGTGAGTGAGTTGCGGTTCGTCCGCATGGGGTTCGGTGCGGATGCCGTCGATTACCAGGAGGCGTGGGACGAGCAGCGCCGGGTCCACGCGGCCCGGTTCGCCGACGAGGTCCCCGACACCGTGCTGCTCCTGGAGCACCCCCCGGTGTACACGGCGGGCCGGCGCACCGAGGACAGCGAGCGCCCGCTGGACGGCACCCCGGTCATCGACGTCGACCGCGGCGGCAAGATCACCTGGCACGGCCCCGGCCAGCTGGTGGGCTACCCGATCCAGAAGCTCCCGCGCCCGGTGGACGTGGTCGCGCACGTGCGGCGCCTGGAGGAGGCGCTGATCCGCACCTGCGCGGAGTTCGGCCTGGAGACCACCCGGGTCGAGGGCCGCAGCGGGGTGTGGGTGCTCGGCGACCCTGTCGAGCAGCGGCCGGCGCTCGGCGGGCTGTCCCTGGACTTCGACCCGCGGCTGCAGGACGAGGAGTTCGACCCCCGCCTCAACGGCCCGGAGTACGCCCCCTCCAACGCGGGCCAGCGGCGCGAGGACCGCAAGATCGCCCAGATCGGCATCCGGGTGGCCAAGGGCGTCACCATGCACGGCTTCTCGTTCAACGTGAACCCGGACATGAAGTGGTTCGACCGGATCATCCCGTGCGGCATCCGGGACGCGGGCGTCGCCTCGCTGGCGGGCGAGCTGGGCCGGGACGTCACCATCGACGAGGTGCTGCCGGTCGCCGAGCGGCATCTGCGGGACGTGCTGGAGAACGCGGACCTGAAGCCGCGGGTGATCGAGAAGGCGACCGCCTGACCACCGTCACCTGACCAAGGGAATGCGCCCTGCGACCGCGAGGTTGGCCTCACCGGCAGGGCGCCACAAGCACGGGCGTACGCTGGGTACGCCGAGGAATCGAAGTCACAGGGAGCCGGTCGTGTCCGCAGTCTCACCCGACGGACGCAAGATGCTGCGCCTGGAGGTCCGCAACAGCCAGACCCCCATCGAGCGCAAGCCCGAGTGGATCAAGACCCGGGCGAAAATGGGCCCCGAGTACACGAAGATGCAGAACCTCGTGAAGAGCGAGGGCCTGCACACGGTCTGCCAGGAAGCCGGCTGCCCCAACATCTACGAGTGCTGGGAGGACCGCGAGGCGACCTTCCTCATCGGCGGCGACCAGTGCACCCGGCGCTGCGACTTCTGCCAGATCGACACGGGCAAACCCGAGGCGCTGGACCGCGACGAGCCGCGCCGCGTCGGCGAGTCCGTGGTCACGATGGACCTCAACTACGCCACGATCACCGGCGTCGCCCGCGACGACCTGGAGGACGGCGGCGCCTGGCTGTACGCCGAGACGGTGCGCCAGATCCACGCGCAGACCGCCGGCCGCGAGGCGGGCCGCACCAAGGTCGAGCTGCTCGCCCCCGACTTCAACGCGATCCCGGAGCAGCTGGCCGAGGTCTTCTCCTCGCGCCCCGAGGTCTTCGCGCACAACGTCGAGACCGTGCCCCGGATCTTCAAGCGCATCCGCCCCGGCTTCCGCTACGACCGCTCGCTGAAGGTCATCACGGCCGCCCGTGACTACGGCCTGGTCACCAAGTCGAACCTCATCCTCGGCATGGGCGAGACCCGCGAGGAGGTCAGCGACGCGCTCAAGCAGCTGCACGAGGCAGGCTGCGAACTGGTCACGATCACGCAGTACCTGCGCCCCTCCGTGCGCCACCACCCCGTCGAGCGCTGGGTGAAGCCCCAGGAGTTCGTGGAGCTGAAGGAGGAGGCCGAGCAGATCGGCTTCTCCGGTGTGATGTCCGGCCCGCTGGTGCGCTCCTCGTACCGCGCGGGGCGGCTCTACCGGATGGCCGTGGAGAAGCGCGGCTCCTTCGCCGCCACCCAGGCTGTGTGAATTCGCGCACAAGCGCTTACTGGCCAGTAATGGCCGAGTCGACGCGGTCCCTGCCGTCCTCGCTGATCAGGGCGGACATCGGGGCCGCGTCGGCGTTTCGGACGGCGTATCAAGGGTTCATGGGCGTTTGACCGGTCGGTCACGCCCTGGTAACACCAAACAGTGACTCTGGTATCACGCCCCGTACACCCGATCCGAGGGGGGACCTCGATCATGCAGGCCGCGCCCGTACGCGCCACCGCCATTCCGTCCTTCACCGACGCGCTCCGCGCCGTCGAGTCCCTGCTGATGAGCAGCGGCCAGCGCACCGCCCGCCGCAACGCCTGGACCTCCGTGCTGGAGGACCGCCGCCGCGCCAAGGACCGCGTCGAGGCGCAGCGCGTCCTCGAGCAGGCCGCCGCCCGTTCCTGAGCCCCGTGCGCTCCCGGAACCCCTGAACCTCCTCCCGCGGGCACTGCCGTCGTCGTCACTCCCGGGGGCCACGTAGACTTCGTGGCATGGCGAGGAAGGAAACCGCGGCGGACGCCGCGAACGCAGGGCGACTGAAGCAGATCGCCCTCACGTACAAGATGACCCGCAAGGCCGACAAGAAGATCGGTCTTGTACTCGCGGCCGTCGGCATCGGCACCCTCGGTGTCTTCCTCGCGATCGGCTTTCTGATCGGCCACCCGATCTATCTGGGCATCCTGGGCCTGTTCCTGGGCTTCCTCGCGACGGCGATCGTTTTCGGCCGCCGGGCCGAGCGGGCCGCCTTCGGTCAGATGGAGGGCCAGCCGGGCGCCGCCGCGGCCGTGCTGGACAACGTCGGCCGGGGCTGGACGACGACCCCGGCGGTGGCGATGAACCGCAGCCAGGACGTGGTGCACCGGGCGGTCGGCAAGGCCGGCATCGTGCTGGTCGCCGAGGGCAACCCGAACCGGGTGAAGAGCCTGCTGGCCGCCGAGAAGAAGAAGATGAACCGCATCGTGGCGGACGTGCCGGTGCACGACGTGATCGTGGGCAACGGCGAGGGCCAGGTCGAGCTGAAGAAGCTGCGCACGACCCTGCTGAAGTACCCCCGGGTGCTGACCGGCCCGCAGGTCACCGCCACCAACGACCGGCTGCGCGCGCTGGGCGACCTGATGAGCAACATGCCGCTGCCGAAGGGGCCGATGCCGAAGGGCATGAAGCTGCCCAAGGGCGGCCCGCGCGGCCGCTGACCCCGCCCGTCCACGACGAAGGGGGCGCCCGGATCACTCCGGGCGCCCCCTTCGTCGTGGAGGCGCGCGCTCGTACCGCCGGCGGTACGAGCGACGAGCGCCCCTAGATCCGGACCTCGACGGTCCGCGCCAGCCGGTCGTGCAGTCCCCGGCCGTCCCGGTCCCAGATCAGCGCCGGAATCGCCAGGCACAGCAGGACCGTGCGCAGCAGGGAGCGCATCGGGCTGACCGTGCCGGTCTCCAGGGCCACGACCCGGATGCCGAAGAGGCGCTTGCCCGGGGTGAAGCCGACCGTGCCGACCGTGAGGGCGCTCAGCACGAAGAAGATGAGCAGCGCCCAGTTGCTGGTGGCGGGGCTGTAGCCGTCGGTGATCAGGCCGTATGCGATCAGCACGCACAGAGCCCAGTCCAGGGCCAGCGCCCCGAGCCGCCTGCCGGGCCGGGCGATCGAGTTCGGCCCCTCCTGCGGCAGACCGAGCTGCTCGCCCCTGTATCCGAAGTCGGCACCGGCTTCTTCCATGGCCGCGCGCGGCCCGGACAGCCACGATCCCATTGCTTGCCTGTTGTCCACGGGTCAACGGTACTGCGCCCGAAATCGGGCAGGGCGCCGAGGGGTGGGCGGGGCTACGGTGGAACCGTGACCGGTTAACTTCTGCGAAACAAATGGGTCACGCCCGAGAAATCACCCGTCCCTAGGGTCGAGGGCAGCGTGTGCCACCGCACTGGCCGCACGAACGATCTACCACCCCGGCGGCACGGTCGGGAGTAGGAGGAGCTGGATGTTCCAGAACGCCGACGAGGCCAAGAAGTTCATCGCGGACGAGGACGTCAAGTTCGTCGACGTCCGCTTCTGCGACCTGCCGGGCGTCATGCAGCACTTCACGGTGCCCGTTGAGGCGTTCGACCCGGACGAGGAGCTCGCCTTCGACGGTTCGTCGATCCGCGGCTTCCAGGCCATTCACGAGTCCGACATGGCCCTGCGCGCCGACCTGTCGACGGCCCGCGTGGACCCGTTCCGCCGCGACAAGACCCTCAACATCAACTTCTTCATCCACGACCCGATCACGGGCGAGCAGTACTCCCGCGACCCGCGCAACGTGGCGAAGAAGGCCGAGGCGTACCTCGCCTCCACCGGTATCGCGGACACCGCCTACTTCGGTCCCGAGGCCGAGTTCTACGTCTTCGACAGCGTGCGCTTCGCGACCAGCTCGAACGAGTCCTTCTACCACATCGACTCCGAGGCGGGTGCCTGGAACACCGGCGCCCTGGAGAACAACCGTGGTTACAAGGTCCGCTACAAGGGCGGCTACTTCCCGGTGGCGCCGGTCGACCATTTCGCCGACCTGCGCGCCGAGATCTCCCTGGAGCTGGAGAAGTCCGGCCTGAAGGTCGAGCGCCAGCACCACGAGGTCGGCACCGCGGGCCAGGCCGAGATCAACTACAAGTTCAACACGCTGCTCGCCGCCGCCGACGACCTCCAGCTCTTCAAGTACATCGTGAAGAACGTGGCCTGGCGCAACGGCAAGACCGCGACCTTCATGCCGAAGCCGATCTTCGGTGACAACGGCTCGGGCATGCACGTGCACCAGTCGCTGTGGAGCAACGGCGACCCGCTGTTCTACGACGAGGCCGGCTACGCGGGCCTGTCGGACACCGCCCGCTACTACATCGGCGGCATCCTCAGGCACGCCCCGTCGCTGCTGGCCTTCACCAACCCGACGGTGAACTCGTACCACCGTCTGGTGCCGGGCTTCGAGGCGCCGATCAACCTGGTGTACTCGCAGCGCAACCGCTCCGCGGCCATGCGTATCCCGATCACGGGCTCCAACCCGAAGGCCAAGCGCGTCGAGTTCCGCGCGCCCGACTCCTCCGGCAACCCGTACCTGGCCTTCTCGGCCCTGCTGCTCGCGGGTCTGGACGGCATCAAGAACAAGATCGAGCCGGCCGAGCCGATCGACAAGGACCTCTACGAGCTGGCTCCCGAGGAGCACGCCAACGTGGCCCAGGTCCCGACCTCGCTGAACGCCGTTCTCGACGCGCTCGAGGCCGACCACGAGTTCCTCCTCCAGGGCGACGTCTTCACGTCCGACCTGATCGAGACGTGGATCGACTTCAAGCGCACCAACGAGATCGCCCCGCTGCAGCTGCGTCCGCACCCGCACGAGTTCGAGCTGTACTTCGACGTGTGATCGACGCCGTCGTACGCGCGCCTGCGCTGACGTGCTGAGGGCCGCCACCGGATCGCTCCGGTGGCGGCCCGCGCCCGTCCTACGGCTCCTGTCCTACGGCTCCTGCGACGGGAATGCTCTGGCCCTTCTGACCGCTGTCACGCCACCACGACCACGACAACAGGGATGGTGCCGAAGTTGTTGTGGAAGAAGTCGTTGCGGTCGAAGCAGTTGTTCCCCCAGTTGTTGAAGAAGCAGCCACGGTTGGTCGTGACCTGGCTCGGGGTGGCTGCCGACGCGGTCCCTGCCGTGCCGATCGCGGCTCCGCCGGCCATCAGCACGCCGACGGCGGAGAGTGCGGCGAGACGCCTCGCGCGATGTGCTTTCATGGATCCACCTTCCTTCCATCCCTCGTGCGGCTTGGGGGCACGAGACGGATGGCCCGCGACACTCGGAGTGACGAGTCGGGCGCGGTCGTAGGGTGTGCCGCACGAGTACGAGATGCAGGGGCGGTCGGTCTGGGCACCCCTCGGTGCGGCTCTCACCTTCAGATGCTAGCCGCCCGGCGGCCAGGCAGCATCCTGGGCAACCTTTTGCCCTTCCCAGGCTTCCTATTCTCGGGGGATCATCCTCCTGGCTCTGTCCGACGAGAGAGGTTGAACGGGGATGACTGAACAGGACGACTGGCAGCGCGAGTTCGATCACAGATGGGCGAACTCCGCCGAGCACAAGGAACCCTCCGCACGGGCCCGGATGCTCGCCGCCCGCTGGAGGGAGAACCCGCCGGACCCGGCCCCCTTCCGCGCCGACCCCGGCCCCGCGACCCCCCGCCGCTCGTCCTGGGTCTCCACCGTCGTGGTCCTCGGCTGCGTGGCCGCGGTGATAGTCCTGCTCGGTTACGCCCAGATGCGCTCGCCGTACTGACGGCAACGGGACGTGGGAGACCTGCAGGAGGGAATCCTGGCCGCGCGCCGACTCGCCGAGGGCGCCGCGCTGCCGGACGTACTCGCCACCGGCGACCCGGCGGCCTGGCCGGCACTGGACGAGGGGGTACGGGCCGACCCCTGGTTCGTGCCGTCGTGCACCGGCCCCGCCTGGGACGAAACGGCCGGCGGACGCACGCTGACCGCGCGCCTGCGCGGCCGCAGGCGTTCCCTGACCGCCGTCCTGCGCGGCGACGACCCGCTCACCGAGTCACAGCTCGCGCTCGCCCTGTGCCATCGCGACGGCCGCATCCGCCACTGGGCGCTCGGGCACGTACCCGGGCACCCGGCACTGCTGCCGCTGGTGGTCATCCGGTGTGCCGACTGGGCCGAACCGGTACGCGAGCGGGCCAGGAAGCTGCTCGCCGAGGCCCTGGACGCGGAGGCGGCCATCCGGCTCGCCCCACTGGCCCGGCGCCTCGGCGACCGCCACCGGGGCGACTTCGCTCTCGGCCTGGTCGGCGAGGTGCTGCGGTCGGCACCCGGGGAACGCCTCGCCGCGCTCTTCTCCTCCCCCGATCGGCCGGTACGCCGGTTCGCGTACGGCCTAGCCGTCGAGGCGGGGCGTCTCACCGCCGCCGAGCTGGCCCGCGCGGCCGCCGGGGACGACGACGCCGTCGTACAGACCCGGTGCGCCGAGGCCGCGCTCGCCGCCGTGACGGAGGAGAACGCGGAGGACGTCCTGGAGGCGCTGCTCGGCGCTCGCGGTCCCCGGGCCCGGTCCGCCGGGGTGACCGCGCTGCGGCGGCTCGGGCGGCCGGAGCGGGCCGTCGGGTTCCTGGCGGACCGGTCGGCGCTGGTGCGGGCCTGTGCCCGGTACGTCCTGCGGCAGTACGGCACCGATCCGCTGCCCTGGTACCGGGAGCGGTGCGCCGGCCAGGACGACCCGGACTTGGCTCCTGGCGCCGTCATCGGGCTGGCGGAATGCGGGGCGCGGGCGGACGCCGAGCTGTTGTGGCCGCTGCTGGACCATCCCGTGGCGGGCGTGCGGGCCAAGGCGGTGGCCGGGCTGCGGACGCTGGACGTGACGGACGTCGAGCGGATGCGCCGGCTGCTGGACGATCCGGCGCCCGGGGTCGTCGGCGAGGCCACCCTGGCGCTGCTGCCGTCGGCGGGACTGCTGCCGGAGGCGTGGCTGGCGAGGCGACTGGAGGGCGGCCGGCCGCGGTGGGTACGGGTGTCGGCGTACCGGCTGCTGGACGCGCAGGGTGAGCCGGCCCGGCTGCGGGCGAGCGTCGCACTGCTCGGCGACCCGGACGACCGGATGCGGGTGCGGGCCGAGGCCGTCGTGCGGCGGCGGCTGCGGCAGAGGCCGATCGGCCCGGGCGAGCCGGAGATCGTGGAGCTGCTGGCTCGGGCCAGCTCGCTTCTGGGATGAGGGGCCCCGCGGTGCGCGAAAGCCTTTGCTGGGCCCAGGGCTGCGGGCGGCCTCCCCATGGGGTGCGGGGGGTGCACACTGGACAGCGGGACGAGTGCCTGACTGCGGGGTGATGCAAGATGCAGAGCCGCTTCCGGAGCGATCGGCGGCTGACCGTGCGGATGACGGTCACGATGTTCCTGCTCGGTCTGCTGTACGTCGGCTTCGTGGCCGCGTTGATCGTGCTGCTCAAGTCCTGGTTGCTGGTCGTCGTCCTGGTCGGGGCGATGTTCGTGGCGCAGTTCTGGTTCTCCGACCGGATCGCGATGTTCGCCATGCACGGGCGGGTCGTGGAGCGCGAGGAGTATCCCGAGCTGCACGCGGTGGTGGACCGGCTGTGCGCGATCGCCGACATGCCGAAGCCGGTGGTCGCCGTGTCCACCATGGACATGCCGAACGCGTTCGCGACCGGGCGCAATCCCGACCATGCCGTGATCTGTGTGACCACGGGCCTGCTGCGGCGGCTGGACCCCGCCGAGCTCGAGGGCGTACTCGCGCACGAGCTGTCGCACGTGGCGCACAAGGACGTCGCCGTGATCACGATCGCGTCGTTCCTCGGCGTGATCGCGGGGCTGATCGTACGGTTCGCGTTCTACTCGCAGCTCTTCGGCGGGGGCCGCCGCGACCAGAACACCGCGGCCGTCTTCGCCGCCGTGATGGGCGTCTCCGCGGCCGTGTACGCGATCAGCTTCCTGCTGATCCGGGCGCTGTCCCGGTACCGGGAGCTGGCCGCGGACCGGGCCGCCGCGCTGCTCACCGGCCGGCCCTCGGCGCTGGCCTCCGCGCTCACCAAGGTCTCCGGTGACATCGCCCGGATCCCGACCAAGGACCTGCGCACGGCCCAGGCCTTCAACGCCTTCTACTTCACCCCGGCGACCGGCAAGGAGCCCGGCATCGAGCGGTTCTTCTCCACCCACCCGCCCCTGGAGCAGCGGCTCACGCAGCTCGGCCGGATCTCGGCGGAGCTGGGCGAGGCGGCCACGCCCGGGAAGGCGGGCTGAGGATGGGGCTGCTGGACATCCTGCTCGGCCGTACGAAGCCCGTCGCGCCCGATCTGGACCAGCTCTTCGCGCTGCCCTCGGCCGCCGTGACCCTCCAGGTGGCGGCCGGGTTCACGCCGAGCGGGACCGGCGCGGTGTGCTTCGCGACGGTCGAGGGCGCGGCGTTCGAGCAGACGCACCGGGAGGTCCGGGCACTCCTCGAAGCGGACGCCGACCGCTGGAGGTCCCCCCGCTCGAGCGGAGCCGGGAGCGAAGCCGAAGGCGGGGCAAGCCCGGCGGTGGAGCTCCGGCAGGACGACTACGGCTACTCCTGGCTGGTCTCCCGGCGCACCCCGGACCAGCTGCCCCAGCTGGTCAACGACCTACACGCGGTCAACAGCTCCATGGAGATCAACGGCTTCGGCCCCCAGCTCCTGTGCTCCCTGGCCGCGTTCACCGACGACCGGGGCCGCAGGCTGGCCCTGGTCTACCTCTACAAACGCGGCACCTTCTACCCCTTCGCCCCGCTGCCCGGCGCCGGTGAGCGCCGGGACAGCGCGCTGGAGCTGCAGGTGAAGGCGGCACTGGCGAACGACCTGCGGATCGAGCAGGACCTGGGCCGCTGGTTCCCGGTGTGGGGCGCCCCCGGCCTGTGATCCGGAAAGCGCCCCGCCCTGCTACTTGCTCTTCTCCCGGGCCTGCCGCCGGGCCTCGAAGGGCCGCTCCCGCCGGTACCGGCGCTCCCACTTGGCCTGCCGGTCCCGGCGCTCGCGGTACGCCCGGTACGACTCGGGCAGCGCGCCCGGGCCGCCGGCGGGCGGTGGGCCGGGCGAGCCCCGGCCATAGGTCATGTACAGGTACAACAGCGCACCGGCTGCGAGCCACCAGGTGTGGTTTCCGAATCCGAGAAGCACCAGGACGAGGGTCCCGGCGACGACGATGCCACGCATGACGGACCTCCGTGGGTGGGGTGTGGTGGGTGGGACGATCGGCTCCGCGCCGGTCATCCAGCGTAGGAAGGCCGTCACTCCCCGTGCATCTGGTTTTCCGCGACGGGGTGGTCCGGGGGGCCCGGTTGTCAGTGCCGTCGGCGACCATGGCGGGGCAGGACAGCGGGAGCGGCGACAGGGAGGTTCGGATGGGCGAGGCGCGGCGGTTCGTCGGGGTGGCGGAGCGGCGGGCGCGGCTGGCCGTACGGCATCGGCTCGTGGCGCGGGCGGCGACTCCGGAGGAGGTCGCCGGGTCTCTGGTGGCGTTGCACGGGACGGACCCGGCGACGGTGTTCCTGGCGGTGGCGGCGCGGCTGGCCGATCCGGTGAAAGCGGTGCCGGAGACGGAGCGGGCGCTGTACGAGGACCGGACGCTGGTGCGGATGCACGGCATGCGGCACACCGTGTTCGTGTTCCCGACGGAGCTGACGGCCGTCGTCCACGCCTCCACAGGACTCACCGTGGCCGCCCGGGAGCGCGCCTCACTGCTCAAGGCCATGGCGAGGGCCGGCGCCCCGGACGCCGCCTGGCTCGCGGAGGTCGAGGCGTCCGCGCTGGCCGCGCTGGCCCGGCGCGGGCAGGCCACGGCCGCGGAGCTGACGGCGGACGAGCCGCGGCTGCGCGAACAGTTCGTGTACGCCGCCGGGAAGAGCTACGAGGGCGTCCACACGGTCTCCTCCCGCCTGCTGCGCGTGCTCGGCGTCGAGGGCAAGGTCGTGCGCGGCCGGCCGCTCGGCTCCTGGACGTCCAGCCAGTTCCGCTGGGCGCCGGCGCCGGAGCATCCGGAACTGGAGGCGGCGCCGGCGCAGGCGGAGCTGCTGGGCCGCTGGCTGCGGGTGTGCGGCCCGGCGACGGAGGCGGACCTGAAGTGGTGGACGGGCTGGCGGGTCACCGAGGTCCGGCGGGCCCTGGCGGCGATAGGCGCGCGGGAGGTGGCCCTGGAGGAGGGCCCGGGGTACGTCGCCGACGGTGACGTCGAGCCGGTGGAGGCCGCCGCGGAGCCCTGGGCCGCCCTGTTGCCCGCGCTGGACCCGACGGCCATGGCCTGGCAGCAGCGGGACTGGTATCTGGCGCCGGAGCTGCGCCCGCTGCTCTTCGACCGCAGCGGGAACGTGGGGCCGACGGTGTGGTGGAACGGCCGGGTAGTGGGCGGCTGGGCCCAGCGTGCGGACGGGGAGATCGTCTGGCGGATCACCGACGCCGGGATACGGCGGAAGGCCGAGGCGGCGGTGGCGGCCGAGGCGGAGCGGCTGCGGGGGTGGGTGGGGGCGACCCGGGTGACCCCTCGGTTCCGGACGCCCCTCGAACGGGAGTTGTCCGCGTGAGGTGCCGGGTGCCCCGCGGCGCCCGGCACCCGCGCTCAGCGGTTGCAGGCCCTGTCCGGCGGATCATGCCGGTGAGCGGGGGCCGGCACGCACATCTGCGGCGTTGCCGTCGGTTGCCCACGCTCCGCGTCGACGCCCTCCTCCGCCCTGCGGCTGCACGCACCCGCCCCCGCTCACCGGCGCCGACATGCTGCCGTTGCTCGAAGCCGGCCTGATCCGCCGGACAGGCTCTAGCGCATGAACGCCCGGACCATGTGGCACGTCGTGTCCGACGGCGGGTGCACGCCGATCCGCTCCGCCGTGCTGCGGATCGTCTCGTTGTGCGCCTGGTTCGGCAGGTAGATCCCGGAGTCCAGCAGGGCTATGGCGAGCCGCATGGCCTTCAGGCGGCGGTTGTGCGTGACGTACCACTCGCGCGGCCGGCCGGCCGGCAGCGGGCGCTTGGCCGCCGGGGTGTAGGGCGAGTCGAGCAGGACGGAACGCTTGGCGGTGGACTGGGTCGGCAACGGCTTGGACTTCAGAGCGGCAGCGGGCACGGGCATCCTCCTGTCGCGGTCAGGGCGGCCTCCGGGGCTCCGGTGACTTCCCTCGAACACTGCCTCAAGTCTACTGCCCGGCACTGACAATCAGCAGACCTCGCGGACACCGCTAATCCCCTGGTCATATGCGGGACTTGGCAGCATGTCAGCTCTGATCCAGGAGGGAGTGGAGGGACGGCAGTAATTCGAACAGAGGCGGTGCCGAGTACCGTGTGCGCCATGGAAATCTGGATCAACCCGGCCTGCTCCAAGTGCCGCAGCGCGATCAGCCTCCTCGACGCCGAGGGAGCCGAGTACACCGTCCGCCGCTACCTGGAGGACGTACCGAGCGAGGACGAGATCAGGGCCGTACTGGAGCGGCTCGGGCTCGAGCCGTGGGACATCACCCGCACCCAGGAGGAGGCCGCCAAGGAACTGGGCCTGAAGGAGTGGCCGCGGGACGCGTCCGCGCGGGACCGGTGGATCACCGCGCTCGCCGAGCACCCCAAGCTGATCCAGCGGCCGATCATCACCGCCGACGACGGATCGGCCCTGGTGGCCCGCAGTGAGGACGCCGTCCAGGAGGCGCTCTCCCGCGGCAAGAGCTGAGCACCCCTCACCTTGCCTGTGACGCAGGCCACTTCACTGACTCCTGTAAACCGCTGAGTAACCTCGTTCGGTATCTCGTACATAGCGGCGTACGCTCCCCTACCTCTTCAGGAGGCGCGGATGTCGCGCAGGAGAACACTCAGCACGAAGAAGAAGCTCGCGCTGCTCGTCAGTGCCGCCGCGGTGGCGGGCGGCGGGGCCTTCGCCCTGGCGTCGACCTCGAACGCCGCCCAGCCGCAGAACGCCAAGACGCTGTCCGCCGGGGACTCCACGGTCTGCCAGGGGCTGGCCACGGCCCACGGCAACAACGACAGGTTCATCGCGGACCAGAAGGCGAACCCGGACGCCCAGTCGGCGGCCCGGATCGCCAACCGCGAGGCGGTCATCAAGCAGATCGAGGTCCAGCAGAAGGCGGCCGGTTGCACCGTTGGGGAGTCGGCTCAGGGCTCCCAGGCGGCGCAGGGCGGCCAGGGCGCCCAGCAGGGCGGCAACGCCCAGCAGGGCAAGGGCCAGCAGGATGCCGGCGAGCAGGCCGGGGGTGCTCAGCAGAGCGCCCAGCCGTCGCAGACCGCCGCCGCCGGGGACAACGGCGCCGGAGCGGCCTCGGGCCAGCAGGTCTGCAACGGTTCCACGGTCACGCTCTCCGGTGAGGGCGGTGCCCCGGCCGCGTCCAGCAACCAGTTCCCGGCGGGGACCACCCTGAAGGTCACCAACCTGGACAACAACAAGTCCACGACGGTGAAGGTCACCTCCGTCTCCGGCAGTTGCGTCCTGCTCAACAACGCGGCCTTCGAACAGGTCCGCGAGCCCGGCAAGTTCCTCATCCGCCACGCCCGTATCGAGAAGGTGGGGTGAGGCTCAGCCGGACAGAAAACCGATGAGGCGGCGGCCGAGCCCGGCGGGTGCCGCGTGCGGCAGCGCATGATGCGAGACGTCCGGCAGGACCTCGCACTCCGCACGCGGCAGCACCCGGCCGGCCGCCGCCACCACCTCCCCCGGGTCATGGGTCCTGCTGTTCGCGGCCACGAGCAGCAGGACCGGCACCGCGAGGCCGCGCAGCGCCTCCGGCCCCGGGCGCGGTCCGGTCACCGGCCTGGCGGCGGGAAAACCGGCGGCCGCCTCCTGCAGGCGCAGCCAGTCGGGGTCCAGGGCCGCTCCCCCGCTCTCCCACTGAAGGAAGGCGCGGACCCGGCGGGGTGCGGGCCGCAGCAGCATCGGCAGGGCGTTCAGCAGGTACGCCGCCTTGTACCCGGCGAAGCACTGGGTCGGGTCCAGGAGGAACAGGCGGCGCACCCGGGCGGGCGCCCGCAGGGCGAAGTGCAGCGCGATCCAGGCGCCGTACGAGTGCGCGCCGAGGTCGGCCGAGGGGGCGCCGAGACCGTCGAGCAGCGCCTCCAGCCAGGCCACGAGGTCGGCGACCGTACGGGGGTGACGGTCGGCGGCCGGAACGCTGAAGCCGGGCGCGCCCGGCAGGTCGGCGGCGTAGACCCGGCGGCTGCGGGCGAGGTCGGCCGCCTGGGCGTACCAGGACACGGAGGTCGCTCCGCCCCCGCCCGGCAGCAGGAGCAGCGGGGGCGCGTCGCGCGGGCCGCAGGCGTTGACCCGGGTCGCGCCGAAGGGCGTGGCGACCGTCAGCGCCTCGCGGTCCGCCGGCCATGCCGCCAGCACCTTGTCGTACGCAACCCGGAAGGCGTCGGCGTCGTACCCGCTCGATCGCGCCATGCGGAAGCACCCCCTATTATCTCGCTGAACAAGATACTTGCCCAACGAGATGATACGCACGGAGGCCCGCGTGCCGACCCCGCCCCCGCCCGAACCGCCGGAGCTGGAGACCGTCCATCTGCTGCGCGCCGTCACCGTCGAACTCGGCCTGCACAGCGCCCGGTTCGCGCAGCGCAACGGCATGCATCCGACGGACGTCCGCGCGCTGATCGCGCTCATGGACGCCCGTCGCGCGGGCGAGGAGATGACCGCCGGCCGGCTCGGGACCCTGCTGGGGCTCAACTCGGCCGGGACGACCGCGCTCCTGGACCGGCTGGAGCGGGCCGGGCAGGCCCGGCGGGTGCGCGGGGAAGAGGACCGGCGGCGCGTCGTGATCGAGCTGGAGGAGCACGCGGTCGAGCTGGGCCGGGCCTTCTTCGGGCCGCTCATCGAGCGCTCGGTGGAGCTGCTGCGCGGCTACGACGAGCGGGAGCGGGCCGCGATCCGGGGGTTCCTGGACGGGGTGCGGAAGGCGGCCGCGGGGTCGGCGTGAGCCTGCCGCATACCCCGTCACCCACCGCCTCACAACGTGAGCCGCACCACAGAACGCCCCGGTAACACGGGGTTCACACGCGAGCAATGGCCGGGAAATCGCCTGTTGACAGGCTGCCTCGCAGATCGACGCGGCGCCCCAGTGCCGTAGCGCCGCGGCACCCGCAAGTGCGCCCGACCCACCCCCGAAGGATGTGGCCCCGTGACCTTCAAGGCTGAGTACATCTGGATCGACGGCACCGAGCCGACGGCCAAGCTCCGTTCCAAGACGAAGATCATCACGGGTGCTCCCGCCGGTCTCGACGCGCTGCCGATCTGGGGCTTCGACGGGTCCTCCACCAACCAGGCCGAGGGGCACTCCTCGGACCGCGTGCTCAAGCCGGTCTTCACCTGCCCGGACCCGATCCGCGGCGGCGACGACATCCTCGTGCTGTGCGAGGTCCTCGACATCGACATGACCCCGCACTCGTCCAACACGCGTGCCGCGCTGGCCGAGGTCGCGGAGAAGTTCGCCGCCCAGGAGCCGATCTTCGGCATCGAGCAGGAGTACACCTTCTTCGACGGCGCCCGCCCGCTCGGCTTCCCCGAGGGCGGCTTCCCCGCCCCGCAGGGCGGCTACTACTGCGGCGTCGGCGCCGACGAGATCTTCGGCCGTGAGATCGTCGAGGCCCACCTGGAGAACTGCCTGAAGGCCGGTCTCGGCATCTCCGGCATCAACGCCGAGGTCATGCCGGGCCAGTGGGAGTTCCAGGTCGGCCCGCTCGCCCCGCTGGAGGTCTCCGACCAGCTCTGGGTGGCCCGCTGGCTGCTGTACCGCACCGCCGAGGACTTCGGCGTCTCCGCGACCCTCGACCCCAAGCCGGTCAAGGGCGACTGGAACGGCGCGGGCGCGCACACCAACTTCTCCACCAAGGCGATGCGCGAGGGCTACGACGCGATCATCACCGCGTGCGAGTCGCTCGGTGAGGGCTCCAAGCCGCTGGACCACGTCAAGAACTACGGCGCCGGCATCGACGACCGCCTGACCGGCCTGCACGAGACCGCCCCGTGGAACGAGTACTCCTACGGCGTCTCCGACCGCGGCGCCTCGGTCCGCATCCCGTGGCAGGTCGAGAAGGACGGCAAGGGCTACATCGAGGACCGCCGCCCGAACGCCAACGTCGACCCGTACGTGGTGACCCGCCTGCTGGTGGACACCTGCTGCTCCGCCCTGGAGAAGGCCGGCCAGGTCTGATCCGTCCCGCTTCCGCCTCGGGGGCGCCCGCCGACTCGGCGGGCGCCCCCGAGGCATGCCGGCGCCAGGCCTGCGCCAGGCCTGCGTCATGCCCGCGTCGTGCCGACGAAGCTTCCAGGAAGCGTCCAGGAAGTGAGAGCGGGCTCCTGCGCGGAGCCCATGTCTGCTTCAATGACCCCATGGCCGCCCCTTCGAAGAACACCGCGACAGGTCGTCACGACCTCGAGCCGTTCTGGCCGTCCCGTCAGCACCACGACTACGACCGGGTGTGTTGCCGCGCGAGGAACGCGCGGGCCCTCTAAAGCCGTACACCCCGGCCTTCGGCCAGCGCGAAACGCCGTACGTCCTCCGACGACCCTTCGCGCGAAAGAGCTGACCTGTCATGGCGACCATCCGTTCCCTGTCCACCGCGGCGTCCACCACCGCGGCCACCGCGACCACCGCCACGCTCAACGCCTCCTCCGCCGCCGGCGCACGCAACCACCTGCGCGCAGTGGACCGGGACGAAGTGATCGACGTCGCGCAGTTCCTGCCGCCGGGCGCCACCTGGCTGCCGGCGCCCCAGCACGCCCTGCCCACGCTGCCGGGGCAGCCGCCGATGGTCGGGTACCTCGTGCTCATCCCGGCCGACCGCTCGCCCGTCGCCCCGGCCGAGACCGTCGACGCCGGTGGCGACGCGCTGGTGCGGATCGACCCGGTGCGGCGCACCGCCGCCGTCGACGGCCGGGACCTCGACCTCACCTACCTGGAGTTCGAGCTGCTCGCGCACCTGGTGGCGCACCCGCACCGGGTGCACACCCGCGACCAGCTCGTCACCACGGTGTGGGGCTACGGCCACGTCGGTGACGGCCGCACCGTCGACGTCCACATCGCCCGGCTGCGCCGCAAGCTGGGCGAGGGGCACCGCCAGGCGATCCAGACGGTGCGCCGGGTGGGCTACAAGTACACGCCGCCGGCCGCGCGTTGACGGCGGCTGTCTGCCCTGGGCAGACAGCCCTTCCCTGTCGCCTCGAGGACCGGGCACGCTCCCCCCATGAGACTTCTGGTGCTGGGTGGTACGGAGTTCGTGGGTCGGGCCGTCGTGGAGGCCGCGCTGGGGCGCGGCTGGGAGGTGACCGTCTTCCACCGGGGACGGCACGAACCGCCCGTCGGGGTGCGGTCGCTGCACGGCGACCGCACCGCTCCCGACGGCCTCGCCGCCCTCGCGCGGGACGGCGGAAGCTGGGACGCGGTGGTCGACACCTGGTCGGCCGAGCCGCGCGCGGTGCGGGCGGCGGCACAGCTGCTGCGCGGCCGGGCCGGGCGGTACGCGTACATCTCCAGCCGCTCGGTGTACCGCTGGCCGTGGCCCTCGCTGGGCGGGCCGGCGGAGAACGGGCCGCTGGTCGAGGGTGCCGCCGCCGACGCCGGGCCGACCGACTACGAGCGGGACAAGCGGGGCGGCGAGCTGGCCGCCGTCGAGGCCTTCGGCACGGACGGCTCGCTGCTGGTCCGGGCGGGGCTGATCCTCGGCCCGCACGAGAACGTCGGCCGGCTGCCCTGGTGGCTGACCCGCATCGCTCGCGGCGGCCGGGTCCTGGCGCCGGGGCCGCACGACCTCGCGCTGCAGTACGTCGACGCGCGGGACCTCGCCGCATGGCTGGTCGGGGCGGTGGAGCAGGGGCTGAGCGGCCCGTACGACCTGGTGAGCCCGCCCGGCCACACCACCATGGGCGAGCTGCTCGAGGCCTGCGTCCGGGTCACCGGCGCCGCCGCCGAGCTGTGCTGGACCGACCCCCAGGTGATCCTGGACGCCGGGGTCGAGCCGTGGACCGAGCTGCCGGTGTGGGTGCCGCCGGGCGGCGAGATGTACGACGCGGCCCACCGGGGGGACGTGTCGCGCGCCGTGTCCACGGGGCTGGTGTGCCGGCCGGTCGGCGAGACCGTCGCGGACACCTGGCGGTGGCTGACGGCGATCGGCGGCACGCCCCCGCAGCGCCCCGGCCGGCACACTCCGCGCCTGGACGCCGAGACGGAGGCGAAGGTGCTCGCTGCCCGGCGGTGACGGAACGGGGCATCGCCGAGCACACCGCCGGCATCCGGCCAAACCCGGTCCCCGGATGCCGGACGGCGACAATCGCCGCGTTGCCCCCAGGCGCCGCCGCGAGCCGGCTCGCACGCCAACTTCCGCTGGTCACAGGGTATTTGACCGCCGACGCAAGGGCTTTCCTCTGATGAATTCGTGAGACGGCTGAACACCCCTGGGACGGCATCCGTATGGAAGGACGCCGCTTCACTCCTGTCGGGCGCCTCGATGCTGCCCCGCAAGGAAGTCAGAGGAGTTCCATGGGACGCAACACACGTAAACGCCGCACGCCGCTGGCCACCAAGGCCATAGCCGCATCGGCGGCCCTAGCGCTCGGTGGGGGCGGGCTGATCTGGGCGAACTTCTACGCCTCGGCGCACGAGTCGAACAACCAGTCGTGGGGAGGCAACCAGACCAAGGCCGCGACGGCCCAGGTCGCGACGATCTCCTGCCCGGACGTCCAGCAGAAGCTGACGAACGTGCCGAACGCGGCCCGCCAGGGTGTGGCGCAGGAGCTGGCGAACCTGGACAAGCAGATCACCGAGGCCTACAGCCGCCTCGCCTCCACCCGGCAGGCGCAGGCGGGGGACCCGAACTTCGTCCAGAACGCGATCGTCGGCCCCCTCAAGGACAAGCGAACCGCCACGATCGACCGGATCAGGATCGACATCCAGCGGGTCGGCGGTTCCTTCGACAACGCACTCAAGCAGCTCGCCGCCTGCACGACGCAGACCGCCAACCAGACCACCGCCGGGGGGAACGGCGGTGGCCAGCAGAACAGCGGTGGTCAGCAGCAGAACAGCGGTGGTCAGCAGCAGAACGGTGGCCAGCAGCAGGGCAACGCGGGGCAGAACATCGGCGGTCAGGCCGGCAACGGCCCGGTCGCGGCCGACTTCGTGGACATCACGAAGGTCGCGCCGAACGTCCAGGGCAAGCCGCGCCAGCTGAGGAACGCCTCCACGGGCTCGTTCACCACGCGCTGCGGTGTCAACGCCAACAAGAACCACAACACGGACAACGTGATCGTGGCTCCCGGCGTCAACAACGGCGCGCACCACCTGCACGACTACGTCGGCAACCAGAAGGTCAACGCCTTCTCCAGCAACCAGACGTTCCTGCAGGGCGGCACGAGCTGCCAGAACAAGAACGACCTGTCCGCGTACTACTGGCCGGTCGTCCGTGTCCAGGACGGCTCGCAGGACTTCGACCAGAACAAGGACGGCGGCGGCAAGGAAGGCAACGTCGGCAAGATCCTGACCCCCGTCCAGGCTCAGATCAAGTACGTCGGCAGCCCGGCCAGCAAGGTCGTCGCGATGCCGCAGTTCCTGCGCATCATCACCGGTGACGCCAAGACCACCACCAACGGTCTGGCGAACGCCAACGCGCACTGGAGCTGCACCGGTTTCGAGAACAAGGTCCAGCTGACCGAGCAGTACCCGATCTGCCCGCAGGGCAGCAAGGTGGTGCGCACGTTCGCCTTCCAGAGCTGCTGGGACGGCAAGAACGTCGACAGCGCCAACCACCGCACCCACGTGGCGTTCGCCGACCCGGCGAGCGGGGTCTGCCCGAACGGCTTCCAGGCCATTCCGCAGCTGACGATGCGGCTGGTGTACAACATCACCCCGCCGACCATCCAGAACGGCCAGGTGAAGAACGCCTACGCCGTGGACGGCTTCCCGGAGCAGCTGCACAAGGCGTCCACCGACCACGACGACTTCATCAGCGTCACCACCGGTGGTCTGGCCAACAAGATCGCGAGCTGCATCAACCGCGGTCAGAACTGCGCCTGACGAGCGCCCGACACGACGGCGGGCGGTGGGAGTTCCCACCGCCCGCCGTCGTCGTTCGCGCGCCGGCTCAGCCGCTGTGCGCGTGGTGGTCGGTGCCGATCTCCACGTCGCCGCCGAGGGTGCCGCGCAGTGCGGTGACCACCCCGTCGTCGCCGACCGCGACCCACTTGCGGCCCACGAGGTAGTAACCGCCGTAGTCCTTGGCGTCGTTGATCCACTCGCGCTGGCCGCGGTCGGTGGCGAAGGTGGCGAGGACGAACTTGCCGTGGGTGTTCTTGCAGATGGCCTGGCGCAGTTCGTCGGCGTCGGTCTGGATGTTCGGCTTGCACTTCACCTCGGCGGCCAGGCTCTCCAGACTTCCGGTGGCGGTGGGCGGCACCGCCTCGGTGTCCGAGCCGGCGCCGCAGCCGCCCAGAGCCAGTACGGCTGTGGCAGCCAGCAGCAGTCGCGTCGCCTTCATCTGTTCCTCCGGTCCTGGTGGGCCAAGCATGCCTCAGCTCCTTCGGATACGGCTGCGGGGCGCGGTGCGCTCAAACTCGCTGGGCGGGTGGGCACAGATGTGCCAGGGTGGCCCGGTGAACCGAGACTGGGAAGACCGTGTGGCCGCCGCCTGGGCCACCTTCGACGACTATCCTGAGGAGCGCGCGGACGAGTTCCGCGCCCTGATCGACGCGCTCGTGGCCGAGCTGCCGGAGGACAGCCCGCTGGGCCCGTTCGAGCAGGCCTGCGCCTGGGACTCCACCGGGCACTCGGACCGGGCGGCGCCGCTCTACCGGGAGGCGCTGGCGCGCGGGCTGCAGGGCTACCGCGGGCGCCGGGCCCGGATCCAGCTCGCCAGCTCGCTGCGCAACATCGGGCAGGCCGAGGAGGGCGTCAAGCTCCTCACCCCCGAACTCGACGGCCCTTCCGACGAGTTGGACGACGCGGTACGGGCCTGTCTCGCGCTGTGCCTGTCCAGTCTGGGCCGTGACCGCGAGGGGCTGTCCCTGGTGCTCGGCGCCCTGGCCCCCCATCTGCCGCGCTACCAGCGCTCCATGGCGAACTACGCACGCGCCCTGGTCGAGCCGGAGGACTGAGCAGGAGCACCGGTCACCCGCTTGGCGGTGACAAATCAACGGCTCGCTCGTTCTCCCGGACGTGCAGTCACAGGATGTAGCCCAGCGCCACGCACCCGCCCCCGCCGACCCGGGCGTCGGTCTCGAACAGGCCGAGGCCGCCCTCGTCGAGCACTATCCCCGGCTGGTCCGGCTGGCCTACCTGGTCCTGCCACCGGGCCTCGGCCGCAGCCGCCGGGTGCTGACGGCCCACGCCCTCGTCCAGCGGGCCCTGCCCCGGGGCCGCACCCGGCCCGCCGCGATCCCGGCCCAGTCCACGGGCCGGGACGGCGACGCCGGGTACGCCTTCGTCCGTTCGCGCGTCCTGCGGTCGGCCCTGGAGGCGGCCCGCCCCCGCAAGGTGCTGCCCCGGCTGGCCCAGTTTCCCCCGCTGCTGCCCCAGGTGTGGGGACTGCGGCTCTTCCCGCGTTCCGGCGGCGCCGACGAACTGGCCCTGGACCAGCGGCTGTCGGCCCTGTCCGCTCCGGCCCGCGCCGCGTACGTGCTGCGCGGCCTGGAGGGGCTGGCCGACCCCGAGGTGCACCGGATCCTGGAGTCCGCCGGGGTCGGCACCCCCGAGTCCGCGCTGGCCGAGGCCAACGGGGTGCCCGCGCAGGATGCGCTGCTCTCCTCCCCCGAGTTCGACCCCTGCTCGCTGCAGGCCCGGCCCACCGACCTGATGCGGCGCCGCCAGCACACCAAGGCCGCGCTCGCCGCGGCGGCCGCCCTCGCGGTGTGCGGGGCGCTGGTGGCGCTGCCGGGCGGCGGCTGGGGCCCCGACGGCGCCGCCGCGCCCGTCTACGCTCAGAACCCGGCCGCCGAGGCCGCCCTCGACCCGGCCCAGCTCGTCCGGGTCGTCCCGAACGCCTGGGAGTCCGCCGCTCGCGCCGACTTCTCCGTCTGGCCGGCGCGCGGCCCGCTCACCCGGGACAAGGCCCTGCTGCGCCGTGCCCTCGCCGTCTGGGCCCGCCCCGGGGAGACGGTCCGGGTCTCGGCGACCCCCGGCACCCCGACCGGCGGCCCGTCCGGCCCGCCCCAACTGCTGTACGCGGGCCAGGTGGACGACGCGCGGGTGGTGGTCCTCTACGACGGCCTGCGCATCGTCCGTTACGCCGAGCCCGAGGACGGCACCTCCGGGGCCGCCCTCGACTTCGCCCGCGTCGACGGCGCCACCGGAGCCGAGGCGGGCGCGCTGGTCCTCGGCCGGGCCGACGGCAACGTCCGCTATCTGACCGCCCCCTGGGTGAAGAGGGCCGCCGCGCGGGACCTGATGAAACCGGGCGCCGCGCCGACCCCGCTCACCCTCACCGACGGCGTCACCACCCCGCTGGCCAGCCCCGCCCTGCAGCCCGGCAGCTGCACCTCGTGGAACGTGCTCCAGCTGACCGACGCCACCGGCACCCGGCTGGCCACCGACCTCGGCGAGCTGGTCCCGGCCCATCTGACCGCCGGGCGCCCGGGCGCCACCGGTGAGGCGTCCACCCCCGCGGGGCTGCAGGCCTGGGCGCCGTTCGCCTGCTCGCTGGCCATGGAGCGCTCGGCGGGGGTGCGCACCGTCAACGCCTGGGCCTTCGCCCAGCAGCAGCTCCCGGAGGCGGGTGGAATCGGCCAGTGGGCGTGCACCAGGGCGGAGACCTGGCGCGGTGACGGCACGGCCGCGCTGGCCCAGTTCCGCACGCCCGGCGGGCCCGTCGGTGCGGTGGTCGCCAAGGGCACGGACGCCAGGTCCTGCGGTCCTCGCGATCCGCATGTGCTGGCCGGCGTGCTGTGGAAGTCCGGGACCGGCACCTGGTACCTGCTGGCCGCGGGCAGCCCGGACACCGCATCGATCCACGCGAGCGGAGGCGTCACGGCGGCGGGCCAGGGGCCGCTGCTGGCCACGAAGGCCCGGCAGGGCGTACAGGCCACGCTGAAGGGGACGTTGGCGGACGGGCGCACGATCAGCGGACTGCACTGAGGGTGCGGGCCGGCGGGCGCTCGTCGCGGAACCGCCGACGGCCGGATCCGATCGGTAAGGTGTTCGTATGAGTACCGGGGTTCGCCGCAGGATGGGCGTCGAGGAGCGACGGCAGCAGCTGATCGGTGTCGCCCTGGACCTGTTCAGCCGGCGTTCGCCCGACGACGTCTCCATCGACGAGATAGCGACGGCGGCGGGCATCTCGCGCCCGCTGGTCTACCACTACTTCCCCGGGAAAGTCAGCCTGTACGAAGCCGCCTTGAAGCGCGCGGCGGAGGATCTCGCGGGCCGGTTCGCGGAGCCGCACGAGGGGCCGGTCGGCGCCCGGCTGCTGCGCGTGATGCGCCGCTTCTTCGACTTCGTCGACGAACACGGCCCCGGCTTCTCGGCGCTGATGCGCGGCGGCCCGGCCGTGGGCTCCTCGGCCACCAACGCCCTCATCGACTCCGTACGGCAGGCCGCGTACGACCAGATCCTCGCGCACCTGGGCGTCACCGAGGCGCCCCCGCGGCTGGACCTGGTCGTGCGGAGCTGGATCTCGCTCGCCGAGTCGACGGCGCTGCTCTGGCTGGACGGCCGGCGTGTACCGCGCGCCGAACTGGAGCTCCAGCTCGTCCACGACTTCGCCGCGCTCGCCGCCGTCAGCGCCGCCTACGACGACGAGATGGCCCTGCTGCTGCGCACGATGGTCAAGGACGAGCCGGCCGACGGCCCCTTCGCGGAGCTCGTCGGCCGGCTGATCTCCCTGGGTTCCTGAGCGCCCCTACCGCACGAACTTGCGGTACGAGGCGTCCAGGTCCCGGATCTCGGCGGAGGCGTGCAGGGTGACCCCGTCCTGTGCCGCCACGTGCTTGCGCAGCACGTCCAGCACGGCCTCGGTGAGCCGCGCCTTCGTCTCGTCGCTGCGGCCGGCGAGGAGCCCGATGGTCACGTGGACGACGACGTGACGGTCGTCCGTCAGCCCCTCGTACCCGAACCCGGTGTGCGCCTTGCGGAACAGCGTCTTGCAGGCCTCCGGCTCGGCCGCCGCGATCTCGACGACCGCCTCGTGCAGGTCCCGCACGAAGGCGTCCGAGACGACCTCCACCTCGTGCGAGTGGTCGACGGTGATCTGCGGCATGAGCACTCCTGTTCTACGGCGACGGCCCGACCCTACGTGTCCGACCGGCTGAACACCGCCACGGTCCGCGCCGGGACCGTGAACGTGCCCGAGCCGGCCGCGTAGGAGGAGGTCTTCACCACCGGGTCGGCGCCGGACGCCTGCACCGGATGCAGCCGGTAGTGCGTCCCGGCGAGGGCGCCGATGCGCTGCTCCTGCTCCTTCGGGGTCGCGTTGAAGACGACGACCAGCCCGCCGAGGGTCATGGTGATCACGCCCGGCGTCTCGTCCTTGCCCGACAGCGGGAACGCCAGCCGGTCCTGCACCTGCGCCGCCGTACCCAGCGAGAACGCCTTCTCGGTCGTACGGATGCGCAGCAGGTCCCGGTAGGCGGCGGAGGCCCCGGTGATCTGCGGGCAGCCCACCTCGACGCTCGTCAGCAGCGGCCGGGCGTAGTCCCACTTGGACCGGTTGTCGGCGGCCGGGGGCAGCCCGCGCCCGAAGCCGTTGCCGTCGGCGCAGTTCCAGTGGATGGCGTTGAACCAGTCGCCGCTGTCGAAGGAGTTGCGGTCCAGCGACTTCGAGCGCAGCAGGTCGGTGCCCGCCTGGGACAGGGACGGCCCCTGGGAGAGGGCGGCCGTGGCCATGGCCAGGACCTGCATCCGGGCCCGGTCGGCGGCCGGGGTGTCCTTCGGGAGCTTGTACGTCAGCGCGTCGAACAGCGACTCGTTGTCGTGGGCGTCCACGTAGGCGAGGGCGTCGCCGGGGGCGTCCGCGTACCCGGCGGGCTGACCGCCGTAGTCGATCTCGGCGCCGGTGACCTCCTTGCCGTCGGTGTCGGTGAAGCGGTACTTGGCGAGGTTGCCGGTCAGGCCGACCTTGATCAGGTCCTGGTAGTGCAGCAGCCGGGCCTTCTGCTCGGCCGGGGTGCCGTTCGCGGTGGACGAGTTCGGGTCGGTGTACAGCCCGGACGCGAAGCCCTGGACGCCGGGGTCGGCGTCGAAGGGGCTGCCGCCGCGCACGGCGTCACGGGCCCGGTCGGAGAAGGTGGCGATGCCGGTGCCGGCCATGTTCTTCTGCGTGGCCTGCACGAACCGGGCGTCGTTCGCGACCTCGCCGAAGTTCCAGCCCTCGCCGTACAGGATGATCTTCTTGCCGTCGACGCCGTCCTTCTTCGGGGTCAGCGCGTCGAGGGCCTTGCGGACCGCGAGGATGTTGGCCTTCGGGTGGTGGCCCATGAGGTCGAAGCGGAACCCGTCGACCTTGTACTCCTTCGCCCAGGTGACGATCGAGTCCACGACCAGCTTGCCCATCATCGCGTTCTCCGGCGCGGTGTTGGCGCAGCAGGTGCTGTTGGCCACCGAGCCGTCGGCGAGCAGCCGCTGGTAGTAGCCGGGCACGATCTTGTCGAGGACGGAGGTGTCCGCCTGGCCACTGGCCGCCGTGTGGTTGTAGACGACGTCCATGACGACCCGGAGCCCGTCGTGGTTGAGCGCCTGCACCATCTTGCGGAACTGGACGGTGCGGGCGGTGCCGTCCGGGTCGGTGGCGTAGGAGCCCTCGGGGACCGTGTAGTGGTACGGGTCGTAGCCCCAGTTGTAGGCGTCCTTCGCGGCGGTCTTCGCGACGCACTCCTGCTGCTGGTCGGAGTCGGCCGGGTAGGAGGCCAGGTCGCAACCGGGGGTGGCCTGGTCGGCCTTCCGCTCGGGGATGGTGGCGATGTCGAAGGCCGGCAGCAGGTGCACGTACGACGTGCCGGACCTGGCCAGCGCGCGCAGGTGCTTCGAACCGTCGCTGTTCTTGTCGGTGAAGGCCAGGTAGGTGCCCTGGTCCTTCGCCGGGACCGTCCTGTCGGCGACGGAGAAGTCCCGGATGTGCAGCTCCTGGATCTGCGCGTCCTTCAGCGGCACGGCCTTGGGCTTGTGCAGGGTGGTCCAGCCGCCCGGGGCGAGGGCCTTGTCGTTCAGGTCGACGACGAGGCTGCGCCCGGAGTTCGCGGTGAGCGCGACCGAGTACGGATCGGTGACCTTGTTGGTGACCATCTTGCGGACGCTCGGCGCCCACACCTTCACCACGTACCGGTAGGGCTTGCCCTTCCAGGACGCGGGTCCGGTGACGGACCAGACGCCGGTGGCGGTGTCGTGGTGCATGGCCTTGCGGGAGCCGTCCAGCTCCAGCGAGACGCTCCGGGCCGTCGGCGCCCACACGGACAGGGTCGGCCTGCCGTCGTGGAACGTCGGTCCCAGGTGCGCCTTCGTCGCGCCGGGGTACAGGTCGTCCAGCACGCCCGCGATCTGCACGCCGGTCGCGGCCAGCACGGCGCCGTTGGCGGCCCGCTGCGAGGCGACCAGCTGGCCCTTGAGCGCCGTGCGCACCCGGTCCCGGTCGCGCGGGTCGACGGACCAGGCGGTGTAGTCCTTCAGGTGCGGGAACCTGGCCTTCTGGGCGTCGGTGAGCGTGGTCTTCGTCAGGCGCAGCCAGCGCTCGTCGTCGCTGGTCAGGGTCCCGTCCTTGACGGCGATCGAGCCGTCGTGGGAGTACAGCAGCTGGGTGGAGGCGGCGCCGTCGACGCCGTCCCAGGCGACGGTGTCGCGGTCGATCCAGATGGCCTTGGAGGTGGCCAGGTCGAGCGCGGCGGCGCTGCCCGCCGGCTGCGGCAGCAGGTACTTCTCCTGACCGTTCACCAGCCACACCTCGTGACCGTTGGTCTTGAGGTCGAGGGACTGGTCGGCGGGCAGGTCCTTCTCGTCGCCCTTGTGGATGATGTAGCTGAGGCTGGTGGCACCCTCGGTGAGCGGCACCTCGAAGACCGCGCCATAGGCATCAGTCTTCACCGGCTTCAGCGGGTTCGACCAGTCGGTGGGGTTCGCGGCACCCGTCCAGACGTGCAGACCCCAGCCGTCGTAGTTCCCGTCGGCGCGGTGGTAGTGGAGGACGGCCTTGGTCGTGTCCTGGGCGGGATGGTCGGGCCGCTGGGTGAGGACGTCCGTCCTGCCCTGCTCGACCCACACCTCCCCCGTCCTGGTGACGTCGATGCTCCGGTCGGCGGAGACGTCCTTGTTGCCGTCCTTGTCGATGACCAGGAAGCCGACGGTGGAGGCGCCGGGCTTGAGCTTGACCCAGGCGAAGGCGCCGTAGGCGTCGCGGCCGGTGAAGGGGTGGCTGGCGGGCCAGTTCGTGGCCTCGCCGTCGGCGATGTCGCCCCAGGCGTACAGGCCCCAGTCGGCGTAGTCGCCGTCGGTGCGCTTGTAGTGGACGATCGCGTAGTCCCGGGAGGAGGCCGTGGGGACCTCGGGCGCGGGCGGGGTGCCGGTGGTGCTGCTCGCCGTGGCGCTCGCGGTGTGCCCGGCCGGGTCGACGACGACGGCCTTGTAGCGCAGGGCGGTCCCGGCGGGCACGTCGGTGCCGATGGTCTGGGTGACCTTGTAGGGAGCGTGGTCGGCGGAGCCGAGGACCTTCCACGTGCCGTTGCCGACCTGGGCGGCGAAGACGACGCGGTTGAGCTGTCCGCCGTCGACGTCGGCGGAGACCTCGACGGTCCCGGTGGCGCCGGTGGCCGGGGCCTTCAGGGTGAGGGACGGCCGGGTGGCGGGCCGGGCGAGGGTGCCGGTGGCCCGGTAGACGACGGCGGTGCCGGCCGGGACGGTGACGGTGAGCCTGCGGTCGCCGTCGGTCGTGAGGGTGTCCTTGGTGCCGTGGATGCCGCGGTACGTCATGTTCGCCGAGCCGGTCGCGAAGTCGGCCGTCTTCGTCTCGTCGGCGTTGTTGAGGGCGACGACGTACTCCTGCCCGGTTTTCGCGTCCGTGCGGGTGAAGGCGTAGACGCCGGCGCCGTCGGCCGCGTAACGCTCGGTCTGGACGCCGTCGGTCAGGGCCGGGTTGGCCTTGCGGAGCCTGGAGAGAGCGGCGATCTCGCGGTAGAGGGGTGCGCTCGTGTCGTAGGAGTCGCTCGCGTGGGTGCGGTCGGTGCCGATCTCGTCGTCGTCGAGGTAGTCGGCGACCTTGGAGGCGAACATGGTCTGGCGGGCGTCCTTGTCACCGCCGGCTCCGGTGAAGCCCTGCTCGTCGCCGTAGTAGACGACCGGGTTGCCGCGGCTGAGGAACATCAGCTCGTTGGCGAGTTCGTCCTTCTTCAGGATCTCCGCGTCGGTCGCCTTCGGGTTGTCCTGCTTCAGGAAGTACCCGATGCGGCCCATGTCGTGGTTGCCGAGGAAGGTGACCTGCTCGTAGGCGTTGGCCTTGTCGGTCGTGTACTTGTAGTCGTCGCCGAAGACGCTCGCCAGCCGCTGCGCGCTGCCGCCCTGGGAGGCGTAGGCGCGGGCCGCGTCCTGGAAGGGGAAGTCGAGGGTGGCGTCCAGGCGGCCCTGGGTGACGTACGGGGAGGTGATCGAGGTGTCGGCGGAGTAGACCTCGCCGAACATGAAGAAGTTCTTCCGGCCGTGCGCCGCCGCGTAGGCGTCGAGCGCGGTCGCCCACTGGGTCCAGAACGGCATGTCGACGTGCTTGACGGTGTCGATCCGGAAGCCGTCGACGGCGAAGTCCTTCACCCACCGCTCGTAGATCTTCTCCATGCCGTGCACGACCTCGGGACGCTCGGTCCACAGGTCGTCGAGCCCGGAGAAGTCGCCGTAGGTGGTGGACTCGCCGGCGTAGGTGGAGTCGCCCCGGTTGTGGTACATCGTCGGGTCGTTGAGCCACGACGGCACCTTGCTCCGGCTCGTGACCTTCGGCGTGTACGGGAAGGAGGCGGCGTCCACGGCCGGGAACTTCCTGGTGCCGTCCGCGTGGTCGGCGTCGTCGAAGGGCCTGCCGTCCTCGGTCAGGTAGGGGAAGGCGCCCTTGGAGAGGTAGTCGTACGCCTTCTCCTGGTAGTCGACGACGTCGGCGGTGTGGTTGGTGATGACGTCGAAGAACACCTTCATGCCCTTGGCGTGCGCCTTGGAGATGAGGGTCTTGAGATCCTTGTTGGTGCCGAAGTGCGGGTCGACCTGGGTGAAGTCGGTGATCCAGTACCCGTGGTAGCCGGCGGAGGCGTTCGCGCCGGTGCCCTGGACCGGGCGGTTCTTGAAGATCGGGGCCATCCAGATGGCGGTGGTGCCGAGGCCCTTGATGTAGTCGAGCTTCCTGGTCAGGCCCTTGAGGTCGCCGCCCTGGTAGAAGCCCTTGTCGGTGGGGTCGTACCCGGTGCTCAGGCGGGAGCCGGTGAGGCCGCCCCTGTCGTTGGACCGGTCCCCGTTGGCGAAACGATCCGGCATGACGAAGTAGAACTGCTCGCGCGTGTCGTCGTGCCGGGCGGGCTGGGCGGCGAGCTTGGCGTCCGAGGGCGGCGCGGGCGGCGTGGCGGCCTCGGCGGCCAGTGGCTGGATCAGCGCGGCGAGGAGGGCGACGGCGGTGACGGCCGCTGCCCTCCCGACGTGGGCGGTACGGCGCCTGCGCGGCGCCGGCCATCTCGGTATCACAGGCGGGAACTCCTTGCGACTGCGGCTCATTCGGGTCCGACCCCGCGCGACCGTACCGCCCACGAAAGGGTTGCAGCAAGACTTGTGAAACCCGGAGAAAGAAGTTTCACGCAGCGTCAGCAGGCGTGCTCAGCAGCTCGACTTGCCGGCGTAGAGGGCCAGAGCCGTGTTGGACCCCAGGGTCGCGGTGAACTGGCCACCGGAGTTGACGGTCACCGTCGTGTTGTTCTGCACGTTGCAGTACGTGCCGGCGGGCAGCGAGGTCTGGAACGTCCTGGTCAGGCTGCCGCTCTCGTGGTTGATCGCCACGTAGCCCTTGCTGCCCCGGCCGAAGGCGATGGCGTTGTTGCCGTCGTCCCACCAGTTCGTCACCGACTGGCCGCGGGTGGCGTTGCGGAAGGCGACCATCGAGATGATCTCGGGCCACTTGTGCTGGCACTTCCAGCCGTCCTGCCAGCACGCGTCGACCCGACCGCCGTTGGGCGGCCCGGCGTCCGCGTCGGACCACTCGTAGCCGGAGTTGATGTCCGGGGCGCCGTAGGGCCAGGCCAGCATGAAGACGTTGGCCAGGGTGTAGTCGGCGCCGCTCTTGTAGTTGAGCGTGGAGCCGTTGCGCTCGGTGTCGTGGTTGTCGACGAAGACCCCGGCCACCGAGCTGCTCAGATAGCCCCAGCCCTCGCCGTAGTTGTTCAGGTACGCCAGCTTTTCGCTGGTGAAGACCCGCTTGAGGTCGTAGGCGTAGCGGAACTCCTGGACGTCTCCGTTGCCGGTGTACTCGGAGGGCTGGACGGCCTCGTTCGCACCGTAGATGACCTCCTGCTTCCAGTAGACGGAAGGGTTGGTCAGGCGGCTCTTGATGTTGGCGAGGTCGTCGGCGGGGATGTGCTTGGCCGCGTCGATGCGGAAGCCGTCGACGCCGAGCGACAGCAGGTCGTTCATGTAGCCGGCGATGGTCTTGCGGACGTACTCCTCGCCGGTGTCCAGGTCGGCGAGGCCCACCAGTTCGCAGTGCTGGACGTTCCAGCGGTCCTGGTAGTTGGTGACCTGGGACATGCAGTCGTCGAAGTCGTAGACCGAGTACAGGCCCGGGTAGTCGTACTTCGTGTACGACGAGCCGCCGGTGCCGGTGCCGCTGCCCGCCGCCATGTGGTTGACGACGGTGTCGACCACGACCTTCACGCCCGCCGCGTGGCAGGTGTTCACCATGCTCTGGAAGGCTGTGCGGTCGCCGAGCCGGCCGGCGATCCTGTAGCTGACGGGCTGGTACGAGGTCCACCACTGCGACCCCTGTATGTGCTCGGCGGGTGGGGAGACCTGCACGTAGCCGTAGCCGGCGGGGCCGAGGGTGGTGGTGCACTCGCGGGCCACCGAGGCGTAGTTCCACTCGAACAGGACCGCGGTGACGTCCTTGGTGCCGGGCGGGGAGGCCTCGGCGGTCGTCGGGTTCATGCCAATGAGAGCGGCGGCCGTGAGGAGGGCCGCCATGGGGAGTGATCTGCGTGCCATGTGGGGTTCCTTCGTCATTGAAGGCTGAGGAAGGCCGCTGAAGACGCTTGCTGCAAGATTGCGGCAAACTTGCGGTGACGCAGATGTTAAGCGCCCGCTGCCCCGAAAGGCAGCGGGCGCGTGTGAAGTTGATGCAAGAAATTTCAGACGGGCCCTCAGCCGGCCGCCGACCACCACACCGTGGTGTCGGCCGGCACCTTGGCCTCGCCGTCCGCCTCGGTCACCTCACCGCTCGCGAGCAGGACGCGGCCGTACGCCGGGACCGTCACGGACTCGCCGCCGGTGTTGGCGACGCACACGAACTCCCCGCGCCGGAAGGCCAGCACGCCCTCGGGCGCGCGCAGCCACTCCACCGCGTCGCCCGCGCCGAGGTCGGGCCGGGAGCGGCGCACGCGCAGCGCCGACCGGTACAGCTCGAGCGTCGAGCCGGGCACCCCGGTCTGCGCCTCCACGCTCAGCTCGCCCCAGCTCGCCGGCTGCGGCAACCAGCTGCCGCCGCTGCCGAAGCCGTACGACGAGCCCGTGCGGGTCCACGGGATCGGCACCCGGCAGCCGTCGCGGAAGCCGTCCTGACCGGCGCCGCGGAAGTACGCCGGGTCCTGGCGCACCTCGTCGGGCAGGTCGACCACGTCCGGCAGGCCCAGTTCCTCGCCCTGGTAGACATACGCCGAACCGGGCAGGGCCAGCATGAGCAGGGTGGCCGCGCGGGCCCGGCGCAGGCCCAGCTCGCGGTCGCCGGCCGTGCGGATCTGGGTGCCGAGGCCGGGCGGGTTGGCGAAGCGGGTCGCGTGCCGGGTGACGTCGTGGTTGGACAGCACCCACGTGGCGGGGGCGCCGACCGGGCGCATCGCCTCCAGGGTGCGGTCGATGACCGTGCGCAGCTCGTCCGCGTCCCACTCCGTGCCCAGGTACTGGAAGTTGAACGCCTGGTGGAGCTCGTCCGGGCGGACGTAGTTGGCGGTGCGCTCGACGGTCGGGGTCCAGGCCTCGGCGACGAAGATCCGCTCACCGGCGTACTCGTCGAGGATCGTGCGCCACTGGCGGTAGATCGCGTGCACGCCGTCCTGGTCGAAGAACGGCATGACATCGTTGCCCAGCAGCTTGAGCTGGTCGTGGGCGCCGAGGTCGGGCAGGCCGGCGGCCTTCACCAGGCCGTGGGCGACGTCGATGCGGAAGCCGTCGACGCCCATGTCCAGCCAGAAGCGCAGGATCGAGCGGAACTCGTCGCCGACCGCCGGGTGCTCCCAGTTGAAGTCGGGCTGCTCGGGGGCGAAGAGGTGCAGGTACCACTCGCCGGGCGTGCCGTCGGGTTCGGTGACCCGCGTCCAGGCGGGGCCGCCGAAGATGGACTCCCAGTCGTTGGGCGGCAGTTCGCCCTTCTTCCCCTTGCCGGGGCGGAAGTGGTAGCGGTCGCGCAGCGGGGATCCGGGGCCCTCGGCGAGCGCCCGCTTGAACCACTCGTGCTGGTCGGAGGAGTGGTTGGGCACGAGGTCGACGATGATCCGCAGCCCGAGTCCGTGGGCGTCGCGGATGAGCGCGTCGGCGTCCAGCAGGTTGCCGAACATCGGGTCGACCGCGCGGTAGTCGGCGACGTCGTAGCCGGCGTCGGCCTGCGGGGAGGCGTAGAAGGGGCTGAGCCACACGGCGTCCACGCCGAGGTCGCGCAGGTACGGCAGGCGGGAGCGTACGCCCTCCAGGTCGCCCATGCCGTCGCCGTTGCTGTCGGCGAAGCTGCGGGGATAGACCTGGTAGATGACCGCGTCCCGCCACCAGTCGCGGCGGGCGGCGACGGTGGCGACGGCGGAGTGGTCGGCCGGGGCTGCAGGGTGCTGCTGGCTCATGGCGTCCTTGATACGTAACTGGGTTCGGGTCATGTTGTGGGTGCGACGGCGTGTGCCGGCCGGGGACGGAGAATGCGGGGCGGCCGCGGTGACGGCGGGGTCGGATGGGCACCGCGGCCGCCCGGTCCTCGGGGTGGTCAGCCCTTGGTGCCGCCGGCGGTGAGGCCGGTGACGAGGTTCTTCTGCACGAGGTAGAAGAAGACCGAGACGGGTATCGCGATCAGGACCGCGGCGGCCGCCATCAGGTTGCGCTGGGCGTCGTGTTCGCTGACGAAGGTCTGCAGGCCGACGGCGAAGGTGTACTTGTCGTCGCTCAGCATGAACGTCGAGGCGAAGGCGACCTCGCCGAAGGCGGTGAGGAAGGCGTAGAACGCGGCCACCGCGAGACCCGGCTTGGCGAGCGGCAGGATCAGCCGCAGGAAGGTGCCGAACGGGGTGAGCCCGTCGACGCGGCCGGCCTCGTCGATCTCGAACGGGATGGTGTCGAAGTAGCCCTTCAGCAGCCACGCGCAGTAGGGCACGATCGTGGTGCTGTTGATCAGGATCAGGCCGAGGTAGGTGTCGATGAGTCCCAGGTCCGACATGATCTGGTACATCGGCACGATGAGCACGGCGATCGGGAACATCTGCGTGAGCAGCAGCAGCCACATGAACTTGCGGTAGCCGGGGAAGCGCATGCGGGAGACCGCGTAGCCGGTGGTGGCGGCGATCAGCACGCCGATGACCGTGGTGCCCGCGACGACGACGAGGGTGCTCTTCAGCCAGTCGAAGAAGCTGGTGTGCTCGAGGACGAAGGAGTAGTTGTCCAGCGTCATCGTGTGCCAGATCTGCCCGGGGTGCAGATAGTCGTCCTTGTCCGGGCCGAGGGACAGGTAGATCAGCCAGCCGACCGGGAAGAAGGCGATGAGACTCGCGGTGATCAGCGCGCCGTGGGAGAGGAGGGTCGCGACGGGCCCGCGCTCGCCGCGGCGGCGGATCCGGCGGCGCGGCGCGTCGGCGGAGGGCTGCTCGGTCACGGCGGCGGAGGTCGGAACGGTGGTCGTGCTCATGTCGGGCTCCTGCCTCAGATCGCGAGCTGCGGCTCGTTGCGGTTCAGCCAGCGGCGGTAGACGGAGGTGAAGACGATCAGGATGGCCAGCAGCAGGATGCCGTACGTGGCCGACTGGGCGAAGTCACGCGGCTGCTGTCCGAAGCCCAGGTAGTAGGCCCAGGTGACGAGGATCTGGGCGTCGGGGGCGGTGTTGCCGAACAGCAGGAAGATGATGGCGAACTGGTTGAAGGTCCAGATGATGCCGAGCAGGACCACGGTGGAGCTGACGGACCTGAGGCCCGGCAGGGTGACGTAGCGGAAGCGCTGCCAGGGGCTCGCGCCGTCCATCTCGGCCGCCTCGTACAGCGAGGCGTCGATGGACTGCAGGCCGCCGAGCAGCGAGAGCATCATGAACGGCACACCGCACCAGGTGTTGACCATGATCGCGGCGAAGCGCTGCCAGAAGGTGTCCTCCAGCCACTGCGGCTGGGGCAGGTGCAGTGCGTGCAGGCCGGCGTTGATGATGCCGCCGTCGGCGAGCATGAACCGCCAGCCGAAGACGGTGACGAAGGTGGGCACGGCCCAGGGCAGCACCAGGATCAGCCGGTACAGGGTGCGGCCGCGGAACCTGCCGTTGAGCAGCAGCGCGAGGCCCAGACCGATGCTGTAGTGCAGGGCGACGCACAGCGCCGTCCAGACGATCGTCCAGATGAGGTGCGACCAGAAGCGGTCGTACGACAGCGGGCCGAACAGCACGTCCTTGTAGTTGTCCAGGCCGATGAACTTGTAGGTGGCGTCGATGTGGTTGACGCCGATGGTGCGGGCGCTGTTGAGGCTGTTGGCGTCGGTGAGCGTGAGGTAGAAGCCGTAGACCAGCGGATAGAACACCAGCACGCCCAGCACCAGGGCGACCGGCGTGATCATCGCGTACGCGTACCAGTACTTCTGGTAGCCGTTCCTCAGGCGCTGCCCCAGCCCGGGCCGAGGCGCGCGGTCACCGCGGCGCTTGCCGGTCGCGCGGTCGATGGCGACTGTCATGGTTCGACACCTTCGATTGGTTCAGAAAGGGGGCTCGGGAGGGACAGGCCGGTGGCCGCCGGATCCTTCCCCCCTTGAGAGAGGATCCGGCGGCCACGCGGGGCTCACTTGCTGAAGTCGGGCACCAGCTTGGCGATGGCCAGCTCGGCGTTGCTCAGGCCCTTGTCCAGCGACTCCTTGCCGCCGGCGACCTTGGGCAGCTCGGTGTCGAGCGGACCCCACAGGGAGCTGTACTCGGGCAGGGCCGGGCGAGGCTGGGCGGCGGACAGGACGCCCTGGTAGCCGGCGATGCCGGGGTCGGCCTTGACCTGGGCGGTGTAGGCGTCACCGCGGGTGGGCAGGGTGGAGTTCTTCAGGGCGATGGTCTCCTGGGACTTCGCCGAGGTCATGAACTTCACGAACTTCAGCGCCGCGGCCTGGTGGGCCTTGTCGGAGCCGGCGTAGACCGAGAGGTTGTGGCCGCCGGTCGGTGCGCCCGCCTTGCCGGTGGAGCCGGCCGGGACGGTGGCGATGCCGAGGTTGGACCTGTCCTTGAAGGCCGAGCCCTTGTAGAAGTTCGTGATCTCCCAGGGGCCCTGGATGATCGCGGCGACCTTGCCGTTGACGAACGCGTCCTGGATGTGGGCGTAGGCGTCGGCGGTGGTGTCGGCCTTGTGCAGGCCCTGCCCCTTGAACAGGCTCAGCCAGGTGCCGTAGGCCTTCTTCGCGGCGGCGGAGTCGACGGTGATCTTCTTGGCGCCCGCGTCGACGGTGTCGGTGCCCTCGCCGTAGAGGAAGGTCTGGGCGTAGTAGGCCTGGGTGGAGCCCCAGTAGCCGTAGACGTTCTCCTTGGCGTCGATCTTGGCGGCGTCGGCCTTCAGCTCGTCCCAGGTCTTGGGGGCGTCGGTGATGCCGGCCTTCTTGAACAGGGCCTTGTTGTAGACCAGGGCCAGGGTGTCGGTGACCAGCGGGACGCCGTAGGTCTTGCCCTGGTACTGGGCCTGCTTGATCAGGTTCGGCTGGAACTTGGCCTGGTCGGCGAGGGCCTCGGTGCCGTCCAGCGGCAGGAAGTAGCTCTTCTTGGCGAAGGCCGGGGTCCAGCCGACCTCGGAGCGCAGGATGTCCGGGGCGCCCTTGGAGCCGGCGGCGGTGTCGAACTTGTTCTGTGCCTGGTCGAAGGGGACGTTGACGTACTTGACCTTGATGTTCTTGTTGGCGGCCTCGAACTGCTGGACCAGGGCCTTGTACGTCGGCGCCTCGTTGGTGGCGTTGGAGGTGTCCCACCAGGTGATGGTGACCGGGCCGTCCGACTTGCTGTCGCTGTCGCTCCCGCCGCACGCCGTCGCCGTCAGGGCGAGGGACGCCACCAGCGCGGAGGCCGCTATGCCACGCCGCATGAGTTCTCCTTGAGGGTTAAGCCCGAGTGATGCGGGGAGCGGTCCCGTCCGCCGTCCCCACCGTCTTGCCGACTGCGCCGTTGCGGCGGCCGGGCGACGGTGAGATTAGCCGCGCCTGTAAGCGTTGCGAAAGACCTTGCAGAAAAAAAGTGCAAGGGGTCACGATGGTTACGCCGTCGTGACCTCTGCGCAGGCCCTCCGTGACCCGGCTGCGGCGCCGATCAGCGGGCGGCGGCACACTTGTGCAAGACTCTGCAAGCTCTTGCCGTCAAGGGGCCCTACGAAAGGACGAGGCAGCGCGATGACGCAGCAATCCACGGCGGGCCGTTCGGCCGCCCGCGCACGGCGTCCCGTCGGTGTGCAAGGCGAGGCGCGGCCGGTACAGTCCAGTGCCGTGACCACACGGCTTGCGGACATCGCTGCGCAGGCGGGGGTGAGCGAAGCGACCGTCAGCCGCGTCCTCAACGGCAAGCCTGGCGTCGCCGCCACCACCCGCCAGTCGGTGCTCGCCGCGCTGGACGTGCTCGGCTACGAGCGTCCGGTACGGCTCCGGCAGCGCAGCGAGGGCCTGGTGGGTCTGATCACCCCGGAGCTGGAGAACCCGATATTCCCGGCGCTGGCGCAGGTCATCGGCCAGGCGCTGACCCGGCAGGGCTACACCCCGGTGCTCGCCACCCAGACCCCCGGCGGGTCGACGGAGGACGAGCTGACCGAGATGCTGGTGGACCGCGGGGTCGCGGGGATCATCTACGTGTCGGGGCTGCACGCGGACACCACCGCCGACATGCAGCGCTATGAGCGGCTGCGGGCGCAGGGCGTGCCGTTCGTCCTGGTGGACGGGTTCTCGCCGAAGGTGCAGGCGCCGTTCATCTCCCCCGACGACCGCGCGGCGACGGCACTGGCGGTGACGCATCTGGCCTCGCTGGGCCACACCCGGATCGGGCTGGCGCTCGGGCCGAAGCGGTTCGTGCCGGTGCAGCGCAAGATCGAGGGCTTCGTGCGGGCCATGCAGGAGCAGCTCGGGCTCCCCGCGGAGACGATCGAGACGGAGCTGATCCAGCACTCGCTCTACACGCTGGAGGGCGGCCAGGCGGCCGCGACGGCGCTGATCGAGCGCAGGTGCACGGCCGTGGTGTGCGCGAGCGACATGATGGCGCTCGGCGCGATACGGGCGGCCCGGCAGCTGGGTCTGGAGGTGCCCCGGGACGTGTCGGTGGTGGGCTTCGACGACTCCCCGCTGATCGCGTTCACCGATCCGCCGCTGACCACGGTGCGCAAGCCGGTCCCGGCGATGGGGCAGGCGGCGGTGCGCACGCTGCTGGAGGAGATCGGCGGCACGCCCGCGCCGCACAGCGAGTTCGTGTTCATGCCGGAGCTGGTGGTGCGCGGTTCGACCGCTTCGGCGCCGGGTGACCGGAAGTGACCGGAATTTTGCGCATGCCGCAGTAGGGGCAGATATGCCGTAGGACGTGCAGAACGTGCGTACTCAACCCGGCCTTGGGATGATCTGTCGAGAAAGCCTTGTCTGGCAGACTCTGTGCCCATGAGTGACTCGACCGTGACAGAGCCGGAAGGTCGCGAGGAGGTGGCCGTTCCGCGGACCGTCACGGGCGAGGACGGACAGGGGGCGCCACGCGGGCTGCGCCGTCCCCGGCGGCCCCGGCTGTGGTTCGAGATCCTGCTGATCGCGGTGAGTTACTGGACGTACTCCCTGATCCGCAACGCGGTCCCGGAGCAGCGGGCCGACGCGCTGCGCAACGCCGACCGGGTCTGGCGCCTGGAGCACCGTCTGGGCATCGCCGTCGAGCAGACGGTCAACCATGCGGCGAACGCGGTGACGTGGCTGATCGTCGGCATGAACTACTACTACGCCACCCTGCACTTCGTGATCACCGTCGCGGTGCTGCTGTGGCTCTACCGGTGGCATCCCGGGCGGTACGCGGCGACCCGGCTGGCGCTGTTCGCGACGACGGGCGTGGCCCTGGTCGGTTACTACCTGTTCCCGCTCGCCCCGCCCCGGCTGATGACCGGCGCGCACTTCGTGGACACGGTGATGCGCCACCACACCTGGGGTTCCATGGCCTCCGGCGACCTGAAGCACATGTCGAACCAGTACGCGGCGATGCCGTCGATGCACATCGGCTGGTCGCTGTGGTGCGGCCTGACGATCTTCGCGCTCGCGTCCCTGCCGTGGGTGCGGGTGCTGGGCCTGGTGTACCCGGCGGTGACGTTGGTGGTGATCGTGGCCACGGCCAACCACTTCTGGCTGGACGCGGTCGGCGGCGTCCTGTGCCTGGCCTTCGGCCTCGGCCTCGCCCGGCTCTGCTACGGCAGCCTGCCGCACGCCCTGCCGAGGCGGGTGACCGCCCCGGCAGCGCCGGCGCCGGCTCAGGTGCCGTCGGCGTAGAACAGCTCCTCCACCACCGTGCGCGCCCGGCGGGTCGTACGGCGGTAGGCGTCGAGCATGTCCCCGGCGTGTCCGGCGCCGTGGCCCAGGTAGCGGCCGACGGCGGCGAGTTCTCGGGGTTCGGTCGGGAAGGTGTCGCCGGCCCGGCCGCGCACCAGCATGACCGCGTTGCGCACCCGGGTGGCCAGCACCCAGGCCTCGTCCAGCACGGCCGTGTCCTCGGCGGACAGCAGCCCGGCCGCACGGGCAGCGGCCAGGGCCTCGCGGGTGCGGGTGGTGCGCAGACCGGGCACCTGGTGGCCGTGGCGCAGCTGGAGCAGCTGCACGGTCCACTCGACGTCGGACAGGCCGCCCGGGCCGAGCTTGGTGTGCAGCTTGGGGTCGGCGCCGCGCGGCAGCCGCTCGGACTCCATACGGGCCTTCAGCCGGCGGATCTCGCGGACCGCGTCGTCGCCGAGGCCACCGCGCGGGTAGCGCAGCGGGTCGATCAGCTCGGTGAAGCGGCGGGCCAGGTCCTCGTCGCCGGCGACCGGCTCGGCCCGCAGCAGCGCCTGCGACTCCCAGACGAGGGACCAGCGGCGGTAGTACGCCTCGTACGACTTCAGGGTGCGCACCAGCGGCCCCGACTTGCCCTCGGGGCGCAGGTCGGCGTCGATCAGCAGCGGCGGGTCGGCGCTGGGCCGCTGCAGCAGGCGGCGCATCTCGGCGACGACCTTGTTCGCCGCGGCGGCGGCCTCGTGCTCGTCCACGCCGTCCTGCGGCTCGTGCACGAACAGCACGTCGGCGTCGGAGCCGTAGCCCAGTTCGTGGCCGCCGAAGCGGCCCATCCCTATGATCGCGAACCGGGTGGGCAGGGTGTCGCCCCAGCCGTCGCGCACGACGGCCCGCAGGGTGCCCGCGAGGGTCGCGGCGGTCAGGTCGGAGACGGCGGCGCCGACGCGGTCCACCAGGGCGCCCTCGTCGGCCTCGGCGGGGCTGGTCTCGGTGCCGTAGGAGCCGACGATGTCCGCGGCGGCCGTGCGGAACAGTTCGCGGCGGCGGACGCCGCGGGCCGCGGTGACGCCCTGCTCGGCGTTCCCGGCGCGGCCCACGGCGGCCAGGATCTCCTGCTCGAGCTGGGCGCGCGGGCGCGGCTCGAGGCCGCCGCCCGGTCCGGTGCCGTCGCCCTCGCCGAGCAGGGCCACCGCCTCGGGGGCGCGCATCAGCAGGTCGGGGGCGAGGCGGCCGGCCGACAGGACCCGGGCGAGGTTCTCGGCGGCGGCGCCCTCGTCCCTGAGCAGCCTGAGGTACCAGGGGGTCTTGCCGAGGGCGTCGGAGACCTTGCGGAAGTTCAGCAGGCCGGCGTCGGGGTCGGCGGAGTCGGCGAACCAGCCGAGCAGGACGGGCAGGAGGGTGCGCTGGATGGCCGCCTTGCGGGTCACGCCGGAGGCGAGGGCCTCCAGGTGGCGCAGGGCCGCGGCGGGATCGGCATAGCCCAGGGCGACGAGGCGTTCGCGGGCCGCCTCCGGGCTCAGCCGGGCCTCGCCCGGGGCGAGTTGGGCGACGGCGTCGAGCAGCGGGCGGTAGAAGAGCTTCTCGTGCAGCCGGCGTACGACTCCGGTGTGCCGCTTCCACTCGCGGTTCAGCTCGGCCACCGGGTCGGTGCGCAGGCCGAGGGAGCGGCCGAGGCGCCGCTGGTCGTCCTCGGACTCGGGGACGAGGTGGGTGCGGCGCAGGCGGTAGAGCTGGATGCGGTGCTCCATGGAGCGCAGGAAGCGGTACGCCTCGTCGAGGCGGGCGGCGTCCTCGCGGCCCACGTAGCCGCCGGCGGCGAGCGCCTGGAGGGCGTTCAGGGTGGTGCCGCTGCGCAGGGAGGCGTCGGTGCGGCCGTGCACCAACTGCAGGAGCTGGACCGCGAATTCGACGTCGCGCAGCCCGCCGGGGCCGAGCTTCAGCTCGCGTTCGATCTCGGCGGCCGGGATGTTCTCCACGACACGGCGGCGCATCTTCTGCACGTCCGCCACGAAGTTCTCGCGTTCGGCGGCCTGCCAGACGAGGGGTTCCAGCGCGTCGACGTAGGCCTGGCCGAGGGCGGGGTCGCCGGCCACCGGGCGGGCCTTGAGCAGGGCCTGGAACTCCCAGGTCTTCGCCCAGCGCTGGTAGTAGGCGAGGTGGCTGCTGAGGGTGCGCACGAGGGGGCCGTTGCGGCCCTCGGGGCGGAGGTTGGCGTCGACCGGCCAGATGGAGCCCTCGACGGTGGTCTCGGAGCAGATCCGCATCAGATGCGAGGCGAGCTTGGTGGCGGATCTGAGCGCCTTGCCCTCGTCCGCGCCCTCGGCGGCCTCGGCGACGAAGATCACGTCGACGTCGGAGACGTAGTTCAGCTCGTGGCCGCCGCACTTGCCCATCGCGATGACCGCGAGGCGGCAGGCGGCGGCGTCCTGCGGGGCCGCGGCCTCGGCGAGGGCGAGGGCGGCACGGAGGGTGGCGGTGGCGAGGTCGGCGAGTTCGGCCGCGGTGTCGGCGATGCCGGTGGTGCCGCAGACGTCGCGGGCGGCGATGGACAGGAGGCAGCGGCGGTAGGCGACGCGGAGGGAGACCGGGTCGGTGGCCTCGGCCAGGCCGCGTTCGAACTCCTCCACGCCCGGGTGGAGGTCACGGGGTTCGTACGTCACCAGGGCGTGCCAGTCGCTGGGGTGGCGGGCCAGGTGGTCGGCGAGGGCGGCGGAGGCGCCGAGGACGCCGAGGAGGCGGTCGCGCAGGGGCTTGGCCGCTATCAGCGTGTCGAGCAGCTCCCGGTGCGCCGTCTGGCCGTCCTGGGCCTCCAGCAGGCGGACCAGGCCGTGCAGGGCGAGGTCGGGGTCGGCGGTGGCGCCGAGGGCCTCCAGGAGGACGGGGTCGTTGCGGACCGGTGCCAGTTCCTCACTGTCCAGCAGCCGCTCGGCGGCGGAGGGGTCGGTGAAGCCGTGCCGCAGGAGTCGGGTGAACGTGCTGCTTCTGCGCCCCGGCGTCATCCGTGGCCTCCTGTCGGAGCGGGGATCATCTGAGCCGAGCCTATTGCCTGCGGCGCTTGGACGGGGGGTGCGGGGG
This sequence comes from Streptomyces sp. NPDC030798, assembly GCF_055572275.1. Classification (NCBI taxonomy): domain Bacteria; kingdom Bacillati; phylum Actinomycetota; class Actinomycetes; order Kitasatosporales; family Streptomycetaceae; genus Streptomyces; species Streptomyces sp. NPDC030798. The sequence continues at coordinate 106,871 of NZ_JBVIDR010000016.1, read as the reverse complement.
GGCGGGGTGCCGGGGGGCGGTGCGGGGAGCGCGGTGCCGGGGGCGGCGCGGGGAGCGCGGTGCCGGGGGCGGCGCGGGGAGCGCGGTGCCGGGGCGGCGCGGGGAGCGCGGTGCCGGGGCGGCGCGGGGAGCGCGGTGCCGGGGGGCGATGCGGGGGGGGCGGGGTGCCGGGGGGCGGTGCGGGCAGCGGGGAGCACGGCGGGCGGTGCGGGCAGCTCCTCGGTCTGGCGGGCCGGGCTGTGTGCCGGCCGCTGCGGGCGGACACCACCCGGCACGTGCCCTGCCCGCCGTACGGGGCCGCGGGGCCGTTCAGCCGGACGGGTCGTCCGCCGTGGTGCGGGGGCCGGGCTGATGCGGGATCGCCATGGCGAGGAGGGCTCGCATGAGGTCCGCCGCCTTGGCCGAGGCGTCCCCGCAGCAGTTGTTGAAGAGGAGGTGGAGTTCGTCGGTGCGGGACGCCAGCTCGTGGACGCGGGGCAGCCACTCGGCCAGTTCCTGCGCCGTGTAGGTGTGGCGGAAGCGCTCCTCCTTGGTGCCCGTGCCCCAGTGCGGGCTGCGGCCGTGGAAGCGGACGACCGACAGGCGGCGTGTCGTGACGGCCGTGGTGGGCGGCATGGAGGTGGGCAGGTGCTGCGCCGTGTCGACGGCTACGGCGGTCGCGTCGAGGTCGGTGAGCAGAGCCGTCGTGGTGGGTGCCTGGGCCGGGCTCCACCAGGCCGGGTTGCGGAACTCGACGGCGACCGGCCAGTCCCGGGTGCGTTCGCGGCCTGCCCGGAGGAACGCCTCTGCCTCGGGGCCGGGGGCCAGGCTGGGCGGGTACTGGAAGAGGAGCGTGCCGAGGCGGCCGGTGTCGCGCAGGGGCCGGAGGGCCTCGGCACAGCGCGTCCAGACCTCGTTCAGCAGGCCCTCGTCACGGGGGCGGCCGCGTAAGTCCGCGGGGAGCGCGGACGGGCGGGTCGGGTGACCGGTGAGCAGGGAGAACGCCTTGACGTCGAAGCGGAAGCCGGCCGGGGTGCGTTCCGCCCAGAGGCGGGTGGTGCGGGCGGTGGGGAGGGCGTAGTACGGGGAGTCCGCCTCGACCAGCGGGAAGCGCTCGGCGTAGTGGCGCAGACGCCCCTCGGCGTCGCGGCGGCCCGGTGGGTACCAGCCGCTCGCCAGCAGTGCCCGGTCCGTCCAGCCGCAGGTGCCCACGAAGATCTCCGCCATGGGCGGCGGGTACCCACCGGGAAGAATTCCATTTCCTTGGAGAAGAATTAAAAAGACAAGACGTTGAGCGGGTGTGTCCGGCGCTCATAAAAATGATTCGCCCTGCCGATTTCCCGAGAATTAACTCACTCGAATGCCGCGCATCCGGAGGACGGGGACGGCGTTAGCGGAATATGACGAAAGCAAGGCTTCTCGACTCTCGCCGTCCCGGAGGGGCGGCGGAGGCTCTGCCCCCGGCTCGGTCCCAGATGCTGGGCCGGTACACCTTCACGCCTGCGACGGCGTACTCGGCGGCCGACGCCAGCGACACCCTGCACGGTGACGACGCCTGGGTCGAACTGCGGGTCACCGGGTCGCTGCTCAGCGAGTTCCTGACGGTGCTGAACGCGACGCAGGAGGAACTCGGGCGGCGGTGGAACCACCAGCACCCGGCCACGTGACGGGGGCGAATCATTCGTGAATAACGAATACACGGATCTCTACTCGGCGGTCCCGGTGGAAGAGGGCTGGGACCCGGTCGAGGAACTCACCAGTCTTCTGCAGGACGCGGCGACGGCCCAGCAGGCGACCGTGGTGCCGCCGCCCCGCGTCGAGCCGGCGCCGCATGTCGAGGTCGGCGGCGACCCGATGGACAACCTGGCGAAGATCACCAGTGAGCTGCCACCGATCCGGCGCGCTTCGGTGACCCACCGGAAGGTGCGGGTGCGCAGGCTGCGCTTCACCTGGCTGCAGACGGTCAGCTTTCTGATCGCCGCGGTCGCCGCCGTCATCGTGGCGATGGTGAGCCTCTTCGGCGGGATGGTCGCCTACGCCCCGTTGCAGCACATCGGCGCCGGCACCCAGGGCGGCGCCACGCACTGGTGGCCGGTGCTGGTCTACGGCCCCTGGATGGTGGCCTCGCTCTCCATCCTGCGCACCGCCCTGCACCGGCGACGGGCTCTGCACTCCTGGTTCGTTGTTCTGCTGTTCTCGTCCCTGTCGATGGTCCTGTGCGTGGCGCAGGCCGACCGGACCTTCACCGGAATCGCGGCGGCCGCCCTGCCGGCGCTCGCGTCCCTGACCTGCTTCCAGCAGCTGGTCCGGCAGATCACCCTCACCCGGCCCCCGCGCCGGCGCATCTCCCGCCACCGGCAGCGCCCTCCGGCGCAGCCGTCCGAGGGCAGGTGAGACGGGCGCGGGGGGGGGGGGGGGGGGGGGGGGGGGGGGGGGGGGGGGGGGGGGGGGGGGGGGGGGGGGGGGGGGGTGGGGGGTTTGTTCCCCCCCCCCCCCCCCCCGCGCCCGTTTCGTCAGCACCGGTACGCCGCCGCAATCCGCTCCCGGAACGGGCGCCGGCGCACCGCCTCCGCGACCCGGGTCAGCAACTCCCCCAATGGCATGGGCAGTTCCGCGTCCAGTTCCGCCATCGCCGCCGCCGTCGCGTCCCACTCCGCCGCGATCGCCGGCACGAGGGCATGGGCCTTCGGCGTCAGCTCGACCAGCCGGCGGCGGGCGTCCCGCGGGTCGGGGCGGTGGGTGACCAGGCCGGCGCGGGCCATCTGGGCCGCCGTCTGGCTGGCCGCCGAGTGCGTGACCCCCAGGGCCGCCGCCACGTCACGGACCGGCAGCGGGCCTTCGGCCAGGAGCACCCGTACGACCGGGGAGAAACGGGGCCGGTACTCGGCGAGGCCCTGCTCCTCGTACACCTTCGCCACGTCCCCGTCGAGCAGTTCGAGGACGTGGCGCAGCAGGGTGCCCACGGCGACGGGTTCCGGGTGACTCCTCATGGCGATAATCTACCAGCGCTGTCAGATCGGAGGAGGGCGTGCGTCGATGGCCGAGCCGTATCCCCCCGTCGAGCCCTACGAGCACGGCCTGCTCGACGTCGGCGACGGCCACCGCGTGTACTGGGAGGCGTGCGGAAACCCGGCCGGCAAGCCCGCCGTCGTCCTGCACGGCGGGCCGGGGTCCGGGGCGGGGCCGTTCTGGCGCCGGCTGTTCGACCCGGCGGCGTACCGGATCGTGCTCTTCGACCAGCGCGGGTGCGGCCGCAGCACGCCCGACGCCGCCGATCCGCGGACCTCGCTGGCGGCCAACACCACGCCGCACCTGATCGCCGACATCGAGCTGCTGCGCCGGCACCTCGACATCGAGGAGTGGCTGGTCATGGGCGGCTCCTGGGGCGTGACCCTGGCCCTGGCGTACGCCGAGCAGCACCCCGCGCCCGTGTCCGGTCTGGTGCTCTTCAGCGTCACCAACACCACCCGGCGCGAGGTGGAGTGGGTCACCCGGGACATGGGGCGGATCTTCCCGGAGGAATGGGCCCGCTTCCGTGACGCCGTACCGGAGCCGGAGCGCGACGGCAGCCTGGTGGACGCCTACGCCCGGATGCTCGCCGACGCCGATCCGGCCGTACGGGAGCGGGCGGCGCGCGCGTGGTGCCGGTGGGAGGACGTGCACGTGTCCACCCACCGCGGCCACCGGCCCGACCCTCGCTACGAGGACCCGCGCTTCCGGCTGCGCTTCGCCCGCCTCGTCACGCACTACTGGCGCAACGCCGCCTTCCTGGAGGACGGCGCGCTGCTGCGCGACGCCGGAAAGCTCGCCGGCATCCCCGGCGTGATGGTCCACGGGCGCCTGGACATCAGCGGCCCCCCGGACATCGCCTGGCACCTGGCCCAGGCGTGGCCGGGCGCGCGGCTCGTCCTGATCGGCGACGAGGGCCACGGCCTCTCCGGGAACGCCACGACGGCGGCCGTGGTGGCGGCAACGGACGGTTTCCGGTCGGCCTGAGGCGGGTGCGGGTGCGTCTGCCCGGTCCGCGGTCGTCCACCTGGAGGACGCCCGGATGCGTCGCGTGTCGGCATCCGTACCGTCGGTGGGGAGGCCGGGACGTGCCCGGCCCGCACCTCAGGAGGTCCGTCATGCGCTGCATCGGCTCGGCATCCATAGCCCTCGAGTTGCACCCGCTGCCCGGCGTCCGCGTCCGCCGGCCGGTGTGGGGGCCTCCCGGCATCCGGCAGGCGGGTTGACGACCCGGATCGGGTACGGCGCATGGGTCCTGGGCGTGACGCAGTTCTTCGTGGTCCACGGGATCGTGGAGTCCGCGTGGGCGAGTCCGTACAGCTGGGCCCGGAACGCCATCAGCGACCTGGGCAATGCTCACTGCGCCTGGCAGCCGGAACCCGAACCACGGTATGTGTGCTCACCCGAGCACGGCCTGATGAACGTGTCGTTCGTCGCGCTGGGCGTCCTGCTGGCCGTCGGTGCCGCCCTCACCGGCCCCATGTGGCGCAAGGGCGCGACCGCCGGCCTGGTGCGGATCCTGCTGGCCGGTGCGGGAGTGGGCGCGGTGCTGGCCGGGCTGGCGCCGTCGGACGTCCATCCCTACCCGCACGGTCTGGGGGCCCTGCTGGTCATGGGTACGGGCAACGTCGGCCTGGTACTGGCGGGCGCCGGCCTGCGGGCGGGGGTTCCCGGACCCCTGTGCTGGGTCACCGCCGGCCTGGGAGTCACGGCGACCACGGCCTTCGGGCTCTTCCTGCTCCACCACTACGCGGGGCTCGGCATGGGAGGCACGGAGCGCGTCGCGGGGTTCACCCTCCTGGAGTGGTGCCTGGCCGCCGGCGCCGCCGGCCTGCTTCATCGGGCGCCCCGCGAACGGCACGGGACGCTGCTCGAGTGGTCGGCCGAGAGCGGATGAGTTCACCCGGACGGGCGGAAAGCCGCGCGGCCGGATCAACAGGATGTGCCGCCGGGTCACCGCCGCCGCTGTCCTGGACCCGTCCCCTCACACACCAGGAGGTACCCATGCGCATACGCTCCCTCGTCGCGGCCGCCGTGCTGGCGAGCACGCTGACCCTGACCGCCGCCACGGCCGCTCAGGCCGACCCCGACCCCGGCGGAAACATCCTCCAGATCCCCATCCACCTCCCGATCAACCTGTGCGACAACGGCATCGACCTCATCGCCCTGCTGAATCCCCTCTTCGGCAACACCTGCGTCGCCGGCTGACAAGGCCCCCGGGCACTCCCGCACCACGACCGGCGACGGCCGGGTGCGGGAGCGCCCACTCGACGGCCCTTCAGGTGATTGCCGGACGCCTCATGAGCCAGGCAGTCGTCGCAGGGGTACGACGTCTCAGCAGAGGACGAACCACAACGCCGTGAGGAGCTTGGGGATGTACGCAGCAGTCCGGCGGTACGAAGGGGTGACCGATTCGGCCGAGGCGGCACGTCTCGTGAACGAGGGGTTCGTGCCGCTCATGCGCCAGGTCTCCGGCTTCGTGGCCTACTACTGGATCGATGCCGGGAACGGAGTGATGGTCTCGACCAGCGTCTTCCAGGACCGGGCAGGAGCCGAGGAATCGATCTCGAAGGCTGCGGACTTCGTACGGGACAACCTCGCGTCACTGCTTCCCCACCCTCCTGCGGTCATGGCAGGCGAGGTGGTGGCCTCCGCGTGACACCCGGAAAGCCGGGGGCCGACGGTCCGTGACCGTCGGCCCAAGGGATCGTTTCGCCGGCGACCCGCCCTGATGCGCCCCTACAGCACCGGCAGGTTCTTGCGCAGTTCGAAGGCCGTCACCTCGGAGCGGTACTCCTCCCACTCGGACTTCTTGTTGCGCAGGAAGAAGTCGAAGACGTGCTCGCCCAGGGTCTCGGCGACCAGGTCGCTGCTCTCCATGAGGGTCAGGGCCTCGCCGAGGTTCTGCGGGAGGGGTTCGATGCCCATCGCGCGGCGCTCGGCGTTGGAGAGGGCCCAGACGTCGTCCTCGGCGCCCGGCGGCAGCTCGTAGCCCTCCTCGATGCCCTTCAGGCCCGCGGCCAGCAGGAGGGCGTAGGCGAGGTAGGGGTTCGCGCCGGAGTCGAGGGAGCGGACCTCGACGCGGGCGGAGCCGGTCTTGCCGGGCTTGTACATGGGCACGCGGACCAGGGCGCTGCGGTTGTTGTGGCCCCAGCAGATGTACGAGGGGGCCTCGCCGCCGGCGCCCGCGGTGCGCTCGGAGCCGCCCCAGATGCGCTTGTAGGAGTTCACCCACTGGTTGGTGACCGCCGAGATCTCCGCCGCGTGGCGCAGCAGGCCCGCGATGAAGGAGCGGCCGACCTTGGAGAGCTGGTACTCGGCGCCCGACTCGTAGAACGCGTTGCGGTCGCCCTCGAAGAGGGACAGGTGCGAGTGCATGCCGGAGCCCGGGTACTCCGAGAACGGCTTGGGCATGAAGGTCGCCTGGAGGCCCTGCTCCAGCGCCACCTGCTTCATGACGAGGCGGAACGTCATGATGTTGTCGGCGGTGGACAGCGCGTCGGCGTAGCGCAGGTCGATCTCCTGCTGGCCGGGGGCGCCCTCGTGGTGGGAGAACTCCACCGAGATGCCCATCGACTCCAGCATGGTGATCGCCTGGCGGCGGAAGTCCATGCCGATGGCCTGCGGGGTGTGGTCGAAGTAGCCGGAGTTGTCGGCGGGGGTCGGGCGGGAGCCGTCGAGCGGGCGTTCCTTCAGCAGGAAGAACTCGATCTCCGGGTGGGTGTAGAAGGTGAAGCCCAGGTCGGAGGTGCGGGCCAGCGCGCGCTTGAGGACGTAGCGCGGGTCGGCGAAGGACGGGGAGCCGTCCGGCATGAGGATGTCGCAGAACATGCGGGCGGTGCCGGGGGCCTCGGCGCGCCAGGGCAGGATCTGGAAAGTCGAGGGGTCCGGCTTGGCGATCATGTCGGACTCGTATACGCGGGCGAAGCCCTCGATGGCCGAGCCGTCGAAGCCGATGCCCTCGTCGAAGGCCTGCTCCAGCTCGGCGGGGGCCACGGCCACGGACTTGAGGAAGCCCAGCACGTCCGTGAACCACAGGCGTACGAACCGGATGTCGCGCTCCTCCAACGTGCGGAGCACGAACTCCTGCTGCTTGTCCATCTTCCGATTCCCCATCCTTGCTGGTCAGGCCGCCGTCCCGGGGTGAGGGGAGGCGGTCGGCACCTGAGCATCCCACCACAACACCGTTTCGTGCGCGTTGCGGACCTTGATCGCCCGAGCATCGTCGGCCTGAACGCCTCGCGCACCCCAGGTGTACGCACCGGTGTACTCATCTTGCCTGCTCGGACCGACATCCGTAATGGCCGGTTCGCTTCCGGCGTGAGCGACACCACGCCCACTTAATTTGCATCTCAGATGCAAGTTTCCCTACGGTTTCGATCAGCTGAGCGATCGACCCGTCGAGGAGTCCCGATGCTGTCCGAGCAGTCCGCAGCCACCGTCCGCGCCACGCTTCCCGCCGTCGGCGCGGCCATCGGCGAGATCACCGAGCGCTTCTACACCCGGCTCTTCGCCGCCCACCCCGACCTGCTGCGGAACCTGTTCAACCGCGGAAACCAGGCCTCCGGCGCGCAGAAGCAGGCCCTCGCCGGCTCCATCGCCGCCTTCGCCGCGCATCTGCTGGAGCACCCGGACGGCCGCCCCGACGCCATGCTGAGCCGGATCGCCCACAAGCACGCCTCGCTGGGTGTCTCCCCCGCGCACTACCCGGTGGTGCACGAGCACCTGTTCGCCGCCATCGCCGAGGTGCTCGGCGACGCCGTCACCCCCGAGGTCGCCGCGGCCTGGACCGAGGTCTACTGGCTAATGGCGAACGCGCTCATCGCCGTGGAGAAGCGGCTGTACGAGGAGAGCGGCACCACCGCCCGCCGCCCCTGGGAGGTCGTGGAGCGCGTGGAGGAGACGGCCGACGTCGTCACCTTCCGGCTGCGCCCGGCCGACGGCGGCCCGGTCCGCGCCTTCCGGGCCGGCCAGTACGTCTCCGTCCAGGTCGAGCTGCCCGACGGCGCCCGGCAGATACGCCAGTACAGCCTGTCCGGCGCCCCGGGCGAGAACCTCCGCCAATTCAGCGTCAAGCGGGTGACGGGCGACGCCGCCACGCCCGACGGCGAGGTCTCCCACCACCTCCACGCGCGCGTGCGCGAGGGCGACCTGCTGGACCTCTCCGAGCCCTACGGCGACCTGGTGCTCGGCGACACCGCCGGCCGGCCGCTGCTGCTGGCCTCGGCGGGCATCGGCGTCACCCCGATGGTCGCGATGCTGGCCGCCCTCGCGAACGACGGTCACTCCGCGCCGGTCACCGTCGTGCACGGCGACCGCTCCCCCGCCGACCACGCGCTGCGGGGCGACCACGAGGCCTACGCCGCGAAGCTCGCCGACGCCTCGGTCCACTTCTTCTACGAGCGCGACGCCGAGCCCGGCACCCGCACCGGCCTGGTCGACCTCACCGGCCTCGAGGTGCCGGCGGGCACGCGCGCGTACCTGTGCGGTCCGCTGCCCTTCATGCGGGCGGTGCGCACCCAGCTGATCGACAAGGGCGTCGCCCCGGCCGACATCCACTACGAGGTGTTCGGCCCGGACCTGTGGCTGGCGCAGGGCTGACCGGGCCCGCGTCAGACCGGCGCCCGGGAGATCCCCAGCAGCAGCGGTCCCGTCGGGTCCGTCACGATGTCCTGGAGGGTGACCGGGTCCAGCGCGGCGTAGAAGGCCTCCTGGGCCCGGCGCAGGGCGCCGCGCAGCCGGCAGCCGGAGCTGAGGGGGCAGGGGGTCTGGCCCTCGCAGTCGACCACGTCACCGTCGCCCTCGAACGTGCGGACGACCATGCCCACGGACGCCGTACGGCCCCGTTCGGTCAGGCTAAGGCCGCCGCCCCGGCCGCGGCGGGTGTCGAGCAGGCCCAGGTGCTGGAGCTCGGCGACGACCTTCGCGGCGTGCGTGTAAGGCACGTCCATGTCCGCCGCGACCTGGCGGGTCGTGGGGGTGGACTCCTGGGCCACGGCGAGCCGCATCAGGACGCGCAGGGCCAGGTCGGTGGAGCGCAGCAGCCGCATGGAGGCGAGCGTAGGTAATACGCATCTGAGATTCAACTTATCTCGTTGCCGTCCGTTCCGCGGCCTCCCTACGGAAGCGGGTCCCTTTCCCCTTACGATCAGTGAGCCCCACCCTTCCCTCTTCCGCCCCTTTCCCCCAGAAGGACTCACCCCATGGGCTCCGCCAACAAGAGCAGCAACGCGGCGCGCAAGGCGCGCATAGAGGAGATGCGGCGCGCGGAGCGTGCCCGCGAGCGCCGCAACCGGGTGCTCGCCGTCGCCGCGAGCGTGGTGGTCGTCGCCGGTCTCGTCGCCGGTGGTGTGGTGCTCGTGAACTCGCAGTCCGACACGAAGGACTCGGCGTCGAGCAGTGACGGCAAGGGCGGCTCCTCCGGGGACTCCGGGCACTTCGTCACCGGCAAGGACGGGGTGAAGACCTGGTCCGGGAAGCTCTCGCGGACCCACGTGACGACCAAGGTGTCGTACCCGATGCACCCGCCGGTCGGCGGCAACCACAACCCGGTGTGGCTGAACTGCAACGGCGACGTCTATACCAAGCCGGTGCAGGACGAGAACGCCGTGCACGCGCTGGAGCACGGCGCGGTCTGGGTGACGTACACCAGCGCGGCGAAGAAGGCCGACGTGGACGCGCTCGCGGCCAAGGTGAAGCAGACGCCGTACTCGCTGATGAGCCCGTACGCGAACCAGTCCGCCCCGCTGATCCTGTCGGCCTGGGGCCACCAGGTGAGCGTGAAGAGCGCGAGCGATCCCGAGGTGAACAAGTTCTTCGCCACCTATGTGCAGGGCCGGCAGACGCCCGAGCCGGGCGCTTCCTGCACCGGCGGAGCGATGAAGTGAGGCGGCAGCACATCGGCTGGGTGGCCGGAGCCGCGGCGGCGGTGCTGGTCGCGGCCGGGGCGATCACCTACGCGGTCGCCGAGGACGCCGGCGGCGACGGCCCGAAGGCGCCGGGCGCCGAGTCCGCCGACGCGGGGTTCGCCCGGGACATGGCCGTGCACCATCAGCAGGCCGTCGAGATGTCGTACATCGTGCGGGACCGCACCAAGAACGAGGAGGTGCGGCGGCTCGCCTACGACATCGCGCAGACCCAGGCCAACCAGCGCGGGATGCTGCTGGGCTGGCTGGATCTGTGGGGGCTGCCGAAGGTGTCCGCCGAGCCGCCGATGACCTGGATGGGCATGGGCGACATGGCCTCCGGCAAGGACGGCGCGCTGATGCCCGGCATGGCGACGAACACCGAGCTGGAGAAGCTGCAGTCGCTGAGCGGCAAGCGGGCCGAGGTCTTCTATCTGCAGCTGATGACGGACCACCACAGGGGTGGCATCCACATGGCCGAGGGCTGTGTCGCCAAGTGCACGGTCGGCGTGGAGAAGCGGCTCGCGCAGGGCATGGTGGACGCGCAGCAGTCGGAGCTGCAGGCGATGGCCGGCATGCTCAAGGAGCGTGGCGCGAAGCCGCGTTGAGGAACCGGGCGACGGCGGCGGGCTCCACGACGCGCCGTGCCGCCGGACGCAAGCCCTTTCACACCAGCCGCCGTTGGGACAAAGAGCCCAAATCGCCTTTCCTGACGTTTCCTTGAGCTTCTCTTGACCTTCGCGTTCCCCTGGCATGAACGGTTCATCGAAAGAGTGGCCCCCATCGTGTGATCCATTCGCGGGCCTCTGCCGCCGCGGGCCGGTGTGCGGATCCATGACGTACCGACCACTACATGCATGCGAACCGCATCGCAGGGGGTTCTATGAGATCCAACCGCGCCACCGTGCGCGCCGGCGTGAGCATGGCAGCGACACTGCCGATGATCGCCGGTGCGCTGGCGCTCGGCATACCCGCGGCGCACGCCGCGGACACCCCGGCCCGTGACACCCTGGTGGGCACCAAGCCCGCGTGGGCCACGGCCAAGGCGGACAAGGGTGCCACCGCCGACAACGCCCAGGTCAAGGCCCGTGTCTACCTGGCCGGCCGGGACGCGGCCGGACTCGCCGCCTACGCCAAGGCGGTGTCCGACCCGAGCTCGCCGCAGTACGGCAAGTACCTGAGCGCCAAGAAGGCGCAGGCCCGCTTCGGGGCCACCAAGGCCCAGGTGGCCGCCGTCAAGTCCTGGCTGAAGTCGGCCGGCCTGACGGTCACCGAGGTCACCTCGCACTACGTCGCCGTCTCCGGCGACGTCGCCGCCGCCGAGAAGGCGTTCGGCACCCAGCTGCACAACTTCGCCAAGGGCTCGAAGACGTACCGCGCCCCGGCGAAGAGCGCGTCCGTGCCGGCCGGCCTGAAGGACGCCGTCCTGACCGTCACCGGACTGGACAGCGCGCCGCACAAGTCGACCCACCACGACCAGCTGCCGCCCCCGGACGCCGTGTTCAAGAACGCCGGGCCGTTCTCCTCGTACTACGGCTCGAACACCGCGACCACGCTGCCCGACGCGTACGGCCAGAAGATCCCGTACGCCGTCAAGGGCTACACCGGCAAGCAGCTGCGCGCCGCCTACGGCGCCGGCACCTACACCGGCAAGGGCGTCCGCATCGCCATCACGGACGCCTACGCCTCGCCGACCATCGCCTTCGACGCGGGCAAGTACGCGGTCAAGCACGGTGACGCGGCCTGGAAGACCGGCCAGCTGCACCAGGTGCTGCCGAAGAACTACACGAAGACCGAGGAGTGCGGCGCGGCCGGCTGGTACGGCGAGGAGACCCTCGACGTCGAGGCCGTGCACGCCGTCGCGCCGAGCGCCGACGTCACCTACGTGGGCGCCGCGTCCTGCTACGACGACGACCTGCTGGACTCGCTCAGCAAGATCGTCGACAACCACCTGGCCGACATCGTCTCCAACTCCTGGGGCGACATCGAGGCCAACCAGACGCCGGACCTCGCGGCGGCCTACGACCAGGTGTTCCAGCTGGGCGCGGTCCAGGGCATCGGCTTCTACTTCTCCTCCGGTGACAACGGCGACGAGGTCGCCCACACCGGGACGAAGCAGGTCGACACCCCGGCCAACTCGGCGTGGGTGACCGCGGTCGGCGGTACCTCGCTGGCCGTCGGCAAGGGCGACAAGTACCAGTGGGAGACCGGCTGGGGCACCGAGAAGGCGCTCCTGTCGGCCGACGGCAAGAGCTGGACGGGCTTCCCCGGCGCCTTCACCTCGGGCGCAGGCGGCGGCACCAGCAAGACCGTGCCGCAGCCGTACTACCAGAAGAACGTCGTCCCGAACGCGCTCGCCACGGCCAACAACGCCGCCGGCAACCGCGTCGTCCCGGACATCGCGGCCATCGCCGACCCGAACACCGGCTTCCTGGTCGGCCAGACCCAGACCTTCCCGGACGGCAGCGCGCAGTACAGCGAGTACCGCATCGGCGGCACCTCGCTGGCCGCGCCGGTCATCGCGGCGGTCCAGGCCCTGGCCCAGGAGGCGGGCGGCGGCAAGGCGCTCGGCTTCGCCAACCCGGCGATCTACGCCAAGTACGGCAAGAAGGGCGTCTTCCACGACGTCACGGACAACCCGACGGGCTCCGGCCTGGCGGTGGCCCGCGTGGACTTCGTCAACGGCTTCGACGCCGCCGGCGGCCTCGCGACCTCGGTCCGCAGCCTCGGCAAGGACAGCTCGCTGTCCGCGGTGAAGGGCTACGACGACGTCACCGGCGTGGGTTCGCCCGCGAACGGCTACGTCCAGTCGTACCGCAAGCACTGAGGCACCGCCGGTAACGGCACCCAGGGGGGCGCGGGATGTGATCATCCCGCGCCCCTTCGGCGTGCGTGACGCGTGTCCTCCTTCGGCGTGCGTGACGTGATCCACACCCCGACCCCCATCGCGTCGCTCTGACGATTAAGACGACTACACTGGGCGCGTGCCTCCGTTGAACTTCTGGTCGATCTATCAGCACGGCTTCGCACGCGTCGCCGCGTGCACGGGTCACACCGTCATCGCGGACCCGCCCGCCAACGCCGAAGCGGTCCTGCGCCACGCCCGCCGGTGCGCCGAGGAGGGCGTCGCCGTCGCCGTCTTCCCGGAGATGGTGCTGTGCGGCTACTCGATCGAGGACCTGCTGCTCCAGGACGCGCTGCTCGACCAGGTCGAGGAGGCCGTGCGGCAGGTGGTCGCCGGGTCCGCTGAGCTGCTGCCGGTCCTGGTCGTCGGTGCCCCGCTGCGCCACCGCAACCGGGTCTACAACTGCGCGGTGATCGTGCACCGCGGCCGGATCCTCGGCGTGGTGCCCAAGTCGTACCCGCCGAACTACCGGGAGTTCTACGAGCGCCGGCAGATCGGCGACGGCGCGGACGAGCGGGGTGGATCGATCCGGGTCGCCGGCTCGGTCGTACCGTTCGGCGTGGACCTGCTGTTCGAGGCCGGCGACGTGCCCGGTCTCGTGCTGCACGCGGAGATCTGCGAGGACATGTGGGTGCCGGTGCCGCCCAGCGCGGAGGCGGCCCTCGCCGGCGCGACCGTCCTCGTCAACCTCTCGGGCAGCCCGATCACGGTCGGACGGGCCGAGGACCGCAAGCTGCTGTGCCGCTCGGCGTCCTCCCGCTGCCTCGCCGCGTACGTCTACGCGGCGGCCGGCCTCGGCGAGTCGACCACGGACCTGTCCTGGGACGGCCAGGCCATGGTCTACGAGAACGGCGTACTGCTGGCGGAGACCGAGCGGTTCCCGCTCGGCGACAGCCTCGCGGTGGCCGACGTGGACCTCGACCTGCTGCGGCAGGAGCGGCAGCGCATGGGCACGTTCGACGACAACCGCCGGACGCACCGGGCACGGACGAGCGACTTCCGCACCGTCCGGTTCGAACTGGAACCGCCGCCCGGCGACCTCGGACTGCGCCGCCGCCTGGAACGCTTCCCGTTCGTGCCGGCCGACCCCGACCGTCTCGCCCTGGACTGCTACGAGGCGTACAACATCCAGGTCGAGGGCCTTCAGCAGCGGCTCGCCTCGATCGGCGGCCCGAAGGTGGTCATCGGGGTGTCCGGCGGCCTGGACTCCACGCACGCACTGATCGTCGCCGCCCGGGCGATGGACCGCGCGGGCCGCCCGCGCAGCGACATCCTGGCCTGGACCCTGCCCGGCTTCGCCACCAGCGACCACACCAAGGACAACGCCCACAAGCTGATGAACTCGCTCGGCGTCACCGCGGCCGAGCTGGACATCACGCCCACCGCGCGGCTGATGCTGCAGGAGATGGGCCACCCCTTCGCCTCCGGTGAGCCGGTGTACGACGTCACCTTCGAGAACGTCCAGGCCGGCCTGCGCACCGACTACCTCTTCCGGCTCGCCAACCAGCGCGGCGGCATCGTCCTCGGCACCGGCGACCTCTCGGAGCTGGCGCTCGGCTGGTCCACGTACGGCGTGGGCGACCAGATGAGCCACTACAACGTCAACGGCGGGGTGCCGAAGACGCTGATCCAGCACCTCATCCGCTGGGTCATCAGCAGCGGCCAGTTCGACGAGGAGACCGGCACGACGCTGGCCGCGATCCTGGACACCGAGATCAGCCCGGAGCTGGTCCCGGGCGAGGAGATGCAGTCGACGGAGTCGAAGATCGGCCCGTACGCGCTGCACGACTTCACCCTCTTCCACGTGCTGCGCTACGGTTTCCGCCCGTCGAAGATCGCCTTCCTGGCGTGGCATGCGTGGCATGACGTGGAGGCCGGCGCCTGGCCACCGAACTTCCCGGAAGCCAAGCGGGTGGCGTACGACCTGCCGGAGATCCGCCGCTGGCTGGAGGTCTTCTGCCGCCGCTTCTTCGGTTTCGCCCAGTTCAAGCGCTCGGCCATGCCGAACGGCCCGAAGGTCTCGGCCGGCGGTTCCCTCTCCCCGCGCGGCGACTGGCGGGCCCCGTCGGACAGTTCGGCGCGGACGTGGCTGCGGGACCTGGAGCGGTTCGAGTGGCCGGAGGCGGACTCAGCCCTTGAGTGAGGCGATGAAGGGGGTCCAGGCGTCGGCGGTGAGGATGACGGCGGGGCCGTCGGGCACCTTGGAGTCTCGGACGGGGACGAGGCCGGGGATGTTGTCGGCGACCTCCAGGCAGTTGCCGCCGTCGCCGTTGCTGTAACTCGACTTTCGCCAGAGGGCAGCGCCAGGGAAGTCGCTGGCGACTTCGACGCAGTCGCCGCCGGTTCCGTTGCTGTAGCTGCTCTTGAGCCAGAGCGCTTCACTCAAGTCGACACGGACGCTTGCCATTTCGATAGTCCTCTGCCGCAGATTTGATCATGTCCAGGGACGCCTTGGGTGACAGAGCGACGGCCCTGAGCCGATCGTACGACCTGCTGTACTCCTTCACGAGGGGCGGATCGTCGATGGTGTCGCCACTGTGCAGCGCCTCTGTGTAGAAAAGCGGCGGCGCATCCGGAAAGGTCATGATCTTCGCCGAGCCGGTCATGAACGGGTGCGCTCCACACTTCCGCAGCAGAACCTGCGAAATGATCCGGCGCCGCTCGGCCAACTCCACGATCCGGTCGAGCTGATGCGCCATGTCCTTGACCGGAAGGATCGGATCGGTGATCAACGACTCGTGCAGGATCACCCAATACTCCGGCTTGTGATGATCTGCCTCGAAGAGGTCAGCGCGTGCCATTCGGGCACTGACTCTCTGCTCCACCTCCTCATCGAGGGACATCGGAACAGCCGCCAGGACGACGGCCCGCGCATAAGCCGGAGTCTGAAGCAGTCCGGGGAAGAGCATCGGGCACCACTCCTCGATGGTCAGCGCCTGCTTCTCCGCTTCCAGGATTTTCTCGAAGTACTCGGCGTGCCCAGCCCTCCTCGCCTTCCGTACATCCTCGCAGCGCCGCTCGAAGAAACCGTCAGTCCCCAGCACCCGATCCGCATGCCGGGCCAGGTCGATCGGCATGCGTCGCTGCCCGCGCTCAATGTCACTGAGGTACGTCTTGCCGTAGAAGCTGCCCTCGAGGAACGCGTCCAAGGACAGCCCCGCAGCCTCCCGCTTCCACCTCAACTCCTTGCCGTAGAAGTCGGGGACGCTCATCGAACCGTCGATGTCCTTGCGTCGGACCACGCGCTCACCGCCGTAACTGACCGTTCTTTTCCGCTGTTCGCGCAGCGGACGCGAAACGCCTTCCACGGTAGCGAGCCGGACGACAGTCTGTGAGGCATTGGTCACACACCGCACAGAAAGCCGCCCCCCATGCCAGACCACTCCCCCACGGCCTACGACGTCACCCTCTGCGTGGAGAATCTCCGCACCGCCCTCGCCCTGCACGACATCACGCTGCCGTCCCTCCGCGCGGCGTACGCACAGCCGGGCGGCCCCGTGGCGCTCGGCACCTGCAGCACGACCACTGCTCACGCACTGGCCATGGCCCTCCGCAAGACGGCGGCGGAGCGATGACCGCACCCGAACTGCACCTGCTGGCCACGCCGAAGGCGGTACCGGAGTTGCGCCACCACCTCCGCGACCACGCCTACGACGTCCGCCTGTGCGCAACGGAGCTGCTGACGAACGTCATCGACCACATCGGCGAGGGCACTCCGGTAACGGTCCGCGTCACCAGTACGCCCCACGGCCACACCCGAGTGGAGGTCACCGACCCGGACCCCCGCGCACTGCCGACCCTGCTGTCCGCCACGGAAACGGCCGAGTCGGGCCGCGGCCTGACGCTGGTCGAGGCGGTGGCCCAACGGTGGGGCGTGGATCAGGCGCCGGACCGAAAGACGGTCTGGTGCGAGCTGCGGTCCCTCACCGGGCACGACTTGCCTGTTCCCGCACCCATTCCGGATCGGGGTTGACGTGCGGCCGACCGCCCACGAAGACGGTCGGCACGGTCTCGTTGCCGTCGTTGACCGCCCGCACCGCCGCGGCGCCGGCCGGGTCACGCCAGATGTTGACCCAGTGCAACTGGCGTGCGCGACGCCCCAACCGAAGGCGCAGACGCAGACAGTACGTGCACCCCGGCCGCCAGAACGCGACAGGCCGGCCATCGTCCGCACTACGGCGCTGCGCCTCCACCGCACCGATCGACCGAGGGAAGACGAGAGGCGAGTTGAGACCCCCGAGCAACCCGAAGGCCAGGAGAAGCACGACAGCTTCGCCAAGACTCCCCTTGAGAACCATCCCCGCGGCGACGACGGCGCCACAGAGCACGAACAGCATCGGCAGCATCCAAGTCCGGGTCACAAAGACGAAGCTATCGCGACATCGGGATCGAAAATCAGTCATCTCTGATCACGTATCGCACCCCTACCGACGTCTATACACACGAGGGCTTCACGGAATAAACACAGGCGCCCCGGCGAGTGAGGACACGCACCAGCAGGCTGACCTGGCGAAGGGTTCACGCCATCATGTCGGTCACGCATAAGTGAACACCTGTACGAGTCCACTTGTGTGCACCTAGAGTGTCGCCGTGCACCGGCGGAGCCTGACCACTCCATAGGCGCACATCAGTCAGCGACCGGGGGAATGCCGTCGCTCACGGGGAGGGGTTGCATCGCCATGCCGTCATACCGGCTGTCCGGCTACCTCACGTCACTTGGGTTCCGGAGTTACTGACCGCCTTCTCCGAACCCTTCGCTGTCCCTGCACTTCGGCCGTCCCTCCGGCGCGCAGCCGCCCCCCTGAGCCCAGAGAGGGATGCTCCTTTTGCAGCCCAGACCCTGGTTCCGCCTGCCCGGAACACGAAGATCACGAAAGCTCACCACCGCCGTAACGTCGGCCGCCACCCTGGCTGTCCTGGCGGGCCTGGCGGTACAGCCGGGCCTGACCCGCCTCGGCAGTGCCGAACCGTCCGCAGACTCCTCCCCCTGGTACCAGGACACTGCCGCCGAGCAGTTGCGTCAGGACCAGTGCCTGATGTCCGACGTCCTGCGCCTGGGTGGCCCGTCGATGGCTACCACAGCACAGGACGGCCTGAACCAGCCGCCGGACAAGTTGCACGCGGCAGCGAACCGTGCCCACTGGGACCAGACGCCGCTCACGGTCGCGTTCAACAAGGACAAGGACCAGGCCGGCAAGGACCTCGACGCGCTGACCACTCTGCAGGAATCGTGGAAGAAGCCACTCGCTGACCTGCAGACGCCCGGGGGCTTCGGCGAAACGAATTTCCACTGGCCGCCGGGGTCGCCGGGGGACGGTCGGCAGAGCTTCTACCAGCAGACCGGTCTGATGTCATGGCTCGTCAACCGGCACATGCAGGACGACGACGGCCTGTATCTCGACTCCACCCCGAAGGCCGATGAAAAGACACTCAAGGCCGTCGATGACGTAGCCGGTTCCCGGTACACGACCGAGCCCGACTCGACCCAGATGTCGCGCGAGGAATGGAACCGCTGGATCGCCGAGAGCCACGCCTTTGACTGGATGCACGGCGGTCCCAGCAACAACGCGGGCGGCGACGACGCGCGAATCTTCCTGTCCTCCGGCGGCTTTCCGAGCGCCGCTCCGCAGCCAGGGACACCGGAGTTCCGCATCGCGGTCGAGGATGTGAAGACACGGTTTGCGGCGTGCGGCTGGCGTGACCCGCTCGACCCGGACGGCGTGCTGGGCGACATCACCTCCACCGCGGCCGATGAGTGGCAGCGGGAGATCACTTCTCAGGCCACGCAGCGCAACCAGATCCTGGACGCGAGCAAGAGCGCCGTGGACGCGCTGACCAAGGGCGCGAAGACGCTCAGCGACATGCTGGGTCGGTCCTGGGTCGCCGACCACATCGCCCGCTGGCAGGATTACTGGTCCCCGGGCGGTGTCGGCTGGATCGGCGACTCCTATGCCGGCATCAAGGTCGAGGCGGCGGAGGGCAAGTGCCTCGATGTCCAGGGTGGCGGCACGGCCGACGGCACCCCCGTCCAGATCTACACGTGCAACGACAGCGCCGCCCAGGATTGGCAGATCCGCAGTTACACCGACGGCTACGCGCTGTACAACATCGCCGCCAAGAAGTGCCTTGACGTGTCGAGTGGCAACAGCGCCAACGGCACGAAGATCCAGATCTGGTCGTGCAACGACACAAAACCACAGCAGTGGACGTTCGACGTCCGTGCCGCGGGTGAGCTGCGCAACGTGGCGACGGACAAGTGCCTGAACCTGGCGTCGTTCGACAAGGGCAAGAACGCGGCGCTGTTGACGTGCAACGGCTCCGACACGCAGAAGTTCCGCGTCGTTCCCCAGGGCCACCAGGGCACCAACACGAACGCGTACCCGGACAAGAGCCAGTTCGACAAGGCCAAGACCAACCTCGCCGCTGCGCAGTCCGCCGCGAAGAAGCAGCTGGGCGTGCTCCAGGCGCAGCTCGCCGCGGCGCAGAAGGCCGCGACCACGTCGGACACCGCGCTGCAGGCGGCGTACGGCATCGCCGATGCCAATGGCGCCCCGCGGGGTCGTGGTCTGCTGGTCGGTCTGCAGAAGGACCAGGTCACCAAGGGCGTGGTCGCCGCGCTGCAGGCGCTGGAGAAGGCCGGTGAGACCGCCGAGGCTGCGACCCGCGCCTCGGCCGGGGACAGCGAGACCATCGCGCAGCGGGCGTTGGCCCAGGCCGCGCAGGCGAAGGCGGAGTTCCGCAAGAAGGCCGCCGAGGCGGCCGAGCTGCAGGCCAAGTCCGCCGCCAATGCGGCCAAGATGCACCGCGACAACGCCAAGAAGGACAAGGAGACCGCCGAGGCCAAGCTCGCCGACGCCCTGAAGGCCGAGAGCAACGCCAAGGCTGCCGCGGCCGACGCCCACGCCAAGCGGCTCGCCGCCGAGGCCGAGGAGAAGACGGCCAAGGCGGAGAAGGAAACTGCCGCTGCCAAGCAGGCCGAAGCAGCGCAGCACAAGCAGAACGCCGAAGCCCAGGCATCAAAGGCCAAGGACGCCAAGGACAAGGCCGAAGCGGCGGAGAAGACCGCCGAAGGCAAGCGCGACGATGCCGTCGCGGCCAAGGACCACGCCAAGGCCATGCGCGACGACGCCTGGGACGCCGAGCAGAAGGCGGACGCGGCCCGCGCCAAGGCCGACGCCAAGGACGCCTACGCCGACTCCCTGGACTCAGGGGACGCCGCCGACGCCGCCCGCGCCGCAGCCAACGACGCCGACAAGGCAGCCGACGACGCCGAGGCCGCGGCCAAGAAGGCCCGCTCCGAGGCGGACGCGGCCACCCAGGCAGCCGCCGACGCCGACGCCGCCGCGACTCGCGCCGAGGCGGCCGCCAAGCGGGCCCGCTCCGACGCGGACGCCGCCCAGGCCGACAAGCTGAAGGCCGACGCGGCCGTCAAGACCGCGACCAGTGCCGTCGCGGACGCGATCCAGGCCTCGCAGGACGCCTCGGCCGAGGCCAAGACGGCGGTGAAGCTCGCCGACGAGGCGGAGCAGCACGCCAAGGACTCCAGGGCACAGGCCGACGCGGCGAACAAGGAAGCCGGCAAGGCACTCGCCGCCGCGGCGAAGGCGGCCGGCTTCGCCCACGTCACCGCCCAAGCCGCCGTGGACGCCGGCAAGGCTGCCGAAAAGGTCGCCGCCCCGGCCAACGACGCGATCCAGCTAGGCTCGCCGTACGTCGACACCGACTCGGCCGCCGGCCTGGTGGTCCTGACCGGCCAGGCCTCGAAGACGATCGCCGACCAGCAGCAGGCCGTCGCCGACGCGCACGCGAAGAACGCGGCAGCCGAGGCGCAGGCGGCCCAGAACCTCGCCGACCAGGCGAAGGGCGACGCCAAGGAGGCCTACCAGCACGCGGCCAACGCCGCCCGGTACGCGGCCGACGCCCGTACCTACTCCAAGGAGGCCCTCGGCTACGCGGCGGACGCCGCGAAGGCCGCCGCTGCGGCGCAGTCCTCCCTGGCCCGCACCATCGAGTACGACAAGCAGGCCGCCGACGACGCGGCAGCCGCCGACAAGGCAGCCGGCAACGCCGAGGGCTACGCCAAGGACGCCCGCGACTCCGCCGACGCCGCCGCACTCGACGCCGAAGCGGCCCGCTCCGCCGCCGCCCAGGCCGAACAGGACGCCAAGGACGCCCGCGCCGCAGCCAACCGCGCCGACGCAGCCGCCACCGAGGCCGAACAGGCCGCCAAGGACGCCGACAAGTACGCCAAGGAGGCCCAGGAAGCGGCCGACCGGGCCGAAAAGGCGGCCAAGGGCAAGCAGATCAACGACGGAACCGTTCCCGACGGAAGCGGCGGCTCCATCGGCAAGATGTTCTACATCGTCGACCACATCGAGAAGGTCGGTGAGCCAGAGGTCGAGAAGAAATCGGAGAGCTGCGACAACTGGATCGACAAGCTCTTCTACAAGGGCGACTGCACCATCACCGCGAAGATCCGATACAGAGCGGTCCTCGACCTGTACCTGTGCACCGCACAGGATCTGGATCCGATGAAGTTCATGTGTCCCTCCGGCTCAACGGTCTACCTCGGCCCGACGAAGACCAAGGAAGTGGCCCAAGAGGTCACGCACACCATCACCATGGAGGAGTATCAGAAGAACATCGATCCGATCGACATCCTCTTCGGCAGCTGGATCAAATGCGCCCAGAAGCTCACCCCCGGCGGTACGTCGGGAAGTTGGGGCGGATGCGGATGGGCGGCTCTGGATGTCGTCTCCGTTTTTGCGGGCAAGCTTCTCAGGCCGCTCGCAGAAGCGATACGTGCCGTTGACGCTTCGCTCGCCACAGGCATCGGCCTTCGGGACGCTTTCGAGGCTCTCCGAGCCGTGGAGGGTGTGGACGCCGCCACGGTTGCCGAGATCGAGGAGGTGGTCGATACCTACGAAGAGGTCGTGACTTCTTGTCCGGTGAACAGTTTCCCGGGGAACACACATGTGCTGATGGCCGACGGGACAACTGAGGCCATCCAAGAGGTACATATCGGGGACCTGGTCCTGGCCGCTGATCCCGTCACGGGCCGGATCAGTCCGCAGCCGGTCACCGACACGTACCGACACACGACCACGCATTTGGTGAACATCGCCACGGATGACGGTGTGCTGACCAGTACGATCGGGCACCGCGTGTACGTCAGGGGTCAGGGCTGGACGCAGGTCTCGTCGCTGCGCGCCGGTGATCGCCTTCAGGGCACATCGGGCCCCGTCGGTAGCGTGATGGCCCTGCAGGACCGGCCCGGTCTGGCTCCTCGGACGGTGTACGACCTCACCGTCGGCGGACTGCACACCTTCTTCGTTCATCCGCAAGGCGAGGGTTCCAGGGGCGTTCTGGTGCACAACTGCACCAGTGTGCGGGCCGACGAGGGCAAGTTCGGGGCGCACACCCTGGGAGAACACGTCAACGTGGCCGCGACGAGAGCGTACGACAGGGCACAGACCATCGACGGTGGAGTCGTGGGTGTGTGGACCGACGAGGCCACCGCTGAGGCAGCTGTCGACCAAGCGATGCGAGAGTGGACACAGTCGAGTCAGAACGCGCAGAAGCTGGAGAACTGGAAGCTCAGAGAGGCCCGAAAGCAAGGCAAGCCCGGATACGTATTCAATGCCAAGACGGACGCTCTCACTTTCGAATGGGAGCTTCGAAACGGCCCTACCTCCCTGGGACGGGTGTATACGAGAGGCGGCCCACAGGCTGGTGAGGCGGCTGGTACGAGGGTACGGATAGTGCTGAAGTACGTAGGCAAGAAGCACAACCCGACCAAGTACGTCGTCTACACTTCATTCCCGCTTCCGAGGCGGTAACGAGAACCCAGTAAGCGCTGAAGAAGACGAGTAAGGGCGTAGGGGCACCCCTTCGAAAGGGGCGCCCCTACGCACAGGAGGAAGAGTGACCAGGCACCGCGAGGTGTATTACGTCGAGTACCAGGAGGACTTTGGCCTCAGCGGACTCGGCGGCAAACTTTGCTCCAGCGAGAGGCCGCACCCGGATCCCTCGGCCGTGCTGTCACTGACCGCTGAGACAGTCCGCGATGAGGAGGACCAGCAGCTCGGCAGGGATGTGCGGCTTCTGCTTGAGTCACCGCTACCGGACGATGTGATCCGCAACGTCTGGCCGGCGGTAACCGGAGGAAACTTCGACCTGGATGACCACGGCATCGGCACACGTGAGTGGCTGCGCATGATGGCCGAGGTCAGTCCGGTGGACGTGCCAGAACGGACAGAGGCGCAGCAGGCGGTCTGGACGGAGGCCGAGCCCCTGCTACCCGAAGACGAACTCCGAGCCTGTGTTCAAGCAGAGATCCGGTCGGCCAGTCCTGCGCTGAAGGGGGCCGTACCGCTGCCACACGTCGTGAGCACGCTGCGGCGCATCGTCGACGAGGTCGACGCAGATCTTGGTTTCCGTCTGTTCCTGCGCGTCCTCAAGGGGTACGCCGTGCCGGTGGACGAAGGTCAGTACAGTCGGCTGCTGGGCATCGGGGACCGGCTGGCATATCCTTCCGCGGCCGTTTTCGATGACTTGGGCGTGCAGTGGCGACCGCTGGACGCCGGGCGCCGGGACTTCGGAACCTGTTTCGGACTGCCGTTCCTTGCGGTGATGTTCGACGGGGAATGCGACGCTTGGCGATACGAGGGCTCCCGGACTCCCTTGGGCTACGTGGGTGAACTGGCTCATGGCGACCATGGCATGGCTCCCGGTACCCAGGCTGCCGTCCTCCTTCAGGACGTCCGCCTCCTGGCCGAGTCGGATCTGTCCGACGAAGTGGTCACCGCCCTGTGGCGCACGGCGGCTCGCCGCCAGCGGGCGGGTGAGACGTTCGACGCCAACGGGCGGGGCTGGCTGCGAGAGATCGCTGCAGTGTGCGAGCAGTGGTTGGCTGATGTCGCGCCCGCCTACGTGCCTGTCCTGCCCGTGTACCGAAAGGACCTGGCGGAGCCGGTTCTGCGTGAGGTCCGCGAAATCGGCCCGTCGCTAGACCGCAGTGTGGCTCATCACTACCGAACCATGGCAAGCGAGGGAATCGCTGCAATGCTCGAAGCAACGGTGATGTCCGTCGACCCAGACCTCGGCTTCCGTTTTCTCCTGCATCTCCTGGCTTCGTACGACGTCGCGGTCACCGAGGCTCAGTACGCACGCTACCGCGAGACCGGGGCACGTATCGGCTTGCACGAGGCATATGTCACCGAGCAAGTGTCTCAACGGGTCAGGGGCTGAATGGCGGGGCCTGAGTCGTCGCCAGAGTTCGCCGGTTTCGAGATGCTCCGATCGGACAGGTACTTCAAGCTTGCTCATCCACCGGACCGACGGCGAGGAATGCGAGAAGGCCGGCCTCGACGGCTCCGCTCAAGGCACTGGAGGACGCCGAGATCGTCGGTTATCAGGGCAGCGGAACCGGCAGGCCGATCTTCGAGACGGTGTACAACAACAAGGTGCGCCGTGTGGCCATCAGTGTCGGCAAGGACGGATATGTCATCGGAGCGAACGTCGCATGGCTGGCGGAATCCCTGAACACCTCCTCATCCGGGCGGTAGCCGGCCAGTCCCCCCTGTACCGGACCTGCGCCGGAATGGGCGCCCGCAGCGAGGACTTCACCCTCGAGACGGCCGTCGACGACCCCGTGTTGGAGCTGCCCGCCGACTTGGCGCGCGAACTGACCGAGTGGGCACGGTCGCTGCCGGATCGCGGGCCGGCGTCCCGGCCGGCATTGCGCAGGCACGTCAAGCACGGGCTGCAGATCTCGCGGAGGGTGGCGAGGTTTCTCGGCCCCCGGTGGGTGGTGCGTTACTGGGACGAACAGCACCAGGACGAGAAGTTCGTGTGCTGGGGTTGCGACCGGTTCCACTGGACGGCCGACGCCCATGGCACTCCCCCGCACCCGCTCGACATCACGGTGGAGGGCGAGGCAGGGATGGACCCCATGCGTGCCGAGGGGTTCGGCTATTTCTCGCCCGACGACCCGTCCGCCGGCCTGCACCTTCCCGACGATCTGGTCGCTGCCTTCAAGACGTGGGTTCGGCAGATCGACGAGACGTTGGAACTGGACCTTCCGTATCAGGATGAAGACAGGTACGCCGACGAGTGGCAACGCCTCTTCCGGGAGGGAAGGCATCTTTCGGTACGACTCGCCCGTGAGCTGGGCCCGGCCCGTACGGTCACCTACAAGGGACTGGCCAATGGCGGGCTGGCCTCACTGACGTCGGAAACATGGCGGGGGGACCGGCAGGTGAAGCCTCGCTGACGACCGTCGGCAGGACCGCCGTCACCCTCTCAGGCCCCGTCGCGCCCGAGCCGCTGTGCTCGAGCCGACGGGGCCGCCCGGCATCCGCGCCCTCGTCTGTGTTCGGACCTCATGTGAGGTGTCGCCAGTAGATCGGACCGCAGGTCAGGGAGACTGAAGGCTTGCCGACCGCACCTCGGTGATTTTGGTCGGCCCGTGGTCAGCCCCGGGTGTCCACGCCGTTGCGATCGCGTGCTGCCCAGATCTGGCTGAGCCACTGCGTGCCCAGGCGGCGGCCGTTCGGGAGCTGGTCGGTTCGGTCCCAGCGCCAGGTTGTGATCATCGCGAGCACGAGGAGCCGGCACTCGCGCAGTAGGTCCTGGTCGGCACCCCGATAGTGCTCGCTGACTTCCTCGGGTGCATGGGCGAGGTCGAATTCGACGGGCCCACGGCAACACGTCTCGAGGTCGATGAACAGCAGCCCGTTCCTCGTGGTGAGGACGTTGCCCGGGTGGGGCTCGCCGTGCAGCAGTTGCTCGGCGCCGCCGCGCTCGCCGATCGTCCGGCGCAGGCTTCGTAGCGTGTCGGCGAGCAGTTCCCGGTCCGTGTCGGCGATCGCCGGGGTGCGGTCGTGGTTCGCCAGGAGGTCTTGCGCCTGCTCGACTCGGTCCGTGAAGTGCGGCGCCGCGACATCCAGCTCGCGCATGCCGGCATGCAGCCGTTCGAGCACGTTGGCGTAGTCGGCTGGTGAGAGTTCTTGATGTGGTGCAGGTTCGTAGTAGGTCCACAGCGTGACCACGAAGCCGTCGCGCTCATGGACGCGTGGCTCCACTCGAGGGTCGAGAGCAGCCACGGGGCACCCGGATGCGATGAGCCGCTGGGCGAGGTCGACTTCGACGTGTGCGACGTGGTGCGCTACCGGGGCCACCCGGGCCAGGACGTCGCCCGGCAGCAGACGCAGAGTGATCTTGTTCGAGTTGTGGAGGACGGTCGCGGAGTCGGCTCTCAGGCCGAGTGACGAGGCCGTCGACAGGGCCGCGGTCACCGCGCGCGGAACCTCTGACGCTTGCATCGTCGCCCGGCCTCTCTCCGGTTCTCGGCTATGACGTACGGGCTGCCTGCTCGGCCACGTGCTGCAGGCGGTTGCGGTGGTCCTGCCACCAGGTCGGGTCGCCCGGCGGCACGCTGGTGTTCGACTTGTTCATTCCGACGGCGCCGTCGATGAGTTCGCGGACGATGTCGGCGTGGCCGGCGTGGCGGTGGGTGTCGGCGATCACGCGGACCACCGCGTGGTGCAGGGTCACTTCGTCCCTGTCCTTGGGCCACCACGGAACGTTGCCGATGGTGTCCAGCGCCAGTGCGTCGATCGTCGCGTCCGCGTGTGCCCAGGCCCGGCGGTAGAGGTCCACGATGTACTCGCGCGATTCGTCGGCCGTGGCCCACATGTCCGCGTTGGTCTCGGCGCCCTCGTCGAGCCAGGGCAGCGGCTCGCCGGACGGTCGTCCGAAGGTGTCGCCGAGGTAGCCAAGCTCCACGCCGGCCACGTGCTTGACCAGGCCCAGGAGGTTGGTGCCGGTCGGCGTCAGCGGGCGGCGGACGTCGTACTCCGCGAGTCCGTCGAGCTTCCACAGCAGGGCGTCGCGGGCGGACTGCAGGGAGGAGCGGAGGTCGGCCTTGGGGTCCGGTGCGGTCATGTGGCCAGTCTGCCGTTCGAACGATCTTCGTTCACCGGCTTTTGGGAACCGGACCGGGAGTCGGCCGCCCGGCGGTCGTCGTATCTGCGGCCGGTCTCCGGATCCCGTCCAGCCCGCCGCCCCCGGTGGCCATGCCGCCGATCGGCTTGGGGGCGGGGACCGGGAAGGGGGGTGTGTCCTGACGGCAGGTCGTTCCGGGCGGGGGCAGGGTGCCGGTGGTGAGGTAGGCGCTCTCGTGGGCCTGGACGCAGCTGCTGGGGTTGAGCAGCGCGGTGTGGCCGTAGCCGTTGTTCGTGAGCAGGCGGGCGTTGGCCAGTTGCCTGGCCATGGCCTGGGAGCCTGCGTAGGGGGTGGCGGGGTCGTAGGTGGTGCCGACCACCAGGACGGGGTGGGCCGTCGGCTTGTTCCACGGGCCGCGGTAGCGGTCGGCGGCGACCGCCGGCCAGGTGGCGCAGCCCGCGGCCGCCCAGGTCCAGAAGCGTCCGACGTCGCCCGTGCGTGCGGCGCTTGCCTCCTCCAGGGCGTGGTAGACACCGGGGTCGCGCGGGTTGGGGCTGTCGCCGCAGAAGACCGCTGCTGCCTGCTCCTCGCCCAGGTACGGCTGCGGATGCGGGACCGCCGGTGGGGGTGGCGGCGGGGACGGCTCGGCGACGCGGCCCTGCCACAGGTCCTGCAGTCGGCGGGCCAGGTCGGTCCATCCGGGGTGGACGATGTAGAGGCTGTTCACCACGTCTGCGACCGTGCGGGCGTAGGTCCAGGTGCCCACGGGGTGCTCGCGGATCCGCTGCATCAGCTTCTCGAACTTGGCCCGGGTCGCTTGCGGGCCGCCGGCCGAGAAGGGGCAGCGGGTGGTGGTCGCAGATCCGCACAGGGTGAGGAACTCGTCCAGCGTCGCCGCCGCGCCGCGGTCCGAGCCCATCCGCAGGAAGGTGGTCAGGCGGGCGTTGTCGGACGCGTGGTTCGTCCAGACCTCCGGGTCGACGTTGCTGTCGAGGACCATGGCGCGGACCTTGCCGGGGAAGAGGCCGGCGTAGGTGGCGCCCAGGATCGTGCCGTAGGAGATCCCCAGGTAGGTGAGCTGCGACTCCCCCACCGCACGGCGGAGTTGGTCGAGGTCACGGGCGGTGTCGGTGGTCGAGACGTGACGCAGGAGCTCCGGGTCGCGCCGCTCGCAGCGCCGACCCAGGTCCCGGTACGCGGCGATGAACGCGGACCGCTCCTTCTCGCCCACCGGGAAGCCCGCCGCCTTGCGCGCGCTCCAGTCGGCGGCTTCCCGGGGACCGGCGAAGCAGTTCACCGCCGTACTGCTGCCGATCCCGCGGGGGTCCCAGCTGACGATGTCGAACCGCTCCCGCACCTCGCGCGGGAACGCCGCGTAGTTTTGGGGCATCTGTACGGTTCCGGGCCCGCCGGGGCCGCCGGGGTTGAAGAACAGGGTGCCGATGCGGCGGCCGGGGTCGGTCGCCTTCCGCCGGACGACCGCCAGTTCGACGGTTCGGCGGTCGGGGTGGTCGTAGTCCAGCGGCACCTTCGCGGTCGCGCAGTCGAACGCGCTGCCCTGCACACAGGGGCTCCAGTCCAGCACCGGCGGCGCCGGCACACCGCCGGCCTCGGCCGCCTCCTGCCCGATCAGTACGTCCGAACAGGTCACGAGCGCGAGCAGGACGGCCATGGCTCCGCGGCGTCGGTGGCCGGCTGTGCGTCCGCGTATGAGGGGCATGGGCGTACTCCGTCCGTCGGCGTCCGTGTCCACGACACAGCGGTCCGGCAGTGCGCGCGAGGCGGCACGGCCGAATGGCGGAGCCGGGAGCGGGGCCTGCCGTCTACGGCCGGACGTCGGCGGCGCCCGGCCGGTGGCCGGCCGCGGGGAGGCAGGAGCGGAAGCGGTGCAGCAACTCGCGGGCGGCAGGACTCTCGGGGTCGAACGTCTGGTTCCGCTGCTCGGCGGGGACGTTCGGTCCCCAGATACGGGCGCCGTGGCACCGGAAACAGAACGCCATCTCGAAGAGCTGATCGGCGCAGGTGTGGACGCGGACGCCCCAGCCGGGAAGGAAGCAGCGGTACGGCTCGCTGCCCGGCAGGCCCGCGATCAACGCCAGGGCCTGCTGTACTTGGTCCCCCTCCCAGACGGCGACGGTGTCGCCCGTCAGGTCCGGCGACATCAGATGCCTGGCGGGCTCGGTGATGCGGACGACCTCGATCAGTTCGGCCTCGAGAGGGGCCAGGGGCAGCAGCATGCGACAAGCGTCGCCGACGAGAACGCCGTTGAGAAGTCGCGGCTGCTGCCACCCCGCTTGGTCACCGCTCAGGCCGAGGTCACCGGTGCCTGCAGTTCCGTCACCCAGTCGTCACGGTTCTCGGGGCACTCCAGGTTGACCTCGCGCGGGTAACCGCTGGAGCGGTAGCCGTTGCCGTCGATCCAGCGGGCCAGGGTCTGGGCGGTGGGGACCACGGTGTCCATAGGGCCCCGGTGCACGATGGTCGCCGCCCGGTCGAGGGAGGGCAGGTCGTGGACGCGGAGGGCGCCGTCCTGGAGTGGGGCGGAGACCTGCACGGCGGCGTGGACGCTGATCCTGCCGCCGCCCTCGGGGGCGTCCTCGTAGTAGGCGACACCGGGGCCCGTGGGGGCGATGCCCGCCGCTGCCAGGCGCCGGAACAGCTCGTCGTACAGCGGGCCGATGACCGGGCCGATGTCCTCGGGCTCGAAGCTCGCCGCGGTCGCGGTCAGCTCTGCCACCCGGGTGGCGGGGACGGTCTTGATGACGACGTCGTCGGTGGGCATGTGCCCCTCGCTCTCGATCGCTCGGAGCCTGGCCTCGACCTGGACCAGCCGTGCTCCTGCGGCAGCCATGGCGGTCTCCAGTTCGGCCTGCCGCAGCCGCAGCATGCCGCGCAGTTCCTCGATGCCGACCTTCTCGTCGATGATGTCCTGGACCTGCTGGAGGGTGAATCCGAGGTCCTTGAGCGCGATGATCCGGTTGAGGCGGGCGAGTTGGGCGGCGGTGTAGTGGCGGTAGCCGGTCGCGGGGTCGACGTGGGCCGGGCGGAGCAGTCCGGTCGCGTCGTAGTGACGCAGCATCCGGACCGAGACGCGACCGTGCCGGGCGAAGTCTCCGATGGTGAACATGAGGTCTCCGAGTTGACTGCCTGACACGGTGTGAGGGTCAAGAGCCTGCCAACTGGTGCCATTCATGACTGCACCCGTCGGCGCAGAAGCGCTCTCGGCGCCGCGCGTCCGCAAGCCCCAATATCCGGACCAGCAAACGGAATGCCTTGATTCGCTCATGGAGCGGCGTCAAGCAGGCGACCTTCCACATCTGCTCGTCGATGCGTCCGCGTGTGACCAGTACCGACGGAGTGTGCGTCTGCCGAAGACCGGACCGCCGGATGCCCTCCATGGCGTCCTCGCTGGTGGCACGTGCCTGGACGCAGTATTGGGAGAGATGCCGGAGCACGAGGGACTGTTCCTCGTCGGCCAGCCCCTCGAACCATGCGAGCCCTTGGGACATGGGACGCAAGCCCTGGGCCAGCTCGTTGAGGATCACAGCCTGATCATTCACTTGCCGCACCTGTCAGTCATGGGTCTCGGGGCCCGCTTTTCATCGGTCGAGTATCCCGCGGCGGCGTCGAGGGCAATGGGAGGGTTTGTGTCGGCGGCGAGAAGGAGCACATCGGATTGCCCCACCTAAGGGCCGGCTTGGGCGGAGGAGAGGTGGCTCGTATCCTCCAATCGTCTGCCTCATCCTCCATCAGTCCGGAGTGGTGCGGCCGCGCCCCCGGACCAGCGTCGCGGACGCGGCCCCGTTGGGGGCGGCGCGCCGGGTCAGTGGTGCAGCGCGCCGGACTTCTCCGGGACGTGGGTCGCGACCACTCGGCCCGATCCGGTGGCCCCGCGTCGGTCCACCGCGTACGCCACGCTCGCCACGCCCAGGCCCAGTACCGCCAGGGCGGCGCCGGCCAGGGCCGGTGACGTGGTGCCGAAGCCGGCCGCGAGGGCCAGGCCGCCGATCCAGGCGCCGCCGGCGTTCGCCAGGTTGAAGGCCGCCTGGTTGGCGGAGGAGGCCAGGGAGGGAGCGGCGGACGCCTTCTCCATGACCATCAGCTGGAGTGGGGAGCCCGTGACGAACGCCGCCATGCCGAGCAGGGAGACCGCCAGGGCCGCGCTCCACTCGGCGCGCATCAGGAGCGGGAAGAGGAGCAGCACCGCCGCGAGCGACGCCAGGCCGCCGAAGAGGGTGCCGCGCAGGGAGTGGTCCGCCAGGCGGCCGCCCAGGAGGTTGCCGGCGGTGGCGCCGACGCCGAACAGGGCCAGCAGCAGCGTCACGTCGGTCTCCGCGAAGCCGGCCGTGTCCGTCAGCATCGGGGTGACGTAGCTGTACGCCGCGAAGAGGGCGCCGAAGCCCGCCACCGTCGTACCGAGGGCCAGCCAGACCGGTAGCGGGCGCAGGGCGGCCAGTTCGCCGCGCAGGCCCGTCGCCGGGGCGGGGGCGTGGTCGTGCGGGATCAGCGCCGCCAGCGACGCGATGGCCGCCAGGCCGATCGTGCTCACGCCCAGGAACGTCGCCCGCCAGCCGAGGTGCTGGCCCATCAGGGTGGCGGCGGGGACGCCGGCGATGTTGGCGACGGTCAGGCCGAGGAACATCAGCGAGACGGAGCGGGCCTTGCGCTCCGGCGCGACCACGGTCGTCGCGACCACGGCGCCCACGCCGAAGAAGGCGCCGTGCGGCAGGCCGCTGAGGAAGCGGGCGGCCAGCAGGGAGTCGTAGCCGGGGGCGAGGGCGGAGAGCGCGTTGCCCGCGACGAACAGGGCCATCAGGGCGATGAGGACCGTCCGGCGGGACATGCGGGCCGTCAGGGCGGCCAGCAGCGGGGCGCCGATGACGACGCCCAGGGCGTACGCCGAGACCAGGTGGCCGGCGGCGGGCAGGGAGATGTGGAGGTCGTTCGCGACGTCGGGGAGCAGCCCCATCATCACGAACTCGGTCGTACCGATACCGAAAGCGCCGACGGCCAGTGCGAGCAGGGCCAGGGGCATGAAGGGCCTGTGCCTTTCAACGGGGAGAGCGGGTTCCGTGCAGATCAATCTTATGTTCAGTTTCGGAACAAAGTCTCCCCGGGCCAGTATTCCGGCCGGTTACGAGGACGTGTCCAGGTTCACACGGGCGGCGATCGGGAGGTGGTCGCTGTCGGTGCGCGGCAGGGTCCAGGAGCTCTCCGGCTCGATGCCCTTGACCATGATCTGGTCGATCCGCGCCATCGGGAACGACGCCGGCCAGCTGAAGCCGAAGCCGCTGCCCGCCGCGCCCTGCGTGGAGCGCATCTGGGAGGTGACGGCGTTGAGGGAGCGGTCGTTCATCGTGCCGTTGAGGTCGCCGAGCAGCACGACCCGCTTCAGCGTCTCGTCGGCGATGGCCTCGCCGAGCGCGTCGGCGCTCTTGTCGCGCTGGCGGGCGGTGAACCCGGCCTGCATCTTCACGCGGACCGACGGGAGATGGGCGACGTAGACCGCGAGGGGGCCCTCGGGGGTCGCCACGGTGGCGCGCATCGCGCGCGTCCAGCCGAGCTTGATGTCGACGGCCCGCACGTCGCTCATCGGATACTTGCTCCACAGCCCGACGGTGCCGGCCACCGCGTGGTACGGGTACGTCGGCGCGAGTGCCTTCTCGTACACCGGTACGGCGGACCCGGGCAGTTCCTCCAGGGCGAGCAGCTGGGCGCCGGAGGAGGCGACGTCGCGGGCGGTGGCGGCCGGGTCGGGGTTGTCGGCGTTGACGTTGTGCGTGGCCACCATCAGGTCGCCGCCGCCGGCCGCCTTGTCGCCGAGCAGCCCGCCGAAGAGGTTCAGCCACACGATCGCCGGCAGCAGTACGGCGAGGAGCGCGGTCGCCGACCGGCGGACCACGCCCAGAATCAGCAGCACCGGGACGGCCAGGCCCAGCCAGGGCAGGAAGGTCTCCGTGAGGCTGCCGAGGTTGCCCACCCGGTTGGGGATGTGCGAGTGCACCAGCATCACCAGGGCGAGCAGCAGCGCGAGGACGGCGAGGACGATGCCCCGGCGCCAGATGCGCGGGTCGCCGCGCCAGCCGTCGAGGAACCTGGCCGCCAGGCGCCGAAGCCGGGGTCCCGGTCGCTCGGGCTCCGAGCCGCCGTTGTCCGTCTCCGTCATGTACGCCTGCTGCGCCATACCGTCTGCCTCACTGACTGCCGTGCACCGTCGTCCCCCCGTGTCCTTCCGACCCTAGGGGATGATCGGCTCGTTCCCGCCGTCCCATGACGGCCGTACGGAAGACGAGGACGAACGAGGCGGGGCAGGGGGTTCCGGTTGCCCCCTCGGCAGGCGGTTTCTGTGACGAAACGCGCACATCGGCGCCGCGCACGCGATGTGCATCAGCCTTGCGGGGCCACCGGGCTGACGGGGCGTAGGCCTTCCAGGACCGTGTCGACGATCTGTTCCGCGAGACCCTCGGGCAGTTCGGCGTCCGGGCGCATGACGGAGCGGACGAGCATGGGCCCGATGATGATGTCGTTGGCCAGTTCGAGGTCGATGTCCGGGCGCAGTTCGCCGTTCTCCTGCGCGCGGCGCAGCACCTTCAGGCCGAGGACGCGCCGGGGCGCTATGACGCTCGCGTGGTAGGCCGCCCAGATCCGGGGGCTGCTCTTCATCTGGGCGTAGACGTTGTGCAGGATCGCCGACGAACGGCTCGCCAGGCCGCGTTGGCGCAGGGACTCCAGCAGCACGACGAGGTCGTCGCGCAGGCAGGTGCCGGGGAGTTCGGGATCGGCGGGCTCGGCGGCGCGTACGACGTCGACGAACAGTTCCTCCTTGCCGCTCCAGCGGCGGTAGATCGTGGCCTTGCCGACTCCGGCCGTGCGTGCGACCCGCTCGATGGAGAGTTCGGCGAGGGGTACGCCCTCCTCCAGGAGCTTCATCACGCCCTCGATGATGGCGCGTTCCACGGTCTCGCTGCGCGGCCGGCCCCGTACGGGTCCGGCCGGGCGGGACCGGCTGTCGGCAAGGCTCACGTCGTCCGTCCTTTCACTGTGCTGCGGGGATTGTCCCGCAGCAGCCTCCTTCCCCCGTGGAACCGCGGCCGTCGTTCAGTCCGCGGCCGCCACCAACTCCGGCTCCTTCTTGCCCTCCTGGCCGGCCGGCGGCCTGCCCGGCAGGAAGAGGGCCACCACCACGGCGCCGATCAGCGCGACGCCCGTACCGCACAGGGCGGTGACGTGCATGGCGTGCAGGAACGCGTCGTTGGCGGGGGTGACGAGGGCCTTGCCCTGCGGGCCGAGCTTCTGGGCGATGCCGAGGGTGGCCTCGATGGACTCGCCGGCGGTGTCGCGCAGGGCCGGCGGCAGCGGGCCGAGCTTGCCCTCGATGCCGTTGCGGTACGCCGTGGAGAGCACCGAGCCGAGGACGGCGATGCCGAGGGCGCCGCCGACCTGCCGGAAGGTGTTGCTGAGCGCGGAGGCGGAGCCGGCCTTCTCGCGGGGCAGGGCCTGCATGATGACGACGGAGGTCGGCGTCATGATGTGCGCCATGCCGGCGCCCATGAGGAAGAAGACGACCTCCAGCACCCACAGGGGCGTGTCGGCCTCGAAGGTGGCGAACGTGGCCAGCGTGGCGGCGATCAGCACCAGGCCGGCGGTGGTCGTGGCCTTGTTGCCGAACCGGTCGACGACGAGCCGGGCGCGCGGCGCGAAGACCATCTGCGCGACGGCCAGCGGCAGCATCAGCAGACCCGCCTGCAGCGGGGAGTAGCCGCGTACGCTCTGGATGTAGAAGACGGAGAAGAAGGTGACGCCCATCAGCGCGAAGAAGACCAGGGCGATGGCCGCCATGGCGGCGGAGAACACCTTGTTCTTGAAGTAGGTGACGTCCAGCGAGGGGTGGTCGCTGCGCTTCTCGAAGACGACGAACCCGGCGAGCACCACCAGGCCGGCGGCGATCGTCGCGAGCACCTTGGCGTCGGTGAAGTCGGCCAGCTCACCGCCCTTGATGATGCCGTAGACGAGCAGGACGAGGCCGACGACGGACAGCACCACGCCGATCGGGTCGAGCCGGCCCGGCTCGGGGTCGCGCGAGTCGGGCACCAGCCACACCATCAGGGCGAGCGCGAGGATCACGATCGGTACGTTGATGAGGAAGACCGAGCCCCACCAGAAGTGGTCCAGCAGCACGCCGCCGGTGATCGGGCCGATGGCGATGGCGAGGCCGACGCCGCCGGCCCAGATACCGATGGCCTTGGGCTGCTCCTCGCGCTCGAAGACGTTCATCAGCACGGCGAGGGTGGCGGGCATCACGAAGGCGGCGCCGAGGGCCATCACGGCGCGGTAGGCGATCAGCTCGCCGGGTGAGCCGGACTCGGCGGCCAGGGCCGAGCCGACGCCGAACACGACCAGGCCGCCGAGCAGCACCTTCTTGCGGCCGAGGCGGTCGCCGATGAGGCCGGCGGTGAACAGCAGACCGGCGAAGACGAGGGTGTAGGCGTTGATCGCCCACTCGATCTGGCTCTGGGTGGCGCCGAGGCCGGTGGGCGCCGGCGTGGAGATGGTCTTGATGGCGACGTTCAGGATGGAGTTGTCGAGCACCACGATGAGCAGGCTCAGCATCAGCACGCCGAGGATCGCCCAGCGGCGGCGGTGCACCGCTTCCGGTATCCGGGAGGCAGGGACGGAAGTTGTCATGTGTTCGAGCCTACGATCATTTCAATACGGCACCGTCTCGTATCTGAATTCCTTTACCCAGCCCTTACCCGCCGGGCCTGGCGCGCGGGGGCCGCAGGGATCACATGCGGGTCCCCTGGCCCTCACTGGCACGAGGTGCCACCATGGAGGCGGTCCGGGGACGCCGTCAGGGCGCCTCGAGATGACGTAAGGAGCCGTTGCAATGACGCAGCTTCCGGCTGCCCAGACGAAGCCCTCCGACGGCAGCAAGGCGCTGTACGGGGGCAAGGGCACGCGCCGCATCACCGTCCGCGACATCGCGCTCGCCAAGGAGCGGGGCGAGAAGTGGCCCATGCTGACCGCCTACGACGCGATGACCGCGTCCGTCTTCGACGAGGCCGGCATCCCGGTGATCCTCGTCGGCGACTCGGCGGGCAACTGTCACCTCGGGTACGACACCACCGTGCCCGTCACCCTCGACGAGATGACCATGCTGTCGGCGGCCGTCGTACGGGGCACGACCCGCTCCCTCATCGTCGGCGACCTGCCCTTCGGCTCCTACCAGGAGGGCCCGGTGCAGGCGCTGCGCTCGGCGACCCGGCTGGTGAAGGAGGCCGGGGTCGGCGCGGTCAAGCTGGAGGGCGGCGAGCGGTCGCACGAGCAGATCCGGCTGCTGGTGGAGTCCGGCATCCCGGTCATGGCCCACATCGGGCTGACCCCGCAGTCCGTCAACGCGATGGGCTACCGCGTGCAGGGGCGCGGCGAGGAGGCGGCGCAGCAGCTGCTGCGCGACGCGAAGGCGGTGCAGGACGCGGGGGCGTTCGCGGTGGTGCTGGAGCTGGTTCCCGCGGAGCTGGCGGCCGAGGTGACGCGGGTGCTGCACATTCCCACCGTGGGGATCGGGGCCGGCCCCGAGACGGACGCGCAGGTGTTGGTGTGGACCGACATGCTGGGGCTGACGTCCGGGCGGGTGCCGAAGTTCGTCAAGAAGTACGCGGATCTCCGTGAGGTGATGGGGGGCGCGGTGAAGGCGTTCGCGGAGGATGTCGTCTCCGGGGCGTTCCCGCTGGAGGAGCACTCCGTGCACTGAGCCACTGCGGCAACACCTGGCAGCCCCGTTGATCTTCCCCCGTCGACGGGGCTGCCCCTTTGCGGGGGCCGATGTCCCTGCGGCTCCGGCCCTGCCCTGCACAGTCTGTCGGCGTTCTGTAGGTGGCTGTCGGTGGTTTGTCGGTGGCCCCTGACAACCTCTTCCGCATGACGCGAATCGATGACAACCCGCCCGGCGCGAGCCACGCCGTGACCGTGCGGGGACTGGTCAAGCACTACGGCGAGACCAAGGCGCTGGACGGGGTGGACCTGGACGTGCGGGAGGGCACCGTGATGGGGGTGCTCGGGCCGAACGGCGCCGGGAAGACCACCCTGGTGCGGATCCTGTCCACACTGCTGACGCCCGACGCGGGCCGGGCGACCGTCGCCGGCTACGACGTCGTGGGGCAGCCCCGGCAGCTGCGCCGGGTGATCGGGCTCACCGGGCAGTACGCCTCGGTGGACGAGAAGCTGCCCGGCTGGGAGAACCTGTACCTGATCGGACGGCTGCTGGACCTGTCCCGCAGGGACGCCCGCGCCCGTGCCGACGAGCTGCTGGAGCGGTTCTCGCTGACGGAGGCGGCCAGGCGGCCCGTGAGCACGTACTCCGGCGGGATGCGGCGCCGGCTGGACCTGGCGGCGTCCATGATCGGGCGGCCCGCGGTGCTCTACCTGGACGAGCCGACCACCGGACTGGACCCCCGCACCCGCAACGAGGTGTGGGACGAGGTGAAGGCGATGGTCGGCGACGGGGTCACCGTCCTGCTGACCACGCAGTACATGGAGGAGGCCGAGCAGCTCGCCTCGGAGCTGACCGTCGTGGACCGCGGGAAGGTCATCGCGAACGGCGGCATCGAGGAGCTGAAGGCCAAGGTCGGCGGGCGCACCCTGTGCGTGCGGCCGGCCGATCCGCTGGAGCTGCGCCCGCTCGCCGGGATGCTCGACGAGCTGGGCATCACCGGGCTGGCCACCACCACCGTGGATCCCGAGAGCGGGACCCTGCTGGTGCCGGTCCTCAGCGACGAACAGCTGACCGCCGTGGTCGGCGCGGTCACCGCGCGCGGCATCACGATCTCCTCCATCACCACCGAACTGCCCAGCCTGGACGAGGTGTTCCTGTCCCTGACCGGCCACCGCGCCAGTGCCCCGCAGGACGCCACGCCCGCCGACACCCGCCAGGAGGTCGCCGCATGAGCGCCGCCACCCTCTCCCCGTCCGCCGGCAAGACGGACACGCCCATCCCCCTGCGCGCCCATCTGCGCCACACCGGCGCGCTCATCCGCCGCAACCTGCTGTGGATCCGGCAGGACCCGGAGTCGATGTTCGACGCCATCCTGTTCCCGGTGATCTTCACCCTGCTGTTCGTGTACGTCTTCGGCGGCTCGATCGGCAAGTCGATGGGGGGCGGCCAGGACCAGTACGTCCAGTACGTCGTGCCCGGTCTGATGGCCATGATGGGCATGAACATGGCCCAGGGGGTCGGCACCGGCTTCAACCAGGACTTCAACTCCGGTGTGATGGACCGCTTCCGCTCCCTGCCGATCGGCCGCGGCTCGGTGCTCTTCGCGAAGATCGCGGTGGAGCTGATGCGGATGCTGTTCGCGACCGCGGTGCTCATGGTGGTCGCCGTCCTCGTGGGCTACGACATCCACCACTGGGCCGGTCTGCTCGCCTCCGTGGGCCTGTCCGCGGTGTTCGGCTCGGCGCTGATGTGGGTGTTCCTGACGCTCGGCGTGATGATGAAGAACGCGCAGTCCGTGCAGGCCATGGGGTTCCTGGTGCTGATGCCGCTGCAGTTCGGCTCCTCGATCTTCGCGCCGACCGCGTCGATGCCGGGCTGGCTGCAGAACTTCACCGACTACAACCCGCTGTCCGCGCTGGCGGACACCGCGCGGGGTCTGATGGAGGGCGGCCCGGTGGCGCACGACCTGTGGGTGACGCTGATCTGGTCGGTGGGCCTCACCGCGGTGATGGCGCCGGTCGCGATCCACAAGTTCCGCACCAAGACCTGACGGGTGCGGCCCTCACACCAGGGCGGTGGCCTCCGCGAGGGAGAGGCCACCGCCCTCGGCGTACGCGGCCTCGTACACCGCGTCGTCCAGTACCTCCCGGACGGCCGCCTCGCCGCGTGCGCGCACCGCGCGCTCGATGATCGCCGGAACGTGGCCGGCGGGCAGCAGGGCGTCGGCGGCGCCCAGGCAGCGGGCGGCCGCGTGGGCGCGGGTGCCGTCGTCGACCATGGCGAGGGCGGTCGCGGCGACGGTCAGGTACAGCGCGGACAAGTGTGGGGCGATGGCCTGGGACAGCGGGTCGGCGGCGCGCGCCAGCGCCTTGCGGACCCGGTCCAGGGAGGCGTCGGCACGGCCGTCGAGGGCGTCCACCCAGGCCTCCTGGCCGAGGATGAAGGCGTCGAAGACGACGAAGTGCGCGATCCTGAAGTCCTCGCGGAGCGCGCGGAGCTGGTCGCGTGCCTCGGTCAGGCGGCCGGTCAGGGAGAGCCAGCCGGACAGGAAGAGACGAGCCATGGGCATCGCCTCGCTGGTGCTGCCGCCGTGGTGGGCGATGATCTCGCGCAGCATGCGCTCGCCGCGCTCCGGCTCGCCCGTCTCCAGCAGCACGGCGGCCAGCCGGACGCCGAGCACCGCCATCTGGCCGCGGGCGCCGAGCCGGTCGGCGTGCTCGATGGCTGCCTGGTAGTCGGCGGCGGCCGCCGCGTACTGGCCCTTGCGTTCGTGGGACTCACCGCGCGCGGAGAGGGCCTCGGCGGCGCCCCAGGCGTCCTCGAGGCGCACGAATATCTCCAGGGACTCGTCGGCGTCGCGGGTGGCGTCGCCCGCCCACTCGGTGCGGTTGGCGAGGATGTTGGCGCGCATCTGCAGCGTGTCGGCGAGCTCCCACTCGAAGCCGGGGGTCTCCCGGCAGGTGCGGACGCAGGCCTCGAGGATGTCGCGCAGCCGGTCGACGCCGCCGGTCAGCAGCACGGCGAAGAACCAGAGTATGCCGGGCGGGCGGCAGGTCTGCGGCATGCCGGGTTCGTACACCCGGGTGATGGCGCGCAGCTTGGCCTGGGCCTCGGGGGTCTGCCAGGCGTCCAGTTCGGTGTCCATGCAGGCGAGGTGGATCAGGTGCAGGCCGCGCCGGGCCTCGTCGAGCGGTTCGCCGGTGTACGGGGGCGGGGCGTCGGTGCAGCGCTCCCACACCGGGGTGGCGCGGCGGACGGGTTCGGCGAACGGGTCGGGTCCGAGCGCCATGACCTCGCGGCACAGGTTGCGGGCCTCGATGCGCAGGTCGCGCATCTGCCAGTACCAGCCCAGGGAGAGGACGAGGCAGAGGGCCTCCTGCTCGTCCCGCAGGGCGATGGCGCGGCGCAGCGCGGTGCGCAGGTTCTCGTACTCGAGCTGGAGCCGCTCGACGGCCATGCGCTGACCGGGGCCGCGCAGCAACGGGTCGGTGGTGCGGGCCAGTTCGCGGAAGTACCGCAGATGGGCGCGCTCGGCCTCCTCGCGGCGGCCCGACTCGTCGAGCCGTTCGCCGGCGTACTCGGCGACGGTCTCCAGCAGCCGGTAGCGCATCGCGCCGTCGGGCCCCGGGGCGGCGACGACCAGCGACTTGTCGACCAGGGAGCCGAGGGCGTCGAAGGCGTCGGGACCGCACACGGCCTCGGCGGCGGCGAGGTCGCAGCCGCCGGCGAAGACGGACAGCCGGCGCAGCAGCTCGCGTTCGCCGTCGTCGAGCAGGTCCCAGGACCAGTCGACCACGGCCCGCAGGGTCTGCTGGCGGGGCAGGACGGTGCGGCTGCCGGAGGTGAGCAGCCGGAAGCGGTCGTCGAGCCGGTCGACGATCTGGCGGGGGGTGAGCATCCGCAGCCGGGCGGCGGCGAGTTCGATGGCGAGGGGCAGGCCGTCGAGCCGCCGGCAGATCTCGGCGCAGGCCTCCGGGTCGTCGGCGGTGCGGAAGCCGGGCCGGGCGGCCGCGCCGCGCTCGGCGAGCAGCCGCAGCGCGACCGGCTCGGGCAGCGGCTCCACGGGGCGCACCAACTCCCCCGGTATGCCGAGCGGTTCGCGGCTGGTGGCCAGCACGGTCAGTTCCGGGCAGCGCGCCAGCAGCCGCTCCACCAGGCGGGCCGCCGCCTCGACGACGTGCTCGCAGTTGTCCAGGACGATCAGCATGCGGCGCCGGGCGCAGTGCTCGACGAGCCGCTCGACGGGGTCGTCGTGCCGTTCGGCGACGGCCCGCATGCCCTCGGCGCCGGCGCCGTGCAGCACGGTCTCGCGGGCGCCGATGGCGGTGAGGACGGCCTCCGGTACGGCCTCGGGGTCGGCCACGGGCGCCAGCTCGGCCAGCCACACCCCGTCCCGGGCGACGTCCCGCACGGTGTCGGCGGCCTCCTGCGACAGCCGGGTCTTGCCGGCGCCGCCGGGTCCGAGCAGCGTGACCAGCCGGGCGGCGGCGAGGTCGTCCCGGATGTCGGCGATGTCGGCCTCCCGGCCGACGAAGGAGGTGAGCCGGGCCGGCAGGTTGCCGAACGCCGGGACAGCCACCGGCTCCGGGGCCGCCACCGGGTCCGGGGCCGCCTCGGTCAGCAACTCGGCGTGCAGGGAGCGCAGTTCGGGTCCGGGGTCGCAACCGAGCCGCTCCGCGAGCAGGTGCCGTACGTCCTCGTAGGCGGCCAGCGCCTGTGCCGCGCGGCCCGCGTCGCGCAGGGCGCGCAGCCGCAGGGCCTGGAGGGGTTCGTCCAGGGGGTGGGTGTCGCACAGGGCGGTCAGCTCGGGCAGGGACTGCTCGGCGTGGCCGAGGGCGAGGGCGGCGCCGTGGCGGGCGCGCAGGGCGTCCAGGCGGCGGGCGGCGCAGCGGGCGGCCTCGGCGGCGCGGTCGGGCAGGTCGGCGAGGGCGGGGCCGTGCCAGAGCGCGAGGGCGTCGTCGAGGACGGTGGCCGCCTTCTCGGGGTCGCCGTCGGCCAGGGCCCGCTGCCCCTCGCCGGTCAGGCGTTCGAACCGGTGCAGGTCGACGTCGTCGGGCGCGACGGCGAGCCGGTAGCCGCCGTCCACCGAGGCGACGGCGTCCGCGCCGAGCGCCCGGCGCAGCCGCCCGACCAGCGCCTGCAGGGCACCCGGGGCGTCGGCGGGCGGATCGGCGCCCCACACCTCCTCCACCAGCAGGCCGGCCGGCACGGTCCGGCCGGCCCTCAGGGCGAGCACGCTCAGCAGCGCACGCAGCCGCGCTCCGCCGACCGGGACGGGCGTGCCGTCGGAGCGGAGTGCCTGGGTGGGGCCGAGCAGGCGATAACGCACGGGGTCCATTCTCTCCGGAGCGGTCAGTGGCGGTCACCGGGTTGCGACGGCGTGGCGCCCGGCGGCACCTGCAGGGTGACGAGCGCGCCGAGGGCGCGGCGGACGCGGTGGCGGCCCGTCTCCCGCTGGCCGAACCACTTGGGGCAGGTGTCGACGGGTTCGAGGGTCAGCGTGCCCGGCACGGGTTCGAAGACGGCACCGCCGGCGCGGAGCACTGTCTCGCCGGGCGCCGGCTCGAGGCGCTCGGGAGTGCCCGGGTCCGGGCGGACGGTGTACTCCTGGTGCACCAGCTCGATGGCGCGGACCCGGCCGCTGGTCGGGTGCCTGGGCCCGCCGTGGTTCTCCACCCATGCCTCGGCGCCGTGGAATTCGTCCGTCCGCTCGCCGTCGACGGCGACGAGCCGCCAGTCGACCTCCTGTCCCACCCCGAACCGACGGCCGCAGCACTCCATCTGCCAGTCTTCGTAGAACACCTTCATCAGCGCCATGCCCCCACCCTTGCGGAACCACCGGGCGACCGCGAGACGTTTTCCCCGTGTCGCCCCGGCGCCGCCCCCCGTCCGTACCTGCTTTGCCCGCCCCGCCTCAGGAGTCTGCCGATGACCTCAGTCACCACCCGCCCCGGCGAACGCCGGGTCAGTCCCGTCTTCCTCGGGATCCTGGCCGTCACGGCGGTGACCGGGTGGGCCACCTGGACAGGGTTCGCCGAGCAGCCGGGGCTCGCGGTGTTCCTGTTCGTGACGGCGGCCTGGGTGGTCTCCCTGTGCCTGCACGAGTACGCGCACGCGCGCACCGCCCTGCACAGCGGGGACATCTCGGTCGGCGCCAAGGGCTACCTCACGCTGAACCCGCTGAAGTACACGCACGCGCTGCTGAGCATCGTGCTCCCCGTGGTGTTCGTGATCATGGGCGGGATCGGGCTGCCGGGCGGCGCGGTGTTCATCGAGCGCGGCCGCATCCGGGGGCGCTGGCGGCACAGCCTGATCTCGGCGGCGGGCCCGCTGACGAACGTGCTGTTCGCGGCGGTGTGCACCGCGCCGTTCTGGCTGCACGCCCTGGACGGCGTGCCGGCCGGCTTCCGGTACGCGCTCGCCTTCCTCGCGCTGCTGCAGGTGACGGCCGCGATCCTGAACTTCCTGCCGGTCCCGGGCCTGGACGGGTACGGGGTGATCGAGCCGTGGCTGTCGCCCGGCGTCAAGCGCCAGGTGGAGCCGTTCGCGCCGTTCGGCCTGCTGTTCGTGTTCGCGCTGCTGTGGCTGCCGGCGGTCAACGGCGTCTTCTTCGACGCCATCCATGCGATCCTGCGGGCCCTGGGGGTCGATGACTTCGACGTCTCGGCCGGCTGGACCCTCTACCGCTTCTGGGCGTAGCCGGCCCGGCCCCGCTTGATGTAGTACCAGGTCATGTTGGACGACAGGCCCGCCAGCAGCACCCAGACGATGCCCAGCCAGCTGCCCCGGGTGAACGACACGACCGCGGCGGCCACCGCGAGCAGGCAGACGGTCAGGGTGTAGA
The DNA here is from genome assembly GCF_055572275.1 of Streptomyces sp. NPDC030798. Taxonomy (NCBI): domain Bacteria; kingdom Bacillati; phylum Actinomycetota; class Actinomycetes; order Kitasatosporales; family Streptomycetaceae; genus Streptomyces; species Streptomyces sp. NPDC030798. Next base: position 63,567 of record NZ_JBVIDR010000016.1, on the reverse strand, counting down.
GGGCGATACGGGGCATGGGGGTCGGCTCCTTGCGGGGGACACTGCTACGCGACCAGTGTCCCCCATCGTCCGCCGCGCCTCAGACGTCGGTGATCCGGAGCCCGGCGTGCGCCTTGTACCGGCGGTTGACCGAGATCAGGTTCGCGACCAGGGACTCCACCTGGTGGGCGTTGCGCAGCCGCCCGGCGAAGACGCCGCGCATGCCCGGGATGCGCCCGGCCAGCGCCTGCACGATCTCCACGTCGGCGCGCTCCTCGCCGAGCACCATGACGTCGGTGTCGATCTCCTCGATCTCCGGGTCCTGCAGCAGCACGGCCGACAGATGGTGGAAGGCGGCGGTGACCCGGGAGTCCGGCAGCAGGGCGGCGGCCTGCTGGGCGGCGCTGCCCTCCTCGGGCTCGAGGGCGTAGGCGCCCTTCTTGTCGAAGCCGAGGGGGTTGACGCAGTCCACGACGATCTTGCCGGCCAGCTCCTCGCGCAGCGACTCGAGGGTCTTGCCGTGGCCCTCCCACGGTACGGCGACGATCACGAGGTCGCTGCGGCGCGCGGTCTCGGCGTTGTCGGCGCCCTCGACGCCGTACCCCAGTTCCTGGGCGGCGGCCCGGGCCCGTTCGGCGGCCCGCGAGCCGATGATCACCTTCTGGCCGGCCCGGGCGAGCCGGTAGGCGAGGCCCTTGCCCTGCGGGCCCGTGCCGCCGAGCACGCCGACGACCAGCCCGGAGACGTCGGGCAGGTCCCAGGGGTCCTTCACGGGGGCCTTGGCGGGGGTCTGTGCGCTGTCGGTAGAGGTCATGGGCCCGACTCTACGTCCGTGTCCCCGGCCTCGGCGGCGACGGCACCGGCCGCGGCACGGGGGCGCGTGTCCCCGGGTCGGGCGAATTCGGGCCGAACCACGCCGCAGTCGTGTCCCGGTGCGGCAGGATGCGGCCGCATGGACGCCGTACGGGTCGCGTTGCTGCGCGAAGTGCTCGCCGGGACCGAGTGGTTGGGGGCCACGCGGCGGTTCGCCGGGGTGCTGCGCGGGTCGGTGGTGGCGCACGGGGGCGGGCTGCTGCTGGTGGGCACGCCCGCGTACGAGCCGTGGCACCTGGCGGCCCACCTGGTGGACGAGGCGGCCTGGTCGGGCACGCCCGAGCTGGCGCCCACGCTCGTCCGCCACCACGCGCGCCCCTCCGACCCCGCGCATCTGGCGGTCGGTCCCGGCCGGATCGAGGAGGCGCGGCGGGGCGAGACCCTCCTGGTCGTCGCGCCCGAGGAGCCGGCGGAGCTGCTGGAGGGGGTGCACGCGGCGCGGCGGGCCGGGGTGACGGTGCTGGCGCTGGGGGCGGCCGGGGGCGAGCTGTCCGCCATGGCCCACGAGACGCTGGCCGTGCCCGAGGGGGCGGAGCTGGATCTGGACAGCGTGCAGCACCTGGTCAGCGCGGCGGCGGGCGAGAACGGGGGCGCGGCCTCTGCCCGGGTGCGGCGGGGGTTCCGGGACCGTCTGTCGAGGCTGGCGGAGATCATCACGGCACCGCCGGCCGCACCGTGGTGAGGTTCCCGGCATCTCGGTTGAGGCGCTCGGCACCTCGGTGAGGCGCTCGGAAAAGCAGTTGCCCCGCACCCCCCTCGGGCGCAGCATGCCCCCGTGCCCTCAGCCCTGCTCCCCGACCTCGCCCCCTGGAAGGCCTCCGCCGACTTCCGCAGACTCTGGGCCTCAGGCCTGATCAGCAACTTCGGCAGCTTCCTGACCTTCGTGGCCCTCCCGGTCCAGCTGAAGGACCTCACCGGCTCGGCGGCGGCCGTCGGCGCGATCGGCGCCGTGGAACTCCTGCCGCTGCTCGTCCTCGGCCTGTACGGCGGCGCTCTCGCCGACGCCCTGGACAAGCGGCGGCTGATCGTCCGGACGGAGGCCGGCCAGGGCCTGCTCAGCGCGGCCCTGCTGGTCAACGCGCTGCTGCCGCACCCCGCCGTCTGGCCACTCTACCTGGTCGCCGCCCTGTCCTCCGCCCTGGTCTCGGTGCAGCGCCCCGCCCTGGACTCGCTGCTTCCCCGGATCGTCGCCCACGACCACCTCCCGGCCGCTGCCTCGCTCAACTCTCTGCGCTGGACGGTCGGCGGCGTCGCGGGCCCCGCGGTCGCGGGGGTGGTCGTCGCCTACGCGGGCCTCGGCTGGGCCTACGGCGCCGACCTGCTGACCTTCGCGGTGTCGCTGGTGTACATGGCCGGCATCGCGCCCTCCCCCGCCTCCCACGCGGCCGCGAAGCCGGACCTGCGGGCCGTCGCGGAGGGCGCCCGCTACGCCTGGAGCCGCAAGGAGCTGCTCGGCACCTACGCCGTGGACCTCGCGGCGATGTTCCTGGCCATGCCCCTCGCCCTGCTGCCGTTCCTCGCTGACGAGCTGCACGCCGACTGGTCGCTGGGCCTGATGTACGCGAGCGTGCCGCTGGGCGCGCTGCTGGTGAGTCTGACCAGCGGCTGGACGTCCCGGGTGCACCGGCACGGGCGCATGGTGGTGCTGTCGGCCGCGCTGTGGGGGCTGGCGGTGGCGGGCGCCGGGGTGGTCGGCAACGTGTGGCTGGTGCTGCTGCTCCTGACGGTCGCGGGCGGCTGCGACATGGTCAGCGGGGTGTTCCGGGGCGCGATGTGGAACCAGACGATCCCGGACGAGCTGCGCGGCCGGCTCGCCGGGATCGAGCTGCTGTCGTACTCGGTGGGCCCGCAGCTCGGCCAGGTGCGCTCCGGCTCGGTGGCCGCGTGGGCGGGTGTCCGGGCGTCGGTGTGGTCGGGCGGGCTGCTCTGCGTGGGCGCGATGGGGCTGCTGGCGGCCTGCCTGCCGGGGCTGATGACGTACGACGCCCGGACCAACGAGCACGCGGTGCGGCTGCGCGAACAGCGCGCGGCCGCCGCGCCCACGCAGGTGTGATCAGTCCTCGTCGGCGGCCGTGTTCCCGCCGGCGGGGGCGTCGTGCCACTTGGGGTCGTTCTCCCACTGGAGGTTGCGCTCGCGGGCGGTCTCCATCGCCGCCCGCGCCTCCTCCCGCGAGGCATACGGCCCGAACCGGTCCTTGGCCGGGCACTCGGGTCCTTCCTCGACCTTCTTGTGCTCCAGGCAGTAGAACCACTCACCCGGCTTCCCGGCCGTACGCTTCTTGAACAGGGCCATGAACAGCTCCTCTCGCCACGGACATGTTCCCCCATGCCCGCTGGTTAGACTCGCTGGCATGTCTGGCCAGTCGCTGCTCGTACCAGGGGAGCTGTCCCCCACCCGTTCGGTTCCCGGAAACATCCGTCGCCCCGAGTACGTGGGCAAGCCCGCGCCGGCGCCGTACACCGGTCCGGAGGTGCAGACCGCCGAGACCATCGAGGCGATGCGGATCGCCGGGCGCATCGCCGCGCAGGCCATGGAGGAGGCGGCGAAGCTCATCGCCCCCGGCGTCACCACGGACCAGTTGGACAAGGTCGCCCACGAGTACATGTGCGACCACGGCGCCTACCCGTCCACGCTCGGCTACCGCGGCTTCCCCAAGTCGCTGTGCACGAGCGTCAACGAGGTGATCTGCCACGGCATCCCGGACTCGACGGTGCTGAGGGACGGCGACATCGTCAACCTGGACGTGACGGCGTACATCGGCGGGGTGCACGGCGACAACAACGCGACCTACCTGGTCGGTGACGTGGACGAGGAGTCGCGGCTGCTGGTGGAGCGGACCCGGGAGTCCCTGAACCGGGCGATCAAGGCGGTCAGGCCCGGCCGGCAGATCAACGTCATCGGCCGGGTCATCGAGTCCTACGCCAAGCGGTTCGGGTACGGGGTCGTGCGGGACTTCACCGGGCACGGGATCAACTCGTCGTTCCACTCGGGCCTGATCATCCCGCACTACGACAGCCCGCACGCCACGACCGTCATGCGGCCCGGCATGACCTTCACCATCGAGCCGATGCTGACGCTGGGCACGCACGAGTACGACATGTGGGACGACGGCTGGACGGTCGTGACCAGGGACCGCAAGCGGACGGCCCAGTTCGAGCACACGCTGGTGGTGACGGAGACGGGCGCCGAGATCCTGACCCTGCCCTGACGCGGCATTCCGGGCGTCCTAGCGCTCCAGGAACACCCGGCCGCCGACCTCGACCCAGCCGTGCGGCTGGGGTGCGGTGAGGATCTGGGAGCCCCGGCCCTGGGTGATGTTCAGGGCGCGGCCAAGTCGGTCGGTGAGGAGGAGGGCCGCCGCTCCGGTGGCCTCGTCCTCTTCGATGCCGTCGTCCCTGCCCGGGAAGGCGCGGGCCCGCACCCGCCCGGCCGCCTCGTCCTCCCAGGCCCAGGCGTAGATCCACTCCCCGGGTGGCGGCACGGTGAGGGCGTCGACCTCGGCGGCGCTGCCGTACTGGCGCAGGGTGCGCGGCGGGGCCCACTCCGCTCGGGCCTCGATCCAGCTGAACTCGCCGTCGAGGCGGGCCCCGACGACCCCCGCGGGTGTGACCAGTTCGGGCACGTCCAGCAGCCAGGCCGTGCCGACGCAGGGGTGCCCGGCGAAGGGCAGGCGCAGGGTGGGGGTGTAGATGTCGATCACTCCGCGCTCGGGGTCGTCCACGAACACGGTCTCGCTGAAGCCGAGCTTGGCGGCCAGTTCCTGGCGCTCGCCGCGCCCGGGCAGGACCGAACCGTCGCGGACGACGCCGAGTTCGTTGCCGTAGCCGCCGTTGGGGCCGCAGAAGACGCGGAGTACGTCGTAGTCAGTCACCGGCACATTGAAACACCGTGCCCCGGGCGAGCCGGTCCCAGGCGGGAGCGCCGCCGGGCAGGGGCCGGGTGCCGGTGGGCATGGAGGCGTACGGCAGTTCGGCGAGGGCGTCGCCGTAGGACCGTTCCAGGGCCGCGCGTTGACGCTCGACGTCCGGTCCGGGCGGGCGGGCGTCGAGCCGCCGCAGGTGGTACGCGTGCGCCTTTGCGATCTCCTCGGCCCCGTCCCCCTGCCGGTCGGTGTCGGGCAGCCGGGTCAGGACCACGCACTGCGGTGTCCGCCCCTCCGCCAGCGCGGCCACGGCCCGGTCGTGGCCGTCGAGCAGGAGGAAGCCGTCGAGGAAGGTGACCCACCACAGCAGCACCGGGGCGGCCGTGCCCTCGCGGACGCGTCTGCGGTGGGCCTTGACCCGTCCGGCGTCCGGCGGGGAGAGCCGCCGCAGGGGCAGGACGCCGCTCCAGCCGCCGCAGTACAGCTCCAGGCTGCCGCCGGGCCAGGTGCGGAGGAAGTCGGAGGTCCAGATGTAGGGCGGGACGGTGGTGCGCAGGGCGAGCTCCCAGCGGCCCTCGCCGAGCGGAGTTCCGTCCGCCTCCGCCAGGTGACGGGCGTACGCGTGGACGCGGTTGCCGGCCGACCGGGCCTGGGCGGCGCGGAGGGGCGGGAGGGGGGAGCGGTAGCCGTCGAGGCGGTGCAGGCGCAGGTCGTGGCAGCAGGGGCCGCCCTCCGTCCGGCCGAGCAGCAGGGGGCGTTCGCCCTGCCGCAGCAGCAGCCGGCCGCCGTCCGCGGTCTCGAAGCGCAGGGGCGGCGGGCCGGGCCGGTCGCGGAGATCGAGCACCAGGCGGTCGGGGCCGAGCGGTTCTCGGTGTGCGCTTCCCATACGGACACCCTCCCACCACTTGACCGGCGCTTTGCCGTTTATTGACCTCTGTTTTGAGCCGTCGAGATCAAGCCGTGCCTGTGATCTTTCCGTGCGAGACGAATCACGACCCGACGGGTGGAGGTGAGGTAAGCCTCAGGTAAGTTAGGACAGCCTCACCACACCAGATCCGCCAGGAGCCTGCATGCGAGCCGTCCGACTGACCGTCACCGCCGCCGCCACCGCGGCGACTCTGACCGCCCTCTCGGCCTGCACCGCCAAGAGCGATGCCAAGGACGGCGACGCCATCCAGGTCACCGCGGCCGACGCCAAGTGCGAGACCTCCACCAAGTCGGTGCCGGCCGGCCAGGTCACGCTGAAGATAGAGAACAAGGGGTCGAAGGCCACCGAGGTCGAGATCCTGTTCCCGGACGACCGGATCGTCTCCGAGAAGGAGAACATCGGGCCGGGCACCAAGTACACGCTGACCGCCGAGGTGAAGGCCGGGTCGTACGAGATCGCCTGCCGCCCCGGCATGAAGGGCCACGGCGTCCGGCAGAAGCTCACCGTGACCGGCGGCGCCGCGACCGCCGAGCGCGACCCGAAGCTGGACCAGGCCGTCGCCGAGTACCGGCAGTACGCGCAGGACCAGGCCGACCGGACGCTGCCGCTCGCCGAGACGTTCGTGAAGGCCGTCAAGGCCGGTGACGTCGACGCCGCCAAGAAGGCCTACGCGCCCTCCCGCCTCGGCTGGGAGCGCACCGAGCCGGTCGCCGAGTCCTTCGGCGACATCGATCCCAAGGTCGACATCCGCAAGCCCGACCTGGAGCCCGGCCAGAAGTGGACCGGCTGGCACCGCCTCGAGCAGGCGCTGTGGCAGGACAAGAAGATCGGCGCCGAGGAGAAGACCCTCGCCGACCGGCTGCTCACCGATCTGAAGGACTGGAAGGAGCGGGTCGGCAAGGCCGAGATCACCCCGACCTCCATGGCCAACGGCGCCAAGGAGCTGCTGGACGAGGTCGCCCAGGGCAAGGTCACCGGCGAGGAGGAGTACTACTCGCACACCGACCTGGTCGACTTCAAGGGCAACGTCGAGGGTGCGCAGAAGGCCTACGAGCTGCTGAAGCCGGTCGCCGGCAAGAACGACCCGGCGCTCGCCAAGGAGCTGGACAAGCAGTTCGCGGCGCTGAACACGCTGCTGGACAAGTACCGCTCGGACAAGGACTCCTACGACTTCGTCTCCTACGACAAGGTCGGTGAGGACCAGCGCAAGGAGCTGTCGGACGCGGTGAACGCGCTCGCCGAGCCGCTGTCCAAGCTCGCCGCCGCGGTCGTGAAGTGAGCCAGGGGGACAGGGCGATGACCGAGATCCAGGACAACCGGGAAGCCCCGCAGAGCACGGCCGGCAGCCCGTCGCGGAGGGCGCTGATCGGCTGGGGAGGCGCCGGGCTCGCGCTCGGTGCCGCCGTGGCCGGCGGTGCCGTGGCGATGGCGAACGCCGGCGACGACATGGCGCCGGCCGCCGCCGACGCGGGCGGCGCGGTGGAGTTCCACGGCGCGCACCAGGCGGGCATCGCCACCCCGGTGCAGGACCGGCTGCACTTCGCGGCGTTCGACGTGAAGACCGACGACCGCGCCGAGTTCGTACGGATGCTCAAGGACTGGACGGAGGCGGCCCGGCGGATGACGGCCGGCAAGCCGGTCGGCGAGGGCGCGTTCGACGGGCTCGCCGAGGCGCCGCCGGACGACACCGGTGAGGCGATGGGCCTCAAGCCGTCCCGGCTGACCCTGACCATCGGCTTCGGCCCGTCCCTCTTCGGCAAGTTCGGGCTCGCGGACAAGCGGCCCGCTGCCCTGGTCGACCTGCCCGCCTTCCCCGGGGACAACCTGGACAAGACCCGGACCGGCGGTGACCTGTGCATCCAGGCGTGCGCGGACGACCCGCAGGTCGCCGTGCACGCCATCCGCAACCTGGCCCGCATCGGCTTCGGCAAGGTCGCCGTCCGCTGGTCCCAGCTGGGCTTCGGCAAGACCTCCTCCACCACCCCGGACGCGCAGACCCCGCGCAACCTCTTCGGGTTCAAGGACGGCACCCGCAACATCGCGGGAACCGAGACCGACCGCCTGAAGAAGTTCGTGTGGGTCGGCGCGGGGGACACCGGCGCCCCGGACGCCTGGATGACCGGGGGGTCCTACCTCGTCGCCCGGCGCATCCGGATGAACATCGAGACCTGGGACCGGACCTCGCTGCAGGAGCAGGAGGACGTCTTCGGCCGCGACAAGCGCGAGGGCGCACCGGTCGGCAAGGCCAAGGAGCACGACAAGCCGTTCCTGAAGGCGATGAAGCCGGACGCGCACGTGCGGCTCGCGCACCCGGACGCCAACGGCGGGATCACCATCCTGCGCCGGGGCTACTCCTTCACCGACGGCACCGACGGCCTCGGCCGCCTGGACGCGGGCCTGTTCTTCCTGGCCTACCAGCGGGACGTGCGCGAGGGATTCATCCCGCTGCAGCGCAAGCTGGCCGCGCACGACGCGCTCAACGAGTACATCCAGCACGTGGGTTCGGCGGTCTTCGCGGTGCCCCCCGGTGTCCGGGACTCCGGCGACTGGTGGGGCCGCACGCTGTTCTCCGAGGAGGCGTAACCGTGTTCTCCAACTACCTGATCGGCCTGCGCGAGGGCCTCGAGGCGTCGCTCGTCGTCTGCATCCTCATCGCCTACCTGGTCAAGACCGGCCGCCGGGACGCCCTGCGGCCCATCTGGACCGGCATCGGCATCGCGATCGCCATCGCGATGGGCTTCGGCTGCGCGCTGGAGTTCGGCTCCCAGGAGCTGACGTTCGAGGCGCAGGAGGCGCTCGGCGGCTCCCTGTCCATCGTCGCCGTCGGCCTGGTGACCTGGATGGTGTTCTGGATGCGGCGCACCGCCCGGCACCTGAGGTCGGAACTGCACGGCAAGCTGGACGCGGCCCTCGCGATGGGCACGGGCGCGCTGGTCGCCACCGCGTTCCTGGCCGTGGGCCGGGAGGGGCTGGAGACGGCGCTGTTCGTGTGGGCCTCGGTGCACGCGGCCAGCGACGGCACCCCGCGCCCGCTGATCGGCGTGGCGCTCGGCCTGGCCACGGCCGTGCTGCTCGGCTGGCTGTTCTACCGGGGCGCCCTGCGGATCAACCTGGCCAAGTTCTTCACCTGGACCGGCGGCATGCTGGTCGTGGTCGCCGCGGGCGTGCTGGCGTACGGCTTCCACGACCTGCAGGAGGCCAACTGGATCCCGGGCATCTCCGACCTCGCCTTCGACATCAGCGGCGCGATCCCGCCGGACAGCTGGTACGGCACCCTGCTCAAGGGCGTGTTCAACTTCCAGCCCGACCCGACGGTCGTCCAGCTCACGGTGTGGGCGGTGTACCTGGTCCCGACCCTGTCCGTGTTCCTGATCACGCCGGAGTTCCGCGCGTGGCTGAAGGGCCGGCAGAGCGAGGGGGCGGCTCCCGCGGTCGAGACCCAGGTGCCCGCGTCCGAGTAGGCGCACCGTGGCGTCGTGCCGAGTCGGGGGAACCGGCCACCCGCCCCCCTCCCCGTCCCGGTAGGGTTCGCCTCCGGAAAGGGGAGGGTGAAGGCACCTCATGAGCAGGGATCGCAGTCGTCGTGGGCTTCGCAGGCGGGACCGGAACGCACTCATAGCGGCCTCACTGACCGCTTTGTCGCTGACGGCGAGCGGATGTGTGGTGGTGCACGGGGAGCGCGAGGTGCTCCCGGCCGCCACCCGGGCCGAGGCCGCCAAGGCGCTCGCGCAGTTCACCGCCGCGTACAACAGGGCCGACCAGGCCTACGACCGCTCCCTGGACGCCGATCACGTCACCGGCGCCCTCGCCGACATCGACGGCGCCCGGCTGAAGGCCGGACACGCCAACAGTCCGTCGGGCAACGCGAACCACACGCCGCTGACGCTGACGGACGCGAAGTTCACCATCCCGAAGAAGGCCGGCTGGCCGCGCTGGTTCGTCGCCGACGCCCGGGGCAACAAGGGCGGGAACGTCCGCTGGCTGCTGGTCTTCACCCGCCAGGACCTCGGTGAGCCGTGGAAGGCGGCGTATCTGACGCTGGTCGCGCCCGGTGCCGTACCGGAGTTCAAGAAGGACAAGGACGGCTGGGCCGAGGCCGTGCCCGCGGATTCCACGCGGTTCGCCGTGCCTCCCGCGGACCTGAGCAAGGAGTACGCGGACTATCTGCAGGACGGCGGGAAGACGTTCGCCGACGGCCGCAACACCAGCGGCTGGCGGGCGGACCGCAAGAAGCAGGCGAAGAAGCCGGGCCTGGTGCGGCAGTACCTCGACGAGCCGCTGACACACGGCGACTACGCGCCGCTCGCGCTGCGCACGGCGGACGGCGGGGCGCTGGTGTTCTTCACCGCGCACCACTTCGAGAAGCAGACCGCCGCCGCGGGCACCTCCGTGCGGGTCCCCAACAAGGACGTGCAGGCGCTGACCAAGGGCGAGATCAAGCAGTCGCTGACGCTCGAGTCCATCTCCAACGAGGCCGCCCTGGACCCGGCGGGCAGCGGCCCGGTGCAGGTGCTGGGGCAGGTCCGGGGCCTGACGGCCGCACAGGGTTCGTAGCGGCGTCCGTACCGCCGGCCGGGCTCAGTGGCGCAGCGGCCAGGCGCTGCCCGGCCGGTCGGCCGCCGCGCCGACGTGGCGGGCGCAGGCGTCGGTGAGCGCCTCCAGCAGGCTCAGCGGGTCGGGCAGCGGATGCTCGGGGCCGCGCACCCAGCGCACCCGCCGGTCGTCGCCGGGCAGCCGGGCGGGCGGTACGAGGACGTAGGAGCCGCGGCAGTGCCAGCGCAGGCCGGGATGCTCGTCCATGGTCTCGGGGTGGCAGTCCAGTTCGCAGGGCCACCACTCGTCCTCGTCCTCGGGGGTGCCGCGGGTGAGGGTGAAGAACAGCATGCGGCCGTCGTCGCTCTCGGCCACCGGGCCGGTCTCGACACCGGCGCCCAGCAGCCGCTCCAGCGCCTCCCGGCCGGCCTCCAGGGGCACGTCCAGCACATCGTGGACCATGCCGGTGGCGGTGATGAAGTTGGCCTGCGGCTGGTGCCGGGCCCAGCGCTCGATCTGGGCGCGGTCGGTGGTGGACTGGGTCTGCCAGGCGAACGACACCGGGTGCCGGGCGGGGGTGGGACAGCCGACCCGGTCGCAGGAGCAGCGGTAGCCGTCGGCGGGGTGCGCGGCGGGGGCGAGCGGGAGTCCCGCCGCGGCGGCGGACAGCAGGAGGGCCTCGCGGCCGCCGTCGTCGGCGGCTTCCTTCGGGCGGCGTCCGAGCAGCCACTGGGAGAGTTTGCCCTGCCGGCCGGCCCGGCCGCCGAACGTCGCGCTCATCTGTCCCCTCAGTCCGTGGTCGCCTGCTGGTGTGCGGACAGCATGCCTCATGCTCCCATCTCCGTGAGCTTCGGGGGTCACCGGGGCGGATCCGGAGGAAGCGGACGAGACGTGCCTCACAGGGGTGACGGGCGGTCAGCAGGGTCGGGCCGCGGGTCCTCCGGGGGCCAGGGGTCGCCCCAGTCGGTGTCCCTGGCCGCCTTGTAGAGGTCGCCGTGACGCTTGGTGACCGTGGTGCGGCGCAGGTGTCCGTCCGGTTCGCACAGGTCGAGCAGCACCTGGCCCTTGCGGATCTGCGGGCGCCGGACGACGCGGGCGGGGGCCGGGGTGACGGGGAGCCGGGTGGCGGCGACGTAGGCGAACTTCTCGTCCTCGTACGCCAGTGAGCCGCCCTTGACCTGGCGGTGCAGGGAGGAGCGGCTGACCCGGGCGGAGAAGTGGCACCAGTCGGTGCCCGGGGCGATGGGGCAGGCGGCGCTGTGCGGGCAGGGGGCGGCCACCTGGAACCCGGCGCCGACCAGGCGGTCGCGGGCCTCGATGACGCGGGCGTATCCGGCGGGGGTGCCGGCCTCGACGATCACGACGGCCCGGGCGGCGGCCGCGGCGGCGTCGACGAGGGCGGTGCGGTCGCCCTCGGTGAGCTCGTTGAGGACGTACGACACGGTGACGAGGTCGGTGCTCTCGAGGGTGAGTGCCGCTCCGATCCGGGCGCGCTGCCAGCGGGCGTCGCGCAGGGCGGGGTTGGCCTCGGCGATGTCCCGGCCGAGCGCGAGCGCGGACTCGGCCCAGTCCAGCACGGTCACCGGACGCACCCCGGCCCAGGTGGCCGTCACCGCCCAGGTCGCCGCGCCGGTGCCGCCGCCGACGTCGGCATGGCTGCCGGGCGTCCAGCCGGGCACGGCCTCGGCGAACGCCTCCAGGGCCGCGCGGACCGCCTCGAACGTGGCCGGCATGCGGTAGGCCGCGTAGGCGGCGGCGTCGGCGCGGTCGCGCAGGATCGGGGCGGCGGTGGGGGTTTCGCCACGGTAGTGGCCGATCAGCCTCTCGACCGCTGCGGTGGCTTGCCTGGGCGGGAGGCCTGCGAGCAGCTCCGCGAGGGCTGCGCGGAGGGTTTCGGCCGGGGACAGGGGGTCGTTCACCTGCCGATTGTATGGCTGGGCGCCTTCCCGCGAGGTTCAGATCACCGCCCGCGCCAGACGTGTGCCCAGCCTCGCCCTCGGTGCGCTGTCCGGTGGCCGGCGCCTCGGGTGGACGGTGTTCGCCAGCAGTACCAGGAACGTGTCCGTCGCCGGGTCCAGGACCAGCGACGTCCCCGTGAAGCCGGTGTGGCCGGCCGCTCCCCGGCCCGCCAGCTCGCCCATGAACCAGGGCTGGTCCACGGCGAAGCCCAGGCCCGGCGGGGTGAGCAGGAGTTCCACGAAGTCGCGGCCGAGGATGCGGGCGGGGCCGTACGCGCCGCCGCCCAGCAGGGCACGGCAGAAGACCGCCAGGTCGGTGGCGGTGGAGAAGAGGCCCGCGTGACCGGCCACGCCGCCGAGCGCCCAGGCGTTCTCGTCGTGGACCACACCCCGCAGCATCCCCCGGTCCGCCTTGGCCCACGGCCGCCGCTGGTCCTCGGTGGCCGCGGCGCCGGGGCAGGGGCCGAAAGCGGTCGCCGTCATGCCGAGCGGGCGGGTGATGCCGTCCTCGATCAGGACGTCCAGGCTCCGGCCGGTGATGCGCTCCAGTACGTGCTGGAGCAGGAGCATGTTCAGGTCCGAGTAGAGGTGCGTGCCGGGCTCGGCCACCGGTGCCTCGGCACGGAGCAGCGCGAGCCGGGACGCGTCGTCCGGGCAGTCGTACAGCGGGAGTTCGGGGCGCAGCCCGGAGGTGTGGGTGAGCAGCTGCCGGACGGTGATGCCGTGTTCGGCCGCCGCCGTGAACTCGGGCAGGTAGGCGCCGACCCGGGCGTCCATGCCGAGGGTGCCGCGCTCGATCTGCTGCACGGCGGCGACCGAGGTGAACAGCTTGGTGAGGGACGCCAGGTCGAAGGGGGTGTCGACGGTGGCCGGGACCCGGTCGGTGGGCGGCAGTTCGACGCCGGTGTCGCTCTCGGGGTCGTAGCCGCGATGGCGCACCGCCCAGCCCGCGGCCTCGGCCAGGGCGAGGACGGGGCCGCGTCCGGCCACCACGACGGCACCGGCCGCCCAGGGGCGCGCTCCGGTGGTGAGGGCGTGCGCCTCGCCGGCCAGGTGCCCGAGCTCCCCGGGGTCGAGCCCGGCCCGCTCGGGTGTGCCGGTGCGCAGTCTCGGCGTGCTCAGCTGCCCACTCCCTCCGTCCTCGTACGAGTGTTCCAGGGACGGCACATTCCCACGAAGCAGGCCGCCGCGACCAGTGATCCCGCCAGTTGGACGATCGCCATGGGTACGGCGGTGCGCTCCCCCGCGATCCCGACGAGCGGGGAGGCGACGGCGCCGACGAGGAAGGAGCAGGTGCCGAGCAGCGCGGAGGCGGAGCCGGCGGCGTGCCGGGTGCGCAGCAGGGCGAGGGTCTGGGCGTTGGGCAGGGTGATGCCCATGGCCGACATGAGGACGAACAGGGCGGCGGCGACCGGGACGAGGCCCGCCCCGCCGAAGGCGCCCGCGGCCAGGAGCAGCAGGGCGGCCGCCGCGAGCACGATCACCGCGAGGCCGGTGGCCAGCACCTTGTCCAGGCTGACCCGGCCGACCAGGATCTTGCCGTTGACCTGCCCCGCGATCACCAGCCCGACCGAGTTGAGGCCGAACAGGAGGCTGAAGGTCTGCGGGGAGGCACCGTAGATCTCCTGGATCACGAACGGGGACGCGGCGACGTAGGCGAAGAGGGCGGCGAAGGCGAAGCTGCCGGCGAGCATGTACCCGGTGAAGGGCAGGTCGGCGAGCAGGGCGCGCATCGTGCCCAGGGCCTGCGCCGCTCCCCCGCCGTGCCGGGCGGCGGGCGGCAGGGTCTCGGGCAGCCGCAGCCAGACCACGGCCGCGAGGGCGGCGCCGACCGCGGTGAGGACGACGAACACGCCCCGCCAGTCCGTCACCCGCAGGATCTGCCCGCCGATGAGCGGGGCGACGATCGGGGCGGCCCCGGAGACCAGCATCAGGGTGGAGAAGAAGCGGGCCATGGCCACGCCGTCGTAGCGGTCGCGTACGACGGCCCGTGCGATGACGATGCCGGCCGCGCCCGCGAGCCCCTGCACCAGCCGGAAGGCGACGAGGACCTCGACGTCCGGTGCCACCGCGCACAGGGCGGTGGCGAGGAGGTAGACGGCGAGGCCGGTCAGCAGCGGCCGGCGGCGGCCCCAGCGGTCGCTCATCGGGCCGACGGCCAGCTGCCCGAGCGCCATGCCGAGCAGACACGCGGTCAGGGTGAGCTGGACGGTGGCGGCGGGCGCGTGCAGGGAGCGGGTGACCTCCGGCAGCGACGGGAGGTACATGTCCATCGCCAGCGGCGGCGTGGCGGTGAGGCCGCCGAGCATGAGGACGGTGAGCAGTCCGGTGCGGCGGGTGGCGGCGATGGCGGGCGGTGGGGTGAGGGACGTGCGCTCCGTTTCGGGTGTGTGTGCCGCCGCGTGCTCGGGCATGTGTCCCTCCCTCTGGTGCTGATCCGCCACCTATGCTCTCAGCTCGTACACGGTGCCGAAGAACACATATACGAGGGCGGGGCGGGATGGCGGAGCAGAGCGTGCGGTGGGGGATCCTGGCGACGGGCGGCATCGCCTCGGCCTTCGCGGCGGACCTGGTCGATCTACCGGACGCGGAGATCGTGGCGGTGGCCTCGCGGCGGCCGGCGGCGGCTGAGGCGTTCGCCGAGCGGTTCGGGGTGGCGCGGGCGTACGGCGACTGGAACGCGCTGGCGGCGGACGAGGACATCGATGTCGTGTACGTCGCCACACCGCACTCGGCGCACCGGGCGGCGGCCGGGCTGTGCCTGACGGCGGGACGCAATGTGCTGTGCGAGAAGCCGTTCACGCTGAACCTCCGCCAGGCCGAGGAGCTGGTGGAGCTGGCGCGGGAGCACGACCGCTTCCTGATGGAGGCGATGTGGATGTACTGCAGTCCGCTCGTGCGGCGGCTGAAGGCGCTGGTGGCGGACGGGGCGATCGGCGAGGTGCGGACGGTGCAGGCCGACTTCGGGCTGGCCGGACCGTTCCCGGCGGCGCACCGGCTGCGGGATCCGGCGCTGGGCGGCGGGGCGCTGCTGGACCTCGGGGTGTATCCGGTGTCGTTCGCGCAGCTGCTGCTGGGCGAACCGGACGGGATCACCGCCAGAGCGGTGCTCTCGGAGGAGGGGGTCGATCTCCAGACGGGTGCACTGCTCTCCTGGGAGAGCGGCGCTCTGGCCTCGGTGCACTGCTCCATCGTCGGTGGTACGGCGGTCACGGCGTCGGTCACCGGCTCGCGCGGCCGCATCGACATCCCGTCCGGCTTCTTCCACCCCGACCGCTTCGTGCTGCACCGCGAGGGCCGCGACCCGGAGGAGTTCACCGCCGATCCCGCCGACGGGCCGCGCACCAGCCTGCGGCACGAGGCGCGGGAGGTCATGCGGGCACTGCGGGCGGGCGAGAAGGAGTCGCCGCTGGTGCCCCTGGACGGCACCCTCGCGGTGATGCGCACGCTGGACGCGATCCGGGAGCGGATCGGGGTGCGGTACCCGGGGGAGGCGGGGGCGGCGGCCGTCGCCGGATAGCCGGGGCGGCGCCCGGCAGCACCGACGGGCGCCGAGCAGCCGTATGGCGGACATGGGATTCCGTATCGCGGACTTGCCGCCTACGCTGCTCAGCCATGACCGACAGGCAATCGAAGATCGCGGTGGTGACCGGCGCCGGCTCCGGCATCGGGCGGGCCGTCTCCGTGGAGCTGCTGCGGGCCGGCTGGTCGGTGGTCCTGGCCGGCCGGCGCACCGGGGCGCTGGAGGAGACGGCGGCCCTGGTGCCGCAGGGCCCGTGGCTCGCCGTACGCACCGACGTGTCGCGGCCCGAGGACGTCGAGGCCCTGTTCACGGCGGCCGTGGAGCGGTTCGGGCGGATCGACCTGCTGTTCAACAACGCGGGAACCTTCGGCCCGGGCGGGGTACCGGTGGAGGAACTGCCCTACGAGGCCTGGCGGCACGTGGTGGACACCAACCTCAACGGGGCGTTCCTGTGCGCGCAGGCGGCGTACCGGCGGATGAAGGAGCAGGAGCCGCAGGGCGGCCGGATCATCAACAACGGTTCCATCTCCGCCCACGCGCCCCGCCCGCACTCGGTCGCCTACACCGCGACCAAGCACGCGCTGACCGGCCTGACCAAGTCGCTGTCGCTGGACGGGCGGCCGTACCGCATCGCGGTGGGCCAGATCGACATCGGCAACGCTGCCACCGACATGACGGCCGGGATGCAGACAGGGGCGCTCCAGGCGAACGGGCAGACCGCTCCCGAGCCGGTGATGGACGTGGCCGACGTGGCGCGCACCGTGCGGCACATGGCCGAACTGCCACTGGAGGCGAACATGCAGTTCGCGACGGTGCTGGCGACCGCGATGCCGTACATCGGACGGGGCTGAGGATCCCCGGGGCGGACCGTGCGCCCCCGTGCCACCCCCCTTGCTCCCCTGTGCACAAGTGGAATTTGAACATCCGGGCCATTGCGGCCCGTCGGCCGCATATGCTCAACTCTCCTCCACGAGAGCTTCACAGTTGGAGCACATTGCTTCCGCAGACCACACCGACGGGGGGATGCGGCGGCCGTTCCACGGGCCGGAGTTGGGGGTGGACCTCGCGAGGGACCGCGAGGTACGCACCGGCCGATGGGGAACGGCCGCCGCACACATCGTGCGGCGGCCGGTCAACGCCGGTGCCGGCCCCCGGA
This sequence comes from Streptomyces sp. NPDC030798, assembly GCF_055572275.1. Classification (NCBI taxonomy): domain Bacteria; kingdom Bacillati; phylum Actinomycetota; class Actinomycetes; order Kitasatosporales; family Streptomycetaceae; genus Streptomyces; species Streptomyces sp. NPDC030798. The sequence goes on along the minus strand of NZ_JBVIDR010000016.1, from coordinate 46,754 downwards.
CTCGGCGGCCTCTCCCCCGCTCTCCTCCACGGCCACGGTCCCGGCCCCCGGAGCCGCCGCCTTGCGCCGCCTGCGCAGCGCCCAGGCACCCGCGCCCAGCAGCGCCGCCGTTCCGGCCGCGCCCTCCAGCAGCCGCCACGACGAGGGGTGCTTCCCGGACGCCGCGCCCGGCGCCCCGGCCGCGGCCCGGGCCGGCGTGTGCGCGGGCGCGGGGCTCGCGCTCGCCCCGCCCTCGCTGAGCGGGTCGACGAGCATGCCCACCGCCTGCGCCGAACGCCCGCGCCCGAAGCCCCAGTCGAGCAGCGCGGCGGTCTGCTCGTAGACGGCGTTGCTGCCCGTGGCGGGATGCATGACGGTGACCAGCAGGGTGCGGCCGCCCCGGGTGGCGGCGCCGGTGAAGGTGTTGCCGGCGTGGCTGGTGTAGCCGTTCTTCACGCCGAACAGGCCGTCGTACGTGTGCAGCCCCCAGGCCCCGGTGAGCAGACGGTCGGTGTTCTGGATCTGGAAGGTCTTCTTGCCGCCGGCCGGGAAGTCGGCGGTCCTCGTGCCGCAGTAGCGCCGGAAGTCGTCGTCCTTGAGGCCGTGGCGGGCGAACAGCGTGAGGTCGTACGCCGAGGAGATCTGCCCCTTGTGGTCGAAGCCGTCCGGGCTGACCACATGGGTGTCCAGGGCCTGCAGGTCCTCGGCCTTGGCCTGCATCTCGGCGACCGTCCTGGCGACGCCGCCGTTCATGTGCGCGAGCACGTGCACGGCGTCGTTGCCCGAGCGCAGGAAGACGCCCTGCCACAACTGGTCGACGGTGTAGGTGAGGCCGGGCTTGATGCCGACGAGGCTGGAGCCGGCCGGGACGTCGGCGAGGTCGGCGTCGGTGACCTTGTACCGCTGGGCGGGGTCGAACTTCTTCAGCACCGTGTCCGCGAAGAGCATCTTCAGCGTGGACGCGGGCGCGAGCCGCCGGTGCGCGTTGAACGACGCGAGCACCTCACCGCTCTCGCAGTCGGCGACCAGCCACGCGCGGGCGGTGAGCTTCTTGGGCAGCCCGCCCGCGCCGCGCACCTGGACGCCACCGCGTGCCAGTCGCTCCCCGCCGACGATCGTGGTGGCGGAGGCCGGGGCGGCCGCGGACAGGGGAAGGGCGGCGGCCGTCAGCCCGAGGACGGCACGCCGGCTGAGCCGGGAACAATCACGCACCCCGGGACCGTACACCGGGGCGAGCAGCGGATTCGCGGCAGGACGCCCGGTGCGCCCCAGGAGTTTGCCACCTCATGAAAATCTGATGAAGTACCCGGCTTTCTCAGCCCTCACACATCCCTTGCCCAGGCCGGTTCACCATCAGGGCGGGGCGGACCACCCCCACCGAGCAGGCCGCGGCGGCGGAGGAAGTCCGAGGGGCAGGGGGCGGTTCGCGCGGGAGCCGTCCTCGTCGTACGGCGGTCACGGGTACTCACCGTCCGAGCACCTGGTCGACCTCGGCCAGCTGCGCGGCGGTCAGGGGACCCTTGGCGATCGCACCGGCGTTCTGCTCGGCCTGGGCGACGGTGCGGAAGCCCGGGATCGGCACGGTGCGCGGGCTGCGTGCCCACAGCCAGGCCAGGGCACCCTGGGCGGGGGTGCGGCCGTCGCTGGTGAGGATCTCGCGCAGCGCCTCGACCCGCTCCAGCCAACGGGGATCGGCGCCGGAGCCGTCGCCCTCGAAGCCCGGCAGCCAGGCCGGCGGCCTGCTGCGGATGTCGCCGGACTCCAGCGCACCGCGCCGGACGCCGGTCAGCAGGCCCATGGCGAGCGGGCTGCGGTTGATGCTCGCCAGCTCCAGCCGCTCGCACAGCTCCACGAGCTCCGGCGCGTCCTGCAGCACGTTGAGCCGGTGCTGGACGGCCGCGGCGTGCGGGCCCTCGGCGAAGACGGCGGCCCGCTCGGGGTCGTCGGTGCTCCAGCCGTAGGCGCGGACGAGCCCCTCGCGGACGAACTCCTCGCACAGGTCGCGGAGTTCGGCGGCACGGCCGGGGTCGGCGTCGGAGAGGTGGAGCTGGTAGAGGTCGACGTGGTCGGTGCCGAGGCGGCGCAGGGAGGCGGTGAGGGCGCGGCGGGCGTAGGCCGGGGTGTCGTCGGTGCCGGTCAGGGTGCGGGTGTCCGGGTCGAAGACGTTGCCCCACTTGGTGGCGAGGACGACGTCGTCCCGGCGGCTGCCGAGGGCGCGGCCGAGGATCCGCTCGCTGTGGCCGGCGCCGTAGCAGTCGGCGGTGTCGAAGAAGGTGACGCCGAGGTCGAGGGCGCGGTGGATCGCCCGTACGGACTCCTCGTCGTCGACCTTGCCCCAGCCGAGGGGCTGCCCGTCGGCGGCCTGGTGCTCCCCGCCGATGGCCCAGCAGCCGAAGCCGAGCGGGCTCACCTCGATGCCGCTGCGTCCGAGGGTCCTGGTGGGTGTGGCGGTGGCGGGTGTGGTGGTGGTCTCCATGCCGGGGACGCTAGAAGTTGGAGTGCACGCGAGGGCAAGCCCTTTCGGCGCGGAGGTTCTCTCACGCCTGGCCGGTCTCGAAGCGCGAGATACGGCCGTCGTCCTCGACGGTGAAGGTCCACTTGGTGCGCATCTCGCCCCAGGTGTCGTTGCTGTAGCGGGCGAGGAGGGTGTGGCCGCCGTTGGACTCGTTGTCGACCTGCAGGTGGCCGTGGGAGGAGAAGATCTCCCGGTCGATCCACTCGGCGAGGTCGCGGTCGGAGCCGTCGTCGGACATCGTCGCGTCCGGCGCGAGCAGCGCCATGAAGCCGTCGCGGTCGTGGGAGTTGACGGCGGTGACGAAGGCCCGGACGGCCGGGTCGCTGAGCTTGGCCGGCTGAATGGTCATGGCAGTCAGGCTCACACCGGCGCGCCGGGGCCGCCACCCGAACGGCATCCAGGACGGGCCCGGTGGTGTGAGGGGTGCGACGGTGGAAACGCGGGAGAGGACCGCGCACCTGTTGATGGGGAGTCACCGTGAGCTGTTACGACCGACGTGATCTGGGCCTGCTGCTGCTCCGGCTGGGGACGGGCGGAGTGCTGGCCGCGCACGGCGCGCAGAAGCTGTTCGGCTGGTTCGGCGGGCACGGGCTGGAGGGCACCGGCCAGTTCATGGAGTCCGTCGGCTATACGCCGGGCAAGGCGAGCGCGACCGCGTCCGGCCTCGCGGAGACGGGCGGCGGCACGCTGCTGGCGCTGGGGCTGGCGACGCCGGCGGCGGGTGCGGCTGCGGCCGGTGCGATGGCGGGGGCGGCGGCGGTCCACGTGCCCAACGGCTTCTTCGCCCAGGAGGGTGGTTACGAGTACGCGGCGACCCTGGGCCTGGCAGCGGCCGGCCTCGCCGTCGCGGGCCCCGGCCGTCTCTCCCTCGACCACGCCTTCGGCCACGTCTTCGACCGCGGCTGGATGGTCCCGGCCGCCCTCGCCACGGCCGCCGCGGCAACGGCAGTGGTCGTCGGCGCCCGCACCAAGCGGGTCCGAGCGAAGAAGGAGGGCGAGCAGGAGGCCCTGTTCGAGGAGTAACCGCTGCACGACGCCTGCCCGGCCGGCCGGCCGGCCGCTGGATCATGCGCCGCCCGGTTCCGTCCCCCGCTGCTCCAGAGATCCTCAAGCGCCGTACCGCACCTTGAGCGTGGCGGTGCAGGTCAGGCCCGGCCCCCGGTGCGGGGCGGCCTTGGCGGAGCGGAGGAGTGGGATGGCAGGCCTGGCAGAGGCGGCGGGGGCCGGGACGGCCCGCCCCGCGACGGAGGCCGGGGCCCGGCGGCGGGCGGACGGGGCCGCGCCCCGCAGGCACGGCCGTGCCCTGCTCGTCGCGGGCGCGGTGAGCCGTGCCGAGCGGCCGGAACGGGCCGCCCGGACCCGGGAGAAGACGTTCTGATGCTGCTGCACAGCGAGCGGACGTCGCGGACCGGGGACCGCTGCGACGCCGTACGGCGTCGGGTCGGCGAGGTCGACCGCGCGTTCGGGGATCCCTGGGACGAGGCCAACCCGATGGGTTTCGGCCGGGTGCTGGCGGCGGACGCCACCGGGATGCCGGCCCGGGCCTCACTGGAGTGCTACGACCGGCTCGGCCTGAACGCGGAGTTCGTGCCCCGGGAGCTGGGCGGACGCCTGAACGGGCTGGACGTGGTCGGGGCGGTGTTCCGGCCGGTGATGCGGCGCGACGCCCGGCTGGCCGCGGTCGGCGGCATCTCCTCGCTGCTCGCGGCGTTCGTGGTGTGGGCCGGGGGCAGCCCGGCCCAGCGCCGGCGCACCGCCGACGTGCTGCTCGGCGGCTCCCGGCTGGCGATCGCCTGCCACCAGCTGGAGCACGCGAACATCTTCTTCCAGGAGGAGTTCCGGGCCCGCCGGTCCGGTGGCGGCTACCGCCTCTCGGGCCGCAAACCGGCGATCAACAACCTCGACCACGCCGAGCTGATCCTCGCCTACGCGGCCAACGGCGAGGCGGAGGGTCCGCCGTCTCCGCAGGAGAGCCACTCGCTGTTCCTGCTGGACCGCACCCAGCTGCCCGCCGCCTGGACCCGCCGGCTGACGAAGCGGTCCACGAGCTTCGGCCAACTGCCGCTGGCGGGCCTGGAGTTGCTGGACTGCCCGGTGCCCGGCGAGGCCCTGGTGGGCGGCTGGGGGCAGGGCGTGACGGTGGGCGCGAGCGCCTATCCGCTGATCAACGCCACGGTGGCGGCCATGCTGGTCGGCCTCGGTGACACGGCACTGCGGGCCGCGCTCCGCTTCCGTACCGGCGGGTCCGGGCCGGGCGGGCAGCGAGCCGAGCGGCAGGTGCGCACGATCGTCAACGGCGCCTTCGCGGATCTGCTGGCCGCCGACTGCCTGGCCCTGGTGGCCACCCGGGCGCTGCATCTGCTGCCCGCCGAGTGCGATGTGCTGGCGGCGGTCGCCAAGTACCTGGTGCCGAAGCTGCTGAGCGAGTCCATGCACAGCCTGTCGGTGGTGCTCGGCGGTGCGTTCCACACGGAGTCGGGGCCGAGCGCGCTGGTGCGCAAGCATCTGCGGGACCTGGACACGGTGAGCTTCGGGCACGTGGGCAGCGCGGTGTGCCAGACGGTGATCGTGCCGTATCTGCCGCTGGTGGCGTCCGGGGAAGGGGCGGGTACGGCGCAGCCGCCGTCCGGCCTGTTCCGGCCCGCCGAGCCCGTGCCCGCGCTCGATCCGGCCCGGCTCGCGCACTTCGGCGGCGCCGACGGGCTGTGGGGGTACGTGGCGCGCGCGGTGGGCGAAGGGCCCTGGCCGGGCGCGGAGTTCGAGCCGTACGTGCGGGAACTGAAGGCGGAGATGGACTGCGCCGTGCGCGAGTTCGCCGATCTGGCCCCCGCGGGGGCGGGTCCGGTGCCCGACGCCCGGTCCTTCCCGCTGAGCGAGCGCTACGCGCTGGTCCTGGCGGCCGCGGCCTGCGTCGGCGTGTGGCGGAACTCCGGTGCGGACGGCTTCCTCGCCGACCCGGCCTGGCTGCTGTCCGCCCTGCACCGGGTGCTGCGCCGGCTGGGCCGCCCGGTGCCCGCGCTGCCCAAGGACGTCGAGGAGCGCCTGTTCGCCGAGGCCCGGCAACGGGCCGAGGAGCGTACGGCGTTCGACCTGTACGGGGCCGAACTGGCGGGCTGAGCACCGGCTGCCGCGCACCGCGGGGCCGGGACACCGCGGCATTGCCGCACCCGAGGTGCCCGACGGCGCGCGTCCCGCGGGACCGGTGAGGCCGCACGACGGGCCGTGGCACCACACGACCGGCCCATGAGCCATCGCGCCGGGCCCCGGGGGAGAGAGGAGAACATCATGACCGTGCCGCCCGTCCGGACGACGTTTCCGTCGCTCAGCTGGACGCGGACGCCGAGCGGCCCCTGGGAGGCGCTGCGCGGGGATCTCGCCGTGCACGGGGTGGGGCTGGTGCAGGCGTCGCTGCGTCACTGGCGGCAGCACCGGCCGGCCGAGGACCAGGTGCGCCGGATGCTGGGCCGCGACCTGCACCGGTACGACGCCATCGGCAGCACCGGCGTGCGGGAACGTTTCGCTGCTTCACGCACCCTGCTGCGCTGCGCGGTCGGCGCCGCCGTGAGCACGGCACCCGAGCACGTCGAGATCGGCTACCACCTCAGCGGCCGGCCGTTCGTGCGCGGCTGCGACCAGGTCGACATCAGCCTCAGCCACACCGAGGACCTGCTGCTGGTCGGCGTCACCTCGCTGGGCCGGATCGGCGTCGACGTGGAGAACGTCGCCCGCGCCTCCAGCGTGGTGGAACTGGACCGGCACGTGTGCACCCCCGCCGAGCTGGCCGCCATCACGGGGCTGCCGGCCGAGGACTACGAGGCGGCCGTGCTGGAGCGCTGGATCCTCAAGGAGGCGTACAGCAAGGCGCTCGGCCAGGGACTGCACTTCCCGTTCACGGAGTTCGGCTTCGAGGTGGACGGCGAGCGGGCGGTGCTGTGCCGGGGCGACGGCGTCCCGGTGGACGACCCGGCCTGGAGCTTCCACAGCCTGGCGGCGGACGGCGACCACCGCGCGGCCGTCGCGCTGCAGGACCTCAGCGACGGCGAGGTCGGCGACACCCGCGTGGGCACGGCCGTCGACGAACGGACCGCACGCGCGGTCTGGGGCGACGGCGCGCGCGTGTGAATCCGTCACACCCGTGAACGGGAGCCCGTCATGTCCTGGCTCGAGGGGGACTCCAGGGCCGTCGCGCACGCTGTCGGGAGCCAGGTGAGGCGACAGACCTACAGGAGGACCACGTGGCAGCCAAACAAGGCATTGCCGCCGCAATCGGCGGCTGGAGTGCCCGGCATCGAAAGGCAGCCGTCATCGGTTGGCTGCTCTTCGTCGTGCTCGTCTCGATGGGCAGTGCTATGGGGACGGTCCAGTCCGACGACGTCGACAACGGCGTCGGCGAGTCCGGACGGGCCGCGCGGATCCTGGCCGACGCCGGGATCACATCACCGGCGCAGGAGGTCGTCCTGGTCTCCAGCGCGTCCCTGACCACCGACAGCGCCGGGTTCAAGAGTGCCGTCACCGACATCGAGAAGGCCCTCAAGGGCTCCGGCGAGGTCGCGACGGTGCGTTCGCCGTACGCGACCGGTGCCGTCTCCCGCGACCACCACGCGGTCCTCGTCGGTTACTCGATGAAGCAGCCGCGCCAGGACGCGGCGAAGACCGTCGGCGACGTCGCCGACGCGGTGACGGCCACGGCGGCCAGGCACCGGGGCGTGAAGGTCGAGTCGTACGGCGAGGCGACCGCGCAGAAGGCGCTCACCGACACCACCAACGAGGACCTGGCGGGCGCCGAGTACGCGGCGGTGCCGCTGGCCCTGGGCATCCTGCTGGTGGCGTTCGGCGCGCTGGTGGCCAGTGTGCTGCCGGTGGTGCTGGCGCTGACGGCGACGGCCGGCGCGTACGGCCTGCTGGCGTTCAGCAGCCATCTGCTGCCCTCGGACCTCAACGCCAACGTGGTGCTGATGCTGGTGGGCCTCGCGGTCGGCGTCGACTACAGCCTGTTCTACCTGCGCCGGCAGCGCGAGGAGCGGGCGGCCGGCCGGACCAACGAGGAAGCGCTGAGCATCGCGGCGGCCACCTCGGGCCGCGCCGTCGTCGTGTCCGGACTGACCGTCGTGGTCGCCATGTCGGGCATGTTCCTGACCGGGATCGCGACCTTCAAGGCCATGGGGGCCGCCTCGATCGCCGCCGTGGTGGTCGCCGTGGCGGGCTCCGTGACGGTGCTGCCGGCGCTGCTGTCGATGCTCGGCGACAAGGTGGAGAAGGGGCGCATCCCGCTGCTGCGGCGCCGCTCGGGCAGTGGTGAGAGCCGCTTCTGGCGGGTGCTGACCGACCGGGTGCTGCGCTTCCCGGTGGCCTCCGCGCTGCTCGCCACGGCGGTCCTGCTGGGCCTCGCGGCGCCGCTGCTGGGCATGAAGACGGCGATGCCGTCCGTCACCCAGGACCTCTCCCCCGACACCCCGTTCGTGAAGGCGGCCCGCGACATCGACCGGGCCTTCCCGGGCAACGCCACCACCGCCAAGGTCGTGGTGAAGAGCAACGACGTGACGGCGCTGAGCGGCACCGTCGACGACTTCAAGCAGCGGGCGCTGGCCAGCGGCAAGCTGTTCGACCCGATCGAGGTCACCACCCACGCCAAGCAGGGGGTGCTGGAGATCGAGGTGCCGGTCGCCGGCCGGGGCTCGGACCGGGCCAGCGTGGCCGCGCTGCACGAGCTGCGCGACACCGTCGTACCGCAGACGTTCGGCAAGGTGAAGGGCGCCGAGACCGCCGTCACCGGAGTCACCGCGCAGTCGGTGGACTTCAACGAGCAGCTCAAGAAGAGCGTGTTCCCGGTGCTGGCGTTCGTGCTGGCCCTGGCGTTCGTGCTGATGCTCACCTCGTTCCGGTCGCTGACCATCGCGGTGACGGCCATGGTGCTCAACCTGCTGTCGGTGGCAGCCGCGTACGGCGTGCTGACGCTGGTCTTCCAGGACGGTGTCGGGCTGTCGCTGACCGGGGCGCACTCCAAGGGCCCGATCGCGGCCTGGCTGCCGCTGTTCCTGTTCGTGATCCTGTTCGGCCTGAGCATGGACTACCACGTGTTCGTGGTCTCCCGGATCCGGGAGGCGTACGACCGCGGGAAGGACACCCGGTCCGCGATCTCACACGGTCTGCGCTCCACGGCCGGGGTGATCACGGCGGCCGCGGTCATCATGGTGGGCGTCTTCGCGATCTTCGCCACGCTGTCGGTGCAGTCCATCAAGCAGATGGGCGTGGGCCTGGCCGTCGCGGTGCTCATCGACGCCACCGTCATCCGGGCCATCCTGCTGCCCGCCGTGATGGCGCTGCTCGGCAACGCCAACTGGTACCTGCCGCGCTGGCTGGCATGGCTGCCGGACCTGTCGGAGAAGTCCGGCACCGACCTCGCCCCGGAGCGGGAGACCTCGACCGGGAAGGCGCCCGTGCAGCCGGTGGCGACCCGGTCGGTCGAGGAGCCGACATGGTGACGGAGCCGTCCCGGGGCATCCTGGGCACGGTCGGCAACACCCCGCTGGTCGAGCTCGACGGACTGATGCGCGGCTCCAGCATCCGGGTGTTCGCCAAGATGGAGCGGTTCAACCCGGGCGGCAGCATCAAGGACCGCTCCGCCCTGAGCATGCTGCTCGGCAAGATCCGCGCGGGCGAGCTGATCCCGGGCGTGTCCACGGTGGTGGAGTCCAGCTCGGGCAACCTGGCCATCGGCATCGCCCAGATCTGCCGGTACTTCGGTCTGCGTTTCGTCTGCGTGGTGGACGCCAAGACCACCACGCAGAACCTGGCCATCCTGCGGGCGTACGGCGTGACCATCGAGATGGTGGCGCGGCCGGACGCCGACGGCGAGTACCTGCCGGCCCGGATCCGCCGGGTCAAGGAGCTGCTCGCCGACATCCCGCACTCGTACTGCCCCAACCAGTACGCCAACCCGCTCAACCCTGCCGCGCACGAGGGCACCATGCGGGAGGTGTCCCAGGCGCTGCGCGGCCGGGTCGACTACCTGTTCTGCCCGGCCAGCACCACCGGCACGATGCTGGGCGCGGCGCGGTACATCCGCAAGAACGGCCTGCGGACCAAGGTCGTGGCCGTGGACGCGGTGGGGAGCGTGCTGTTCGGGCACGCTCCCGCCCGTCGCCTGATCCCCGGGCACGGGGCGTCGATCACCCCGCCGCTGCTGGACCCGACCGCGGCGGACCTGGTGGTCCATGTCTCGGACCTGGACTGCGTGGTGGGGTGCCGGCGGCTCGTGGAGGACGAGGCGATCCTGGCCGGCGGCTCCTCGGGGGCCGCGGTGGCCGCCCTGGAGAAGGTCCGCGACACGATCCCGGCGGGCTCGCACTGCGTGCTGGTCTTCCCGGACGGCGGGGACCGCTATCTCGACACCATCTACTCGGACGCATGGGTGGAGCAGCACTTCGGTGAGGTCGGCCACCTGTGGAAGCGGCTGGAGACGACGGAGGCAGCCCGGTGCTGATCATCGGACACGACGACGTGCGCGACATTCTCGCCGGGCGCGAGAAGGACGTGCTGGAGGCGGTACGCCGGGCGTACGTCCTGCACGACGAGGGGCGCAGCGCGGTACCGCACTCGGTGTTCCTGCGCTTCCCGGACAAGCCGCGCGACCGGATCATCGGTCTGCCGGCCTTCCTGGACGGCGACGGTGACGAGGCGTCACCGGACGCGGCGGCGGCCGGGTTCAAGTGGGTGTCGTCCTTCCCCGGGAACCTCGCGGAGGGGCTGCCCCGGGCCAGCGCGGCCATCGTGCTGAACTCGCTGCGCACCGGCCGCCCGGAGGCCCTCGTGGAGGGGTCGCTGGTCTCGGCGGCGCGCACCGGGGCGAGCGCCGCGCTCGCCGCCTCGGTGCTGTTGCAGGGCCGGGACACCGACGAGGCGGCGCTGGTCGGCTGCGGCCCGATCAACCTGGAGGTGCTGCGCTTCCTGGCCGTCGCCGTGCCGGCTCTGGCCTCGGTGACGGTGTACGACCTGTCGGCGGAGCGCGCCGCCGCCTTCGCCGAGCAGGCGGCCCGGGTGGCGCCGGGCGTGCGGGTGACGGCGGCGGCGAGCCTGCCGGAGGCGCTGGCCGGCCGCGAGCTGGTGTCGATCGCGACGACGGCGGCGACCCCGCACATGGACCTGCGGCACGTGGACCCCGGTGCCGTGGTGCTGCACGTCTCCCTGCGCGACCTCCAGGCCGAGGCCGTGCTGGAGCAGCACAACATCGTGGACGACGCCGACCACGTCTGCCGGGAGCGGACCTCCCTGCACCTGGCGGAGCAGCTGTCCGGCAACCGGGACTTCATCGACGCCTCCCTCGGCCAACTGCTCCGCGGCGCCGTGGACTTCACGCCCGACCCGCAGAAGGTGACCGTGTTCTCCCCGTTCGGGCTCGGCGCCCTCGACATGGCCGTCGCCCAGCTCGTGCGCGCCACGGCGCTCGGCGAGGGCCGGGGCACCCGCGTCGAGGGCTTCCTTCCGGCCCGCTGACCGCCGGGCCGGGCGGCCGAGGGCGCCCGGCACCCCACCACACCCACGACTGTCGAAAGGGTCAGACGACCATGCTCGTATCCGAACTGCCCGGCCAGACGCTGCCGGTGGTCATCGAGGGCGACGGCGACGGCCTGCCGGTCCACGAGGTGATCACGGCCGAGCGTGCCAAGATCCGGGAGCTGCTCACCACGCACGGGGCGGTGCTCTTCCGCGGGATCGGCGAAGGGGGCGTGGAGGCCCTGGACGCCGCGGTGCGCGCGCTGTCCGGGGAACCGCTGCACTACACCGAGCGTTCCTCGCCGCGCACCACCATCAAGGGCCGGGTCTACACCTCCACCGAGTACCCGGCGAACGAGGAGATCTTCCTGCACAACGAGTGCTCCTACCAGCTGAGCTGGCCGAACCTGGTGTACTTCACCTGCCTCGCCGAGCCCACCAGCCAGGGCGCGACCCCGCTGGCGGACGTCCGGCAGGTGTATCGGGCCATCGACCCGGAGGTGCGCGAGGAGTTCCGCCGGCGCGGCTGGATGTACGTGCGCAACTTCGGTGACGAGGAGGTGGGCGGCACCTGGCAGTACTTCTACGACACCGAGGACCGCGCCGAGGTGGAGCGGTACTGCGCCTCGCAGGGCATCGACGTGGAGTGGGTGGGCGAGAACGGGCTGCGGACGCGCGCGGTGCGCAAGGCGATCCACACGCACCCGGTGACCGGCGAGGAGGTGTGGTTCAACCACGCCACGTTCTTCCACGTGACGACGCTGCCCGCCGAGTACCGCGACGGGCTGCTGGACATGTACGCGGAGGAGGACCTGCCCAGCACGACGTACTACGGCGACGGCGGCCGCATCCCGGAGGACGTGCTGGACCATCTGCGCGCGGCCTACCGGTCGGCGTCCACCCGTTTCGACTGGCAGCGGGGCGACCTGCTGGTGCTGGACAACATGCTGGCCGCGCACGGGCGTGAGCCGTTCACCGGGCCGCGGAAGATAGCGATCTCCATGGCCGAGGCCTCGAACGGGACGCCGGCCGATGCCTGAGACCGGCACGGCCCTCGCGGGCGGCGCGGCGGGGCTGCTGACCGTACGGCTCACCGGTCCCGCCGACCTGGAGGTGGCGGCCCGCTACGAGTCGCACCCCTCGGCGGCGGGCTGGCTCGGGGTGAAGGGGCTCGCCTGGCACCGCCGGGCGCTGGCCGACCCGGACCAGGAGCATCTGCTGGCCGAGGTGGACGGCGAGAGCGCCGGGTTCGTCGTTCTGGCCGGGCTGCGCGACGGGCGGGGTGTGGTGGAGCTGCGCCGGATCGTGATGGGCGACGCCTTCCAGGGCCGCGGGCTCGGCCGGCAGCTGTTCCGGGCGGCGGTGGCGCGGGCGCACGGGCGGCACGGGGCCCGGCGGGTGTGGCTGGACGTCAAGCCCGGCAACGCGCGGGCCCGGGCGCTGTACACCTCGGAGGGGTTCACGGAGAACGGGATGATCGCGGGTCCGCCGGAGGATCCGGAGGACCTGATCCTGATGGTGCACGACGCGCCGGGGGCTCAGGAGACCACGTAGAGCCATTCCTCGGCACCCGGTTCGAGGTCCTCGCGGTCCGGCGGCACCGCGGGGGCCTCGGCGCGCAGGCGGAAGCGTCCGTCGTCACCGAGCCCGGCCGTCAGCGCTCCCCCGACCTGCTCCAGACGCGCGGTCAGATTCCCGAGCCCGCTGCCGCCCGCCTCGCCCGGCGGGCGTTCCGGTACGGCGATCACCCCGTCGTTGACCACCTCCAGGCACACCACACCCTGCTCCTCACTCACCCCCACCCGGCACCACTGCGCCCGCGAATGCCGCAGCACATTGGTCACCGCCTCGCGCAGCACCGTCGCCAAAACCGTGTCCAACCGGCCCGGCAACCCCGCCACCGACACCGCCATCTCCACCTCGATGTCCGCCGCCCCCAGCACCGACCGCGCCGAATCGGCCTCCGCCTCCAACGACATCTGCCGGAACCCCGACGCCACCAACCGCACATCCGCCAGCGCCTGACGCGAGATCGCCAGCATCTCCGCCACCTCCACCCGCGCCCGCTCCGGCGACCGGGGCAGCAACCGGTACATCAGCTCCGACTTCAACGTGATCGCCGACAGACTGAAACCCAGCAGATCATGCAGATCCCGCGCCACCCGCAACCGCTCCCGCATCACCGCCAACCGCGCCAACTCCACGCGGGAGGAGCGGACCTCGATGACGGAGGCGGACAGCCTGCTCATGCCGTAGACCACCATGCCGGTCAAGACGGTCGTCGCCACGGTGTAGACGCTGTCGACGCCACCGAGGCCCTGCATCCGGGTGAGCGGCACCATGCTGAGCACGACCGCACCGCACAGCGTCCAGCCCAGCCGTCCTTCGACGAGCAGCAGCAGGCAGCCGGCCAGGAAGCCGGCGACGGCGTCCCAGGCCCAGCCGAACCAGAACAGCGGGAGATAGGTGAGGAGGGCCTGGACGCCGAGGGTGACGACGAGGACCGAACGGCGCCGGCTGCGGGCGCGGACGGAGGAGTGGAAGAGCTGCAGGGCGAGGACGACGACGGCCAGGGCGCCCAGCGCGGCGGCGTTGGCGCCGGAGGCGAGGACGTTGAGCATCGTCATCAGCAAAAAGCCGCAGAACACGACCTGGGTGACGGACCAGGCGAGCCGGGGTGCGGAGGCGTCGGAGATGGCGTGCTCGGGAGTGTGGGGCGGCAGGTCCGGGCCGGGTACGGCGGCGGGGCCGGTGCGCGCGGGGCGGACGGTGTCGCCGGCCTCCCGCTCGGCGTCGGACAGGGGCACATCGGCGCGCAGGCGGAAGCGTCCGTCGTCACCGAGCCCGGCCGTCAGCGCTCCCCCGACCTGCTCCAGGCGCGCGGTCAGATTCCCGAGCCCGCTGCCGCCCGCACCTCTGCGCGGCTCCGGCACGGCCGTCCCGGCGTCCTCGTCCACGGCCGTCTCCGCCGGCGGACGCCCGGGAACGGCTGCCATCCCGCGGTTGAGCACGCCCGCCTCGCCCGGCGGGCCTTCCGCTGCGGCGATCACCCCGTCGTTGACCACCTCCAGGCACACCACACCCTGCTCCTCACTCACCCCCACCCGGCACCACTGCGCCCGCGAATGCCGCAGCACATTTGTCACCGCCTCGCGCAGCACCGTCGCCAAAACCGTGTCCAACCGGCCCGGCAACCCCGCCACCGACACCGCCATCTCCACCTCGATGTCCGCCGCCCCCAGCACCGACCGCGCCGAATCGGCCTCCGCCTCCAACGACATCTGCCGGAACCCCGACGCCACCAACCGCACATCCGCCAGCGCCTGACGCGAGATCGCCAGCATCTCCGCCACCTCCACCCGCGCCCGCTCCGGCGACCGGGGCAGCAACCGGTACATCAGCTCCGACTTCAACGTGATCGCCGACAGACTGAAACCCAGCAGATCATGCAGATCCCGCGCCACCCGCAACCGCTCCCGCATCACCGCCAACCGCGCCAACTCGCCCCGGGTGATCTGCACTTGGACCACGGAGGAGGACAGCCGGCTCATGCCGTAGACGATCAGGCCGGTCAGCAGGCCGGACAGGGCGAGGTAGCTGGTCACCAGGGCGCCGCCGCCGTCGAGCAGGGACAGCGGGACCAGGCCGGCGACGACCGTCCCGAACAGCAGCCACCCGGGCAGGCCGGGCACGAGCAGCAGGACGGAGCCGGACAGGAAGGCGGTCATGCTGCCCCAGGGCCGGCCGAGCCAGAGCAGCGGGAGGTAGGTGGCGGCCGCCTGCACGGTGAGGGTGAACGCCCGGTAGGCGACCGGGCGTTCGTGCGCATCGGGGGCGAGGTGCAGCAGATGCAGGGCGAAGGCCGCGGCGACGCAGGGCAGGGAGGCCCAGAGTTCGGCGGCGCCGTGCTTCAACGACAGGATGTTGAGCACCGCGACGACGAGGAACCCGCAGAAGGCGACCAGTGCGATGAACCGGGCCATCCGGGGTGCCGTGAGTCTGGGCATCGAGCCTCCGTCAAGGGGGGCGGCCGGATCCCCACAGGATCAGACCAATCAGCAAGACCGACTCGATAGTATGTCCGACCTCGCCGTGACGGTGGCGAAAACCGCTCAATCCGACTACTGGCCGTGACGACCGGCGCGGACGGGCCAGTCCGCGTCGTTCACCGCTGCCCAACTGCCGTCGGCGCGGCTGTCGGTACGGTCCGTTCCGGGGCCGATGGCCATCTCCCCGACGCTGGACTCCACGCGCCAGTCCAGCTCGAAGGCGCGGGCAGCGGCGTCGACGTCCCCGGAGGCGATGGCGCAGGCGTCCAGCCCCATGGCCGTACTGACCAGGTACAGCGTCTGCATCACCACGCCCACGTGCTTGAGCGTCAACGCGTAGCCCAGGCCGTTGTATTCGGCCAGTATCCGGCCGAAGCGGGCGGTCATGGTGATGAGCAGCGGCGGCAGCTCGGCGGCGTCCACCGCCACCCGGCCGCACTCCAGCAGTTCGCGGGCCGGTTCGGTGCGGATGACCTCCAGGCGGTGGCCGAGCGGGTCGTAGCGGTAGACGCCGCTGGGGATGCCGGTGCACGCGGTGACGGTGAGGTAGAACTCCAGCTCGTGGGCGGCAGCGGCGCTCGGATAGGGGCGGTCGGTGCGCACCCAGGCGGCCTCGGCGCGGTCGTCCGGCGGCGGGGCCGTCAGGGCGCGGATGCGCAGGCAGCGGTAGAGGAGTTCGCCGAGCTGGCGCGCGGTCAGCGGGACCGGGCGGAAGGAGCGGGCGGAGCGGCGTGCCTCCATCGCCACGGTCAACGGAGGGTCGGCGGCCAGGAGTTCGTCCCAGTCCGGCCGGTACAGCTCGATGGTGGGGGCGTGTTCGACGGGTTTGACCGCGGGTTCGGACAGCGGTTCGCCGTCGGGGGTGGTGGCCGCGCCGACCGGGTCGTCGTGCCGGCCGAGCCTGCTGCGGCTGTGGAACATCAGGCCGTACGCCGTCCAGCCGGCCAGGGCGGGGTCGCGGTCCTCGGCGAACTCGGCGGGGAAGGTGTCCGCGCCGCCGACCGACCGCACCACCATGCCGGCCGACATCAGGTAGGACAGCGCCTGAACCGCCACCTCCGGGGTGTGCCCGGAGGCGCGTGCCGCGTCCTTGGGAGTGGCGGGCTGGGCGAGGGCCGAGATCAGCGGCAGCGCCTCGGCGCGGTGCAGCACCACGCGGTACAGCGAGAGCGGCGACTCGATGACGAACTCCCGGCCGTCGCTGCGCAGCACGGCGAACCGGGACAGCTTCAGCAGGCAGTCCCCGGGGACGGGCACGAACGCGAAGTGGGCGTCCGGTGCCAGCGGGACGGCGGACAGCAGCGGCTGGCCGCCGTCCAGGCCCAGGGAGCGTACGACCAGCGGCTGCAGGGCGCCGAGGGCCCGGATCAGCGCGGCGAGCCGGGCCAGGGCGCCGCGGCCGGGGCCGAGGGCGTTCTCCAGGTGCACCGGCCCGTACGTCATCCGGTGCAGTACCTCGCGCATCACGGGATCGGGACGCTCCAGGACCGTCCGGCCCCAGCGGCTGTGCAGCACGAGCCGTTCGTCCGAGGCGGTCTCCTCGACCGTCACGTCCTCGCGCAGCGACCAGAGATGGGCGGGCACGGGTGGTGTGTCGAACTCACCGGCGGACCACATTCGGGGGCTCCTGCGGGTCGGGGGGAACGAGGACCGCCGGGCGTCGGAAACAGCACGCCCGGCGGTCGGTGGGGGGAGGGACTTGCGTATCGGCCCTGTGGGGTGGGGCCGCTCAGATGGTGTCCGAGAAGCAGAACGTCAGCAGGGCGACACCCGTGTCGCTGAGGTGATCCAGGTGCTCGACGACGAGGCCGGCGCTGTCGGTCCGGGCGCGGGAGCCGGTCCACGGCAGGTGCGCGTCGGCGTCGGCGTCGCTGACCACGGCGTCGGAGAAGTCCTTGACAAGCATGTCTCCACCTTCTGGGCGCTGGTACGTTCGGAGACTCCAGGATTCGGCGCCGCGGCCCCGTCGGGGTAGTGAAATCTTCACGTGCTCCGCATGGATTCTTAACGGGCGCACTCGTGACGGGATAACTGGGCCGCGAGCCCCTCTCCCCGCAGACTCGAGCGGTATTCGGGCCATCACTGCGACACGGCCCCTGGCGTCTTGGAGGAGTGGGTATGGAGATCAAGCTCCTGGGTCAGCTCACGGCCCGTTACGACCACCGGTCCATCGTGCCGAGCGCGGCCAAGCCGCGCCAGGTGCTCTCCCTGCTGGCGCTGAACGCCGGCCGGGTGGTGACCGTGCCGACCCTGCTGGAGGAGCTGTGGGGCGACCATCCGCCGCGCAGCGCCCAGACGACCCTGCAGACCTATGTGCTGCAGCTGCGCCGGCTGATCGGGCGCGCCCTCGGCGACGGCTCCGGCCGGGCCGCGAAGGACGTGCTGGCGACCCGGCACGGCGGCTACTCGCTGGTGGTGCCGCCGGAGACCGTCGACGTGCACGCCTTCCACCGGCTGGCGCGCTCCGGCCGTACGGCGTACGAGCTGGGTGACGACCGGGAGGCCGCCGCGCTGCTCGGTGACGCGCTCGACCTGTGGCTCGGCGAGGCGCTGCTGGACGTGCCGCACGGGCGGGTGCTGGAGCTGGAGATCGCCTCGCTGGAGCAGTCGCGGATGGCGGTGCTGGAGCAGCGCATCGAGGCCGACCTGCGGCTCGGGCGCCACGCGGAGCTGCTCAGCGAGCTGTTCACGCTGGTGGCGCGCCATCCGATGCACGAGAACCTGTACGGCCTGCTGATGGTCGCCCTGTACCGCGCGGGCCACACCGCGCGGGCGCTGGAGGCGTTCCAGCAGCTGCGCGGGGTGCTGATCGCGGACCTGGGTCTGGAGCCGTCGCCGCGGGTGCAGCGCATCCACCGGGCGATCCTGTCCGGCGACCCGTCGCTGGACTCCCCCGTGCCCGCGTCGTTCGGCGGACTGGACCTGCTGGTGCCGGCGCGCTCGGCCTGACCCCACCGGTGTGGCGCCCGGGTCCGGCCCCCGCGGGGTCCGGTTCCCGAGCGCCGGCACCGCGGTCAGCCGGCCGCGCGGGTAATCAGCAGCAGCAGGGCCGAGACGAAGAAAAGAATGCCCGTGTTCAACAGCATTCCCCGGTTTCCGCGGCGGAGCTGAATGCCGAGCATGATGCCGGTGAACACGGTGAAAAACGCGCCGGCGAGCACGGCCCAGGCCGGCTCCCAGAATCCGGCGACCGTTCCGGCCACGCCGAGCACGTCGAGCACGCCGAGCGTCAGCGTCAGTGACCTGCCGGGCCGGTGTCCGGTGACGGCGGCGAACTGGACGAGCTGGGCCTCCATGTGTGTGAGCATCCCGAGGGCCTGGAGCGAGAACTCGAGGATCACCAGGGCGGACGCGATCGCTGCTACGACATTCATGCTGAACTCCGTTCATTTGTGGGGGGTTTGACGCCCGAAAGGGGCGTGTCTCACAGGTCGTGGACGACGCGCCGGGGTAAACTGGCATCTCAGCCGGATCGCAGGGGGCGCGAATTCTTGCTCGGGGGGCCAAGAATGATCAAGATCGTGCTGGCCGAGGACATGCACATGATCCGCGGGGCACTGGTCGCCCTGCTCGCCTTCGAGCAGGACATCGAAGTCGCGGCCGAGGTGGACAACGGCGACGACATCCTGCCCTCGGTGCTCAGGCACCAACCGGACGTGGCCGTGCTCGACATCGACCTGCCGGGCATGGACGGCCTGACGGCCGCCGACGTGATCCACCAGAAGCTGCCGCGCTGCCGCACGCTGATCCTGACCAGCCTGGGCCGGCCGGGGAACCTGCGCCGGGCGCTGGACGCCCATGTGTCGGGCTTCATCGTCAAGGACGCCCCGCCGACCAAGCTCGCCGACGCCATCCGCCGGGTCGCGGCCGGCGAACGGGTGATCGACCGTCAACTGGCCTTCGCGGCCTGGGAGACCAAGACCAATCCGCTGACCCGGCGCGAGGCCGAGGTGCTGCGGATGACCGCGGAGGGCGCGCAGGCCTCGGAGATCGCCTCCCGGCTCTTCCTGTCGGTGGGCACGATCCGCAACTACCTGACGACGATCGTCACCAAGCTCGGCGCCCGCAACCGCGTCGACGCCATTCGCATCGCCCGCGACCAGGGCTGGTTCTGACCGCCCCGGGGCGGCCGCACGGCGCATGCCGCGCCCCTCAGCCGAGATCCCGGAGCTGGTGCTCCAGGGCCCGCTCGGTCTCGGTCAACGGCACGTCGTAGCAGAGGCGTTCGGGATGCCCGAGCGGCATGCCGCCCGGTGGCAGTGGCCGTGACAGCGGCAGCAGGAGCGGCCGGTGGCCCTCCGGTGCCGGGTTCACCGGCAGATCCCCCGTCACGGCGTCGACCGGCGGGGTGGGCACCCACAGGCTGCCGTAGGCCACCAGGGTCCGGTAGGTCGAGCGCAACACCCTGCGCATGAGTAGAGCGCCTGCGCGCACCATGGGTCCTCCTCGGCTCGTCGTGGGCGGCACGCCTCCGCATGGTTCCGGGACCCGCTCGCGTCCCGCTGTATCCGAACTTCAAGCCGTTCGCCCGGAAGGTTTCGCTCCGGTGCGCGGGCCGGGTTGTCAAGCGGATCCCCGGCCGTGTGTCAAGTGAAAGTTTCACGGAGGGGTGATGACTGCCGCACTGTCATGACCACCTCCGGAGAGAAAAAAATCGGGTCCGAACACCGGTTCATCCAAGGGGGGAGTGAACATGAGTGCAGGGGGAACGGGCCTCGACCGCAGAGAGGACGAGAACGACCTGCTCGGCTTCAAACTGCATCTGCAGGCGGCCGTCGTACCGGGGGAGGCGGCCTATCTGGTGTCGCAGGCGGGGGTGACCGCACTGCACGGGGCCCATGCCGAGGTGCTGGTGCCGCTGCTGGACGGCACCCGGACCGTGCGGTCCCTGATCGAGGCGGCGAGCCCGGTGCTGTCGGCCCAGGAGGTGCGCGCGTCGCTGCGCGTCCTGCAGCAGGCGCGGCTGCTGCGCCGGACGCCGGCCGGCCGGTGCCCGCAGGCGCCGTCCCCGGCCGCGCGTGCCGCGCAGGCCTACTGGGAGCTGGCGGGCCTCGACGGGGACGGGGCCGCCGGGCGCGTCGCCTCCTCGTCGGTGGCCGTCCTGGACCTCACGGGCGCGGACGCGGGACGCCTGGAGCGCGCCTGCCGGGACTCGGGGCTCACGGTCACCGGCGAGCAGGACGCGGATCTGCTGGTGGTGCTCGTCGACGACTACCTGGACCCGGCCCTGCGCAAGGTCAACGCCCGCCTGCTGGCGGAGGGCCGGCCCTGGCTGCTGGCCAAGCTGTCGGGCTGCATGCCGTGGGTGGGGCCGCTGTTCCGGCCGGGCCCGCAGAGTGCGTGCTGGTCGTGCCTGGCCGACCGGCTCGGCTGCCACCGCCGCAACGAGTCGCCGCTGCAGCTCGCCCTCGGCATCGACGGCCCGCTGCCCCGGCCCGAGGCCTCGCTGGCCGCCGGGTGCTCGCTGGCGATGCACACCGCCGTCCTGGAGTGCGCCAAGTGGCTGGCCGGGGTCCGCTACTCCCGGCAGGACGCGGTGCACACCTTCGACACGGTGGCGCTGCACGTGGACAGCCACCCGGTGACCAGGCGCCCGCAGTGCCCGGCGTGCGGCGACCCGGGACTGACCGCCGCCCGGGTGCGCGCCCCGTTCGTGCCCCGGTCGCGGCCCAAGGCCGTGCAGGACAGCAACAGCCACCGGGCGCTGACGCCCCAGCAGATGCTGCACCGCTACGGCCATCTGGTCGACCCGCTGACCGGGATCATCAAGGAGGTCCGCCGCGACCCGCGCAGCCCCGACTTCGTGCAGAGCTTCGTCTCCGGGCCCAACCTCGCCATGTCCGCGCACACCCTGGCCGGACTGCGGGCCGGGCTGCGGGCGCTGAGCGGCGGCAAGGGGACCACCGAGACCGAGGCGCGCGTCAGCGCCCTGTGCGAGGCGGCCGAGCGCTACAGCGGCACCCGGCAGGGCGACGAACCCGTCGTCCTCGACCACGCCCGCGGGCTCGGCGACTGCGCGGTGCTCCCCAACGACCTGCAGCTCTACCACGAGCGGCAGTTCCGCGACCGCGACCGCTGGAACGCCGCCGGGAGCCCCTTCACGCATGTGCCGCCGCGCTTCGACGAGAACCGGGTCGTCGAGTGGACGCCCACCTGGTCGCTGACCCACCAGCGCCCGCGGCTGGTGCCGACCTCGCTGCTGTACTACGCCCCGCACGCGGACGCCGGCGGCGCCCTGCGCGCCGACTCCAACGGCAACGGCGCGGGCAGCAGCCCGGAGGACGCGCTGGTGCAGGGGTTCCTGGAGGTCGTGGAGCGCGACGCGGTGGCCCTGTGGTGGTACAACCGCACCCGGCAGCCCGCCGTCGACCTGACCGCGTTCGCCGAGCCGGGCACCGAGCGCCTGATCGAGGGCTGCCGGCGGATCGGGCGCGAGGTGTGGGCCCTGGACCTCACCTCCGACTTCGGGATCCCGGTCGTGGCCGCGCTCTCCCGGCGCACCGACAAGCCCGCCGAGGACATCATCTTCGGCTTCGGCGCGCACTTCGATCCGCGGGTGGCGGTGCGCCGGGCGGTCACCGAGATGGCCCAGCTGCTCCCGGCGGTCTGCGCGGCGGGTCCGGACGGCGGCGGGTACGGCATCGACGCGCCGGAGCCGCTGCACTGGTGGAGCACCGCGACCGTCGCCCGCCAGGCCTACCTGCGCCCCGACGGGACCGTGCCGGCGCGGACGCCCGCCTCGTGGCCGTACCGGCCGCGCGCCGATCTGCGCGACGACGTGACCGCCGTGACCGACCTGGTGCGCGAGCGCGGCATGGAGCTGCTGGTGCTGGACCAGACCCGGCCTGACATCGAGCTGCCGGTGGTCAAGGTGATCGTCCCCGGGATGCGGCACTTCTGGGCCCGCTTCGCGCCCGGCCGGCTGTACGACGTGCCCGTGGCGCTGGGCCGGCTCGCGGAGCCGACGCCGTACGAACGGCTCAATCCCGTCCCCTTGTTCGTCTGAGCCGAGGCTTTAGCTCCGTACGAGGGGGCCTGCATAGCCTCAGCTCAAAGCCCTGATTCAGCACAGGTGTTCACTCTCGACCCGGGGAGCTGTCATGAGCATTCCAAGCCGCACCGATGTCCTGATCGTGGGAGGAGGTCCCGCCGGCGCCCTGCTCGGCTGTCTGCTCGCGCGGCGGGGCATCGAGGTGCTGGTCGTGGAGAAGCAGCGGCAACTCGACCGGGACTTCCGCGGGGAGACCCTCGCCGCACCGTCCGTGGTGACCCTGCGCAACCTGGGCTTCGGCCCCGCCCTGGAGGAGCACGGCTACCTTCAGACGCGGGCGGTCTCCATGCGCATGGAGGGCCGCCGGGTCCTGCACGTCGACTATGGCCGGTTCGGGATCGGGGTGCTGCCCATCGACATCCCGCAGCCGGCGCTGATCGGCATGTTCAACGAGGAGTCCGCCGGGCTGCCGGGCTACACCTACGCCTCCGGCACCACCTGCGCCGGCCTGGTGGAGGAGGACGGCGTCGTGCGCGGCGCCGTCCTCAAGCGGGGCGGCGAGCGGATCACGGTCCGCGCCCGGCTGGTCGTCGGCGCGGACGGGCGGTTCTCCAAGGTGCGCAAGGAGGCCGGCATCCAGGCCCGGATCACGCCCATGGAGCGGGACTTCCTGTCCTTCAAGCTGCCCCGGCCCGCCGACTGGGGCACCACCGCCGAGCTGGTGGTCGACCGGGACAAGCACCTGGTCGTCCTGCCGACCTTCCCCGACTTCCTGCGGATCGGGCACAACCTGCCCAAGCGGGGCCTCGGGGACCTGCGCAAGGAGGGGTTCGAGGCCTTCCGCGACGGCATCGCGGCCATCGACCCGCGCCTCGCGCCGCTGCTCGCCGAGCACCTGCGCTCCTGGGACGACACCAGCTTCCTGGAGATCTTCACGGCCGAGGTGGACGACTGGGCCCGCGACGGGCTGATCCTGATCGGCGACGCCTCGCACACCTGCACCCCGATCCTGGGCCAGGGCGTCAACCTCGCCATCCAGGACACCGTGTGCCTCGCCCCGGTCATCGCCCGCGCCCTGCGCCGCACCGGCGCCGAGAAGGCCGTACCGGCCGCGGAGTTCGGCGAGTTCGTGGCCACCCGCCGCACCCACAAGAACCGGGTCACCCGCTTCCAGCGCATGCAGGAGGCGGCGCTCGCGCAGCACACCCCGCTGGGCACCCTGCTGCGCCGCGCCCGGTTCCGCACCATGGACCGGCTGCCGTTGAAGTACGCCGTGTTCGGCAAGGTCATCAACGCCCCGCACCCGATCGACCCCGTCGACCTGCGGGTGCCCGGCCAGGAGCCGCTGGCCGTCTCCTGACTCCCGGCCGTACGGCGGCCGGGGGCACACCCCGGCCGCCCGCCACCCGACCCCACCAAAGCGCCAATAGCACCTTAGTTCGGCTCAAGTAGGGGTTTCTACGGTCGTATCACCTGATCGCACAGCACCTTCCGAAAGCTTCCGAGCAAGGGATCCGACGTCGTGAAACTCACCGCCCTCAGCGAAGTCCTGCCGGGTGCACCGGTGACCAACCGGGACATGGCGGAGCGCTTCGGACTGCATGAGAAGTGGCTGGAGCGGATGACCGGCAACCGCAGCCGGTACTTCTGCGACCCGGCCTCCCCCGACGGCACACCCAAGAACACCGGGGACCTGGCGACCCTCGCCGGGGAGCGGGCCCTCGCGGCGGCCGGCGCCGACCCCTCCTCCCTCGACTTCATCGTCCTGACCACCGCTTCGCCGGACCTGCTGATGCCGGCCACGGTCAACACCGTCGCCGACCGGCTCGGCGTCAACGACATCCCGACCTTCCAGCTCACCTCCGGCTGCGCCGGCGCCCTCACCGGCCTCTACACCGCCCGCGCCCTGCTCGCGAGCGGGCTGCGCCGGGGGCTGGTCATCGGGGCCGACACCGTCGTCAAGCTCTGGCCCGCCGAGCGCGACATCCAGGCGATCCGCCCCGCCGAACTGGCCAATTTCGCCCTCTTCGGCGACGGCGCCGGCGCCGCGCTGGTCGACGCCGACGACGACGGGCCGGGCTTCGTCGTCGAGCACATGGTCCTGCGCACCACCGGCAAGGGCCGCAAGCCCGCCCAGGTGGTGCGCTGGTACGGCGCCGACGGCGCGCCCCTGGTGCCGGGACCGGACGGCACCGAGGTGCGCGAGCCCATGAGCGACGAGGACTACAAGGCCATCGAGGAGCACGTGCCCGCCCTCGCGAGCACCGTCCTTCAGGAGCTGCTGGCGGCCACCCGGTGGCGCGTCGGCGAGGTGGAGCACATCCTGCCCCCGCAGCTCAACGGGGCCATGACGGAGAAGATCCGCGCGCACATGGGCGTGACGCCCGAGCAGGCCGTCTCCTGTGTCGCCGACACCGGCAACAACGGCAACGCGCTGCCCTTCATCCAGCTGCACCGCGCGGCCGAGCGGATCGCCGCCGGGACCGGCGCCGGCGGCCGGGTGCTGGTGACCACCATCGAGTCCTCCAAGTGGATCGTGTCCGGCCTGGCGCTGCGCCACCAGAGCGGGGAGAGCGCCGATGTCGCCTGACACCGACCCGCTGCGGGAGCTGCGCGCGCTCAGGCGCTCCGGTCTGGAGACGGCCGTACCGCGCGTGCGGGAACTGCTGCGGCAGGTGCCGGACGCGCTCGGCCTGGAGAGCGCCGGCACGCTGCTGTCCGGCGCGGCGGCGCACGGACAACTGGCCGCCTCCGGTGCGCTGGCGGCGCAGCGCGTCGCCGTGCTCGGCAGCTCGACGCTGGACGCGCTGCCGCCGCTGCTGACCGCCGTCATGGTCCGCGAGGGGCTGCTGCCCGAGATCCGGCTCGCCGGCTTCAACCAGTGGCGCTTCGAGATCCTCGCCGGCGCCCCGGCGCTGAAGGACCTCGAACCCCGCGTCGTGGCGCTGCTCCTGGACGACGTGGCCGTCTTCGAGGAGGTCGCCGACCCACTGGACCTGGCCGAGGTCGAGGAGCGCTGCGCCGCGTTCCCCGGCGTCGTCGCCGAGTGGGTGCGGGCCGGGCGGGAGGTGCTCGGCGGGCTCACCGTGCTGAGCACCGTGCCGCTGAGCCCGCTGCGCCGCGACCGCCTCGTGGACTACGCGGGCCGGGCCCGGCTGGAGGCCGCCTGGCACCGGATGAACGCCGGGCTCCTCGCGCTCGCCGGGGAGCTGGAGTCCACGGTGGTGCTGTCCCACGAGTCGCTCGCCGGGCGCGCCGGGTCCGTCTTCGGCGGCGGGCGGATGCGGCACATCGCCGCCCATGTGTACTCCCCCGAGTACCTGGCCGCGTACACCGAGGAGCTGGCCCGGGTGGCCCGGGCGGACCTGGGCCGCGCCGCCAAGTGCCTGGTGCTGGACCTGGACAACACGCTGTGGGGCGGGGTCGTGGGCGACGACGGGGTCGCCGGACTGCGGCTCGGCGGCGCCTACCCCGGCTCCGCGCACCGCGAACTGCAGGAGCTGGCCCGGGACTTCATGCGCCAGGGCGTGCTGCTCGCGGTCGCCTCGAAGAACGAGGAGGCGACGGCGCGGGAGGCGGTCGCCACCCATCCGGACATGGTGCTCGGGCCGGAGGCGTTCGTCGCCTTCCACGCCCACTGGGGTCCCAAGCCCGACTCCGTGCGGCAGCTGACCGCCGACCTCAACATCGGGGCCGACGCGCTGGTGTTCGTCGACGACAACCCGGTGGAGCGGGGCCTGATGCGCGAGGAGCTGCCCGCCGTCGCGACCGTGGAGCTGCCCCGGGACCCGGCCGAGTACGCCGCGCACCTCGCGGCCCGCGGCGACTTCACCGTGCTGCGGCTGACCGAGGAGGACCGCGACCGCACCGGCCTGTACCGGGCCCGGGCCGAGCGCACCCGGCTCTCGCAGACCTCGACCGACCTGGAGAGCTATCTCGCGGCTCTGGGGTCCCGGCTCACCGTCGAGCCGGCCGGCTCCCTCAACACCCCGCGGATCGTGCAGCTCTTCGGCAAGACCAACCAGTTCAACCTCACCGGCGTCCGCTACGGCGAGCCGGAGGTGGTCCGCCGGCTCGCCGACGGCAGCGGGGCCTTCTTCGGGGCCCGGCTGACCGACCGGTTCGGTGACAACGGGCTGATCGCCGCGCTGGCGCTGGCCGCCGAGGAGGACGGCGCCTGGCGCATCGAGAACTTCGTGCTGAGCTGTCGGGTCTTCTCCCGCCGGGTCGAGGAGGCCCTCGTCGGCCTGGTGCTGCGCGCCGCCCGCCGGGACGGGGCGCCCGCCGTCACCGCCCGGTTCACCCCCTCCGCGAAGAACACGGCGTTCGCCGGCTTCTACCCGGCCCTGGGCTTCACCCGGACCGGCGAGGAGTCCGGATCCACGCTCTACCGCCACTTTCTGACCGACCTGCCGGAACTGCCCCCGTCCCTGGGCGGCGCCGGCGAAGCCGAAGGAGTCTTCCATGTCCGCTGAGCCTGTGGTCGCCGAGGCGTTCGGGCAGCTGCTCGACCTGGACCCCGGCGAGCTGACCGGGAGCACCCGCCTGGAGGAGGCCGAGGGCTGGGACTCCGTCAACCAGATGCGGCTGCTCGTCCACCTCGAACGCCGGCTGGGCACCTCGCTCGACTACGACCGGTTCATGCAGGCCGTGACCTTCGGCGACCTGGTCGCGGTGGCCGCGGACGCGGCGGCGGACGTGGCGGCATGAGCGCGGCCACCGTGCAGGCGTTCCCGCGGGCCCGGCGCGGCACCCTCACCTTCCTGCACCACGCCCGCGAGACCTGCCACGTGTATCTGTGGGCCGACGTCGACGCCACCCGCATGGTGGCCGCGCGCACCGCGAGCGGCGGCAAGCTGTCCTACGTCGGCCTGCTGGTCAAGGAGGCCGCCCACGTCGTCGCCGACTGCCCGGAGGCCCGGGCGATGCTGCAGGGCGGGGCGCTGCGGCCCCGGCTGGCCGTGCCGGACGCCGTCGACGTCAAGGTCCTGTTCGACAAGACGGTCGACGGCCGGCGCTGTGTGGTCTCCGGGACCGTGCCGGACGCGGCCCGCCTGTCGGCCCTCGAGGTGCAGGAACGCATCACCGCCTACAAGGACGCGCCGGTGGACGCCACCGGCCCGTTCCGGCAGCTGCTGACCATGCAGCGCCTGCCGCTGCCGGTGGCCCGGCTCGCCTACCGGGCGGCGCTGCGCGACCCGGCCCGCCGGGCGGCGCTGCAGGGCGCGTTCTCCGTCACGTCCGTCGGCCAGGAGCAGGTGCGGGCCATCTTCCCGATGATCTCCGGAACGCTCGGGTTCGGCATCGGCCGGATCACCGACACCCCGGTGGCCGACGGCGGCGACGTCCGCGTGGCCCCGGTGTGCACCCTCTCGCTGGCCTTCGACCACCGAGTGATCGACGGGGCGCTCGCCGCGGAGGTGCTGGCCCGGGTGAAGGGCCGGCTCGAGGCCCTCGAGACCGCCTGAGCGCCCCCGCCGCCCCGCCGCCCCGTCGGCCGCGCCGTACCCGACGTACTTCCGACTCTCTTCCACCGAGGTAGACATGCACGCGGACGAAACGACCCACGACCCCTCCCAGCTCATCGCCGTCGTCGGGATGGCGGGCCGGTTCCCCGGCGCCCCGGACACCGAGAGTCTCTGGAAGCTGCTCACGGACCGCGGCACCGGCATCCGCCCGGTCCCGCCCGACCGCTGGGACGCGGGCGCCCAGCTCGATCCGGAGAAGAAGATCCAGGACGTCGGCGGGTTCATCGACGGCGTCGACACGTTCGACCCCGCGTTCTTCGGCATCTCCCCACGCGAGGTCGAGGACATCGACCCGCAGCAGCGGCTGGTCCTGGAGGCGGGCTTCCGGGCCCTGGAGGACGCCGGGGTGCGCGCCGAGGACGTGCGCGGCACCCGCACCGGCGTCTACGTGGGCGCGCTCTGGCACGACTACGAGCTGCTGCGCAAGGACAACGGCGGCGGCGCGACCCAGCGCAGCGCCGTCGGCCAGGCGATCGACGTGATCTCGGCCCGGCTGTCGTACTTCCTCGGCGCCGGCGGCCCGAGCCTGAGCGTCGCCACCGGCTGCTCCTCCTCGCTGGTGGCGCTGCACCTGGGGGCGCAGGCGCTGCTGCAGGGCGAGATCGACGCCGCCCTCGTCGGCGGCGTCAACCTGATGCTCACCCCGGACGTGTCGATCGGGCTCACCCACTTCGGCGGGCTCTCCCCCGACGGCCGCTGCGCCGCCTTCGGCGCGGGCGCCAACGGGTTCGTGCGCGGCGAGGGCGTCGCCGCCGTCTACCTCAAGACCCTGGAGCGGGCCCTCGCCGACGGCGACCGGGTGCACGCGGTGATCGTGCGCACCGCGGTGAACAACGACGGCGGTGGCGACAGCCTGGTCACCCCCAACTCCGCGGCGCAGGAGGACCTGCTGCGCCGCGCGTACGCCGACTCGGGCGTACCCCTGGACAAGCTCGCGTACGTCGAGGCACACGGCACCGGCACCCGCCGCGGCGATCCCGTGGAAGCCGGCGCCATCGGTCGCGCCCTCGGGCAGCGGCGGGATCCCGCCCACCCGGTCGCGATCGGCTCGGTGAAGTCCAACCTCGGGCACCTGGAGGCGGCTTCCGGCATGGCCGGCCTGTTCAAGGCCGTGCTCGCGCTGAAGCACCGTGTCGTGCCCCCCTCCCTGCACGCCGAGGAGCTCAGCCCGTCCATCCCCTTCGACGAGCTGAACCTGCACGTCGTGCGCGAGCCGCTGCCCCTCCCGGAGGAGGGTCCCCTCTACATGGGCGTCAACTCCTTCGGGTGGGGCGGCACCAACGCCCACGTCATCGTGATGACCGCCCCCGAGCAGCGGCCCGTACCGGCGCCGCCCGCCGAGGCCGAGTCCGGCCCGGTGCTGGTCCCGCTGTCCGGGCACACCGACGAGGCGCTGCGCCGGCGGGCCGCCGACATCCGCGAGCTGGCGCTGCGCGACGAGGTGCCGACGGCCGAGCTCGCGGGCACGCTGGGCCGGCGGCGCGACAGCTTCGCGCTGCGTGCCGGCGCCGTGGCCCGCACCAACGCCGAACTGGCCGAGCTGCTGGGCAGGTTCGAGGCGGACCCGGAGGCGGAGACACCGGGCCTGGTCACCGGACGGGCCCGGCGCCACGGCCGTACCGCGTTCGTCTTCCCCGGCCAGGGCTCCCAGTGGGCCGGCATGGGCCGCGAACTGTACGCCTCCTACCCGGCGTTCGCGGCCGTGATCCACCGCTGCGCCGAGGCGCTGGCCCCGCACACCGACTGGGACCTGACCGCCGTGGTCTCCGGCGCGGCGGGCGACGGCTGGCTGGGGCGGCTGGACATGATCCAGCCGACGCTGTGGGCGGTGTCCGTCGGCATCGCCGAGCTGTGGCGCGAGGCCGGGGTCGAGCCCGACGTGGTCGTCGGCCACAGCCAGGGCGAGGTCACCGCCGCCACGGTCGCGGGCATCCTGTCGTACGAGGACGCGGCGCTGATCATCGCGCGGCGCAGCGCCATCGCGAAGAAGATGTCCGGCAAGGGCCGCATGCTCGCCGTCGACCTGGACGTCACGGCTGCCCGGGAGGCGCTGGCCGGGTTCGAGGAGGTCGTCTCCCTCGCCGTCAACAACGGCCCCACCTCCTGCGTGCTGTCCGGCGACACCGACGCGGTCGAGGCGCTGAAGGAGATCCTGGAGGCGGAGGGCACCTTCTGCCGCATGGTCAACGTCGACTACGCCTCGCACAGTCCGCAGATGGACGAGCTGCGCGAGGAGCTGACCGAGGCACTCGCCGGCGTCCGGCCGCGCCAGGGGCACACGCCCCTGATGTCGACGGTCCGGGTCACCGGCCTGGCCGGCCCCGAGATGGACACCGCGTACTGGGTGGAGAACCTGCGCAGCCCGGTGCTGTTCGCCGACGCGCTCGGCGCGGTGCTCGACGACGGGGTCACCCATGTCGTGGAGATCAGCCCGCACCCCATCCTCGCCCCCGCCATCGAGCAGCTCGGGGCGCTGCGCGAGGAGCAGCCCGCGGTGCTGACCTCGCTGCGCCGGGACACCGGCAGCGCCGCCGACTTCACCGCGGCCCTCGCCCGCGGCTTCGTCGCCGGCCTCGAACCGTTCGGCACGCTGCCCGCCGACGCGCTCGCCCCGGTGCCCGGCTACCCCTGGCAGCGCGCGTCGTACTGGCTGCCCACCGGCAAGCGGCGCGGCGGACGCGGCAGCGAGCTGGTGCTCGCCCCGGCGGTCGCCGAGCAGGACGCCTGGCAGGGCGAGCTGGAGACCGGCGTCGAGGCGGCGCCCTGGCTCGCCGACCACAAGGTGGACGACGCCGTGGTCCTGCCGGGCGCCGCGATGCTCGGGTACGTCCTGGACGCCGCCCGCTGCCGGCACGGCGCCCTGCCCGGCCAGGTGCACGACGTGGCGTTCCGCAGCGACCTGACGCTCGCTGAGGAACCGGCGCGGCTCAGCGTGCTGTGGCGGGACGACGTCACCGAGGGCGGCAGCTTCACCCTGCTGTCGCTGCCGGAGGGCTCGACGCGGTGGACCGAGCACGCGGTCGCGCGGGTGCTGCAGGGCGCCGGGGACGGGCCGGGTGCTGCGTTCCCGGAGGAGCTGGCGGCCCTGCCGGCGCAGTCCGCCGAGGACTTCTACGCCGCCTGCGCCGCCCGGGGCCTGCACTACGGGCCCGCGTTCCAGGGCGTGCGGGCCCTGCACCGGGCGGAGGGCGCCGCGCTGGCCGAGGTCCGCCTCGCCGAGCGCTGCCGGGCCGGTGCCCGCCCCGGCACCCTGCACCCGGCGCTGTGGGACGGCGCGCTGCAGGCCTGCCTGGCCCTCGCCCCGGAGGGCGTCACGGTGGTGCCGACCGAGGTGCGCCGCATCGACTTCCACGACCCGCTGCCGGAACCGGTCACCGAGGTGTGGTCGTACGCGGTGCGCCGCGGCGACGAGCTGTTCGACCTGCACCTGTTCACGACCGGCCGGACGCCGCTGCTGACCATGTCCGGGCTGCGGATGCGGCCCCTGGCGGCCGGTGCCGCGGCGGGCGCCGACGAGGAACGCCAGTACGTGCTCGACTTCGTGGAGGCGGCACGGCCGGAGCCGTCCGGGCAGCCGGGCACCTGGCTGGTGTGCGGGCAGCCCCCGCTCACCGGCGCGCTCGCCCCGGCGCTCACCGCCGCCGGTGCGACGGCCGCCGTGGCCGGCGGCACCGACCCCGAGCGGTGGGCCGCCGAGGCCGGGAACACCGCCGGCCTGACCGGCATCGCCCTGGCCGTGCCCGACGCGGCGGCCGGGCTCGCCGCCCAGCGCCGGGTCCTGGCCGCGCTGCCCGCCCTGGTGCGCTCCCTCACCGCGCTGCCCGCCGTCCCCCGGCTCGTGCTGGTCACCGCCGGCGCGCAGGCCGCGGCCGGGGGCGAGTCGCCCGACCCGGGCGCCGCGCTGTTCTGGGGCTTCGGCCGCGTCCTGCGCCGCGAGCACCCCGAGCTGTCCCCGCTGCTCCTCGACGTCCTGCCGGGCGACGACGGCTGGGCCGCCGAGGCCGCCGCGGAACTCCTCGCGGACGACGGCGAGGACCAGGTGGCGCTGCGCGCCGGACGCCGGCTCACCGGACGTCTCACCGGCGCTGCCGGTGCCCAGGCCGGTGCCGAGGTGGCCAAGGCTCCGTGGCAGCCGTCCGCGCAGCCGTTCCGGCTGGTGCCGGCCCGGCCCGGGTTCTGGGACGGCCTGGAGTACCGGCCGCTCACCCGGCGGGCCCCGGGCGCCGGTGAGATCGAGGTGCGGGTGACCGCCGCCGGGCTCAACTTCATCGACGTCATGAAGGCCATGGGCACCTACCCCGACCCCACCGGCGGCGCGTCGCTGCTCGGCGGCGAGTGCGCGGGCCGGGTCGTCGCCGTCGGCCCCGGCACCGAGGGCGTCGCGGTCGGCGACCGGGTCGCCGCCTGTGTGATGGGCGCCCTCGCCTCGCACGTCACCGTGCGCGCCGACCACGCCCAGCCGGTGCCGGACCACCTGACGGACGCCGACGCGGCCGGGCTCCCGCTCGCGCTGTCCACCGCCTGGTACGGGCTGTACGACCTGGGCCGCCTGGCCGAGGGCGAGACGGTGCTGATCCACTCCGCCGCCGGCGGTCTGGGGCTCGCGGCCGTGCAGGTCGCCCGGGCGCTCGGGGCGCGGATCATCGCGACGGCCGGCAGCGAGGACAAGCGGCGCCACCTCCGAGAGCTGGGCATCGAGCACGTCTTCGACTCGCGGAGCCTGGCCTGGGCCGACGAGGTCCGTGCGGCCACGGGCGGCCGGGGCGTGGACGTCGTCCTCAACTCCCTCACCGGAGCCGCCCTGTCGCTCGGCATGGAGGTGCTCGCGGAGGACGGCCGGTTCGTGGAGGTCGGCAAGAAGGACATCTACGCCGCCCGCAACGTCAGCCTCTCCGCGTTCCGCAAGAGCATCAGCTTCGCCGCCGTGGACCTCGCGGGTCTGCTGGACCGGCGCCCGGAGAAGTTCGCCCGGCTCTTCGCCGACGCCTGGCGGCGGGTGACACCGGACGGGATCCGGCCGCTGCCCCGCATCGACCACGACTTCGCCGACGCGGCGGAGGCCCTGCGGGCGATGTCCCGCGGCACCCACATCGGCAAGTTCGTGCTCGGCGCCCCCGAGTCGGTGCGCACGGTGGCCCCGGAGCCGCTGACCGACGGCAGGTTCCGCGCCGACGGCAGCTATCTGATCACCGGCGGCCTCGGCGGGCTCGGGCTGTCCCTGGCCGGCTTCCTCGCCGACCACGGCGCCGGCGCGCTGGCCCTGCTGGGCCGCTCCGCGCCCTCCCCGGAGGCGGCACGGCGGATCGCGGCCTGGCGCGAGCGCGGGGTGCGCGTGCAGACGTACGCGGTGGACGTCTCCGACGAGACGGCGCTGCGCACCGCGCTCGGCCTGGTCCGCGAGGAACTGCCCCCGCTGCGCGGCGTGGTGCACGCGGCCGGCCTGCTGGACGACGCCACCGTGCGCAACGCGACACCCGAGCAGATCGAGCGCGTGCTGGCCCCGAAGGTCGACGGCGCCCGCCACCTGGACGCGGCCACCACCGGGGAGAGCCTCGACTTCTTCGTGATGTTCTCCTCGGTGGCCTCCCTGATCGGCAACGCCGGACAGGCCGGGTACGCGGCCGGCAACGCCTACCTGGACGCGCTCGCCCACGCCCGCCGGGCCGCCGGACGTCCCGGACTCGCCGTGCAGTGGGGCCCGTTCGCCGAGATCGGCCTCGCCGCGCAGGAGGACGTGCGCGGCGCCCGGCTCGGGGACCGCGGCATGGGCAGCTTCCCGGCCGCCGAGGCCTGGGCGGCGCTCGTCCGGTTCCTGGAGGAGGACCGGCAGGTCGTCGGCTACCTGCCGCTCAACCTGCGGCAGTGGTTCGACGCCTACCCGGACACCGCCGCCCAGCGGACCTGGGAACTGCTGCGCCGCGCCGAGCGGTCCGGCGCCCAGGGCTCCGGCGCCGACGGCGCCTTCCTCAGCCTGTACAGCACGGCGCAGGAGGACGACCGGCTCGGCCTCGTCGAGGCCCGGGTGCGCGAGAACGTCGGCCGCGTGCTGCGCCTGGACCCGAAGAACATCGACCACGACGTGCCGTTCAAGGCGCTGGGCCTGGACTCCCTGATGAGCCTGGAACTGCGCAACCGGCTGGAGGCCGCCTTCGGGCTCAAGCTCTCGCCGACCCTGCTGTGGACCTACGGCAACACGCGGGCCCTCTCCGGCGCGCTCAGCGACCGCATCCAGCAGACCGTGGCCTCCGCGGCCTGATCACGAGGACTTCACCCATGACTTCGAAGAACACCGAGGGCGGCGCGGTCACCCCGCTGACGCGTGCGCTGAACACCATCAAGACCCTGAAGGCCCAGCTCGACGAGCGGGACGGCACCCAGCCGCTCGCGGTGGTCGGCGTCGGCCTGCGGCTGCCGGGCGGCATCGACGACCTCGACGGCTTCTGGGACGCGCTCAGCGGCGGCGCCGACCTGGTGCGGGCCCGGCCCGCGGAGCGGATGGGGCCGTTCGCCGCCGAGTGGGCGACGACCCCGAACCGGGGCAGCTTCCTGGACGGCGTCCTGGACTTCGACGCCTCCTTCTTCGGCATCAGCCCCCGGGAGGCCCGCGCGGTCGACCCGCAGCACCGGCTGCTGCTCGAAGTGGCCTGGGAGGCGCTGGAGAACGCCGCCCTGCCCCCGGACCGGCTGGACGGCACCACCGTCGGCACCTACGTCGGGATCACCGGCCGGCAGGACTACCAGGACTGGCTGACCGGAGACCCGGACGCCTACTCGGCCACCGGCAACGGGCACAGCTTCGCGGCCGGCCGCATCGCCTACGCCATGGGGCTCACCGGTCCCGCGGTCGCCATCGACACCGCCTGCGCCTCCTCGCTGGTCGCCGTGCACCAGGCCTGCCAGGCGCTGCGCCGCGGCGAGGTGGACGTGGCGCTGGCCGGCGGCGTCAGCCTGGTGCTGTCGCCGCGCTCGACGCAGGTCATCGCGCAGACCCGGTCGCTGTCGCCGGACGGGCTGTGCAAGGCGTTCGACGCGCGGGCCAACGGGTTCGTGCGCGGCGAGGGCTGCGGCGTCGTCGTCCTCAAGCGGCTGGACCAGGCGCGGGCGGCGGGCGACCGGATCCTCGCCGTCGTGCACGGCACCGCCACCAACCAGGACGGCCGCTCCTCCGGGTTCACCGCGCCGAACGTGCTCTCGCAGATCTCGCTGATCGAGGCGGCGCTCGCCGACGCGGGCCTGGAGCCCTCCGACATCGGTCTGGTGGAGGCCCACGGCACGGGCACGGCCCTCGGCGACCCGATCGAGATGGAGGCCATCGTCGAGGCCCTCGGCCGGCGCAACGGCGGGGCTCCGCTGCACGTCGGCTCCCTGAAGACCAACCTCGGTCACCTGGAGGCCGCGGCCGGCGTCATGGGGATGATCAAGGCCATCCTGGCGCTGCGCGAGAGGGCGGTGCCGCCGCTGGTCCACTTCCGCACCCTCAATCCGCGCATCGACCTGGACGGCACCGGCGTCACCCTGTCCGGCACGCTCCAGCCGTGGCCTGACGCGGAGGGCGGACGCTACGCAGGCATCAGCTCGTTCGGCATGGCGGGCACCAACGCGCATGTGATCGTGGGCCCGGCGGACCCCGTGGACGACGCGGGGGCGTCCGTGGCACCGGAGGGCTTCGAGCTGTCCGCGAAGAGCCCCGAGGCGCTGGCCGCGCTGGCCGGGCGCTACGCCGACCGCCTGGAGGGCGCGGCCGACGAGGACTACCCGGCGTTCGCGTACACCGCGACCGAGGGCCGCTCCCGGCACGCCGTACGGGCCGTGGTCCGGGCCGCCGACCGCACCTCGGCGGTGGCCGCCCTGCGCTCCCTGGCCGAGGGCGCCCCGACGCCCGCCGTCACCCTCACGGAGGGCGCCGAGGGCGCGCCCGCCGACGGCACCGGCCTGCCGCGCCGGGTGCTGCCGCTGCCCCCGTACCCGTGGCAGAAGCAGCGGTACGCCCCCGAGGGCACCGGCACCGAGGCCCCGGCGCAGGAGCCTCCGCTGTACGAACTCGCCTGGCACCGCGTCGAGTCCACCGACCCGTCCGGCACCGGGATCGTGCTGGCCGGCGACGACGCCGAGCTGCTCGGCCTGCTGCTGGCCGAGGCGGAGTCCGCCGGCCTGCACGGCACCGTCCTCGCCCCGCCGTCGGCCGGACCGCTGCCGGGCACCTGGGAGCGGGCGGCCCTGCCGGAGGACGACGCCGCGTGGGCGGCGTTCTGGGCGGGCCACGACACGGGCCGGCCGACGACGCTGCTCCTGGCACCGGCGGCACATCAACTGCCCGCCGCCCTCCAGGACTCCCCCGACCCCGCCGGCACCGCCGCCGCCCTCTGCGCGGCCGTCACCGTCGCCGTACGGGCTCTGCACCGCTCCCCCGTGAGCGGCCGGGCGCATGTCCTCACCCGGGGGGCGCGGCAGGTCACGGGCGCCGATGAGATACCGGCCACCGACCACGGCACGCTGCACGGGCTCGGGGCGGTGCTCGGGCTGGAACTGGGCGACGCCTGGGGCGGCGTGACCGACCTGCCCGCCGTTCCCGGTCCCGCGGACGCCCGAGCGGTGCTGCGGCTGCCCGCCGGTGCCGAGGACGTCCTCGCGGTGCGGGGCGGCGAGGTGCTGGCCGGACGGCTCGCCGAGGCCCCGGCCGGGTTCCGTCCCGAGACCCCGGTCGGCGCCGACGGCACGTACCTGATCACCGGCGGCCTCGGCGGCATCGGCCGCGAGGTGGCCGCCGACCTGGTGCGCCGGGGCGCCCGGCACCTGCTGCTGATCGGCCGGACGGCGGAGGCGGACCTCGGCGAGCAGGCCGTGTCGGCCCTTCGGGCGCTGCGCGCCGACGGCGCCGAGGTGCACTACCGCGCCGCCGACGTGGGCTCGGCCGGCGAACTCGCCGCCGCGCTGGAGGCGTTGGCGGACCTGCCGCCCGTGCGCGGTGTGGTGCACAGCGCGGGCACGCTCCCGCACGCGCCGCTGGCCGGCGCCGGGGCGGCCGACTTCACGCCGGTGCTGCGCGGCAAGTTCGCCGCCGCCTGGTGGCTGCACCTGGCCGCCCGGGACTGGCCGCTGGACTTCTTCGTGCAGACCTCGTCGGTCTCCGCCCTGTGGGGCAACGAGGGCCGCGGCGCCTACGCGGCCGCCAACGCGGGCCTGGACACCCTGGCCGCGCACCGGGCCGCCCGGGGCCTGCCGGCGACGAGCATCGCCTTCGGCACCTGGAGCCTGGACGGCATGGCCGACGCGGACAAGCGCGCCCGGCTGGCCCGGATGGGCATCGTGGACCTCACTCCGGCCCAGGGCCGCGCTGCCCTGTCCGCCACGGCGCCCGGACCGTCGGGCCACTTCCTGGCCTGCGCGATGGACTGGCCGCGCTTCGTCGAGGTGATGGCCGCGGTGCGCCGCCGCCCGCTGTTCGACGTGCTCGTGCCCGCCGCCCCCGCGGCGGACGCCACCGAGCGGACGTCCGGCGCCGAGGGCACCGGACGGCTGCGCGCCGCGCTGCTGGAGGTGCCGGAGGGCCGCCGCCCGCAGGCGGCACGCGAGGGCGTGAGCGAGCTGGTCGCGGCGATCCTGGGCCACGCCGACCCGCGGGCGGTCCCGCAGGGCACCGGCTTCTTCGACCTCGGCATGGACTCCATCATGGCCGTCGACCTGGCCCGCGACCTGGGCACCGCCTACGCCCTGCGCCTGGACGTGGCCGACGTCTTCGACAACCCGACGGTGACCGCGCTCGCCGCCGCCGTCGTCGAGCGGGTCGCCCAGGGCCCGGCGCAGGCGCCCGCCCCGACCCGTCCCGCCGTCGCCGCGCCCGCGGCCGCGGTGGCCGCAGCGCCGGAACCCGCCGAGCGGGAGCCGATCGCGATCGTCGGCATGGCGGGCCGCTTCCCCGGCGCCGACTCCCCCGAGGAGCTGTGGGAGCTGCTGCGCACCGGCACCGACGCGGTGGGCCCGGTGCCCGCCGACCGCTGGGACGGCGCGGGCCTGCACGACAGCGACCCGCTGAAGACCGGGAAGATCAGCACCGACCAGGGCGGCTTCCTCAGCTCCATCGACCGTTTCGACGCCTCCTTCTTCGGCATCCCGGCCCGCGAGGCCGAGAGCCTGGACCCGCAGCAGCGGCTGCTGCTGGCCACCGCCTGGCACGCGCTGGAGGACGCGGGCACCGCGCCGACCTCCCTCACCGGGACCCGGACCGGCGTGTTCGTCGGCATCAGCAACAGCGACTACGCCCGCCACATGGAGGTGGGCGGCCTCCCCCAGCTCGACGCCTACTTCGCCAGCGGCACCGCCCTGAACGCCGCCGCCGGGCGCATCGCCTACACGCTCGGCCTGAACGGCCCGGCGATCGCCGTGGACACCGCCTGCTCCTCCTCGCTGACGGCGCTGCACCTGGCCGTACGGTCGCTGCGCCAGGGCGAGAGTGACCGGGTGCTGGCCGGCGGGGTCAACGTGATCAGCGCGCCGGCCACCTCGGTCGCCATCAGCCGCGCCCACATGCTCTCCCCCGACGGCCGCTGCAAGACGTTCTCGGCGGAGGCCAACGGGTTCGTCCGGGCCGAGGGCGTCGGCGTGCTGGTGCTCAAGCGGCTGTCGGACGCGCTGCGCGACGGCGACCGGGTGCACGCGGTGATCCGGGGCACGGCCGTGAACCAGGACGGCGCCTCCTCGGGCCTGACCGTGCCGAGCGGCACCGCCCAGCAGGCCGTCATCGGCGAGGCGCTGGCCGACGCCGGCGTGGCTCCCGCCGACATCTCCTACCTGGAGGCGCACGGCACCGGCACCTCCCTCGGCGACCCGATCGAGCTCAAGGCCGCCTGGGCGGTGCTCGGGCGGGACCGCAAGCCCGGCGACCCGCTGCACGTCGGATCGGTGAAGAGCAACATCGGGCACGCCGAGTCCGCGGCCGGCATGGCCTCGCTGTTCAAGACGGTGCTGGCGCTGCGGCACGGGAAGATCCCCGCTTCGCTGCACTGCGACGAGCTCAACCCGCATGTGCCGTGGGACGAGATGAACCTGCGGGTGGCCGACTCGCTGATCCCCTGGCGGGTCCGCTCCGGCACCCGGCTGGCCGGCGTCTCCGGCTTCGGGTTCAGCGGCACCAACGCGCATGTCGTCCTCGGCGAGCCGCCGGCCCCGGCGCCGGTGGCCGAGACCGACCCGCAGGGCCCGTTCCTGCTGCCGGTGTCGGCGCCGGACGCGGCGGCCTTCGAGCGGGTCGCCGGCGCCTGGCGGGACCGGCTGGCCGGCTCCCCCGACCCGGTGGAGACGGCCGGGCTGGCCCGCACGGCGGGCGCGGGCCGCGCCCACTTCCCGGTGCGCCGCGCGCTGCTCGGCAGCACGCCCGAGCAGCTGCTGGCCGCGCTCGACCAGGACGGCGGCGCGGTCACCGGCCCCGACCAGCCGCGGGTGGCGTTCCTGTTCACCGGCTCGGGCAGCCAGTACTTCGGCATGGGGCGGGAGCTGTACGAGACGGAGCCGGTGTTCCGCGCGTCCGTCGACGACAGCGACGCCGTGCTGCGCCCGCTGCTCGAGGTGAGCCTGCGCGACCTGGTGTTCTACGGCACCGACGAGCAGTTGCTGGACCGCATCGAGTACGCCCAGCCGGCGATCGTCGCCCTGGAGCTGGCGCTCGCCGACCTGTGGCGCTCGTGGGGCGTGACGCCGGCCGCGGTCACCGGGCACAGCGTCGGCGAGATCGCCGCCGCGGTCGTCGCCGGGGTCCTGGACCGCGCCTCGGGCCTGCGGCTCGTCGCGCACCGGGCCCGGCTGATCGCCGCCACCGGCGAGGGCGCCATGCTGTCGCTGTCCACCACCCCCGACCGCGTCGAGGAGTGGCTGTCCGGCCGTGAGGTCGACATCGCGGCCGTCAACGGACCCAGGTCCACGGTGATCTCGGGTTCGCCGGCCGACGTCGAGGCGGTCGCCGCGCTGGCCAAGGAGCACGGGGTGCGCGGCACGCGCCTCGCGGTCGCCTCGGCCATGCACTCCCGGTTCGTCGAGCCCGTCGTGGCCGAACTCGAGGCGTTCACCGGCGCGTTGGAGTTCCGCGCGCCGCGGATCCCGGTCATCTCCAACCTGACCGGAGACGTGGCCGGACCCGGCACGTACGACGCCTCGTACTGGTCGCGGCACCTGCGGGAGCGGGTCCGCTTCCAGGAGGGCGCGGCCGCGCTGCTCGGCCTGGGCGTGGACGTCTGCCTGGAGATCGGCCCCGACCGCACCCTGGCCAACCTGGTGCAGCTCGCCGGGCTCGCCCCGGAGGGCGGCGCGCTGCCGTCCCTGCGCCGTCGCGGCGGCGACCGGACGAGCCTGCTCACCGCGGCCGCCGCGCTGTACGAGCGGGGCCAGGAGCTGGACTGGGGTGCCGTGCAGGCGGCCCTCGGCGAGGTCCGGGCGTCGGCGCCGGCGTACCCCTTCGCCCCCACCCGGTACTGGACCAAGGTCACCCCGCACAGCGAGCCGGCCGCCCCGGCCGCGGTGCGCGAAGGGGCCCACTGGGGACGTGAGTTCACCTCCCCGGCGGTCAGCGGCCGGGTGTTCGCGACGAAGCGCAGCGCCACGTTCCCGCCGTACCTGACCGACCACCGCATCGAGGACACCGTCCTGACCCCCGCCTCCTCCCACCTGGCCGCGATCCTGTCGGCGCTGGCGGGCGGCGGCCGGCCGCTCGCGGTGGACGACCTGATCTGCCCGCGCCCGCTGGTCATCAAGGACGGCGAGGAGTACGACGTGCAGATCCTCGTCGACGGCGACAGCGCCACGGCGAACGGCCGTACGGTCAGCCTGCACAGCCTGCTCGACCCGGAGCAGGGCGTGTGGGAGAAGCACCTGGCGGCGAAGCTGACGGACAGCGCCGGCGAGGTGCCGGTGCCGGTGCCCGACACCCGGGCGTTCCTGGCGGACGCGGACCGCTACATCAGCGGTGAGGCGTTCTACGCCTTCTTCTACGCGCTGGGCTACAACCTCGGCCCGTCCTTCCGCTGGATCTCCGACGTGTGGATCCGGGGCGAGGAGGCCCTGGTCCGCTACACCGCGCCCGAACTCCCGGACCGGCTCGGCGACTACGAGCTGTACCCGGGTCTGATCGACTCGGTGTTCCAGAGCACCGCCGCGTTCATGGTGGACGACGAGATCAGCAGCGCGGCCACGCTCGCCATCCCGTTCTCCGCCGCCCGGATCGCCTTCCCGGCCCGGCCGGACCACCCGGCCGAACTGTGGGGCCACGTCAGGGCGCTGCAGTCGGAGGAGCTGCCGAACGACCGCCGGCGCATCGAGACCGCGCGGCTGCACCTGTTCACCGCCGAGGGACAGAGCCTGCTGGTCGCGGAGGACTTCCGGGTGCGCAACGCCCGCCGTGCCACCCTGCGGCAGAGCCTGCGCGAGGGCCAGGCGCACGCCTACGAGCTGACCTGGATGGCCGAACCGCGGTTCGACGCGCGCGGCCGCTCCGGGCGCCGGGTCGCCGTGCTCGGCGCGGACGGGCCGGTCGGGGCGTCGCTCACCGAGGCGCTCACCGCGCAGGGGCACGTGGTCCTGGACGCGGCCGGGCCGGACGCCGAGCTGGTGCTGGACCTGCGGGTCCCGGCCGGCACCGGGGCCGGGGACGCGCTGGCGGCGGCGCGCGGACTGACCGAGGCGCTGCGCTCGGCGCCGCGCAGGACGCCGTACGCCGTCGTCGCCGAGGGTGGCGCCGAGGCGGCGCCCGTACGGGAGGCGCTGTGGGGGCTGCTCGCCGCGCTGGAGGCCGAGGACGCCGAGCGGCGGCTGCTGCGGGTCACGCTGGAGGCCGGCTGGCGCCCGGAGTCGGTCGTCGGCACGCTCGCGCTGCTGCTCGACGAGGAGCTGCCCGAGACCCGGATCACGGTGGACGCCGACGGCACCCGGGTGGCCCGGCTCACCTCGGTGCTGCCCGCGCCCGAACAGCCGCGCCCGCAGGGCGGGGTGCTGCTCACCGGCGGACTCGGCGCGCTCGGTCTGAGCGCCGCCCGGATGCTCGCCCGGCAGGGCGCGCCCTCGCTCACCCTGATGGGCCGCTCGGCACCGGACGCGACGGCCACGGCCGTCATCGAGGAGCTGCGGGCGCTGGGCACCAACGTGCACGTGGTCTCCGGTGACGTCGCCGACCCGGAGGCCTGCGCGGCCGCGGTGGCGGCGGCCGGCCGGGACGTGCCGCTGCGCACGGTGCTCCACCTGGCCGGCACGACCGCCGACCACGCCTTCGACCAGCTCACGGAGGCCGACTTCACGGCCGTCTTCCATGCCAAGGCCCGCGGCGCCCAGAACCTCGCGGAGGCCACCCGGGACCTGGAGCTGGACGCGTTCGTCCTGTTCTCCTCGGCCGCCGGTCTGCTCGGCAACGCCGGACAGGCCAACTACGGCGCCGCGAACGGCTACCTGAACGGTCTGGCGCTCCACCTGCGCGAGCGCGGGGTGCCGGCGACGGCCGTCGAGTGGGGCCCGTGGGTGGCCGGCGCAAAGGGCGGCATGGCCGACTCGGCCGCGGTGCGCCGCCAGATCGGGCAGCTCGGCATCGAGCCGCTGACCGACGACACGGCCGAACCGCTGCTGGCCCTCGCCACCACCACGGCCGGGCCCCGGCTGCTGGCCGTGCACCTGGACCCGGCCCGCTACCTGGACGCGCTGCGCGGCCACCCGCGCTCCCAGCTGGTGCGGGAACTGGCCCGCTCCGGACGCCCGGAGAACGCCGCCGAGCAGCGCACCGGCAGCGGCGGCCAGGAGGAGCCGGGCGCACGGGCCCGGGGCTGGCTGCGCGACCTGCTGCTCGGCCTGGAGCCGGCGGACCGGGACAACCTGCTGCGCGAGACGCTGCGCGTCGTCATCGGCGAACTCCTCGGCGACCCGGACGCGGTGGCCGACCCCAACCGGGGGTTCGAGGAGGCGGAAATGGACTCGATCATGGTGCTGGAACTGGGCGACCAGCTCTCCCACGCCCTGGACACCGAGCTTCCCGCCACCGTCGCCATCGACCACCCGACCGTCGCCGAACTGTCCGCGTACATCAGGCAGCTGCCGGCCTTCGCCGCGCCGCCCGCCGACACGCCGGACACCTCCGTCGACGCCCTGTCCCTGGAGGACCTGAGCGACGAGGAGCTGCTGCAGGCAGTGCGCGACGACCTGACCGCGGATCTGTGAGGGGGATGAGATGAGCAGCACCAACAGCACCGACACCAGCACCGAGACCACCGACCTGCGCCGGGCGGTCCAGCAGCAACTGGTCCTGTCCCGGAAACTGAAGGCCCGCATCCGGGAACTGGAGGCCGAGCGGGACGTCCCGCTGGCGGTCGTCGGCATGGCCCTGCGCCTGCCGGGCGGCCTGACCACCCCGGAGGCGTACTGGGAGTTCCTGCTCGGCGACGGGGACGCGATCCGGGAGATCCCCGAGG
The DNA here is from genome assembly GCF_055572275.1 of Streptomyces sp. NPDC030798. Lineage (NCBI taxonomy): Bacteria > Bacillati > Actinomycetota > Actinomycetes > Kitasatosporales > Streptomycetaceae > Streptomyces > Streptomyces sp. NPDC030798. The sequence continues at coordinate 3,765 of NZ_JBVIDR010000016.1, read as the reverse complement.
ACCGCACCGGCCTGCGCGCCGTCCACTCCCCCGGACCGGCCGCCCCGGGCCGCTCGTACGTGGGACACGGCGGCTTCCTCGACGACGTGTCCGGCTTCGACCCGGCGTTCTTCGGGCTGTCGCAGCGGGAGGCGGACGTCCTCGACCCGCAGCAGCGGCTGCTGCTGGAGACCTCCTGGGAGGCGATGGAGCGGGCCGGGATCGCGGTGCGCCGCCAGGACCGGCTGAACGCGGGCGTGTTCGTCGGCATCATGACGTCGGAGTACGGCGACCGGCTCGCCCACCGCGCGGACCGCACCGGCATCGACCCGTACTACGGCACGGGCGGCGGCCACTGCATGGCGGCCGGCCGGGTCAGCTATGTGATGGGCCTGTCCGGGCCGTCCCTCAGCGTCGACACCGCCTGCTCCTCCTCGCTGGTGGCGCTGCACCAGGGCGCGCAGAGCCTGCGCCGCGGCGAGTGCCGGTACGCCCTGGTGGGCGGCGCCAACGTGTTCTTCTCGCCCGACCTGATGGTGTCGCTGTGCCAGAGCCGGGCCCTCGCTCCCGACGGCCGCTCCAAGGCGTTCCTGGACAGCGCCGACGGCTACGGGCGCGGCGAGGGCGTGGGCGCGGTGGTGCTGATGCGCCTGGACGAGGCCGAGCGCGAGGGCCGCACCGTGCTCGCCGTTCTGCGCGGCAGCGCCGTCAACCACGACGGTGCCTCCTCCGGTCTGACCGTGCCGAACGGGCCGGCCCAGCAGGAGGTCGTCCGTGCGGCCCTGGCCGACGCCAAGGTGCGGCCCGAGCAGGTCGGTTACGTCGAGGCGCACGGCACCGGCACGGCGCTCGGCGACCCCATCGAGGTGGGCGCGCTGGACGCCGTGCTCGGCACCGGCGCGCCCGGCCGCCCGGAGCCGCTGACGGTCGGCACGGTCAAGTCGCGCATCGGGCATCTGGAGAGCGCGGCCGGCATCGCCGGGCTGATCAAGGTGGTGCTGATGCTCCGGCACGGCCGGATCCCGGCGAGCGCGCCGGAGGAGGCGGGCCCGCTGAACCACCTGATCCCCTGGGAGCGGCTGGGCCTGACCGTGCCGCGCCGCCCGCTGAACTGGCCGGCCGTCTACGAGCGGCGCATCGCGGGCATCAGCGCCTTCGGCATGAGCGGCACCAACGCACACGCGGTCCTGGAGGCGTACGAGCCGCAGGCGCGGGCGGAGGGGCCGGTCGCGGTCGGCCGGGACGAGCTGCTCACCGTCTCGGCCCGCAACCCCGACAGCCTGCGCGCCCTCGCCGAGGAGACCGTCGCCCACCTGGCCGGCACCGGCCCGCAGGAGCTGACGGCGGTGTGCGCCACGCTGCGCGACGGCCGGACGGCGTTCGAGCACCGGCTCGCGGTGGTCGGCGCGACGGCCGCCGAGCTGGCCCAACGGCTGGCCGCCGCCGCGGACGCGTACACCGCCGCGGAGCGAACCGCCCCGCCGGCCGGGATCCGGCTGACCGCCGGCGGCGAGAGCGCCCTGCTGGAGAAGGGGCTGGCCGAACTGCACACGGCCTTCCCCGAGCTGGCCGACGACGACACCGCCGGCGAACCCGCGCTGCGGCTGCGGCGCCTGCTGGGCCGGCTCGGCGTGGGCCTCGACCAGGCCACCGGACCGCGCCCGGCGGGCGCCGTCCAGGCCGCGCTGTCGTGGGGCGGGCGGACGCTGCCGCTGCTCACGGACGATCCGCAGGCGGCCCCGCGGCTGCTCGCCGAGGCGCTCGCCGCTCTGTTCACCGAGGGCGCGGACCTGCGCCTCGACGCCCTGCGCGCACCCGGCACCGGCCGCCCCGCCAACCTGCCCACCTACCCGTTCCTGCGCCACCGCTGCTGGATCGAGGAGCCGCCGGCCGGGGACGGGCCGGCGCAGCCGGCGGCCCCGGCGATCGCCCCGGGCACGGCCGTGGTGCAGCCGGGCGCCCAGCCGGGCGGCAGCCTCGCCCAGTACGCCACCTGCGCCCCGGCCGCCGTCACCGCCTTCCTGCAGGCGGAACTGGCCCGCATCATGCGCGCCGAACGCGCCCTCGACCCCAGCGACACCTTCCTCGCCGTCGGCGGCGACTCGTTCACCGCCATGCAGCTCACGATGAGCATCGAGGAGGAGTACCGGATCGAGGTGCCCATCGACGAGTTCGAGATCGAGCTGACCCTGGCGGAGCTCTTCGAGCGGCTGAGCACGTACGTCGTACGCCACCACCCGTCCCTGACGGGACCGACCGCATCGACCGCACCGACCGAACAGGAGTCCGCCGCATGACCCCCTTCGTCCGCCCGCGTCCGGTGGACGGGCCCGCGCTCCGGCTGATCTGCTTCCACCACGCCGGCGGCTCGTCCACGTCGTACTACCCCATGAGCCGGCTGATCCCCGACGACTGGGAGCTGCTGCTGCTCGACCTGCCCGGCCGGGGCAAGCGGTACCACGAGCTGCCCCTGGAGCACATCGACGACGTGGTCGACCTGGTGGCGCGCGACGTCGAGCCGTGGCTGGACGTTCCGGTGGCCCTGTTCGGGCACAGCTACGGCGCGATCGTCGCCACCGAGGTGGCCCGCCGGCTCGGCGACACCGGGCGGCCGCCGCTGTGGACCGGTGTGTCCGGGCGGGTCTCCCCCGGTTACCGCACGCAGCGCCGGCTGTCCGAGCTGGACGACCGGGGCCTGCTGGAGCAGATCCGCGCGATGGGCGGGCTGCCCGAACAGCTCGACGAGGTACCGGAGTTCGTCTCCCGCTTCGTCCACCTCACCCGCGCCGACCTGCGCTCGGTGGAGTCCTACCGGCCGCCGGCCGACCGGGCCCCGCTGTCCTGCCCGCTGACCGTCTTCTGCGGCACCGACGACCTGTGGGCGCCGCCCGCGGCGATGTCCGGCTGGGCCGCCGAGTCCCGGCACGGCGCTCGCCGCCGCGTCTTCGACGGCGGCCACTTCTACTTCCTGGGCGACGCCTTCCCCGGCTTCGCCCGGGAACTGGTCGCCGAGGTCGACGCCGTACGGGCCGCCGTCATGGTCGAGGGATGAGGGAGCGACGAGACGCGATGGGCGAGTACGGCTTCGTACAACTGCTGAGTCCGCAGGGCGAACGCGTCCCGCACGACACGTTCGCCGCCGACCCCTCCCCCGGCGAACTGCGCGGCCTGTACCGGGACATGGTGCTGGTGCGCGCCTTCGACCTGGAGATCACCGCGCTGCAGCGCCAGGGGGAACTCGGCCTGTGGACCCCGCTGCTCGGCCAGGAGGCCGCCCAGATCGGCTCCGGCCGGGCGCTGCGGGACACCGACTACGTCTTTCCCAGCTACCGGGAGCACGGCGTCGCCTGGTGCCGCGACCTGGACCTGCTGGACCTGGCCCGGCTGTTCCGCGGGGTGACCCACGGCGGCTGGGACCCGGCCGCGCACAACTTTCACCTCTACACCCTGGTCGTCGGCGCGCATCCGCTGCACGCGGCCGGCTACGCGATGGGCGTGGCCCGGGACGGGGCCGACACCGCGGTGATCGCCTACTTCGGCGACGGCGCCTCCAGCCAGGGCGACGTGGCGGAGGCGTTCACGTTCGCCGCGGTGCAGGGCGCGCCGGTGGTGTTCTTCTGCCAGAACAACCAGTGGGCGATCTCCGAGCCGACCGAGCGGCAGATGCGCGTGCCGCTGTACCGGCGCGCCGAGGGCTTCGGCTTCCCGGGCGTCCGGGTCGACGGCAACGACGTGCTGGCCTGCCTCGCGGTCACCAAGTGGGCGCTGGAGCGGGCACGGGCCGGC
>NZ_JBVIDR010000015.1:209579-226253 GCF_055572275.1 Streptomyces sp. NPDC030798 | reverse complement strand
GCAGACCCGGTACCAGCCACTCCAGGCCTGAGAGGCATACACCGCATCACCCCGGTGCAGCAGACCCAGAGCGGCATAGCGGGGACCCAAGCCCCATCCACAACCCCACCACGTCGGTGACCTCATAACCGCACTCGCTGGAATCCGCCCGCACCGACGCGCTCGGAGGCCGCTCGGGAGTACCGGCCGAGGCCTGCGGAACGACCACGACCGTGCTGGACAGAACAGCGGCCACGACCGCGGTGAGAATCAGTCGCTTCACACCCCTGCACACCCCTGTGCGCGGCGGCTGTTACGGCACGGGACCGCAAGATCACCCACGCGAGGCATGGCCATGCCCCGGACCGGCGGGGGTGCTGGTCAGGTGCTCCAGGGCACGGCAACCCGGCCGGCCGCGACGGGGGGGGCGGCCCCGGGGGCGGGCGGCAGCCGGGATGCGGCGCGTGGGGGCCGGTGACCGAGGCGTGCCATGCCGAGGCGTGGCGCAGGAGGCCGGGCCGGGCCCGTCCTGAAAGGCCGGGGCGGTCCGGCGGCCGGCGGCTCGCCCACACCGTGACGCAGTGACGGCAAGGCTGCCGGGACCGGGGGTGCGGTGGGTGGTGCGGGGCCGCCGTGCTCGACGTCCCTGCTACCGCCGCGACGGATCGTGTCCGCCGGCCCCACCCAGCCCCCAGGCGCCAGGTGGGGCCGGGCGGGGGCTGGGTGGGGGCTCCGGGGTGCGGGCCGGAGGCACGGGGCAGAGTCGGGGGATATCAGGTGGCCTGGGCCGGCAGGCAGGCAGGCAGGCAGGGCAGTGTTCACGGCTGTCGTGGTTGTGCTCGCCATGGTCGTGGTCGTGGTCGTCGGCGAGGTCCGCGCAGGCAACGCAGTAGGTTTCGGGGGTGTCGTCGCGGCTCGGGGCGAGGCGGCCGCCGCAGTGCTGGTTCCGGCAGGTGACGGGGAGAGACGGACGGCATAGTGGGGCACCGTTTCAGGCTGGTAGAAGGCGGACCAGCCGCGCTGGGGGCGGACTGCCCCCGGACGGTGGGGCGTGGAGGGTGCGGGGAGGACGCTCGGCGTCCCAGCTACCTGCGCAACGAGTCGCGTCCCCCGACCGCGCGGACGGCCGCGCCCGGCCGCCCGAGCGCGGCCGGCGACTGGGCGCGCACAACTGCGGACGCGGGCGGGCGCGGAGGGACCGGCTGCGGGGTGTGACAGGCGCGGCCGGCGGGCGCTGAAGCCCCCCGCCGTGGGCAGTACCCCGGGGTGCGGGCGGTACCCCAGCGTGCGGCGCCGCCTTGCGGGACGCAGGACGGGGCCCAGGGGGTGGCGCGGGTCTGCTCGTCGGGCCGGGGCAGTGGTCGCAGTATGGTCGAGCATGACCTACGCGATCACGACCGCCCAGCCGGACGACGCCACGTCGATAGGGCCCCTGCACCTGCGGAACTGGCTGCAGAACTACACCGACGCGGACGCGGGGATCGATGAGTCCTGGATCCGTGAGCACCGTGGCTCGTCCGCCACCGCAGAAGGCATCACCCAGTGGCGGAAGTTCATCGAGGTGGCGAACCAGAACCCTGCCCCGCACTTCTGCCGTGTCGTCCGGTGCGAGACGGAGATCGTCGGCTATCTCTGTGGCCACTGGGAGGACTCGGAATCGATCACCCTCGGCCCGATGTATCTGCTGGACCATGCCCAGGGTCACGGACTCGGGGGCCGCATGATGACCGAGTTCCTCACCTGGGCGGGCCCCGCCTGCATACGCCTGGGGGTCGCCGATTTCAACGAACGCGCGATCCGCTTCTACCGGCGCCACGGCTTCGAGATCACCGGTGAGCCTTACCTATGGCGCGGGAAGCTGCCCACGGTGCTCATGACCCGCGAGGCCACGTCGGCAGTTGGCTGCGGCTGAGCCGAGCACAGACATCAGGCCGTGCCCGGGTCAGGGCCAACACCTGGCGACGGGCACCGTCAGGCCGGGTCACGAATCCTCAGATCGGCAACAGCAGTTGACCGTCCGTCTCGCAGGTGTCGCGGGCGTGGTCCTGCACGGTCATGGTGTGTTCCACGGCCTGCTGGTCCTCCAGGAAGCACGCGTACCAGTCGCATCATGTGCAGTGGGACCAGATGAAGGCGCGGGGGTCGTCGGGCTTCGACGGCGGATACGGGCCCATCGATGTGCGGATGTGGCTGGTGTCGACGCGTGCGGACACGCGTCGGCCCTCGGCGCAGCGCCGCCCGATGTCCTCGGTGACCGTGGTCGAGGTCGCGGCCGTGGTGCACGTCGTACAGGCGTGCCGGTGCCGGCGAACCGGTTGGGGAAGAAGGTGGTGCTGGTAGTCCTCATGCGGCGGTCTTCGCCTCTCGACGTCGGGAAGAGGAGGGGGCACTGCCCCCGCGGCGGCGGGCGCGGCGGTCGGGTGTGCGGGCGGCCCCGCACCCGTGGTGTGCGGGTGCGGAGCACGGGGCGAACGCGAAGGGCCCGCCCCAAGGGGCAGGCCCTTCCACGGACGCGGGCGGCTGGGGTCAGCGCTCGCGGATCGTCGCGGTCTCGGCAGCGGTCAGGAGGTGCGCGGTCAGCGTCGCCCGCCCTTCGATCATGGCCCGGTACATGCGGTGGACTTGGTCGATCAGCAGGATGACCGGACGGCCATCGAACTCCAGCGTGGCGATGATGACCGGCTGGTCGAGGTCGGTCTGCAGGGCGTGTTCGGCGTTGAACGCGGATTAGTCCGGGCCCAAGACCGGGCACCAGGGCGCGCCGTCGTGGTCCGGAGAGAGCCGGGCAAGGTGGTAGGTGGCCACCCAGTCGGCCACAGAGGTGGGCTCCGCGTCGCGGGGGTGCTTCTTCAGGAGGATCTGAGCCATGGCGATGTTGAACACCCAGGCCCCCTAGCGGAACAGTTGAGTGGCTGGAGCAGCGGTCACGGGCGGACCTCCAACGTCGGTTGTATGGCTGGGCTCAGCCGCGGGCGGGGGCCAGTGGCGTACGCCGGCGGCGGTGGAGATGCTTCCGAGTCGGCGGGCAACACCCGCAAACCGCTGGCCGGCGAAGAAGGGACGGGAGCCAGTCAACAGGTGGGCCGGGGCCCCAGCTCGCCCTCGTCCTCCTCCCGGCCGAGCCGTGGCACGTGCGCGGGTATGCGGGCGCTGACCACCTGCCACTGATCGCCGTCGGCGTGCACCAGCCACTCCCCCGGCCGGGCCACCAGGTCACCGTCAGGGACGCAGGCGCAGCGTAGTGGTGGCGCCCATACCGGAGGGGTGGTCGAAGTCGGCGCCCTACGCGATGAGGTAGCCGATGAGCTTGCCTGCGGCGGCGAGGTCGCCGGGCCGCCAGGCAAAGGCGCGGCGGGACGTCGCGTCGGTCGCGGCGAGATGGATGTGCTCGGTGGGCGGCGCGACACTAGAGGACTGTCGACGACGCGCTGTGGGTGGTGATCGAGCCGCTGCTGCCAAAAGTCGAGCGTCGGATCCGGCACCCGGGACGCAAGCGGCATCCGGACCGGCTGGTCTTCCAGGGCATTCTGTTTGTCCCGCACACCGGGATCTCGTGGGAGCATCTGCCGCAGGAACTCGGCTTCGGCTCGGGCATGATCTGCTGGCGCCGCCTGGCCGCGTGGTCCGAGGCCGGGTGTGGCGCCGACTGCACCAGATTCTCCTTGCCAAGCTCCGCTGCGCGAACGCCCTGGACTTCTCTCGGGCGGAAGTCGACGGCTCCCACATCCGGGCGTTAAAAGGGGTTCCAAGACGGGCCGAAGCCCTGTTGACCGGGGCAGAACCGGTAGCAAACACCATCCGATCACCGATCCCACCGGCATCCCGCTCCACGCCACCCTCACGGGCGGCAACCGTAACGACGTCACCCAGCTCATCCCCTGCTCGAAGCGGTGCCGCCGGTGCGGGGCAAGCGCGGTCGGCCCAGGCGCCGCCCGGACATGGTGCTGGACGACCGCGGCTACGACAGGACAAGTACCGCCGCCTGGTCTTTGGGATCTCGGTGTGAAACCGCTGATCGCCCGCCGGGGCACCGACCACGGCTCCGCCCTGAGCAGCCAACGCTGGGCCGTGGAACGCACATTCGCCCACCTGCACTGGTTCCGCCGCCCGCGGACCCACTGGGAAGTCCGCGACGACATCCACGAAACCTTCCTCACCCTGGGATGTGCACTCACCTACTGGCGACGTCTGCGCTCATGCTGTTGGCCCGTCTAGGAAGTTGGACGAGGGGACTGCGGGTCGGGAGTGCATGCTGCTTCCTGGGCGGCCATAACCTCATCGCCGTACTCGAAGGCCCATGCGCCGACAGCGTCGATGGGCGCCAGCAAGGTCCGGCCCAAAGGAGTGAGTTCGTACTCGACCCGTGATGTGTGCTCGTCGTCTGCCTGCCGGTCGACCAGTCCGTTGAACTGCAGCCGGCGCAGAGTCTCGGTGAGGACCTTGGAGCTGATGCCCCCGATCCGCTCCCGTAGTTCGACCGGGCGTCTGGGGCCGTCGCGCAGTGCCCAGAGCACCACGGCGTTCCAGGTGTTGGAGAGCAGGTCGAAGGCGAGGCGGGCGCGGCAGTCGGCGAGGAAGGCGTCGGTCGTCACGTACCAAATGGTGCCCGAACAGCCGTCTAGCGTCGGTGTGAACGGTCGAAGCAGGCACGGAGAGGGACCGCGCGATGAGAATCGGTGTACTGGGAACGGGCAACATGGCCGACGCGCTCGCCACCCACTGGGTGCGGGCCGGGCACGAAGTGATGATCGGGGGACGGCACGCACACAAGGCGGAGCGGCTCGCGACGCGCATCGGAGGCAGCGCGAAGCCTGCCAGTCTGCACGCGGCGGCCGCCTCCGGTCAGGTGGTATTGGCCGCGCTGCCCTTCGGGGCGGGAGTAGACGTAACACGGGACCTGCACGCAGCCCTGGAGGGCAAGGTGCTGATCGACTGCTCCAACCCGGTCGGGCCGGCCTTCCGGCTGCTGACAGAAGGCGGCCCCTCAGCCGCGCAGCAACTTGCCGCGGCGGCACCGGGAGCCCACGTGGTAGTCCGGGTGGACAGAGATGGTGTCGATGTGGGAGGGGCGCGGGGCGCGACAGGCGGTCAGCCGGTACGCCGGGTGGCGTTGGGGCCGGCGGCCCGGGTGGTGATCCGCGCCCACTGTTCGCGGCTGACGTGGCGGTGGGGCAGGGCGCGCAGTGCGGTGAGTTGGCGGCGCAGCCGGGCGGCGTCGGCGAGGGCTTCGCGGGCCCACCGGCGGCACTCGCGGGGGGGGTAGTAAGACAGTGGTGCGGAGGCTTCCTGCCACCAGTAGCGGGCGGTGTGCAGGGCGCGGTGGGCCTGGCGCCGGGTGAGGTCATCCAGGTGGGAGCGTGCGTACACGACGGCAGTCATCGTGATCGGTTTCTCCTTCGGACTGAGGGTCAGTGCAGGGAGACGGTGAGCGCGAGGACGGTCAGCGCGATCACCAGGACCGCGACGGTGGCGGGTGTGGGTGCGGGGAGGGTGCCGGGCCGCCCTTTGGGGGTGGAGCGACCGGCACTCGAGAAGGGATGCGGGAGCAGTACCGGCGGCACCGACACTGCCCCGCGCGCGGCCAAGCCCCACAAGGCCCGACTGCAGGGGGCGCACCCGCGGTTGGCGGCACGGGAGACAACCGCCGGGCTGCGGGCGGAAGAGGTGGTCCCGGAGCGCTCAACGACCAGAGGCGCCAGGGCGAAGGACCTGGGGTGCGGCAGGGAAAACGAAGGCCGGGCAGGGCAGGGGACGTTGAGGGCCGCGTGGCGGGCGTGGGCGGCCGCCGCGCGGAAGGGCCGGGGCGGCGTCCTGGACTGCTGTGGTTCCTAATTGCTCTGATGGTCTGCGGACGTCCGCGTTTGTCCGGCGTTATTGCCTGTCACCCAGTTGGGCCGTCTCTGCCGCTGCCGAGTAGTTCGTGGCACGTCTACGGCTGCCGCACGACGAACATCAGCGCACGCGGGAAGGAGCGAACCCCACCGCCGCTGCGCTTCCGCGGATGCCCTACTCTCGCGCTTCCAAGACGCATACGGGAGGCTGACGCGCGTGAAGCGTGGGGGTAGACGGCTGATCACGGCCGTGCTGGCAGTCGGGTTCGCTGCGACGGTGTCGAGCTGCGGTGCGCGCGGCATCCGGCCGCCGCGGACGGCGGAGGGCGACACATGGGGGACAAGCCTGCTTACGTCCAGTTGGCGGACGTGCCCGAGCAGGTGGAGCCGGACGGCGCCACCGTCGTGGTGGGCGATCCCGGGGCGCGGGTCACCGTGCACCTCTTCGAAGACCCGCGCTGCCCCTACTGCCGGCAATTCGAGACCACCGGCGGCGGCCCGGTCCTGAGCAAGTGGGTGCTCACGCACCAGGTGAAGGTCGAGTACACCATGGCGTCATTCCTGGACGGGCGGCTGGGAGGAAGCGGGTCGAGGAAGGCGGTCAATGCGCTGCGAGCGGCTCTCAAGGAGGGGAAGTTCGCCGAATACCACACCGTTCTCTACCTCAACCAGCCTCCCGAGGAGGAGGACGGGTACACGCAGGCGCGGCTGCTGCACCTGGCGAGCAAGGTGGAGGGGCTGCGCACGCCGTCCTTCGACTCGGCTGTCAAGACCATGAAGTACCAAGACTTCGTGGACGCGTCCGAGAAGTCGTTCGCTGCCGCCGGCCACTACAACGGGCACGAAGGCCCGGGGGACGCCAACCGCAGAAGTGAACGGGTACCGGATTCCCGTCGAGCAGGGCGCGATCCTCTACCAGGCCGATCTCTTCGATCAGTTCCTGGCGAAGGTGGTTGATGAGTCGGCCTGAGCACGGTCGCTCTGTCGGCCGGCAGGTTCAGCAGGCGCCGAGGTTCTGCCATCCCCCATCACGCTCAGTCCGGCCTCAGGGACCGGGGCGGCCGGCCAGTCCGCCACGGCCCCCGCGATGACGGCCGTGACGAAGGGTGTAACGGAACAGTACGGACCTCGCCGCCTTTGGCCTCCGCGCCTTCGGCGAGGATGCATGACCGGCACCGGCGAGGCCCAGGCCCCCTTCCCCCAGGCCGCGCAGGGTGGTCGCATGGGCCGGGTCCCGGGTGAGCGTGAGGGGATGTGGTCCTCGTGTTGGCTACGTCGGTGGGCTCAACCGCTGTCACCGCTGACTGGTATCAATGGGCCGCATGAATCTTGATCAGGCAGTCCCAGATGACCTCGCGGTACTTCGTGCGGCCTTCGCTGTCGACGATGGCGGTCAGTCCGCGTTGGGCTGGAAAGCGGTGCGCGCCTTCGAAGCGGAGCACGGCATAGTTCTTCCGGAGCCCTATCGGACCTTCGTTGCGGAGATCACCGACGGCTCGTACTCCGGGCCGCCGGACCACGGATTGGTGGCCCTGGCAGCGCTGCCCGATGACTGGGGGGATGACCGGCCCGAACGTGACCTGAGCCAGCCCTTCCCCCTCACCTCGCAGTGGCTGTGGGAAGAGGACGACGCAGAACCGTCCGAGGTAACCGACCTGATCATGGGCCGGGTCTTCGATCACGGGTCAATCGTCCTGGGGACGGACGGATGCGGCATGTACTGGCATCTCGTCGTCACCGGCCCGCATCGTGGACACGTCTGGTTGATCACCGGGGAAGGCGCCACCCCGTTCGGAGCCGAGTTCGGGTTCACCACGGCTGAGCCGGGATTCGCCGGGTGGGTCAAGCACTGGGCCGCCAACAAACCCTGGTTCGACGCTGAGTGACAGCCCGCACGCACATGGCCCGGATCTTGGCCGCGGCCGAGCACCACGGCGGCTGTATCAAGGCGGGCAGGGCGGGCCGAGGCCGTCGGCAAGCGCAATGACCCGGCGGCTGCGATGACGGAGAACAGGTCTCAGGGCGGTCGGGTCTACAGGTCGAGGACGGCGCGCAGTGCCTGGTCCACTCGCGCCATGGCAGCGGGGTCGACCTCGCCCAGGAGTTTCGCACCGTCGAAACGGGTCGCTCGCAGCTGTTGGAGGTTGACGGCGACCGCTGTGCAGGGGACCGGATCACCGATCACGACGGACATGGCCGTGTCGGGGAAGAGCCCGCTTGGGTGCAGCACGATCGCGAGCACTGCGCCGTATGCCTCCTCCAAGCCGGTCAGGGAGACCACGAGGACGTTGCGCCCGTCGGGGAGGGACCAGACCTCGCCACGTTTCACAGAGTGTCCCCCTCGCCCGCCAGGTCGTCACCGAGGCCGAGCGCGGCGAGCTGGTGTGCGGCGTCGAGTGTGGCTTGCCGACGCGCGGCGCGCACGACGTAGGCGTTCAGGCTCAAGCCGGCCTCGGAGGCGGCTGTCTTGATCGACGGGGCGAGATCATCGGGGATGCGCAGGGTCATCGTGATGACAGACATGGTTGCAGGATAGCCACCGAAAATGGTGGCGTACATCGGTTGCAACGTACCGCAGCCGGGGCGAGCGCGGTCTGCGCAGCACCGGCCAGCGGATGCCCGGACCCCGCCCGGCCTGGGGGGTACCGGGCTCGCGCCTGCCCCGCACGTGGCAATGCGGGGATACCCAGCCCGGCCCGGCACCCACGAGCAGCAGGCGGCTCGGCGGCCGACTCTTCGTGGACGGCGGCGGGCGGCAGGTATCGGTTGCGGCGGCACTGCGAGCGCGGAAACAGGGCCACGCGGGCTGTACGGGGCAATAGCCGCAGCCCGGGCCGGGCCACGTGCCGTGAGATCGAGCAGTCGGTCGGCCACGTCCAGGGGGATGACTCGATCTGGATGCTGGGTGCGCTGACGAGGTTCGCCCACGAAGGCACTTCCGATTCCGGGTGGGCGACGTACCAGCGGATGATGGAGCCCAGCGAGGCGGCGGCCTGGGTCGCCGAGCGTATCGGCCCGCGTGGCGGCATTCGCTACCGTCTGTGCCGGATCTGCACGCCCGCACTTCCCGTGGCCGACTGATCCCCCTCTGACGGCGGTGGCATGCTCACACCACCGCGGCCGGCAGGTCGCGCGCCGCGGGCTTCGTAGTACGCCGGTTGGCCAGACCGCCTGCCCGACGGCGTCGGGCGTAGGCGATAGCGAGGGCGATGACCAGGGGACCCCAGGCCAGCAGGGGGGCGTAGCAGGCGTCCATGATCACGCCTGCCGTACCGTGCGGGAAGTCGGGGTTGTCCAGAGGCCCCCAGGCACCAGCGTGACCGCGGCGCACAGCCCCATCACCGCTACAGCGCCCACTGCCGCGGGTATGACCACCGCCAGCGGCGGGATGTGATGGCCGCCCAACCGCGGAACCCAGCGCGGCACTCGCTCGCCCCAAGGCCTCACCAGGCCGAGCGTGAGGCAAGCGGCCGCCTGCGAGACCACCGACAGGATCAGCACGTAGACCATGATCGGAGTCCCTGTGTAGAGAGAACCGAGTCGTCCAGTGAAGCCGACATCTACTCCGAACCCAAGGGAGAGCCGCCACACACACGAAGGCACCGTGCAAAGTACCGTCGCCCATGCGGCGCACACCGCCCAGCGAGGGGCCGCGATCTGGCGCCCCCGAGCCCGGGAACGCCGAGTGGGAAGAGATCGTCGAACTGTCCCTGTCTTCACCCTCCGGGGAACTGATGGTGCGCGGCCTGATGGACGACCTGGACGAGGAACTGCCGGTCCTGTCTTTCGACGGCCCTGGCGATTACCGGCTCCGCATCCACGCCCGCGGCCGCGACACCGCCACCGACCTTGCCCCAGACGAGGTCACCGAGTGGTACCTCATCCAGGCATGGCCAGCACACTGGCAGGACGTGAGAACGTTGCGCCACACGGACAGCTACGGCGCCTCCGTCCGAACGGGCTGACCGCCGATGCCCCCGCCGATGTCCGGGCACCTGTCCTCAGCAACTGTGCGCGGACATCGGCGTTGTGCTGCCGACCAAGCCTGGACGAAGTGGCGGACCGGCGGCCGAAGGCCCGGGGCGAGTTCATGCGCAGCGTGGCTGCCCGCACTCGGTCGGACCCGGACGTAGCCAACCGCCGTCTCATCGCACCTCTCGGTCCGGCCCTGTCACCTGGGCCCAGTTCCGAGACCAGACGGCGATCCGCCACCGTTGGGACCAGGCGGAGTCGGCGATGTGGCTGATCTGGTCCGGCGCTGAGGCCTGGCGGCCAGGCCGGGCAGACAGGCGTGGCCGCGCAGGATCTCGCCAACTCGCGCACCACACGTTGCCGTGTGCTCCCAGCCAGTGAACTGCAGTGCCGGGCATCGTTGGGCGCTGAACACCGAGTGCAGTGCCGGACATCGCGGTGCGCACCAGAACGGTGTCTGGCGTGATCCGGTGCGCGGGCAGCTTCCATTCGGTGGAGCCCATCGGGTCCACTCGGTGGACGATGCCGGCATCGTCACCACAGCCAGGCGTTGGAGTGCCGAACCCTTGTTGTCCGCGGACAACTAGGGTTCGGCGTCACGCGTTTTGTAGGGGTCATATGCGGAAGGTGTGCCTGCGCCCGGACACGAGGCGCCTGGGGCAGGTAGCGAAGTATTGCGTCTAGGCCGTGTTTTAGAAGCGGATCATCTGGCGTTGGCGATCGTCGCGGGCTGCCTGCCGGGGCCGGAGGCACGCACCTGCGTGCTCCGCAGTCTGGTCTGGTGGATGCGAAGTGGATGATGGTTCGGTGACGAACATCAATGACGACCACGTGAAGGTCCATTTCCGCATGGACATAGACGAGGACGGATGGCCGCCGGCGAGTGTCGAGAGCCTGTGGGCTGTCGACCTCGGCGACGGCACGGTGCGGCTGGACAACACTCCCTGGTTCATCCGCGGGGTCGCCAGCGGAGACATCATCAGGGTTCAACCGGATGATGCTGGTGTTTTCTGGGCCGGGGAAACGGTGCAGCCTTCGCAGAACTGCACCATCCGGCTTATCGTGCTGAAGGACGCCGGCTCAGCCGCCGCCCGGCAGAGCGTGCTGGAGGTCTTCCATCGTCTCGGTACGACGGGCGAAGGCATCGAGCGGTTCGGGATGGTGGCCTTGGATGTCCCGCCACAGGCAGACCTGCTGAAAATCCGCGAGCTGTTGGAGCACGGCGAGACGAAGGAGTGGTGGCACTGGGAAGAAGGATGTGTCACTGCCGCCTGGGAAGCCACTGCGCGACCGTGAGAGCAGCCGTGCCCCGTCCCATCCTGCAGTGAGCCAGGCTGCACGGCTCTGCGCCGCGTACTGCAGCGCGACGGCGCCTTCAAGTAGACCGCCCAGGTACGGCTCGTTGTGGCGGCGGATGAAGCTTGCGGACGGCATCGTGGCGCGCGGCCAGCCCAATTCCGGATCCGCTGCCCAAGCTGCTGCGCGTCAGCGACGACCCTGGTGTTATCAAGGTCGATCGTGATACGGGCTGAGCCGTAGCTCTCGTCCTCGCCGGCCACCAGGCAACCCCGCTTCCGCGTACGGTTGCCCGGCCCTGAACCAGTCGGCTTCAGCCGCCCGGGTTAGATAGGATGGCCGTTGATCAGATGATCTGCAGCTAGTCGGCGGCCAGCACCACCGCCCAGCAAACCGGACAGATCTCGTCCTCCGGCCCCTGGTGAAACAACTGTGCACAGCGCAGACAGTTCGCTAGGCCGTCGAAAGCCTGCAAGCATGCGAAGCAGTACTGACGCGCCATGTCCGGGGCGTTTGCCAGGTACGCCTCGCCGATCAGGGCACAACTCCCGTACTCGGGGCACTGCTGGGTTGGCCCGTCGTCATGGCCGTGGCGCCATGAGTGGCCCAGAACGCCGAGTGCGTGCGAGTCGGGAAGGTCCTCTACCTCCCGCCACTGCGTGCCACAGAAACGGCAGCCCACCTCTCCGCCTTCCGCGACCAACGCCCAAAGGCCGCAGTCCGGGCAACGAAGTGTGTGCTCCTTGATCTGCTCAAGGTCGGGGCGATGCGATTCCATCGCACGGTGACCAAGCCCCGGATGCTGGGCAGGAAGTTGCGGATGAGGACATCTGGGCGTCTAGACGCGGGCCATCGTGGTTGCGAGGTGGGGCCGCAAGTGTTCGTCGACGAAGTCGATAAGGAAGTCCAATACTTGGGCGGCGCGGGCCTCTACCACCGGCGCCTTGGGCGATCAGACCAAAATGCTGCAGCCGGTTACGCTGCTGACCAAGCTGACTGATGTTTCCCTTCTCCTGGGGTCTAATCTGCACCCCCAAGGCGCGTAGCCGCTTGATTGCGTCGTCCATCTTGCAGCTGTTGAAGTTGCCCTGCTCGTAGGCGACGCGGTCGGCATCGTCTTCCTTGGCGAAGACCAGGCGCCAATTAGCAGCGGCCAAACGGGCTTTCAGAGGACTTCGGTGGCGGCCTGCAGGTGCAGGACGGCGTACTTGAGCTCTCGTGGACCGGAGTCCTTGCCCTTGAGGAGCTCGACAACACTGACCAAATAATCCGTGCCGTTGTGGACGGGCGGGTAATGAACATCCGGCGGAGCTGACGTGCCGTCGCTCATGCTGCTCTCCCCCGGGCCGAGGGCACTAGCGCTGCAGCGCCCGGACCGACGGCACAATCATTGCTGCCCTGCGGTCCACATCCTGCACCTTCGCCGACGTATCTGATGGTGTTCTTAGGGGTCTGCTGGTCGTGGATGCTGTTCCCCTGGTCCTTACGGCTGCTTACCTTCCTGCAGATGGTCGGCGTGCTCGTCTGCGTCGCGGGCATCCCCGAGCCAACGCAGGTCAAGGGCACAATGCCGTCTGCCGTCTCTCAACTGCCGTCTACCGGGTCGTCCCGGAGCGGGAGACAGCCGGGTCGGGGACTCAGATACCGATGGGTGCCGTGGGGCGATTGGCGAGGTGGTCCCGTAGTTCGCGCTGGCGGAACTGATAGGCGATGCCGGCCATGCGGAGCAGTCCGAGCTGGTGGCAGCGGTCCAGGAATCTGCCGAGCCGCCAGGGCAAGTGGCGGCGTGCGCAGACCAGGAAGGCCATGTAGCGGATGGCGACCGGCCCCGGGCCGCCGCTGAGTCCGAACGCGACCGCGAGCCCGAGCCCCGACGCGGCGCCGCACACGGCGCCGACCGTGACACCGAGCCCGCCCGCGAACCCGAAGCCGAGCAACCTGGCGAGTCCCTGCGGAAGGCTGAACCCGAGCACCACGATGAGCATGCCGGTCAGGTCAGCTCGTACGGGCGCCCGCGGATCGATCACGGAACTGCTGCCCCTTTGCTGGACGGCGCTACCCAGGATGGTGCCAACGACGACCGCGGTCACAACCGCGGTAACAGCACCGTAGGCGATCCCCGGCGCGGCCCCGTCACGGATGCCGATGGCGATACCAAGGCCGGCGCCTACCGTGACAGCGGGGACCAACGCCACGAGGCCATTGCGGCTGCGCAGTTGCTGGAAGTCGAGCCCTCGGGGCTCCGGCCAGGAACGTCTGCGCGACATCATCCCCGCGAAGGGGGCAAGCATGGAGACGACGCAGGGAATGACCAACGACCAGTGCAGCAGCACGCAGTACATGCCGAACGTGATGCAGGACGGAACCACCATGACGTAGGTGACGATGGCTGCGACGATACGGGCCCGGTCACCGGCCAAGGGCCACAGTTCGTGCAGGACGATGTCGCTGCCGGACAGCTCCCGGCCAGCCACGCGCCGGGGAGTGTGCAGGGCGTTGGCGTGCAGGTAGCGGGCGAGAGCCGCCAGATGACGCCAGGTCCTCTCCGGGTCCAGCCGGACCGTCCGGGCGCGGGGAGCCGCCTGCTCGCCGTCGCCGGCGAGGGACGCATTGACGGCGGCTTTGATGTACCGGTCGAGCAGATGGCAGTAGAAATCTCCGCTGCGGGCGAGGGTAAGGAGGTCAGCCGGGTCGCGCAGGAAACTGTCGTCTTCGCCGCGTTCCTCGTAGACGACGGCTGCCAACGTCAGGCGCCAGGGGCTGTCGAGTTTCCTTGCCAGCGGCGACCGCGCCGAGGGTGACCGGTCGGCGGGGTGACCGCGTCGAGGACGGGCTGCCAGCGGGCCAGATTCCGAAGATACTCCACGATCCGCTCCGGGTCGATCCGGGCGATCTGTACCCGGGCCGCCTTCTGCGGCTGGGCCTCCACGGCGACGAGAGCATCGTAGGCAACGTGACGACAGGTCAGCACCACAGGAGCCTTCTCACCGGGGTGTCCGTGGAGTTCGACGGCACGCAGCAGTCGCGCGGCGCGGGAGGTGCCGCCGGGTGTGGGAGTGTTGTCCATTTCGTCCAGGCCGTCGATGACCGGGAGCACCAGGTTGTCGCGGACCAGGCGGCGGGCGTCCTGCGGGGCGAGTCGATAGGTACGCACCAGGTGATGGGTGACCCAGTCAGGGATCGGCGTGCCCGGCCACGCGGTGGCTGCGAGCCGAACCGGTACAGGGTCAGTCTCGCCTCGGCCGAGGATGAGACCGAGCACCAGGGCGATGGCCAGGACGGTCTTCCTGCTCATCGGCGGGCAGCTTGGTGCGGGCGGTGTCGATGGCGAGGCTGACGAAGTTGCGGACGGTGCGGGTCAGCGGCTCGTCGTCGAGTTCGGTGTACAGGTCGTGCCCGGCGTCTTCGTGGGGTTCGTAGGCACCGTCGGAGGCGAGGAGGAGGCGGCAGCCCTCGGTGATCTCGGCCGTGGTGGATTCGATCGCCGGGTGCTGGTAGTGGTTCATCGCGTCGGTGTCGGTGGCCGCGGCGCCGAGGTAGGAGGTGATGATGTTGCGGTTGCCGCCCTGGGGGTGGAGGGGGGTGGGCGGGTGGACGCGGCGCAGGTTGTGGTCGTCGGTGAGGCGCCGGGTGATGCCGCGCTTGAGGAGGTAGGCGCGGCAGTCGCCGCACCAGGCGACGGTGAGGGTGGCTTGTTCGGGGACGGTGACCGCGACGACCACGGCGGCGCTGGGCAGGTGGCGGCGCAGGTGGGGGTTTTGCCGGTCGGGGTCGGCGGCGAGGCGCTCGTGGACGTGGCGCAGGGCGGTGGTGGCGTCACCGCGGCGGGCAGCCATCTGGGCCAGGCGGACGGCCGATTGGCGGGTCCATTCGCGGACTTCCTGGTTGGAGCCGATTCCGTCGAGGAGGACGAAAGCGCGGGCGCCGTCGGGGGCGGTGCGCACGGCGGTCGCGTCGCACTGGGTGGTGCGGCCGCCGATGTGCTGGGCGGTGGCGTAGGTACGCACGAGGGGTGGGCTCCGTTCCGGTGGCGGTGGGTGGGGCGCGGGGGTGGGTGGTCGTGCCGGGGGGTGCGGGCTCTCGCCGGGGTGGTGGGGAGAGGATGCTCGGCCGTCTGGCTACCTGCGCAACAGGCCGTGCCCGCCGCCGACCAGCGCCCAGAGGGCTGGCGGCGCGGCTGGGCGGCCGGGCGCGGGGACCGGCTGCGGGGGCGGCGGGGCGCGCTGGCGTGACCGGTCGGGGGCCGGGGGCTTCCCGCCGTGGGTGGTGCCCCCGGTCGGGGGCACCACGGCGTCCCTGCTACCGCCGCGACGGGTCGTGTCCGCCAGCCCCACCCGGTCCCGGGGCGCCCGATGAGGGCGCGGCCGGGCGGGGGCTGGGTGGGGGCTCCGGGGTGCGGGGCTGGAGGTATAGGGCGCGGAGTCGCAAGTTGCCTGGGCTGGCAAGCAGGGCAGTGTTCGTGGCTGTCGTGCTCGTGCTCGCCCTGGTCGTGGTCGTCGGCGAGGTCCGCGCAGGCGACGCAGTAGGTGTCGGGGGTGTCGTCGCCGCTCGGGGTGAGGCGGCCGCCGCAGTGCTGGTTGCGGCAGGTGACGGGGCGGGAGACGGACGGCATGGTGGGGCTTCCGTTTCAGGCTGGCAGGGGCGGGCTGGTGGCCGTGCCCGGGGGCGGACTGATCCCGGGGTGGTAGGGGGTGAGTGGTGCGGGGGTGGGGGGGTGCGGGGAGGATGCTCGGCGTCCCGGCTACCTGCGCAACGGGGCTCGTCCCGCCGACCGCGCGTGTCGGCCGGGCGCAGTAGGCGGCCGGGCACTGTCGGCGGGCTGGGCCCGCGCCGGGGCTGGTGCCGGAGCGGGCAGAGGCGGCAGTCGCGGACCAGGATGACGTGCTCACCGGTGTCCTGGACCGGCTCCAAGTCCTCCCAAAGCCGACTGACCAGCACCTTCCCGTCCCTGCAAGCAGCACGAGCTCACCGGAGCTGCGGAACCCAGCGCACACCCGACGCGACAGCTGGGCGCCTGTCCAGACTGTGAAAATCCCGACCGACGCTCACCGCAGAGGGCCCGTCAGCAACTGACGGACGCTCATGAACGATCAAGGTTGAAGATCTCTTGCGGGCGGGCTCCGGTTGCCCCTGTCGCCACAGGGTCGCAGACTGAATTGCGACGGGGTGTTCTCCACCGCGGGATGTGAGGCGGAGCCCCAACGTTTCCCAACACCGTTCATATGCGGGGCAGCCCAGCTACATGATGCTGCAATTACGCTGAACGAGGTCACTTGCCTGGGGCGACAGTATCCAATGTTCGGCCGGCATGCTCCGGCAAACGGTCACGCCCGGAAATGGCTGAATCTAGAGGGTGATTGAGATGCCCGATGTCATAGGCGCAATCAGAGACAAGTGGCTCGCACTCGGAGGCGATAGCGGAATCCTCGGACAACCGCTCGATATCGAAAGGCCGACGTTCGACGGTGTTGGACGGGCTGAAGAGTTTCAGACTGGGACGGTGTCGTGGCACCCGGCAATCGGGGCCTTTGCGGTTTGGGGGCTCATCCGTGAGCAGTGGCTAGCCCTTGGGAGGGAGCAGTTCGGCTACCCGTTC
>NZ_JBVIDR010000015.1:0-209481 GCF_055572275.1 Streptomyces sp. NPDC030798 | reverse complement strand
TCACCGATGAGACGGGCTGCCCGGACGGGCGTGGCCGGTTCAACCACTTCCGCGCCATGCACCTGCCCGGCACCCCCGACTCATCCATCTACTGGACTCCTGAAACGGGAGCACACCCCGTCTACGGCGACATCCGCCGCAAGTGGAGCGAACTCGGCTGGGAAAGGTCCCCCCTTGGATACCCGGTCGTCGAAGAAACAGACGGCTCGGTAGGCGGTGGACGCAAGCAGGGCTTCGAAGCCGGCAGCGCCGTCTGGCACCCCGCCCTCAGCACCTTCATCGTCTACGGCGCCATCGGTGGAGAGTGGATACGCCTCGGCGCCGAGCAATACGGCTACCCCATCACCGATGAGACGGGCTGCCCGGACGGGCGTGGCCGGTTCAACCACTTCCGCGCCATGCACCTGCCCGGCACCCCCGACTCATCCATCTACTGGACCCCTGAAACGGGAGCACAAGCCGTCTACGGTGCCATCAGGGATCGCTGGGCGAAGCGAGGCTGGGAGACCAGCGAGATCGGTTACCCGGTGGAGGAGGAACACGACCGCGGCGGTCCGCCCGGACGCCGGCAGAGGTTCGAGCGAGGCCTCATATCGTGGTCGCCTGAAACAGGCGCCTACTTCGACCCTCTCGTACTCAGTGCCCCGATAGTGAGCGGGGGGCTGGCGGCGCTCGGTGGCTCTGTGACCGTCACGGTCAATGGTGATGGATCCACTCGCTGGCGAGGGCACGCGCACGACAGCGGTGCGGACGGCTACCATTTCGGTATCAGTGCGTTCGTGCCAGCATCATCCGGTCAGGTATTGGCATTTGCACACTCCGGCCATGTCGGCGGGACATTCACATCGGGTTCCCGCAACGAGGACTGGGACGAGTCCTATCCCGTCCAACCCCTGGTATCCGCTCACATCCCCGCGTTCAACGACGCACAGCTGCAGACTAACCTGGGGTACTCGAGCGACATCGGCAGCACTCTTGAGAGCGCGGTCGACTGGGTCGTCAAGTGGGTGGCGGGAACCGCTCTCGGTCCCGTGGGGGCGATCATCTTCGTGGGTCTGGAGATCGGCTCGCTGATCAGCACCGGGTCGCTGGTGCCGGGAGCGCGCATCGCCGAGGGGATCCTGTGGATGGCGGGCCCGGCGAACACTCTTTTGGCGATCACCGCGGAGGGAATCGCCTCCCTCGGGAGCCGTACCCGGGAACTCACCGAGGAAGAGTACGGCTGGGCAGATGACCAGGTGTTCAAGGGCTCCCTGCCACCGAGGGACCGCATCGTGCTCACGGACACTATCGGTGGCGGAGACCGAGCCTTCACCTTCCCGAGGTTCGACGGAAAGATCACGCTCAATCTCGGCGGCGCCGCGTTCGACGACCCACGCAAGTACCCCAACCGTAAGTATGGTGAGGTCTTCATTCACGAACTGGTCCACGCGTGGCAGATCCACCACACCCCGATGGATCTCACGTTCCTGGCCGAAGCCTTCGCCACGAAGGTCTGTGAGGCCACGGGCGGGAATCCCTACAGTTACGGTCCCGCAGGTCCGCCCTACGGCGAGTTCAGCATCGAAGCGCAAGCACAGATCGTTGAGGACTGGTTCGCCGGAAACACGCCCGCAGGAACCAACCAGACAGGGCAGGCCCACGATACCGGGAGCCCGTACTTCCAGTACATCGCCGGGAACATCCGCACCGGAAGCGCCTGAAAACGCGGTCACCCTGGGGCCGGGTCGGCCGACCGTGCCGACGCGGCCCCTGGCTTCCTGTTCTAGGTCGAGGAGAAACGACATGACGTGGCAGTACAACGACCTCACGTTTGCCAGCGGTGGCCCACCGTCGGCAGGCGATCCCGCTGGATACACCATGGACGCCGACAAGACCGAACGCGTGGTCCACCGCGCTACGGATGGCCATATCCACGAGCTGTCGTTTGATGGCGACTGGCGTCACACCGATCTCACCGGCACGGCACAAGGTGACCCGCCGGACTCGGCAGGTGATCCCGTCGCCGGTAGCGGGTTCGGAGGAGCCGCGTTTGTCTTCTTCCGCGGTACGGACAGCCACGTTCACGAGCTGTCGTTTGATGGCGCCTGGCGTCACACCGATCTCACCAGCACGGCACAAGGTGACCCGCCAGACCCCACGGACGACCCCATCGGTCTCATCGTCGACCACATAGCAGGCGAACCGACTGTGCTCTACCGCGGTTCCGACAATGGAATCCACGCCCTGTCCGAATTCGAGTCCGCGTGGAGCGACCTCGGCCCCGGCGTCCTCTTCACGCCGGACACGCCTCCTGAAGCGGCCGGCGGCCCGACTGCCATCTACTACTGGGCGTTGGACAACGGCATGAACGTGGCCTATCGCAGCACCGACGACCACCTCTGTCTGCTGTCGCTCTCCCGCCACTTCGGCGCCCAGTACAAGGGGGACCTCACTGCCGTGGCCACCGGAAACCCGCCGGCCGCGGTCGGCAACCCCGGCGGGGACACACTGAGCGACAAGCATGAACAGCACATCGTCTATTGCGACAGCAACGGTCGCCTCCACGATCTGTTGGGGGTGTACACGGGTGATGTCGCATGGCACCACAACGAGGTCTCCGCTGCCAACGGGACTCCGAGCGCCGCTGGTGACCCGGCCGTCCGCTCCTGGGACGTCGACAGGACCCTGCACGTGGTCTATCGCGGCACCGACAACCACATCCATGACCTCGTGCGCGACGAAGCGTGGCACCACGAGGATCTGTCCGCCACCAGTGTGGCTCCCGACGCGGCTGGTGACCCGGCCGTCTACTCCTGGGACGTCGACAGGACCCTGCACGTGGTCTATCGCGGCACCGACAACCACATTCACGAGTTTTGCTTCACCACAGGCTGAGAGATCGTAGCCCTTCTGGTCGGAGGGACGCTCGCTGCCGTTTGGCATCGAGGCGGACGCGGGCATAGTGATCGTGCTCGGCTGCGCGCACCGGCCGAATCGCCGCTCCTACGCGGCAAGTCGGCTATCCGAGAACTCCATGCCCCAAGACGCCGGCAGTTTTTCCAAGCTCGCAGAGACGAACATTTCGGGAGCTACGGCGATCCAATGACTCCCGAAGGATGCGGATAAGCCGCTGAGTCAAGCGGAGGGTATGGCGAGCGATATTGCTCAGGCCGCTGGACAGCGCGGACGTGCGTGTCGCTGCGCTACGTCGGCTCCTGCTCGACTTGGACTGGCTGGATGAAGCACGCATCGTTCCCAATGGACTTCTCGGTCCCGTCCGACGTACCAGTGCTCGTCAATCACATCCTGGGCAGGTGATTGCAATGACTGATTTCCATCCCGCGGATGAGTACCTCCGCTCGGCGGTCGAGTTCGTCCTCGAGGACGCCAACATCCTGAGGTTCCGCTACCACCTGCTGCGGCTGCGGCAGGCCGGCCTGACCGACCAGGACCTCGAGGAACTGACCGAGCTCGCCCGGCTGGTGTTCCAGGGCGGTGACGTAAGACAGCAGACGGCCTCCATCAGGAAGCGAGCCGACGCGAGCCCGCTGGCCGTCACCTTCGCCGGAGTCGTTGACGAGGCTGCCTCGGGCTGGGACTTGCCCTTCCAGGCACCCGACCTGAAACACATACTGATGGGCGCCGTGTTCGGCGCCTACCTGAACACAGCCGAAGTGCCAGATGTCGAACCGGCCACGGTGGCGTCCATCGGCGCGCTCGCCGGGGCCGTCACCATGGCGGTCAGCACCACCACCATGGGCGCCATCGCACAGATTCCACCGGACGAGTACGTGCGTACGCAGGACTGACGGCCTGTGCCGGCGCGGCCGACTCGATGCGGGCTGGCGCTGGGGGGTCAGCCGGTTCGGCGGGCGGTGTGGGTGTCGGGGTTGGCGGCGCGGGGCGGTGCGGTGATGAGTGCCCACTGCTCGCGGCTGACGTGGCGGTGGGAAAGGGCGCGCAGTGCGGTGAGTTGGCGGCGCAGCCGGGCGGCGTCGTCCAGGGCCTCGCGGGCCCACCGGCGGCACTGGCCGGGCTGGTAGTAGGACAGTGGGGCGGAGGCTTCCTGCCACCAGTAGCGGGCGGTGTGCAGGGCGCGGCGGGCTTGGCGCAGGGTGAGGTCGTCCAGGTGGCAGCGTGCGTACACGGCGGCGGGCATCGCGTTCCTTTCGGACGGGGTCAGTGCAGGGGGGTCGGTGTGGGCGAGGACGGTCAGCACGATCAGCACGGCCGCATGCGGATGCGGGTGCGGGGAGGGGTGTGGGGGTGGGTGCCGGGCCGCCCCTTGGAGGGTGAAGGGACGGCCCGGCGGCCGGCAGCTCAAACCGCACGCGGAGGGGAGGGTGCGGGAGCGGGTTCTTCCGGCAGCACCGACACTGCCCCGGCTGGCACCAAGCCGTGCAAGGCCCTGACGGCTGCGGGGGGGGCGTCGGTGCTGGGTCGGCGCCCCCTTGCTGCCGTGACCAGCGGAGGCAACACGCAGAACGGCAACAGGTGGGCGGTGGGGGACTCGTGCGCGGGTCGGCGCGCCGTGGTGCCGGGGGGTGTGCGGGGGCGCCGCCGGCGGCGGTCTCCTGCAGCGGCGGGCCGGGCAGGACGCGGCCCCCGGACCCTGGCCGTGCGGGGCCGGGGGTTCGGGGGTCGGGGTGTCCGGGCGGGTGGGTCAGCCGATCGTGAGGTGGACGCGGAGCCGGTCCAGGCCGCTGGCGTTGCGCCGCTGCCGGGCACGCAGAGTGCGCAGGGCCGCCTGCCGTCGGTGGCTGGTGTAGGGCAGCGCGAAGTCGCGGACCATGGTCGTGGTGCGGGCGGCGCGGTCGGCCGGGTCGTAGCCGCCCGGTCGGCGTGGGGCTGAGGTCCTGGGACCGCCACCCGTTGAAGACCGGTCGTATCCGCATCGATCGCGAACAGGTCGAGGGTGCCCGGAGCCCGGACCACAGCGCACGGCCTGATGTCGTGACTGGCTCGATGATCGGACAGGACCTCCTGTCTCGACTACCCCTCCTCAGTCGAATCCGAGAACCAGTGCCGCATCGGTGCGTCAAGGCCCGGCGCGAAAAGGTGGATCGTGCCTCCAAAGGCGATCACCTCGGGATCGGCTACCGCGAAAGCAGGCAGCTTCTGGACCGTCGGCTCCCCGACCACACCTGTCCGTGTGGCCACGACCAGTCGACGAGCTCCATCCACCATTCGTCGGCCTGGGGGCAGTTGGGACAGTCTTCGTTAAGGCGCAGGACCCGCCAGGCGGTTCGGTGGTGTCGAAGGGGTCCACAGTTAAGCTAGCGCTGCGAATCGGCGATACGCCGCCGTGAGGCGGTCCGTACCGCGCATATCGAAGTCGTGCCCCGTGCTCTCGGTGTCTGCCGCCAGGGACCCATGCAACGGGGGTGTGCGGTGCGTTCCCGGCGGCGAGCGCGCCCGCGACAGGCACCCGCAGCAGATTGATCGGGTAGCGCGCGCTGGCCGGCCTGGCGGCCGCGCTGATCGCTGTGCCGATCACCGACCCCGGATTCACCTGGCCGGGTGAGTTGTCAGTGGCGATCGGCTGTTCTGCCGGACCGGCGGTATGTGCCTGAAGTTCTGGGGCCACACGCTACGACGCGGCCCTGACACTCTTGGTCTGCTTTTCCGTGTCGTGTCGCCTTGACCTGATACGGGGTGGTGTCTTTGGATCAATGCGGGCCTGTGAACGCCCGGCCGCGCGACGGATGACGCCCCCGCAAGCTCCGTTGCCGAGGACCGGCCAGAAGTGTCACCACGCACGACACCGGACGCACAACCACGCAGACACAGCGCTGATCGACGGGGGCCGACCGGCGCGGAACAGGCATCAATGAGCCACCAGACAGCTCTGGCCGCCACTGAGGACCGCCGTCGCTGCACGGGCGAATCCCATCAATCCCTGCACTCGCTGGTCAGCCCCGCAGTAGAAACGCTGGCCATCCCTGCGGCGCGCCATCCAGAACAGGCGGAACTGGAAGCCGCCGTGTTCCTCGCCGCCTGCAAGATCGGCGGGATTTCGCAGGATCCCCTGGGGATCGTCAGCGTGCGGCCGGAACCAGAGCTGCTCGGCATTCGGATGCTGGCCGAACCGTACGTGATCCGGTACTGGGCTGACATGCTGCTTCCCCGCTCGGTCGCGGACGAAAGCAGTGACCCCCACAACCGCGTCTCCGGGGTAGCCGGGCTCCGCTATCGCCGCGAGCGGGGCGGCATCTGCCTGTACCGCCCGGGAACGCCGGCCCGCATCCTGCTCACCGGCTTCAACCCCCGCTGGTGGGAGCGCGTCACCGACCTGTTGCGTGACGCCTACCAGCTCCTGCAAGACCACTCGGACTGGACCCCGGACGAACGAGCGACCCACACCGCAGCCAGCGCCTTCCCAGTGAACCCGGCGCCGATCTTCTCCCCCCTTCTGCGCCGCGTTCGAGCTACCGCAGGACCGGGAGAGATCAACGCAACCGACGCCTGGAGCTCCATGGGCGGATTCCGGCTGGAGGCCACCGACGGCCCGCCCTGCCCAGAACTGGTCCGCCTTCTCGGTGACGGGCCGACCGGGCTGGGCTGGGAAGTCGATCAGAAGACGTGCACCTGTCTGTGCGTGCACATCCGCGGCGGCTGCAACATCGAGTTCCGAGACCCGGCCACGGGCTACTTCGTGTACTACTCGAACGGGAAGTGGGGCCGCACCAACGACGAGCGGCACCGCAGCTTCTTGGTCGACGCGAACCGTGACGCCTTCACCCGCTGACGGCGCACTGGCACTCAATGGGGGCGTCGCACCCGTCGGCGCGGCTGCCGGGCTGTACCAGGGCGTACAGAAGCATGGGCGTGGAAGCTCCGTCTTCCTTGCTCACGGATCGCCCATCTACCTGCGGGAATGAGGTGTGTGAGGCTCACAATCTCCGCGTCCTCGGGTAGGTCCAGGAGCTGCTTGCGCGGCCGCGGGAGCAAGATGTTTGGGCCGCCGGGCAGCAGGCCCTTGTTGCGCAGGAACTGGGCGCGGCCACGGCACCAGGAGGAGCAGAACTCCCGGGGCCGGCGGCTGGATGTCGGGCAGGGCTGGGTGCACACCAGGCAGTGGCCCTGGTCGGCGACGGGCGCCAGGCGCTGCAAGAGCTTCCGGACGCGGCCGGCGCGCGCCCTACTCTCGGCCGGGTGCACCAGTTCACCGGGCCAGGATGACGCCGATCAGAGTGCCCATGACCGTCACCGCGCGGAATGCGGCGGCAAGCAGGTGCCGCCAGGACGGATGACGGTGCACGAGGTAGGCAGCTCCGCTGGCGAGCAGTACCACGACGACGACTAGGAGGAGCAGTACGAGCAGAACAAGCATGGACATGCGAATCTATCCTTAAAGCAGCGCGCGGTGGGTCGCGTGCGGGAATGGCGGTGGAGCGCGAAGGCTGGACCACAGCCTCGGACAGAGGCATCTGTTTGACGGACGCCACTGCAGGGCCTCGAAGTCCTCGAGCGAGTCGAACGCCCGTTAGGCGGAGGCGAATCGCAGATAGGCGACGAGGTCCAGCTCCTGCAACGGGCCGAGTATGGCCAGACCCACGTCATGGGTGGTCAGCTCGGCGCTTCCGGTGGCCCCCACCGCTTCCTCGACCCCCTGGCCGAGCTGGGCGAGGGCGTCCTCGGTGACAGGCCGTCCCTGGCATGCCTTGCGCACACCGTTGATGATCTTTGTGCGGCTGAACGGCTCGGTGACTCCGGACCGCTTGACCACCATGAGCCCATTCCAACTTCAGGCGATAGCCGATCGATGCTGTGCCACGGAGGTCTGGTAGACCCTGGCTATGACGTTCTTGGCGGTGGTCGAGGGTGATGCGTGCGGATGGCGCATCGATCGGGATGGTCTGACAGAAGCGATCCGTGCCCGGTGGCCCGGGGGCGAGATCGACACGACGCAACGCAGCGAAGTGCGCAGCCTCATATGGCAGTTCGAAACCGAGAACGGCCCAGGTGAGGCCTATCTGCACGAGGACGGTACCTGCCTGTATATGGACGTCTGGGAGAAAGACGCGATCTGGTTGGCAATCGTCTTCCGCAGGCTGACACCCACGGACCTTGACCTGGTGTTCTGCGATGAGGGTTACACCTTCGACGTTCGTCTGCGGGCTGGGACGACGGAAGCCGAGTTGACGGACTTGGTGAATGCTGCGGGGTGATCTCAGCCCGTGGCAGTGAGCTGGAGGACCAGGACGGCTTGGACGAGGCTCGTGACCCGAGTCGTCGAGCAGCGGAGTTTGCGGAGGAGGCGCCAGGACTTGAGGGTGGCGATGGCCTGCTCGACCAATGCACGGATCTTCGCGTGGGACCGGTTGACCGCCTGCTGGCCGGTGGAGAGGATGTCCCATCGGCCGCGGTAAGGGAGACGGACCGTGCCGCCCGCACCCTGGTAGCCCTTGTCTGCCCAGCAGCTGACGCTGGCCTCAGCGAGTGCCTCGATGATGCCGTGCTCGCGTGCGGCCCGGACGTCGTGCACGGCGCCGGCCAAGGCTGTTGAAGCCCACATCAGACGCCCCTTCGGATCAGCTATGACCTGCACGTTCATGCCGTGCTTCTTGTGTTTGCCCGATTAGAACGGGCGATCGGCGGCGATCCGGTCGATGTGCTATAAGTACCCCACCCCTGTTCTTGCGAGCGATACCACCAGTGCAACCGAGTATCTTCATTTCGCATGTCCTTGGTGACGCCTTGATTAGACTTGTTTCGATGAAGGTCCGTTCCAGCGCCGCGGTGGACTTTTTGATCAAGTTCATGAATTGCCGATCCGGGCATTTGGTCAGCATGGTGGAGCTCGATCCGATCTCCAAGCTGCTCGGGTCGAAGTCCAAGCAATCCTCGAAAGATGTCAGACTTAGTCCAAGGCCCAGAATTTCGGATTGCCGCGTCCGCAGGGCCCGCACCCGTGCCTGGTCCACAATTGTGCACCAGGACCGGTGTGGCGCCTGCCATCACATAGTACGTGTGGAGGTCGTCGACCGTGAGGTTGTACATGTCGCGGTCGCCGGTGCGGGCGATGACGGCGGCGACTCGGACGTGATGATCGCTTGCGGTGTTGAGGGCATGGCCGGCGTGCAGCTTGCGGGCTGGGACCCAGGTGTGGAGGGTGTCGTCCCAGAAGGGGTGTTTGGCAGTGGTGTGAAGGGTGTCGGTGCTTCCGTCGGCCAGCTGGATCCGGAGGTCGATGAGGTCGTAGTCGTGGTTGATGTGAGTGGCAGTGACCTTGCGGGCCCCGTGGTGCTTGCCGTTGCTGGGGTCAGCGGCCTCGACCTTGTCTCCTGTTTTGATTTTGCCGATGGGTTTGGTCTTGCCGTGGGCCATGAGGACTGGGGTGGAGGGGGTGAAGCTGAGCTTGCACCCCAGTGCCAGCGCTTCGCCTTCGCCTTCAGTGCCGCGACCTCGCGTCGCCAAGAGCAGGGTGAGATCGAATGCCAGCTTTCCGGTGCCTTGGGCGCTGCTGCCGTTTGAGTAGTCGCCGTATATCTCGGCTCCGCGCGCGGCAGCCCCCTCAGCCGCCCCCTTACCTGTGACCTGGTCGTACATGTACCAGAGCACGTCATCGCAACCGTCGCCTTGGGAGGCGCATTGTCCTTCTGTGACGGCTAGTTGGTAGCCGCTTTGGAAGTAGCCGATTACGAACTGCTTCCCCTCGCCGCCCATGGTGCTCGCGGCATCACCGAGCCAGCCGATAAGTTTTCCGAGGCCCGATCCGGATCCGGATCCGGATCCGGTCGCACTACTGTCGCTCTTGGTCAAGCCGGGGTTGGACCCGTTGCATTCATCCCAGCCGCCGGTGCACTCACCGTTGCTGTCGGGATACACGCTTGTGTCCCAGGTGATGAGGCCGGTCGGGTCGGAGAAGTTGATGGGGTCCTTTCGGCTGTAGCTGTAGGCGGACAGGTTTTGGGGGTCGTATGAGGTGCTGAGGGGGTCGGTGCTGAGGAAACGGCCGAGGTGGGGGTCGTAGGGCCGGGCGCCGAGGAGGGACAGGCCTGTGCCGGTGTCCTCGACTTTTCCGAGGAAGCCGTTGTTGGTTCCGGTGGGCAGGGTGCCGCTGCGTTCGTCGCCGAAGGGGGGTGTAGCGGCGACGGTTTGAAGCGCCTGTCGTGGCGTCGACGGCGATCTGTGTGCAGGCCTGGCCATCGGCCATCAGGTAGGTGAGCTTGCCGCCGGCGGTGGTGTTGCCGGTGGTGGTGCGCATCGCCACGGCGGAGGTTCCGCTTGTGTAGAAGGTTTTAGTCCCGGTGGTGGTGCCTGCGGTGATGGTGTTGATCTTCCGCACGCCGTGCGGCCAGTCGGCGTTGGCGTAGGCCGTCTGGTAGGGCGCCTCGCCTGCGAAGCTGGAGATGTTGGCCCACGTGCAGGGCTTCGCGGTGATGGAGCTCATCCCGGCTTTGGACACCGTTCGACCAGTGACGACGGCGCCATAGGGCCGGTCCGGCAACCCGCTTGCCGCCCGCCGGCGACGGACGCGCTGCCGACCGTGAGCAAGGCCGCGGCGACAACGCCGCGACGGCCTCTGTTCGGACCCTGTCGAACCGGGGCACGAATCTGATTTCAACACATGCAGAAATTAGCTATCGTTCGAGTCACCAGACTCCTTGACGACCTGGGCCCCCGCGGCGACAACGCGCCGTGTGCAACGACCCGCCGACGGGGCCCACTTCTCCAAGCAGAGGAACGCATGCGCATCCGTACCACCGCGGCCGCCGTCACCGGCGCCCTGGCCCTCTCCGCCCTCGCCGCGCAGGCGGCCCACCAGGCCGCCTGGGGCAAGGAGGCGTTCACCGCCACCACCCAGGACGACACGCCTCAGCCTTCCCCGCTGGACGTCGCCTTCTCCGAGGTGCTGATCAACAACGGCAAGCCGATCGTCGCGGGCATCAGCAAGAAGGTCTCCGTCCCGCTGATCTTCACGCTCACACACGACACGAACGTCAACATCCACGCGAGCGACTTCGAGCTGGACGTGGACTTCTACCGCGTGCAATCCACCAACCCCCCTGTGACAAAGAGCATGTACGGTGACAGCTGGCCGGCCTGCACCGACACCTCGGCGACCACCGCCACCTGCACGGGCACCGTCGACATCCGCCCGGACTTCCAGCTGACCAACACGGACGCCACCACCTGGACCGCAGTGGGTGCCGCCACCGCCTGGAACGGCCAGAACCCGGCTGACTGGGAGCTCGACTGGAGCAAGGTCGGCAGAGCCAACCAGGATGACCTGGCCAGCGTGAACCTCCAGCGTGCCGCCACGCTGACGGTCAACGCCACGCCGCAGCCGGTGATGAAGGGCAAGACCATAACCGTCACCGGCAAGCTGTCCCGCGCCAACTGGCAGACCCACAGGTACGAGGGATACGCCGACCAGCCCGTGAAACTCCAGTTCCGCAAGTACGGCTCCCGCACCTACACCACACTGCAGGCCCTCACATCGGACTCCACCGGCCACCTGAAGACCACCACCACCGCCACCGTCGACGGCTACTACCGCTTCTCCTTCGCAGGCAACCCCGCCACCCCGGCGATCAACGTCAAGGGCCAATACATCGACGTGAAGTAAACACCGGTTTCCGGCCCTGGACGCCCGCTTTGCGGGGCCGGAACACTTCCCCTCACGTGCGCCATGAACCGGCCACACCCCACACGGACCTGACCGCGTGAGCCGACCGCTCACGCACTTCCCCCAAAAGAGCTCGACGGGCACCCTGAAGACCAGGGTGACAGCCTCCGCGGACGACTATCACCACTACAGCTTCACCGGCCCCACCACGGCCACCAACTCCGCAGCTGGCGCTGGCAGGCAGTCAGGCATACCCGCTGCACCGAGCCGCCCCGGTCCTCCCTGACACAGCCTTCCACGCAGGCAGCGCGGGGAGCCGACGCTTTCCGGCAGCGGACGCACTACCCACCGTGAGCGAGGCGCGGCAGCGACACCCCCACGGACGGCCGCAATTCGGGCCGTGTCGAACCGGGCCGTGGAACTATATTTCAACACGAGTGGAAATTAGCTATCGTGCGAGTCAGCGGACTCCACGACCACCCGCGCCCCCGGAGCGACGCCGTGCCGTGAGCAACGACCCGCCACCGGTTCCCACTTCTCCAAGCAGAGGAAAACATGCGCATCCGTACCACCGCGGCCGCCGTCACCGGCGCCCTGGCCCTCTCGGCCCTCGCCGCGCCAGCCGCACAAGCCGACAACCCCGCCCACAGCCGCACCGACCTGGCGAATGCCGCGCAGGCAGCCGCCGGCAAGCCGGCGTTCACCGCCACCGCCAGCGACGACGGCAATCCCTATCCGCTGGACCTCACCTTCTCCGACGTGAAGGTCAACAACGGGTGGCCGATCGTCGCCGGCATCAGCCAGACGGTCTCCGTCCCAGTGACGTTCACGCTCACGCACGGCAAGAACGCCGACATCCACGCGAGCGACTTCGAACTGAGACTGTACGTCTACCGCATACGGTCCACCTACCCGTACAACGCCAAGACCCTGATCAGCGCGCCGGCCTGCACCGACACCTCGCCGCCGCCCACCGACACCCAGTGGGCCACCGCCACCTGCACGGGCACCATCGACGTCGAACCGGTCAACCCGTACACCTATCTGCTGAACGAGGACGCCACCACCTGGACCGTCTCAGGCGACGCCACCGCCTGGAACGGCCAGGACCCCACCGTCTGGGGGTTCGACTTCAGCAAGGTCGGCACGGCCACTCAGGACGGCCTGGG
This sequence comes from Streptomyces sp. NPDC030798, assembly GCF_055572275.1. NCBI lineage: Bacteria > Bacillati > Actinomycetota > Actinomycetes > Kitasatosporales > Streptomycetaceae > Streptomyces > Streptomyces sp. NPDC030798. The sequence goes on along the minus strand of NZ_JBVIDR010000015.1, from coordinate 196,755 downwards.
CAGCGTGACTCTCCAGCGCGCCTCCAAGCTGACCGTCAACGCCTCTCCGGAGCCGGCGACCAAGGGCCAGACCATCACGGTCACCGGCAAGCTGTCCCTTGCCAACTGGGACACCCGCACGTACGACGGCTACGCCAACCAGCCCGTCAAGCTCCAGTTCCGCAAGAAGGGCTCCAGCACCTACCACACGCTGATGACCCTCACAACGGACTCCACCGGCCACCTGAAAACCACCACCACCGCAACCGTCGACGGCTACTACCGCTACACCTTCGCAGGCACCTCCATCGCCCCGGCAATCAAGGCCACCCGCGACTACGTCGACGTGAACTAAACACCTGGCACCGGCCCCGGACACCCACACCGTCTCCGGGGCCGCAACGTTTCCTCCCACGCGCGCCACCACCGACGAGCTCCTTCACCCGACTCCCCCGTTCCAGACCCCGCTCAAAGACCCAGCCGGTGATCAACAACGGATGGCGCTCATCCCGCCGTCGGGCACCGTTCGGCCGGTGACGACGGCGCCGCAAGGCAAGGCCGCGGCGGCAACGCCGCCGAGGACGGCCCCAGTTCGGTCCCTGCCGAACCGGGCCATGAAACAATATTTCGACACGTGCAGAAATTAACTATCGTCCGAGTCGCCAGACTCCACGACCACGCGGCCCCGCGGCCCCGCGGCGACAACGTGCCGTGAGCAACGACCCGCCATCGGGCCCCACTTCACCATCCAGAGGAACGCATGCGCATTCGCACCACCGCGGCCGCCGTCACCGGCGCCCTGGCCATCTCCGCCCTCGCCGTGCCCGCCGCGCAGGCCGACAGCTCCTACCAGCTGGACCTCACCTTCTCCGACGTGAGGGTCAACAACGACAAGCCGATCCCCGCGGGCATCAGCAAAATGGTCTCCGTCCCACTGACTTTCACCGTCACGCACGGCACGAACGTCAACATCCACGCGAGCGACTTCCACCTGGGCGTGACCCTCCGCCGCATGCAGTTGACCCGCTTCCCCGGGAGCGACTACCTGTCCGGTGAAAACCCGCCGACCTGCACCGACACCCCGGCGCCCACCGACACCCCGTCTACCACCGCCACCTGCACGGGCACCATCGACGTCCACCCGGACGTCGACCTCGTCAACGAGGACGCCACCACCCGAATCGCCGAGGGCTACGCCACCGCCTACAACGGCCAGAACCCAGTCGCCACGACCAACCAGGACGGTCTGGGCAGCGTGACCCTCCAGCGGGCCTCCAAACTGACCGTCAACGCCTCCCCCGAGCCGGTGACCCAGGGCCAGACCATCACCGTCACCGGCAAGATCTCCCTCGCCAACTGGAACACCCACACGTACGAGGCCTACGCCAACCAGCCCGTCAAGCTCCAGTTCCGCAAGTACGGCTCCAGCACCTACCACACGCTGAAGACCCTCACATCCGACGCGACCGGCCACCTGAAGACCACCACCACCGCCACCGTCGACGGCTACTACCGCTACTCCTTCGCAGGCACCGACACCACCGGGGCCGTCAAGGCCACGGGTGACTACGTCGACGTGAAGTAAGCACCGCAACTGCTCTCCCCTGTGCCATGAGCCGGCACCATGTGATCAAGGGCAATCCTTCAGCGCAGGTGCTGTGCCTCTTCGCCCACGCTAGGGCTGCCGAGGCTTCCAGCGCCCCTCCCCTCGGCCAGAAGACCGGCAACGAGCAGGAGCGGCACAGCATCAAGTTGCCCGAGTGCCCCAATGCAGTGCCCTGGCAGGGCCGGGTGACGGCATGATGACTGGCTACGAGAGACGGGGACACGGCCGGGCGTCGAAGCACGTGGGCATGCTGTACCGGCCGGGACGGGTGCTGACGCTGAGCGGGGCACAGGGGCCGGCCTGTATGGAGTGCGAGGTCCAGGTGCAGAGCCTGGTGCCCCTGACGGATCAACAGATCACGGCGGTCTGGCCGGCCATGGCGGAGACCGTCCGGGCGCTGCTGCACAAGCTGCGTTCCTGACCGCCAGCAAACCGAACGGCCGGGCCGTCGGGCCGTGCGGCGAGCGGGCCCTGGGCCAGACCGGGCACGAGGAGGCTCGTCAGCACGGTCGTGGTCATCACCTGCGCGACGAGGCCGACGGCGCACCCGTCCCGACCGGGCCCGGGCGACAACGCCCCTTTCATCGAGGGCGACCGGCGCCTGGTGCAGGCGGTGCGGCATCGCCGTCACTGGTCCGGAGTGTGCCGACCAGGCCGTCCACCGACTCCCCCGGTCTCGTGCGGCGCCGATGTCACCGCAACGCAGTGCCGCGACGGAGGCGAGGGTCCGAAGAGAGGCGCAGGCCCGCCTCGGACCAGTCGCGCGGCACGGCGCGCCGCGGCGGCAACTCACTTCCGAAAGGCGGGGGGAGGGGTGGACGGGATCAGGGCTGGAACAGGGCGTTGCGCTCAGCCGCCGCCGACCGAGCCGCCGTGGTCTCCGCGGACCTCTCGGAGTCGGTGGACCCCGCGGACTCCACGGATTCCGCGGACTCCGCGGACTCCGCGGACTCGGCGGACTCGGCGGACTCGGCGGACTCGGCGGACTCGGCGGACTCGGCGGACTCGGCGGACTCGGCAGCGTCCAGCATCGCCGTGTCGTACATGCGCTGCGCCTTCGTGGACATCTGCCGCCACGCCTCCAACGACGGCTCACCACCCGGATGCACCGGCACTCCGACTCCGCGGCGGGCGTACGACGACGGTCGGCCACGTTCCTGACGCAGCACCCACCAGATGCCTGCCAGCCCGATCACCAACAGTGCCACGGGGACCAGAGCCCCGATCAGACGGGCAGCGGACATTACGTAGCCTCGATCTCCGGTACCGGAGGGCCGGATGGACGGCCACGACGACCGACTGGAGCAGGCGGCCGAATCATGACGTCCACTCCATCCCCGTCGTGATTTCGAATTCGACGTACCGAAAATCGGGGCCTGAGCTGTCTGGAGCGGTGACGCTGCCAAGCCACCCCAGGAAGAACGCCAGCGGTATGGAAACCAGCCCCGGGACCTGGAACGGATACCAGCTGAAGTGCGCGCCGGGAAACACCGCGAATGACGTTCCGGAGACAGCCGGCGAGAAGACCGTGAGGAGCGTGCACGCCACCAGCCCTCCGTAGACGGACCAGAGCAGGCCCTTGCGACTGAAGCGGTGCCAGAAGAGGGAGTAGACCAGCGCCGGGAAGACACACGAGGCCGCGACACTCATCGCGAAGGTCGCCAGGAACTCGGTCGGATACAGGAGGGTGACGGCCGACAGCAACAGGCCCCCCACGGCCACGGCGGCGGCGGTGAAACGTACCGCTCGCGTTTCCTCCTGGGACGTACGGCAGTGCCCACCTCGCGTAAGAACATCGCGGACCAAAGAGACGGCGGCGGCGAAGGTCAGGCTGGCCACGGTCGTGAGCACGGTGAAGAAGATGATGCACCCCACCACAGTGATCAGAGCCGTGCGCGGTGTCGAACCGGGACCGAGCAGGCCGGAGGCCAGCAACACCAGCGACGACTGTCCCGATCGATCCACGGCTGCGGAGGTACTGCCCGCAACGGCCGCGGCGGAGAAGGCCGCCGTGATCAGAAGGAGAACGAACACGGAGATCAGCCCCACGGCGATGGTCATGGACCGACGGGCGGAGCGTCCACTGCGGGAGGCGTTGAGGCGCAGCAGCAGGTGCGGCATCGTGGCGGCGCCGAGGACCACGGCGACATGGGTGCCCACCGTATTCAGCGGTCCGAAGGTCCCGGTGTACCGCCACAGACCCGGACTCAAGAACCGGTCCGGCGCCGTGCTGTTGTCCACCGCACTCGTGAGCACCTTTTGTGGATCCCATGCGAACTTCTGGAGGCTGAGCACAGCAAGCCCCGCAAGGACCAGCAGCACAAGGGGTACCTTCACGATGTGCATGAAGCCGGTCGCTCTCAGACTGCCGAGCGAGGCGAAGCAGGTCACGAGAATTCCCATCAACACGGTACAGATTACTTCCGTCTGCGTTGCGGGCATGCCGATCAGTAGTGCGGTGCTCATGCCGGCGGCCCGCAGTTGGACCATGAGAATAGGGATCGTGATCGCGAGTGTGACCAGGCTGGCGGCGGTGCGAGGCCCGGGCCCCGATACGCGCAACGAAAAGAGGTCGCCGAGTGTGTAACGGCCGGTGTTGCGTATCTTCTGTGCAAGGAGCAGCAGTACACCGAGCGCCAGCAGACTGTCCACGGCGAAGGTGAACCCGTCATAGCCGAAGAGGGCGATCAGCCCGGAGGTCCCCAACAGGGTGAGCACCGAGATGTGCTCGCCGGCCAGGGCGAAGCCGTTGAAGACAGCGGAGAGGGACCGATTGGCGAGCTGAAGGCTTTCCGTGGTCTCTTCCTCACCGGCGACGAGGGTGAGGAGCCATAGGAAAGACACACCGATGAAGGCCAGCAAGGCCACGATCAAGGGGCCCCTGGCGGCCGAGCCGACAGGGTCGAGAGCGCTCGCACCCAACGTGTGCATGGTCATTCGCATCACTCCCCGAATCTGTCGCCCGGGCGAGCGCCCCGCTGTCCGGCCTCGGCGACGTCATGGGCCAGTGAATGGTCCAGGGGGTCGCAGAAGCGTGCGGAGCGAGACTCGTAGAGACAGGCGGTGGCGGCGAAGAGTCCGATCTGCAGCACACCCCACACCAGGCCCAGGGTGAGCCGGCCGTGGACGGGGATCGAGGGGACGTCCGTGAACGAGGACAGCAGGATGCCCACGGCGAACGGAACGCCGTTGACGGCGAGGACGGCGCGCTGGGCCTGATGCGCGCGTTCGCGGAGGCTTTCGCCGCGTTGCAGCAGTTCGGTTTCGTGCCCGTGATACTCCGTGGGTTCGGGGAAGGGAGAAGCGGCGAAGTGGGAGTGCATGGAACCCCTTGAGCGGTAAGGGACTTGAGCGGTAAGGGAAGGGACGGAGTCCGGCGCGCCGCTACGCGGGCCGTGGCTGCCGGGGGGCGCCGTCGTTGTCGATCTGCATCACGACCGCCTTGGGCTCGGTGAAGAACTCCCGGCTGAACGTGCCCCCTTCGCGCCCGATCCCGGAGTCGCCGGCCCCGCCGAACGGGGCCCGCAGGTCCCGGACGAAGAAACAGTTCACCCAGACCGTGCCCGCACGGAGCGCCGCCGCGACCCGGTGTGCGCGGTGCAGGTTCTCGGTGAACAGCATCGCGTTGAGCCCGTACGGTGTGTCGTTGGCGAGTTCGATTGCCTCGGCCTCGGTGGTGAACGGCATCACGACGACGACCGGGCCGAAGATCTCCTCGCGGGTGTGCCGGGCCGTGTGGTCCATGCCGGTGACGACGGTGGGGCGTACGGTCCAGCCGCTGCCCAGGCCTCCGGTGCGGAGCGTGCCGCCCTGTTCGGCGATCGTGTCCACATAGCCGGCGACCTTGGCGTGGTGCTCGGCGGAGGCCAGCGGTCCGACCTGGGTGGCCGCGTGCTTGGGGTCGCCGACGACCAGCGCGTCCGCCGCCGCGGCGAACCGCGTGAGGAACGCTTCGTAGATCTCCCGCTGGACGTACAGCCGGGAGCCCGCCAGGCACACCTGGCCCGAGTTGGTGAACACGGCGCGGATCGACCAGTCGACGGCGCCTTCCAGGTCAGCGTCGGCGAAGACGATGTTCGCTCCCTTGCCGCCGAGTTCGAGGCTGACGGGGGTGAGGTTGCGGGCGCCGGCGGCGGCGATGACGCGACCGGTGCCGGAGTCGCCGGTGAAGGTGATCCGGTCCACGGCCGGGTGCTCGGTGAGGGCCTGGCCGGCCGAGTCGGGGCCGTATCCGTGGACGACGTTGAACACGCCCGGGGGCATGCCCGCTTCGAGGGCCATCCGCGCCATGAGCGTGGCCGAGACAGGGGTGTCCTCGGCCGGCTTGAGCACCACCGTGTTGCCCCACGCGAGGGCCGGTGCGACCTTCCAGGACTCCAGCATCATCGGGAAGTTCCACGGTGCGATCGCCGCGACGACCCCGGCCGGGCCGAAGCGGGTGTACGCGTGGTGGCCGGTGTCCATCGGGTAGCTCTCGGAGGTGGAGAGCCTCGCGTGGTCGGCGAAGAAGCGGAAGTTCGCCGCCGTACGCGGTACGTCGTTGCCCTGTGACTGGGTGATCGGCTTGCCCATGTCCTGGGTGTCCGCCAGAGCGAGTTCCTCGTCGTGCTCTTCGATCAGGTCCGCCAGGCGGTGCAGGATCCGGCCGCGCTCGGCCGTGCCCATGCGCGGCCAGGGACCGTGGTCGAAGGCTCGGCGTGCCGCGCTCACCGCGCGGTCGGCGTCGGCGCCGTCGCCGAGGGCGGCCTGCGCCCAGGGTTGGCGGGTGTGAGGGTCGATGGACGAGAAGGTGGCGCCCGAGAGCGAGGCCACCTCCTCTCCGTCGATCACATGACCGTAGAATTCCATCAGCGCGCCGCTCCCCCGGTCGTGCTCGCCGTTTCCCGCTCGGCGATGGTGACATCACCGGCGGCCCAGTGGGTCTTCGGCAGTTCCCTGATGGCCACGCGGACGCTCTGCTGCGGTACGTCCAGCGCTGTGACCACCGCCCTGGTGACCTCGTGGATCAGCGACCGTATCTCCTCCGGTGCCCGTCCGTGGACCATCGTCACGTCGATCAGCGGCATGTCAGCCTCCCGTCAGGTGGAGAGAACCGAGGTGGGTGAAGTGCACCGCGACGGTGGAACCGGGCGGTACGGGTACGGCGTCGGTCATGCCGCCGGTGAACACGATCCAGCCGGGCTCGATCGCCAGGCCCCGGCGGCCGAGTTCGTTGGCGGCCAGGGCCAGGGCCTCGGCGGGGTGGCCCTGCACGGCCGCGCCGGTGGCACTGTCGGCGACCTGGCCGTCGACCTCGAGCAGACAGGCTTCCATCGCCAGGTCCAGCTTCTCGGGCGGCACACCGACCGGGCCGGTGAGGAAGCGGCCGGAGGAGGCGTTGTCGGCGACCACGTCGGGCAGGGTGAAGCGGAAATCGCGGTAGCGGCTGTCGATCACCTCGATGCCGCCGTGCACCGAGCCGACCGCGGCCAGGGCGGTGGCGGCGGTGACCCCGGGGCCGGCCAGCCTGTTCTTCATCACGAACACGATCTCCGGTTCGGCGCGCGGGTGGATCAGCCGCTCCTGCGGGACGGGCGCTCCGGCCGGCAGCGGCATGCCGTCGGTCAGCCAGGCGGTGAGCGGCGCGGCGACGCCCATCCGCTCCTGTTTGGCGCGGGAGGTCAGGCCGAGCTTGACGCCGACGATGTGCTCGCCACGGTCGAGCCGGCGGCGCAGTGTCTCGTCCTGCACCATGTAGGCCGTGTCGAGGCCGAGTCCGGGCCACTCGTCGGTGATCGGGCCGCGGTCGGTGCGGTTGTCCTCGGCCTCCAGCAGGACGGTGGCGGCGCGGGCGATGTCCCAGCTCATCGGCCGGCCCCCGCCTTCTCGCGCTCCTCGGCCAGCCTCAGCGCGATTTCGATGATCATGTCCTCCTGGCCTCCGACGTAGCCGGCCTCGCCGACCTGCTCAAGAATTTCGTGGGCGGGTACGCCGTAGCGATCCGCGGCCCGTTCGGCATGCAGCAGGAAGCTGGAGTACACGCCCGCGTAGCCCTGCACGATCGAGGAGCGGTCCATCCACGGCAGCCGGGGGATGAACGGCTTGACCACGTCCTGCGCGGCGGCCAGAGCAAGGCCGACGTCCAGGCCGGTGGGTATGCCCAGACGTTCGAAGGTGGCCGCGAGCACCTCGGTGGGCGCGTTCCCGGCGCCGGCGCCGAGCGCGCACAGGGCGCCGTCGATCTGCCGAGCGCCGCCCTGGTAGGCGAGCACCGAGTTGGCGACGCCGAGGGAGAGGTTCTGGTGGCCGTGGAAGCCGACCTGGGCCTCGTGTCCGATCTCCTCCACCAGGGCCTGGACCCGAGCCTGTGCGCCGCTCAGGACCAGGGCCCCGGCCGAGTCGACGACGTAGACGCACTGGGCGCCGGCGTCGACCATGATCCTTGCCTGCGCGGCGAGTTCTGCCGGGTCGATGCGGTGCGAGAGCATCAGGAAGCCGACCGTCTCCATCCCGAGCTCGCGCGCGGCGGTGAAGTGCTGGACGGAGGTGTCGGCCTCGGTGCAGTGGGTGGCGACGCGGGCCACACGCGCACCGGCGGCGTGGGCGCGCTTGAGGTCGGTGACCGTGCCGACGCCGGGCAGCAGCAGTACGGCGATCTGCGCCCGGGTCGACTCGTCGACGGCGGCCTCGATCAGCTGGATCTCGTCCACCGTGGAGAAGCCGTAGTTGAAGCTGGAGCCGCCGAGGCCGTCGCCGTGCGCAACCTCGATGACCTCGACGCCCGCCTGGTCGAGGGCGTGCACGACGCCGCGCACCTGTTCCTCGGTGAACTGGTGCCGCATGGCGTGCGAGCCGTCCCTGAGGGTGGAGTCGGTGATCCGTACCTTGGGCGGCTGCTGGTCGCCGGCGAGGGTGGTCATGAGGTCACCGCCGTGGTCCGGGCGTCCGCCAGCAGCTCGCCGACGCGAGCGGCCGCAGCCGTCATGATGTCGAGGTTTCCTGCCCAGGGCGGCAGGTAGTCGCCCCGGCCGCGCACTTCGAGGAAGACGGCCACCCGGGCCTGCCCCCTCCATTCGGGGCGCGGGTCGTCGAACTGGGGGTCCGCCCGCAGCGTGTAGCCCGGAACGTACGCGGCCACTTCGTGGGCCATGCGCACGATCGACTCGCTGACGGCGTCCCGGTCGGCGTCCGCCGGGACGGCGCAGAACACCGTGTCGCGCATGATCATCGGTGGGTCGACCGGGTTGAGGATGATGACCGCCTTGCCCCTGCGAGCGCCACCGACCCGCTCGATGGCGCGCGAGGTGGTCTCGGTGAACTCGTCGATGTTCGCGCGGGTTCCCGGTCCGGCCGACCGGGAGGCGATCGACGCGACGATCTCCGCGTACTCGACCGGGACCACACGGGAGATCGCGTGCACCATCGGGATGGTGGCCTGCCCGCCACAGGTGATCATGTTGATGTTGGGGGCGTCCAGGTGCTCCTCCAGGTTCACCGGCGGGCAGACCGGCGGGCCGACGGCCGCGGGGGTCAGGTCGATCGCCTGGATGCCTGCTGCGGCGTAGCGCGGCGCGTTCGCGACGTGTGCCTTCGCGGAGGTCGCCTCGAACACCAACTGCGGCGGCTCGGCACGGGACAGCAGCCAGTCCACTCCCTCCGCGGACGTCTCCAGACCCAGGTCACGGGCCCGGGCCAGCCCGTCCGACGCCGGGTCGACACCGACCATGTAGCGGACCTCGACCGTCTGGCTGTGCAGCAGCTTGGCGAGCAGGTCGGTGCCGATGTTGCCGGGGCCGACGATGGCCGCGGTCACCTTGCTCATGAACTCTCCTCGGTGAAACGTGCCGTGACGCTGCCGATCCCGGCGAAGGCGGCGGTGACGGTGTCCCCCGCGCCGACGGGGACCGAGGCGGTGATGGAGCCCGGCAGCACGACGTGTCCCGCCTCCAGGACGACACCGCGTGTGCCGACGGTGTTGGCGAGCCAGACCAGTGACGTCAGCGGCGAGCCGAGCACCGCGCCGCTCGCCCCGGTGCCGACCAGGTCGCCGTTGCGGTGCAGCGTGCATCCGGCGAGGCGGAGATCGACATCCGGCAGCCGGACCGGTGTGCTGCCCAGCACGACGCCCCCGGAGGAGGCGTTGTCCGCGACGGTGTCGATGATCCCGATACGCCAGTCGCGGATGCGCGAGTCGATCACCTCCAGGGCCGGCAGGACGAAGTCCACGGCCGCGGCGGCCTCCGCGACGGTGACTCCCGGTCCGGCCAGCGGACGCCTGAGCACGAAGGCGATCTCCGGCTCGACCCGCGGCTGCAGGAACCGTGAGGCGGGTACGGGGGCGTTCTCCAGCCAGAACATGTCGTCCAGCAGATGGCCGTAGTCCGGCTGTTCCACGCCCAACTGCTGCTGCATGGCGGGGGACGACAGGCCGACCTTGTGCCCCTTGATCCGGGCTCCGCCGGCGACGCGGCGGCGGATCTGCAGCAGCTGGATCTCATAGGCGTCCGCGAGCGTCAGGCCCCGGTACGTGTCCACCAGCGGTTCCACCGGAACCCGGCTGTCGTGGGCGGCGAGGAGGGCGCCCGCTGCCTCGGCCAGCGGCACGGCGGTCACGACGGCACTCCTTCGGCCTGTCCCACCGGGAGTGCGACGACGTCCGACATGACGATCTCCGATCGGGTCGGTGCGGGTGGGTTCAAGTGCGCTGCCTGCCACGTCCAGGCAGGCAGCGCCCTCAAACTGTGTACACTTTCCTTCGCCAAAGTCAATACTTGGTCGACCTATTGACTGCACGGGAAACTGTATGCAGTCTGTCCCCGCAAGCCACTGTCATGTGCTTGCTTCCGCCCTTCAGTACGCTGCCTCCACATCATGGCGCGGCAAATAATCGATGCCTGGAGCTCGCATGGCCGTATGGAACCTGGTGACCTGCCGTCCCGAGGAGCCGGGTGCCCCGTCGTTCGTCGGCGCCGCCGACAGCGAGGGAGAGGTGCGACGCCACCCCGCACTGGCGCGGTATCGCGACGTGGGGGCGGCGCTGCGGGACTGGGTAGAGCTGGAGCCGGTCCTGCGCGCCTGGCAGCCCGCCGAGGACGCCCCGGCGGAAGCCGTACGCCTGCTGCCGCCTCTTCCGCGGCCGGGCAAGTTGGTCTTCACCGGCGCCAACTACCACGACCACCTGCGGGAAATGGGTGTCGGGGAGGTTCCGGACGGCATGGCGCCGTACTTCTTCCTGCTCCCGCCCACCGCGATCACCGGGCCCGGAGCAACGGTCTCCATCCCCGCTGATCCCCAGGCCCGCGTGGACTGGGAGGCCGAACTCGGCGTGGTGATCGGACGCCGGTCCCACCGGGTACCGGTGGAGCGGGCGCTGGAGGCGGTCGCGGGGTACACCATCGTCAACGACATCTCCGCGCGGGGCCTGCACGCCCGGCCGAACCCGTTGGCGCCCCCGTTCGCCTACGACTGGCTCGCGTCCAAGGGACGCGACACCTTCACGCCGATCGGGCCCGGCGTGACGCCGTCCTGGTTCATACCCGACCCGCAGGCGCTGCCCATCCGGCTGTGGCGCAACGACGTGCTGGAGCAGGACGGCAACACCCAGGACATGATCTTCACCGTGGCGCAGCTCGTCTCGGCCGCCAGCGCGCTGATGACGCTGGAGCCGGGCGATGTGATCGCCACCGGTACCCCGGCCGGCGTCGGCGCCGCCAAGGGCATGGCACTCAGGGACGGCGACCGGCTGCACATCCAGATCGAACCGATCGGGGTGCTCCGCAACGACGTACGGCAGGCCGAGCCGCCTCACGCCTTCGCGCACTCGAACACCATGGAGCTGGGATGACCTCCACCGCGGACGCGAGCCGCACGGCCGACACGGCGGATTTCGCACCGCTGTTCACGCCGCTGCGGCTCGGCGGGCGTACGGCCCGCAACCGGATCGTGCAGGCGCCGATGTCCGTCGGCTACGCCCACCCGGACGGCACCGTGACCGACCGCGAGGTCGAGCACTACGCCCGCCGCGCCCGAGGCGGCGCCGGCGTGGTGATCACGGAGAACTTCGCGATCAGTGTCGCGGGCCGGCAGATGCCGTTGCAGACGCTGGTGAGCGACGAGGAGCAGCTGCCCGGACTGAGGCGGCTGGCCTCCGAGATCCGCGTGCACGGGGCCCTGGCGATCGCGCAGATCGTGCACGCCGGCCGGTACGCGGGTCCCTGGGAGGAGTACGAGAGTCGCCCTCGCCTCGCCCCGTCCGCCATCCCCTTCGAGCTCACGCCGGGCCGGACGGTCACCCCGCAGGAGATCACCCCGGAGGAGATCGAGGAGACCGTCGACGCCTTCGTCCGGGCTGCCGACCTGTGCCGGCGCGCCGGGTTCGACGGTGTGGACATCCACATGGCGCAGGGTTTCCTGCTGTCGGGTTTCCTCTCTCCCCGCACGAACCGGCGCACCGACCGGTGGGGCGGCGACTTCGAGGGGCGCACCCGGCTCCCGCTGGAGGTGGTGCGTTGGGTCACCGCGAACTCCGGTGCGGACTTCGCGGTCGGCGTTCACCTGCTCAGCGACGAACGCGTGGAGGGCGGCTGGAGCCTCACGGACGCCGTGCGGCTCGCTCCCCTGCTTCAAGACGCGGGGGCCGCCTTCCTGTTCGCGGTCCCGGCCACGTTCGAGACCATGCGCCTGCCCCACAACGCGGACATACTCGGCGAGCCTGGTTACTCGCTCCGCGACACGGCAGCGCTGCAACGCGCGGTGCGGATCCCGGTGGTGGCCAACGGCGGCCTGGGCGACCCCAGGATGGCGGCGCGGGTTCTCCGGTCCGGGCAGGCGCAGGCGGTGGGCCTGGCCCGGCCGCTCTTCGCGGATCCCGACTGGCCGCGCAAGGTGCAGACCGGCGCCGTCGACACCCTGCGCACCTGTCGCTGCGAGACATCGCTGTGCCTGCGCACGCAGCTGACCGGTTCGCTCTGCGAACGCTGGCCGGACAGCGCGCGGGCGCGCGGCTACCTCGGCTACGACGAAGGGACCACCCAGTGATCACACTGACAGACATCGCCTACGTGCGCTCGGGCGTCGAGGATCTGGAAGGCGCTGTCCGGTTCGCCGGTGACATCGTCGGCCTCGAAGTACTCGACTCCGACGAGCCCGGAGTGGCGCACCTGCGCGCCGACCCTCGGGGCCGCTGCCTCACCTTCGTCCAGGGGCGCTCCGGCGTCATCTCGTCCGGCTTCACCGTCGCCGGGCGCGAGGCCCTGGCAGCCGCGGAGAGCGAACTGGAGAAGCGGGGCCTCCGGGTCGAACGCGGCGATCAGGCGGGGGCGCGCTCTCGCGGGGTGTCGGACTACATCGGCTTCGACGATCCCTTCGGCAACCGCATAGAACTGGCCGCGGCGCAGTACCTTTCCGCCGAGCCGGTGCGGCCGGCCCGCGACTCCGGGATCAGCGAGTTCGGACACCTGTGCCTGGACGCGCCCGATGTGCACGAGGCTCACCGTTTCTGGTCCACGACGTTCAACGCGCGCGTGTCGGACTGGGTCGGCGACCGCGCGTGCCTGATGCGCATCGACCCCGTCCATCACAAACTCGCCGTGTTCCAGGGGGACGAAGCCGGCCTGTGTCACATCAACTTCCAGGTCGACTCCCTCGACGCGCTGATGCGCAACTGGCACTTCCTGACAGACCGTGGCGTGGAGATCGTCATGGGACCGGGACGGCACCCCACCTCAGGCTCGGTCTTCCTCTACTTCCGCGGCCCCGAGAACCTCACGTACGAGTACGCCGTCGGCGGGCAACCCATTGAGGACGACGGGGCATGGACCCCGCGCGTGTTCGACCCCGAGCAGCCCTCGTCGCTCGACATGTGGCGCGGGCCGGTGGCGCCCACGACCCGGCAGCGCCAGCTGCACCGTGCGGTGCGCACCGCGGCCTCGTAGCCGCGCGGTATGCGGACAACCCGTCCCCAGACCCGGCAGTGACGCCGGCCCTCAGACCACCCAGCACCCTTGCCCGGGCCCGACGGCACCGCCGGCCCTCAGACCACCCTCACCAGGCCGGCAGCACCGCTGTGCCTGCACACACCCGTACCAGGCCGGCAGCACCGCTGTGCCTGCACACACCCGTACCAGGCCGGCAGTACCGCCGGCCGGAGGAGAAACGATGATCTTCGTTACCCACGTCCTGCCCGTCAACGAGCCCGGTGAGCCTCGACTGGACCGGGCCGCCGTGTGGGAGGGACTGGTACTCAAGGCCAACAACGCCCTGCCGTTCGTCCCCTCGATGAGCCACTGCACCGTCGTCGAGCGGCACGGCGACACCTCCTTCGACCGCGACATCCGCTACCGGGGCGTGGACTTCCGCGAGCGGATCACGCTCGAAGAGCCGCATCGGGTGGTCTTCACCCGGCTGTCGGGCCCGGTGCTCGGCACCATCGCCAACGAGATCGAGGGCGAGGGCGACGACCTGCGGCTGCGCTTCACCTTCGCCCTGGTGCAGGCCGGTGTCCCCGGCGGCTCCGAGGCAGAGGCGACAACCACCTCGACGATGACCGGTGACTACCTCCAGGCCCTCACCGCGACGCGGGACGCCATGCGCCGCCGCGCCGCGGGCGAAGCCGCCTGACCTGACACGAACGGCAGAACCGACCGACACGGAAGGGAACAGAGATGTCCGACATGCCCGACTGGATCGGCTGGGCCGACTCCTTCTACGCCGACATCGACGCACAGCAGATCGAGCGCGTCCTGGACCGCTTTGCCCTCGACGGGGAGATGGTATTCGGCAACAACCCGCCCGCTGTCGGGCATGTCGCGATACGCGAAGCTCTGGAAAGCCTGGGCGCGACAATCTCCGCGATACGACACGAGTGGCGCAACTGCTGGCAGGCGGACGACCGGGGGACCGTGCTGCTCGAAGCCCGTGTCCACTACACCACGCGCGGCGGCACCGAGCTGACGGTCCCCTGCGTCACGGTCATCGCCCGCGCCCCCTCGGGAGCGGTCACCTCGCTGCGGATCCACCTCGACCCCGCTCCGCTGTTCGCGGCACTCGCCGTCGAGTCGGCCGCCGCACTGCCCGAGGACGCGGGCGGGCTCGCGGCATGAGCGGGCCGACGGCGGCCAGGCCGTGCGCCGGCACTCTGCCCGGGGAGGTGGCCGACGCGGCGCGCACTCTCGCCACACTGGGCCTGGTCTCGGCATTCGGGCACGTGTCGGCACGGCGTGGCGACCGGATGCTGATCACGCCACCAATCGATCTCGCGCAGGCCACCGCCGGCACCCTCCTGGACATCCCGCTGGATTCGACGGCTTTGCCCGCGCGCGCACCGGGCGAGGCGTGGGCGCACCTGGCCGTCTACCGGGCACGACCCGACGTGCGTGCCGTGGCCCGCGCCACTCCGGAATCGGCGTTCGCGGCCGGTGCGGTGGCTTCCGGCACCATCCCACCCCTGCACGGTCAGGGCGCCCTGCTCGGAGAAGCCGTACCCGTCCACGACGACGCGCGGCTCATGCGCTCGGCGGACATCGCCGAAGGCGCCACCCGCACGCTGGGCCAGGCCGACGCGGTCGTCCTGCGCGGCAACGGCGCCCTCACCACCGGCGCCACACCCGGCCACGCTGTCGCCCGTATGTGGCTGCTCGACACCGCCTGCCGACTGCACCTCACGGCCCGGCAGGCAGCGGTGGTCCACGCCCTCACGAGCGAAGAAATCACGGCTTGGCGGGCCGCCGGCCCACCCCTGCTCGACCGGCTCTGGGCACACCTGCGAAGTCCCGGCGGCCCGTCACCACGGTAATGACGAGGCCCCCCAATCCACACGAACGACGAAGGAAAGCGCCATGCACGTCAGCGGACTTCTCCACTACGGCCTGCAACTGCCCGACCTGGCCGAGGGCAAGGACTTCTACACCGACTTCGGGCTGACCGTCGACGAACGCGACGACCGGCTGGTCGTACGCTGTGACGGCCGCGACCAGGACCAGACGTTGCTCGTCGAGGGACACGACAAGCGTCTGCACCATGTCGCCTTCGCGGCACCGGAAGGCTCCCTGCTCGAGCTGCGGCGTCACCTCGAGTCCCTAGGCATCACCCTGCAGGACGCCCCGGTCGGCGGTCCCGAGGGCGGCTTGTGGTTCCGTGACCCGGACGGCAACGCGGTCAACGTGCGGGAACAGGAACTCGCCGCTCCGCGCCCGGTGGAGCCCGTCAAGCAGAACGTGGCCGGTGACTACCGGCGCGTGGACGAGCCCGTCTGGCTCAAGGCGGACACGGTGCCGCGCCCCCGTCGGCTCGGTCACATGCTGATCTTCTCCTCGGACGTGAACCGCTCACAGGGCTTCTACGAGCGCGCCCTCGGCCTGAGGGTGTCCGACCGGATCACCGGCAAGGTCGTCTTCATGAACCCCGGCCCCGGCGACCACCACGTCTTCGGCTTCATCCAGAGCAGCCACCCCGGCCTGCACCACTCCAGCTGGGAGGTCTCGGGCCTGGACGAACTGGCGATGGGCGCCCGCGTCATGGCGGACAAGGGTCACAGCGTCGGCTGGGGCCTGGGCCGGCACACCGTGGGCTCCAACCTGTTCCACTACGTCAGGGACCCCTGGGGCAGTTGGATCGAGTACTTCTCCGACATCGACCAGATCAGCGAGGACTGGAAGGCGCAGGACTGGGACGTCCCGCCCGCGGTGTGGTGCCCCCTGATGCCGGAACAGTTCCTGCACAACCTCGAGTCGAAGCCGTAAGTCGATATGGGCGGGCGGTGCCGGTGCCGGTTCCTTCCACCGGGGCCGGCCGCCCGGTTGTCTCCGGGGATGGTGCGCAGGTCAGCTGTGACTCCAGGGCGACGGACCGGCACCGACCAGAGTCATCGCCCTGGGCACGGCCTCCGGCTCGTACTCCGGGGCCCGCTCCCCGAGCACCCTCAGCGCCGTCCGCTCCAGGTGATGGGCCAGGCGGGACACCGCCGTGTCGCGGTCGCCGGCGATCACCGCGTCCAGGATCGCGGGATGCTCGGTGTCGCCCGCTTGGGGCCAGCTTTCGGCGTCGAGCCGCTGGGTGATGCGGATGTAGCGCACGCTACGGTCCGCCAGCGCCTCCAGCTGGCGCCGCAGTGGCTCGCCCGCTCCGGCGGTGAGAAGGAGATGGTACTCGCGGTGCGCGGCGAACCAGCCCTCTCCGTCCTTCGCGCGGGCGGCCCGGCGCATCGCCGTCAGCCGCGCCTTGGCCTCTCGCTCGGCCCGAGTGCCGAAGTCGTCCAGCGTCATGGTCAGGGCCAGGCACTCCAGCGTGATGCGCATCGCGTAGTCGGCATCCAGCGCCCTCGGGTCGAGGCCCGCCACCCGCATCCGCTGGTTGGGTTCGGCCTCGACGAACCCTTCCTCCTGGAGCATGCGCAACGCCTCCCGCACCGGGGTGCGGCTCACCCCCAGCTGGCGTCCGAGCGCCACTTGTGACAGCACGGTGCCCGGCGCCAGCCGTCCGTCGAGGATGCACTCCCGCAGCAGGGCGTGCAACGGTCCGATCGACTGCCGCGTGCCGGGCAGGTTCAGCGGCTCGATGCCGTCGATGACAATGATCGGTTGAGGCATGCCCTCCATTATGGCGTATCTGCATACACATTGAGTTGTGGCCGACGGCATTCTGCGCCCTGTTCTTCGGGCCGGTACCGCAGCCGGGTGCCGGCTGGGAGGGGACCTCCGTGTCGTCAGCCGGTCCGGGCGATGACTGGCGCCTGGGCGAACAGCGGGCCCATCATGTCCGCCAGGAGCAGCGGGGGCCCGCAGTGCCACCGGTCGCAGGCACGTCGACGTGGGGGCGGTCATCACACACGGTGGCATCGCAGTAGCGGCGGATGAAGGCTCTTGAGCGCGGAGCCCGTCGACGTCTCGCGCCGCTTCCGCGCTCGGCCGTCGCTACTCGCGCCCGGACTGCCCTTCCTCAACCAACCCTTTCATGCTCAAGACCACCAACAGGCGGGGCTTGGGTCGGCGCGTCCAGCGTGAGGGTGACGCGATGGCCGGCGAGGCGCTGGAGTCCGTGGTCCTCGGCGGCAGCGGATTGGGGTGCTCGCCCGCCACGAAGACGGTTCAACCGGGTTCTTCGGCGCTGATCGCGATCAAGGTAACCAGTCCTGTTCGGCCGGGAGGCCGGCATGGAGAACACCCTGCACGGAGAACCTACGACCTGCGTCCGCGGCTTCGGACGCGGGGAGGAAGGGAATGCGTCGACGAAATGGAGGACGGGTGCGGCCATCCGCTCGCCGTTCCACCCCGTCGCTGCCGCGGCATGAGCTACACGACGAACGGGACGAACTTTCCGTCACGCTGACCGGCCCGGGCCTGGAGGAGCTCGGCCAGGATGTGGGCGGTGGAGGTGATGAAGGCCCCCGCCCCGCCCATACGACGCAGGGTGAAGTCTTGCCCGATCTCCGGCGCGCAGCCGCTCGCGTCGGCGACGACCCCGACCTCGTACCCCAGGCGCAGCGCGGTCAGGGTGGGCTGGACGATGCACGCTTCGCTGACGCCCGCGATGATCAGCTTCTCTCTCCCTGTCTCCCCCACCACGGAGGCGAAGTCCTCGTCGTCCATGACATGGACGACGCCCTGACGCCTGATGCCCGACCGCAACCGGTCCTCCTCCGGTGCGGCCGACCGCGGGCCGGGGGCGTTCGCGTCCACGGAGGAGGCGAAGAGCAGGGGGAGGCCATTGCCCTTGGCGGTCTTGGCGAGAGCCAGGGCGTTGGCCTCCATCCGGTCGAAGGGGATGGAGCGGACCCACCCTAGGGCGCCCACCCGGTAGTCGATGAGCAGCATCGCCGCGTCGTCGGCGGTGAAGGACGGTGCGGACACGAGCAAGACCTCCCTTCCGGGCCGGTCAGTGTGGTGAGCAACCCGGAGTTATTTGGTTGACCAATTATCGCACATTCCGAACCCCGCGGAGTGACCGCGATCGCACTCCGGAGCGCCCGCACGCAGAGGCGATCCGGAGCCGGCCGCGCGAGCAGGGACCACGCGGCACGAGCCGCCCGACGGGCCGAATCCAGGTGGGTCGATGCTCCGCCCGACCGGGGGCGCGGCATATCGGCCGGCCCCTGAACCCCGGACCGAGGGAGCGCCACACCGGCGAGGCCTCGGTCCACTCCGCGGGTCGAGCCGTGTGGCCCTAGTTTATTGGTCGACCAATTGATGGAGATGAGATGATGTGCCGTCCAACGACTCGCCGCCCTCAGGGAGGAACAGCCACCATGCCGTCAGCGTCCGAATCGGTCCGGAGCAAGGACGACGCGGTACCGACCGTCGCCGACGCCCCGATGAGCGAGGCGCTCTTCCGCGCCGCCCGTGTGCACCGGATCATGGCGGCCAACCTGCTGCGTGATACGGGCCTGTACCCCGGGCAGGAACTGCTGATGATGCAGCTCTGGGCACAGGGTGAACAGCGCCAGGCCGATCTGATCAAGACGCTGGCCCTGGATCCGTCCACCGTCACCAAGATGCTGCAGCGTCTCGAGCAGTCCGGGTTCGTCACCCGCAGCCCCTCCCCGCACGACCGGCGGGCAGCCGTGGTGAAGCCCACCCGGGCCGGCCTGGCCCTGCGAGACCGGGTTCATCAGGCCTGGCGGGACCTGGAGGCGATCACGGCAGCGGGGTTCACGCAGGAGGAGTACGAGCAGGCGATGCGCGTCCTGACCCGGATCGAGACCAACCTCAATCGCACGCCGTCCGCGGACGCTGAGCCCTCGGCTTCGACGTGATCACGGCACGGCCGGTCACCCGGGGCACCGGTCCGGCGCGCGGTTGCGGCGGTACTCCCCATCGCTTGCGGCCGCGGACCCGTCTTCGTGAGAGGGGCGGAACAGGACACGGGCATCACCAACCGGCTCCGTCGCCGGCGCGCCCGGACGGCCTGTCGGGGGTCGACCGCCCCGTCAGCTCGGCGGCAGCACGATCTCGCGCTTGAGGATCTTCCCGGTGGCACCCTTGGGCAGGGCATCGACGATCCGGACCACGCGGGGGTATTTGTAGGCGGCGACGCGGGACTTGACGAACTCGCGAAGTTCATCGGCCCCTGCCCCACTGCCGGGCTTGAGGGTGACGACGGCGGCGACCTCGTCACCGTGTACGGCGTGCGGAACGGCGATGACAGCGGCCTCGGCCACCGCCGGGTGCTCGTAGAGAACCTCCTCGACCTCCCGCGGGTAGACGTTGAATCCGCCGCGAATGATGAGGTCCTTCTTCCGGTCCACGATCCTGAAACTGCCGTCGCGGTCGCGCACGCCGATGTCGCCGGTGCGGAGCCAGCCGTCCGGGACGGCCTCGGCGGTGGCCCCGGGGTTGCGCCAGTAGCCCTTCATGACGTTGTGCCCGCGGATGACGATCTCGCCGGGGGTGCCGTCGGGCACCTCGGCGCCGTCCGGGTCGAGCACCCGCATCTCGACGCCGTCGACCGGGGTGCCGATGGAGCCGGGGCGGCGGGGGCGGTCGGGGTGGTTGAAGCAGGCGACCGGGGATGTCTCGGACAGGCCGTAGCCTTCGAGAACCGTGCAGTCGAAGGCGGTTTCGAAGGCGTGCAGGATCTCCACCGGGAGTGAGGCTCCGCCGGAGACGCACACCCGCAGCGACGCCGTGTCCGCTTGACCTGCCGCTGCGAGCAGCGAGCCGTACATCGTCGGGACGCCGAGGAACGCGGTGACCCGGTCCCGTTCGACGATCTCCAGGGCCCTGCCCGCTTCGAAGCGGGGCAGCAGGGTCAGGCAGGCACCGGCCGCGACAGCGCAGTTGAGGCCGACGACCTGGCCGAAGGCGTGGAAGAGCGGCAGGCCGCCGAACACAACGTCCTGTTCGGTGAGTTGAAGGAGTGTGGTGCGGGTGACCGCGGTGTTGCGCACCAGGTTGTCGTGGGTGAGCTCGGCACCCTTGGGCCGGCCCGTCGTGCCGGAGGTGTAGAGGATCACCGCCGTGTCGGTCGGCGCCCGGGAGGCCACCTCCGCAACCGGGTCGTGGCCCGCCAGTAGTCCGTCGAGCCCGTCCGCGGGCACCGCGACGCGCGCCGTTGCGGCGGCCAGGGCGCCCCGGTGCGCTTCCTCGGCCTGGTGCGGGGCGAACAGGAGGGAGGCCGCGGAGTCGTCCAGGTGGTACTCCACCTCGCGTGCCTTCAGCAGCGGATTCATCGGTACCACGACGGCCCCGGCACGCAGGATGCCGTAGTACAGGACGGCGAACGCGGGGACGTTCGGCAGCATCAGGCCGACCCGGTCGCCCGGCTTCACCCCGGTGCTCAGCAGGAGGGACGCGGCCCGGGCGCTCGTCTCGTCGAGCTCGGCATAGGTGAGGGTGGCGCCGTCGAGCCGGACGGCCGGGCGGTCGGGATGGCGCGCCGCCGAGTCCACCAGGATCGCGGCGAGGTTGGAGTGGGGGCTGGAAGGCATGTGCATGGCTCCTTAGGCGTCCCGGACCGACTGCCGGATGACGCTCCGAACTTTCAGTGGATCGATCGGGTTTCTTCGGCTTGTTGCCATGTCTCCTGGGTCAGTCGGCACTGCCGGGAGCCATGAGCGGTATGAGTACGGCGGCGACGGCCAGGTGCATCAGCGCCACAGTCGCCTCGGCGACGGCCATGCGGGTCCAGACGATCACGGCCCGGTCGCCTCAACCGGTCCAGTGCCCATGTCGACGCTGCGGCGAGCAGGGCGACGACGAGCGTGGTGCCGGCGAGGCGGGGCAGGCCCACGGCCCGGGCCGGCCATCTGCCTCCGGGCCCGATGCGGAGCTCGACGCCCAGGACGTGGGCAGCGGTCCACAGCGGAGTCGTGGCCAGGACGGAGCCGCCGATCGCGTATGCGGTGCGGCGCAGGTCCGAGGCGGCCGGGCGGATGGGTGGGGTTGTCATCGGGTTGCTCCGGCATGCGTTGGAACGGTCCCGCCGCGGCGCGGCAGGATGCGACAGCGCCAGCGCACGGTCGGGAGTTCGGGAAGGAAGCGGGCTGCCGTGATGTCCGCGGGCTTCACCGCTGCGGTCGAGGGTGGTGAGCACGCCGAGCCGGGCAGGGTGATCGCCGGTACTGGGATGCCCGGGGTCACGTCCATGACGCCGGGGCCCCACGGAATGATCGAGACGAGCGAAGCGCACCGGCGGACGCCATGGCACAGGACTGGTGTGCTCTTGTACCGGTGTGCTCTTGCCGTGTCCGGTCGTCGGCGAGGGGGCGGCCCCGGCGAGTCGTCGGGTGTCGCGTTCATTCCCCTCCCAGGATCGGAAGGAGAAGTCGTGAGCTGGAGTGCACCGTGTTGACGGCCGGGGCGCCGACGGGGGCGTGACTGAAATGCATCATGGGGCGGAAGTGCTCACGGGTGTCGTCGCTGGTGAGGATGAGCCGGATGCGGTGCCCTCGGTGGAACCGGCGGGCGTTGGCGACCAGCGGGATGCGGTAGTCGACCGGCTCGCCCAGAGGGACGGGCTCCCGCGTCTTCATCGAAAGGACCGGCCGGCCTGTCTCACTCGCGTCCTCGTCGACGTGGCGCATGCTGGCGCGTAGCCAGCCCTGGGTTATGTCCGTGGCCTTGCCGTCCGGGCCGACGTCCTGCAGGAGCAGGATCCATCCCGTGTCGTACTCACTGCTGGTGGCGGTGAGCCGCAGTTCGGGGTAGCCGACCATGTCGAGGGCTCCAGGAAGGGGGGCACTGGTCCAACTCAGCTGGGCGGGGAGGCCATGCCCGCCGTGAGTGGCGTAGCTGCGCTCACCCGGCCGCTCGTCGCCCGCGAGAGAAGCGTCGGCGTTCAGAGCCAGGGCTGTGTGTGTGGCCGGCGGGGGCCAGGAGTCGGCGGTGCGCCACTGCTCGGCACCCGGCAGCCAGTAGCGGATGGCAGGGCCTTCGAGAATGCCGGTGTCCCGTCCCTTGAGCCAGTGGTCGAACCAGGCGAGGGCCTCGAAGTGCATGCTCTCCCATGGCCAGGGCAGGCTGTCCGCCCCGAGCATGGCCATGCGCACGTGAGGGTTGCGGGCGAGGCTCTCCCAGGCTGCGAAGAGGCCGGACAGATGGAGAGAGACGTTGGACCAGTCGCCGCCGAGGTAGACGGGGATGTCGACATCGGCGAGCAATCCGGTCACGTCACGGTCGTCCCACCACGCGTCGCCGACAGGGTGCTCGGTGGCCACCGCGTTCAACAGGTCGTCCCAGGGGTGGGCGGCGCGCGGCAGGTGCTGGATCAGCTGTAGGGCGCGGTGTGCCTGGACGGAGTCGATGTGGTCGAACCGACGGTGGACGGCGGGAACGGCCAGGACTTTGCGCAGGAGACGGGACGGGCTGCTGCGGTAGAGACGGTCGCCGTGGGCGGACAGGACGCCCAGTGCGTGGAACCAGGTGGTGACGAAGGAGGCGTTCATCAGGCCGTTGTGGTAGGTGGCTTCCCGGGCCTGGACGGTGACGTTGAAGGGAAACAGGGCCTTGAGGTGAGGCGGGCGCTGGGTGGCCGCCTCCATCTGGGTCATGGCGTAGTAACTGATGCCGATCATGCCCACGTTCCCGTCGCACCACGGCTGCTCGGCAACCCACTCGACCAGGTCGAACAGGTCCCTGCGTTCCTGTGCGTCGAAGAAGGTGTAGGTGCCGCCCGAGCCCACCGTGCCGCGGAGGTTGGCTATGACATGGGCGTAGCCGCGCGGCACCCAGAAGTCACTCGCGCCGGCCTCGATGATGGATGCGGGGAGGCCCAGGTCCTGGATCTGGCGTGGATAGGGGGCCGCCGCGACGAGTGCGGGATACCTGCCGTCCGCATCGGGGCGGCGGACGTCGGCCAGGAGCCGGATGCCGTCGCGGACCGGAACGGGCACGTTGTCCTCGCGGGCCATCCCGTGGAGAGCCGGGGACAGGTTGCGGTAGTGACGACCGGTGGTCTGCGGTCCGTTGAGCCGACGCTGACCGGGCCGCACCCCCGCTGCCTTGAACCGAGCCATGGCACCCTCATTTCCACATGTAGGGAAATTAACGGGTGCTCACGGTACGCGCACCCCTTGCCGCAGGCAAGAGAAATTTCAGTACAGTGTGAAATTGAGCTGCACCAGGCGCGATCCCGGCACGGCCCAGCCGACACACCGCACGTCGGATAGCCGTAGCCCCGCGCCGCCCCGGGCGGACGCAGTCATGCACTCCCGCAACCGATCGTCCGCCTTCACGCGACCGCCTGGTGACGCGCCCCTCAGCCCCGGGCCCGCATGGCGACCGACTCCCCCGCCGGCGTCACCCCAGTGGATCTACACCTCGAACCAGACGCGTTTGCCATTCCGGAGCGGGACGGTTCCCCAGCGGACGGCAAGGGCATCGACCAGAGCCAGGCCACGCCCGCCCTCGTCCTCGCCCCCGGCGCTGACAAGGGCGGGCAGGCCACGCGAGCCGTCGGTGACGGTGACCCGGGCGCCACGCTCGGCGGCATGAACGGTGATGAGCAGGGTGCGGCCACCGGCGCACTTGATCGCATTGCCCACCAACTCGGAGACCAGCAACTCGGCGACATCGGCCAGGTCGGCGAGGCCAAGCTCGGCGAGACGCCTGGCGACGATGTCTCGGGCCAGGGCCGCGGAACGCGGATCACACGGCACGATGCCCACCCGCGCGGCCACCCCGCCCTCACCCTGCCGCGGGGGCGCCGCTCCGCTCGCCGGAGAGGCGACTACGGATGCGGCACCCCGTGCGCCCGCGCCGGGACGGCAGGCGTCAACGGAGGGCCGGCCGCCGCTACGGACCGGGACCAGCACGCCGTCCTCACACGTCGCCATCTGGGGAAGAGGGGATTCGTGGCACTGACGACTGATGGCCCGGAGCCCATTGGGTCGGCGCGGACCGAGTTCGACGCCAGCGGCCCGGGGCTGGGCCATGGCACACTCATTTCCATGTGTCCGGAAATTACCGATTCCCACGGTACGTCGGACACCGCACCGGAGCAAGAGAATTTCTACTCCACATGAAAATAACCAGAGTCCCCTCGGCAGCCACCATCCGGTCAGGCACCCTGCGAGACACCGCCGGCCAGGTCATCCGTGAGGTAGTGCTGCACGACCGGCCCGATCAGGCGGACGACCTGCTCCCTCGGCATGTCGGCGATGCGGTCGATGGCCCAGACGTAACGTGTCATGGCCAGACCCACGATTTGAATGGCCACCAGGTCCGAGCGCAGCCCGGCCTCGTCGTCCGGAAGGCTCGCCGACACGACCGGAAGGACGAGAGCGGAGAAGACGGCGCGCAGGCGCTCCATGGCGTAGGGCTCATGGCTCGCGGCGAGGATGATCGAACGCAGGATCTCCGAAGTGGCCGGATCATCCCACATGGACAGCGCCGCCTCCACAAAGGCCCGTCCGCGCTCCTCCAGCGGCACCTTGGCAGCCTCGGCGATGCCCTCGCCGAAGACTTCCGGCGGCTCCAGCGCTGCCCTCAGCAGTCCCATCTTGTTGAAGAAGTAGTAGTTCACCAGGGTGGGATCCACATCGGCGGCCTGCGCCACGGCCCGCAGGGACGTCCCGCTGTACCCCTTCTCGGCGAAGGACCTGCGCGCAGCCGCCAGGATGCGGTCCGCCTGCGCCCCCCGCTCCCCCCTGGGACCCCTGCCTGCTCGTGCCGTCATTTCCCGCCATCTCCCTTGCCGGTCCCGCGCTCACTCACGGCCGCGACGAAGTTTCACCACACACTGAAACTGGTTTCACCCTACCGTGAAATCGCGTCCGCCCTCCTGTCGCACAGCACGACTACGCACAGCGGTCTGAACGAAGCGAACCCGGTGGCCGCGACCCCGACGCGACAGAGCAAGTTGTGGTCTGCCGACGGCACCTGGGAGAGGCTGCTCCAGTGCGTCCAGGCCGTCGCTGACGCAGCCGGGGACATCGACTGGGACCATCAACGTCGACTCCACGTCCATCCGCGCCCACCAGCACGCCGCCGGGGCCCCAAAAGCCCCGCCGGCACTGCCGACCGCGTCAAAAGGGGGCATGGCAAGATCGATTTACGTGAGCGCGCACTTGCGCCTGCTGGCGGTGCTTCAAGAAGCAATCCGGCAGACGAGTCCCTCGGCCGGTCCCGGGGCGGGCTGACCACCAAGCTCCACCTTGCTGCGGACGGCAAGTGCCGCCCGCTGTCACTGGTTATCACCCCCGGCCAACGGGCCGACTGCACCCAATTCGAACCCGTGCTGGACAAGATCCGCGTCCCCCGCGCCGGCCTCGGCAGACCTCGCCGGACTGCGCGCAGCGTCAGCGCAGACCGCGCCTACAGCAACGGCGTGATCCGTGCCTACCTGCGACGCCGCGGGATCCGGCACGTGATCCCTGAGAAGCGCGACAGCCGGGGCGCCGGTCTGCGCAAGGGGGGCGGGCGCCCCCGGGCTTCGACCTGGTGCGGTACAAGAAACGCAATACCGTCGAGCGAGCGGTGAACAAGCTCAAGCAATTCAGAGCCGTGGCAACGCGCTACGACAAGCGAGGATATGTTGTCCTGGGTACCGTCACCGCTGCCGCACTCCTCATCTGGCTCCGGTCATGATCACGCTGGGCGTTGCCCCACGGCCTCGTCATCAGTGACGGACCAGGCAGAACGGATGACCTGCGGGGTCGGCGTATATCCGCCAGCTCCTTCCGTCCGCACCGTCATCCAGCACCTTGGCGCCCTGGGTCAACACCTGTTCTTGAGCGCGGTCCAGGTCGGCGACGCCGAAATCCAGGTGGAACTGCTGTGGCCGGCTCGGGTCCGGCCACAGCGGCGGCTGGTAGTCCGCTACCTGCTGGAAGGCCAGGACGAGGCCGAATCCGGTGTGCAACGTGCCCCAGTCCTCGCTGAGCGCCCATCGCCGATCCGGCTGGTTGACGGCGCCACCAAGGAGCGACTGGTAGAACTCGGCGAGTTCACCGGGGTCAGAGCAGTCCAGCACCACGCACTGCAGATCAGCGATCACGGGGGTAGAGCCGATTCGGCTATCTGCGGGCTCGACCACTCATGACTGAGATCGCGGAGACAGGCCCTCGCCGGTGCCGGAGTCTCCGATCAGGCAGAGCGGCTGCCCCTCTTTTTGCTCCACTCGCAGCTGGCGAGTGTGTTGATGGTGGCCGCGTCGATGTTGGGGTTGGCGTCGAAGCCCAAGGTCCGCAGCGACTTCTCCGCGGAAAGCCCGCTGCCTTGATCCGCCGTTCCGAACGGCGGCGGGCCCCGTCGTCGCACTCGGCCATCAGCAGCTCGGCGAGGAAGCCGCGATAGGTCAGCTGGTCCTTCACCGCACGGTCGGCGATGTCGGCGAACTCCTTGCGATCGACGGCAGCCGCAGCGGACGGCAGGCGGTGTCGATGGCGGTGGTGGCGGCCTGCTCGGTCAAGCCTCGCCGGCGTGGCAGGGCCACTGGGCTTCTTCCTCTCGGTGGGCGCCGCCGTCGGCGCGACGGCGCGGAGCAGTTGGTCATAGGGCGTCACCGAGGGCAGCGGCCTGGCGTCCGGCGGAAGGTGGGCCAGCTTCCACTCGTGCAGGACCGTCACGGTCCCCGAGGGCTGTCCCGCTCCGGTGCGCGACGGGCCAAGGGCAACAGGTTCGTCTTCGGCCTGGGCGGCCTTGCGGGCCTCCAGGGCCACCGCGTCCGCGGTCAGGGCCCCGGCCCGCAGGACGGTGGCCAGGCCGGCGACCAGGTACTCGTGCGGGATATGCCGGCCCAGCACCAGCACCTCGATCAGGGCCCAGGTGCCGTCCCGCTCGCCGTGGACCTTCTGGGCCTGGGCCCATCAGGCGTCATGGACCGGGGTGAACCTGCCTGCTGAGCGGGCTTGTTCGAGAGCGGTGGCGCCGGGGAAAGCGCCCGGCTTGCGGATCAGGGCTTCCAGGTAGTGGTCCAGATCCAGGAGGCAGCCGCCCTTGGCGATCAGCCGCTCACGCCGGGCCACTTCCTCGGCTCGAAGCCCTCGTCCGTAACCGGCTCAAGCGCCTGCAGTACAGACCTCACACCCTCGACGGCTTCATAGCGGGCACCGGCCTGATCCTCGACGACTCACCCTCACCCTGACGAGCTGAAGTCAGTAACGAAACCCGCAGAGGCTCCCGGACCCCACCCGCCTGGCGGGCGGCCCCGCTGGACGCATGACAGCGCGAAGCGCGTGGTGAAGGTCGACTCCCCGGAGAGCGTCCAGGAGAAGTTCGAGGCCACACATGACCTGACCATGGACGACGCGGTGGCGGCGGTGGTGACCACCGACTTCCTGCGCCGCCCCGCTGTCGCCTCGAAGGCCATGGCTGCCTTCGCAGGCGGACCAGGCCGTCCCTGAGTGGCTGCCTTCTCGTCGGCCGCGTCGGAGTCGAGTGGAGCATTGCTCAACGAGCTGTCAGACAACCGGTGCAGGCCTTAGCCGTGAGCATGACGAAGGGCCGAACGGACGCCGCGCTGCCAGCTAATTCCCACACACGTGGAAATTAGCTATCGTGTGAGCCGACAGACCCCACAATCACCTGGGGCCCTGCGGCGTTGGCGAGCCGTGAGGAACTACCCGCCGCCGGGACCCACTTCTCCACGTAGAGGAACGCATGCGCATCCGTGCCACCGTGGCCGCCGTCTCCGGCGCCCTGGCCCTCTCCGCCCTCGCCATCCCGGCCGCACAGGCCACCACCACGCCGGCTCCGACCCTCAACGTCACCTTCTCCAACGTTGAGGTCGACAACGGCAAGACCAACTTCGTCGTCGGCGCCACCGGCAAGGTCGCCGTCCCGCTGACGTACACCCTGAACCACCCGGCGAGCGTCCCCGTCACCGACGTCGTCAGCGGTGTCGAGTTCTACCGCGGCGCGCCGATCCCGGACATCGCCACCGTGTTCTTCATCGGTGACGGCCCGGGGACCTGCACCACCGTCTCCAGCACGGCCCTCAAGTGCGCCGAAACGATCACCCTCGCCGCCTCCGAGCTGCGTGCCTCGGACGCCGGCACCCTCACGGTGGGCGGTGGTGCGATCGACGAGAAGACCGGGGTCATGAAGGCCCAGGGCGACCTCGGCAAGGTCACCCTCAAGCGCGCCGCCAGGCTTACCGCCAACGCCACGCCCGAGCCGGTGAAGAAGGGCCGGACGATCACCGTCTCCGGCCAGCTGACCCACGCGGACTGGAACGGCGCCGGCACCTACTGCGGCTACGGCAACCAGTCGGTGAAGCTCCAGTTCCGCAAGAAGGGCTCCACCACCTACACCACCCTGGACACCATCAGGACGACCACCACGGGCGCCCTGAAGGCCACGGTCACCGCCTCGGAAGACGGCTACTTCCGCTACCGCTTCGCAAGAACGGGGACGACGTCGTCGGTCACCTCCGCGGCGGACTTCGTGGACGTGCAGTAGCACGCAATGCACTAACTTCCGCCGCCAGGCCGGAAAGCGGCGGTCGACCCACTTCCAAAGGAACTCCAGGACGACCGCCGCCACCGCCGAAATGCCCACCGCAATCACGTCGTCAACGAGGCCAAGGCCGACCGTACCGCCGGCAGGCCCAGTTCGCGGACCAGGACGCGGCCCCGCAACTGCAGCGCACCGGACACAGCACCCAGTCCATGGACCTGGTCACGTCCTGCGCCCAGTTACGTCGACGTGAAGCAAACACCCGGTTCCGGCCCCGGACACCAGAAGGACCTGCCCAGCAGGTCGCACCGGCAGCGGCTCCAGCGGCAGCAGCCGTGCGCACGGACCCCAGGTCTGCTCGCTGCCATCCCGGCTGGTCACCAGCGTTGTCCACCACCAGCAGCCACCGCCGCACCCGCCCCAACTGTCGCCACACCACATCCGGTAGGCTCTCCTGCCCCGCTCTCGCGGCCTCCAGCTCTGTCGAGTGCACCGGACGAGGAGGGCAGGCGGCATGCCGAGCACCGGTCCGGCTCGCTGGGCACCCAGTGGATGGACTCGGCGCCGTGCGAGGCGCACGACGGACACCCTGTCCTCGCCGACCTGCCCCGCTTCCACGTACGCGGCCCCGACGAGCTGCTCTTCGAGGAGGCCTACGACTGGGCCCGGGACCTGACCGACGCCGAGTGCATGAAGCGCCATCTGGTGGGCATCGACGTGAACCTTGCCTTCGGTGCGGCCGCCAACGGCGCCGTCGTCGGCCTCACCTCGCCGCCGGTCCACGTCACCAACCCGGCCTTCGACGCGGCGCTGCCCGGCTCCTGGTTGGTCGACCTCTCCCACGTCGACCTGAACCGGGTGAAGGTCGGCAAGCGATGGCGCGACTGCGACCACGCTTCACGACACCCAAAACACCAGCTCAACGCCACCCCGCACATCACCACAGACGGTAAAACGGACGAGGCGCACTCAACCGCGGGTGATCTCGGGCGGCCGTGGGCGGCGATCCACGACAACGCCCGCATCCCCGCCGACTTCCGGCTCTACCTCACCGCCACCCCGCGCATCCTGGCATCGTCCCGGCCGCAGAAGGGCGCGGAAGGCAAGGAGCTGGAGCTGGCATCGATGGGCCAGGACTCCGACACCTATGGACCCTGGCTGGCCGAGCTCGGGCTCTCGGAGGCGATCGAGCGGGGCATCCTCGCCGGGTTCGAGATCGACGTGCTGGAGATCCGCGACCCCTCCTCCGTCCTCGGGGAATCGGAGGAGGCGCAGCGGGGGCGGCGCCTGGCGCTTTTGCAGACGGCGCTCCTGGAGCACGCCGCGGCGTACAACTTGCGTACGGTCATGACCTTTCACCAAAGGGTGGAGGAGGCCATGGCGTTCGCGGAGAAACTGCCGGAGACGGCCGCAAAGTTGTACGCAGGCGACGCCTCCGACGCGGATCTGGCGGCTGCGGACCGGTTGCCGAAGTCGTCGATCGGCGCGGAGTTCTACGAGCTGGAGGCCGGCCGCCATGTTCCGCCGGACCGGGTGTGGTCGGCGTGGCTGTGCGGCGATCACCTCGTCACCGAGCGGCGCGAGGTGCTGCGCCAGTTCGCGAACGGCATCGATGCCTCGGGTCGGCGGTGCTGGGTCACCAGGCACTGATCCGCTGGCGGAAGGAAAATGAGATCGTCGGCCTCTACGCCGTTCCCTACGACGTTGAGGTCGAAGTCGGGGCAACGAAATTCTTTCCACTTGGGCGATGGGTGCACCAGCAGAGGAAAGCCCTGCGGGCCGGAGAGCTCGATCCCCACCGCAAGGAGCTGCTCGACGCGCCGGAGGCCGGGATGGTCTGGGAACCGGGCGAAGAAGCCTGGGAGGCCAAGCTCGCCGCGCTGCGCTCCTACCGGCGGGCCACCGGACACCTCGCTCCGCGCCAGGACGCGGTCTGGGGCGAGGGCGAGGCGATGGTGCCGGTGGGTCAGCACATGGCCAACCTGCTGACCCGGACTGGAACTGCCCCTGGCCCCTGGACTGGCAACGCCACTACCGCGTCCTCACCGACCTCGCCGCCGACGAACCCCACGGCGTCCTGCCCGACATCGCCCCAGGCGTGCTCATGGACGGCGACGACCTCGGCAAGTGGCTGAAGTGACAACGCCGCAGCTGGGCGGAGCTCTCCGAAGAACAGCAGCAGCGGCTCACAGCGCTGGGCGTGAAACCCGCCGAACGCCACGCCCCGGCCCCGATGGCAAAGGGCGGAGGGAAAGGATCAGCCTTCCAGCGCGGTCTGGCAGCCCTCGCCCAGTGGATCCAGCGCGAGGGCGTCCAGAAGGCAGTGCCGAGGGGCCACGTCGAACGCGTCGTCATCGACGGCCAGGAGCACCAGCACAAGCTCGGCGTATGGCTATCGAACACCAAATCGAGGCGCGACAAGCTCACCCAAGGCCAGCTCGCCGCGCTGCGGGGCTCGGGCGTGGAGTGGGCATAATGATCACGTGGCGCAAGTCGGCCCGGCTAGTGCAGTGTTGCAAGTGGATAGCAGCCCAGGCCTGGTTCGATGTAAGGCCTCACGATCGCATCCAGGTAGCGAAGGCGTCGACAAGGCCCGTGTAGAACCTCTCGCCGGGCACCGATCCCGGGTTTTTGCTGGCGTCGTAGAACGCGACGTTGGTGAAGGTGGCAGAAACGGAGGCGTTGAGGTTTTTGTAGAAGGCGAGCTTGCCGCGCCCGAATCCGACAAACAGCCAGAAGACCCCCAGCGAGGCGGTGTTCTGGAGCATGGAGCGGACCTCTGCTTTGTCCCAGGGCTCGTCACCGACCTGGGTCACGATGAAGGCGGGGTCTGCAGCGCCGGACTCCTGATAGTGGCTGACGGCGCGGCGCATCGCGTCGGCGACGTTGCCCCAGCCCCAGTCGACTTGGGTATGCAGCTGTCCGATGCGGCCCCGGTAGTTGTCCAGCCGGATCTCCTCCAAGAACGGCTCTCGACCGCTGGAGAAGATCACGGGCACCGTGCCGTCGTCGTCGAGGTTGGCAGACAGGGCCAGGACGCGTTCGGCGAAGGCCTGCACGGCGAACGACTCGTACAGCTCTTCCATGTGCCAGTCATGATCCAAGATCAGGTAGACGGCAGCTCGCCGCCCCGTAATCCCTCGGTCTGCGAGAGCCTGGCCGGCCTGCCGCGCGGGAGCCAACAGGCCCGGTGCTTGTCGCTCCACCTTCGTCAGGTCCACCGCAGCGGTCGTAGCCGTGCGTGTCTGGGCAGGAATCAGCGCGGCAGAGGGCTCGGGATCGACATCTACGCCGTAGTCGGTTGCCAGCCCCGCAAGGCCCGAGGCGTAGCCCTGTCCCACCGCGCGGACCTTCCAGCCATCACCGCGGCGGTACAGCTCCGCCAGGACTACGACGGTCTCCCCTGACCCGAAGTCCGGCGCGGTGAAAGACGCAGATGGGACACCACTCTGGGCGATCGTCAGCTGCGGTGCTCGCGTGAAGACGGCGCCTGGCTGCAGCGGGTCAGCACTCACCACAACAACTACACGGTGCACGTCTGCCGGCAGACGAGGAAGATCCGCAATGACAACCGCGCCCTCAACGGACACACCGTCCTGGGCCGGATGGTTGTAGAAAACCAGGTCATGATCGCCGCGAACCTTGCCATCAGAGCCGAGCAGCAACGTGGACACGTCCGCCGAGAGCCCCTGCACCGCCACTGACAGCACCGTCCGCGCTGTCAGCAGAGACACGTTCTCGCCCTTACGCAGCGACATCGTCCGCATTCCCGCCCCCCGTTGATCACCGGAGAAGAAACGGTAGTCACCCATACGCGCATCTGCGGTCACTTCGCCGCATCTGGCATGCACATCCTTCACGCGCTGGCCTGGGCGATCCCTCACTGCCCACAGACCGGAACGGCCACCGAGACGCCTACATGGCCTGACCCGAGACACACAGCAAACTGATCAGAGCCCAGGCCAGACAGTCCGCCCTCTGATCCAGGACACCCCCGGGACAGCTGGGCGTGGAGTGGGCGTAGACCTGCAACCTGACCCGGATGTCCGACAGGTCGCGTGCACTTCCCGTACGGAAAGCGCACGTATGCTGTACGGACTGCGGGCGGCTAGTAAGCGGGGCTCACGCCAGCTCGGGGATTCAGCGCGGGCTCCCATCATCCGCCAACCGCGGGCGCAGCACGGTGTCCGATGCCCGAGATCGACTGAACCGCCGATTCAAGCGAGCAGCACGGCATCCCCAGGTCGAAACCCGGCCTCACTGCGCGCAAAATACCGCTCCTCAACAGGGCCGCTTTGTCCTCGTGAACGGCACCACGGACCGCGAGGAGCGCCCATCCGTGGCGGCAGGCCCGCGGGCCTGCGCGGGCAGCTCTCTCGCCCGTGCTGTCAGCTCTTCGGCGGGGTGTACCAGGGCGCCAGGCGCAGTAGGAGGTCGAGGGTGGTGCGGGCGGCGGTGCGGGTGGGTGACGGTGGGGGCGAAGGCCGCGGCGAGGGCGAGCGATGGCGGTGACAGCGCCCAGCACGACCGCGAGGATGACCAGGAGGCGCACCAGGTGGCCGGGGTGGTGGAGGCCGGCCGTGATGGCGCCGGTCAGGAGCACGGTGGTGAGGGTGGTGGCCGCCTGGGTGCGGACGCGGGAACGGGGGCGAGGGGTCATGGCCGGGCTGGTTCCTTGGAGTTGACGGGCTGCCGGTGCTGTTGGAGACCAGTGAGCCAGAGACGGAACCCCGCGAAAAAGGGCACTTCTCGGGGTTCTAATGGCG
This sequence comes from Streptomyces sp. NPDC030798, assembly GCF_055572275.1. Lineage (NCBI taxonomy): Bacteria > Bacillati > Actinomycetota > Actinomycetes > Kitasatosporales > Streptomycetaceae > Streptomyces > Streptomyces sp. NPDC030798. The sequence goes on along the minus strand of NZ_JBVIDR010000015.1, from coordinate 163,096 downwards.
GGCATGACACGAGGAGCTGCGAGCCCGGCGGATCAACGGGTCATCCGTGCACTTGCCGCGCGGGACCTGACGGTGACGGCAAGCCAGTTGGAGAGCTAGCGGCGGACGGGGCTGGTGCCTCGGCATCGGCGCCGGGGGCTCGGGCGGGGCCTCGGATCGGTCGTCGACGCGGTCGATCCGCTGGTGGTGGAGAGCGCCGCGGCGCTGGCCCGGCATCTACGGCAGGGACGTGACCGGCGGCTGGCCGTGCTGGAGTGGTTCGCCGAGGCCGGCACGCCACCGGCGGCGCCAGGGGCGGTCCCGGTACCGGAGCCGCCGATGTCCGCCGTACGCGAGGCCCTGGTGTGGGCGCTGCACCGCTCGGCGTCGCAGCGGCTGGTGGAGTTCGCGCGCAGCGCGGCCGGGGCGGACGAGGAAGGCCAGGACGCGCTGTACGCGGCCGCCGGCCGGCTCATGGGGCCATACCGCGGAGCGGCGAACCCCGCCCTGGTGCGCGCGGCGCTCGAAACCGGCGAAGACGTGCCCGCCGAGGCACAGGGGCCGGATGCCAGGAGCATGGTGCATGTAGCCGCCGCGATCGGCCTGGGAGCCCAGGAGGTCGGGGCGGACGCGCTGGCAGAAGCGTTCGCCGCCTCCGGGATGTTCGGGCTGACGGCCGAGGACTGGGCGCAGATGCTGAGCGCGGTCGAGCGTGGCGAGGTGCCCGAGGTGGACTGGGGGCTGCTCCAGCAGAACGCGGACATGGTGGCTCGAGTGCAGCGGGCAAGTGACGAGGAGCTGGTGCGCGCACGAGAGGTGCTGGTCGGTCTGCGTATGTTCTACGCGCTGTATGTGATGCACGGACTGCTCCTGCCGGACACCCCGGCACAAGCCGCGCTGCGGCAGCGGATCGACGAGTGGGGCATGTTCCCGTTCCTGGACCACGTCATCGCCATCAACCCCTCCCCCAGGCAGCTCGCCGAGTCGCTCACGGTCTGCCTCGAGCCGTTCTTCGACAACCTGTACGAGGCGCTCATGGACCAGCTCGCGAAGGACCCGGACATCTTCAACATCCCCGGCGACGAGACGGAAGCCGTCGGCTTCGGACAGCAGTGGATGCGCGCCATGGACGCGCCATGGAGAAGCTGACGAACGGGCGGCGCAGGGTGGACGAAGATCTGGACGAGCACCCCGGCGGCCCCGGTGAGTGAACGAACCGCGTAAGGGCTGAGCCTGAACGCCGGGCGAGACGTGGCGCAGCCGAACACGGAGCGTGATGGCGGCGGCAGGGCGGCGTTCAGGCGTGGCCAGACGCCGGCCCCAGTCCCATCCCGCAGCCGTCGCCAGGCCGTCACCCCGGAGCAGACCACAGTGTTCGTGAGGACGTCACCCCAGACGACACCGGTCCGCAGCACGAACAGGGCAGTTCGGCCGCGCGGTGGCGCCGCTCGGGAGCGAGCGGCAGCAGTGAAGCTGCCCGCTCCCACAAGTCGTCAAGAGCAAGATCAGCGCGCTCCGCGTAGTTGTGCCCAAACGCCCTCATAGGCGGGTGAAAGGCGGATAGAGTCCCCCTGCATTTGCTCGACTTCAAGGGGGGATCCCTTTTGCGTGCTCGTCTTGCCGCCTCAGCCATGGCCATCGCCGTCGCGGGCGTCTTCTTCAGCGCACCGGCCGCGTCCGCAGCGACGCTGCCGTCGACCAACACCGCTCACCACTGCGTCCATCACACCACCGGGGTGTGCGGATGGACGCATAACAAGAAGCCCGCGAACAAGTACGAGACCGCGACGTGCAAGGACGCCTCGCTGTCGTACTCGCGGCACTCCCAGGGCACCTGCTCCCGCCACCACGGCGTCCGCTACTGGTTCAAGTAACCCGCCACAGCACCCAGGGGTCACCCAGGGCAAGCCTGCTCCAGATGCCGGAGCAGGCTCCCCTGGGTGCGTGACCCGGTCACAGGAGGCCGAGGCAGGGTTGCGCACGGCCGCTCACACACCCAAGGCCTACGCCGGCACCGGCATCCAAGCCGTCCACCCCAACCAGTAACCACCAGCCACCCCGTCGGCAGCAGGCCGTCACACAACGGATGCCGGACGCTCTCCGCCGACGGCTCCGCCCAGCCTCCTGCAGACCACGCCCTCGGTCGCCGGAAACGAGTCCGGGTTCCGCGGCGGGGGTGAGTTGTATGTCTGCCGCCTGCTTGTCGCGGGCGAAGGGCGGATGCTTCAGTAAGCCATTCATGGGGAGGGGTACGTGCTCTTCAAGTGCTGGGGGCGGAGGACGGGCAGTACAGCAAACGCTGGCGCAAGCGGCGGGCTTGCTTGCTGGAGCCAGTGTCCTGACCGGCTGATGATTACCTGACGTTGTACCGGTTGTGGTTCTGCGACGGCGACGGATCGGTCGACGAGCTGGGACTGGTCAAGATCGGCTACGCGGACCTCGTACGCAAGAGAAGACCGCTGCAGGAGGGCGAGTTCCATCGGCTGGACGGAGTGGATGGGCGGCTGTACTGGTTCTCGGTCGGACAGGACGCCATCTACTACGAGAACATCAGCATGCTCCGCGAGCCGCTGCGGACGGAGATCCTTGAGGGGTTGTGCGACATCGCGCTCAGCCCTGCTGCTTTCGCCGAGGCCTTGCTCTGGGACGTGACGCAGACCTCGCTGTTGCGCAGCATCGAGCCGCAGACGATCGAGGGGCAGTTTCGGCGCATCGCCCGGGGCGGGCCCTGGCTGACGGCGTACGACTTCGACTACGTGCGCCCGGGCGCCGGGAAGCCGGTACGTCTGTCGTTCTCGGTCACGCCGCGTGCATGGCCGCCGACGAACATCCATGTGCTGATCGGCCGCAACGGCGTGGGCAAGACCACGTTTGCGGCAGCCTAGAGCCCGCCACCGACACAAGCGGCCTCACCGCTCAGCTACCGCCATCAGAGTCGCCGCGTCAAGGACGACGAGCCAGAGCCTTCGACGCGAACTAGACCAATGGGGTCAGGTGTCGGCGCATTCGTCGATGACGGCGCAGGCGAGGCGAATGCCGCCGAGGTGGGTGGAGATGGCGTCATCGCCGTGCATGTGGAGCGCGTCCTGGAACCACTGCGGCCACAGGCCGCCCTCCTGGAGGAAGTGGCTGGCCCGGTCGCTGTGCAGGACGGAGTCGGTGTATGCCAGGGCACCCATGGCTGTCGGCTGGTCGTAGGCGAGGTCGGGCCGATGCAGGTAGCGATCCAGGTAAGCGGCGAGCAGGTCGGCGTCCGTGCGGTGCCGAAACTCGCCAGCGCCACGCAGTAGGCCCCAACCCACAGGGGCCGCGGTCAGGTCATCGTTAGGATGCGCGGGCGGGGTTGTGCTGTGACCATCCGGGACGACTCCGACCGCTCCGGCCTCCCCCAATTGACCGGCGAGTCCACACCCGAGCAGAGAGCAGAGGTCATCTGGGGGCCGTACCAGTTCCATCCCCGGGTCGAAGACACCGATGAGCTCGGCCGTGCGGTGTCCGCCTTCTCCCTCCTGCCCGGCGACCGTCAACGGCTCGCCGTCGTACAGTCCCCGCGGCCCTCCTGGTATCAGGACGCGGACGCAGAGCAACGCTGGCGAGACGAGTTCCGCACCGAGCCGATCCGGCTCTGGGCGCATTGCACCGCCTCCGGGCACAAGCCCTGGAACCTCAGTTTCGGAGTACCCCAGGACGGCAGTTGGGCCGTGGGAGGCACCTGAAGTACCGCAGAACCCTCACGGCAGGGAGCCGGGTCCTGGTGCCGCCTGGAACGGGCCGGCTTGTGAGGTCATCGATGACGACGAGGGGCGGCGGTTGTTGCAGATCGTTCGCCCGGGCACCGGATCCGTGGTGACCTGGTGGCGGGCACAGATGGTGCTGCCCTCCGCGCAGGGTTTGGGAAGGACCTGATGAAGCTTCTGCTCACCGACTCCGGGATCAAGAACGCGAGCATCCACGATGCGCTGGTCGACCTTCTGGGAAAGCCGATCGCCGAGTCCAGCGCCTTGTGCATCCCCACCGCCGGGTACGGTGCCCCCGACGCCGATCCGGGCGGCCCATGGCGCTTCATCAGTGGACGATCCCCCAGCCCCATGACCGAGCTGGGGTGGAAGTCGGTGGGCGTGCTGGAACTCACCGCACTGCCCAGCATCGACACCGCGCGCTGGGTGTCCTGGGTGCGGGAAGCCGACGTCCTGCTGGTCAACGGCGGCGACGCACTGTACCTGTGCCACTGGATGCGGGAGTCCGGGCTGACTGACCTCCTGCCCTCGCTGTCCGACACGGTCTACGTGGGACTCAGCGCCGGGAGCATGGTGATGACCCCCCGCGTCGGGGAGGACTTCGTGGGCTGGAGACCGCCCGCCGGCGGCGACAGCGCGCTGGGCGTGGTCGATTTTTCGATCTTTCCGCACCTGGATCATCCGGCGTGTCCGGAGAACACCATGGCCGCCGCGCAACGATGGGCGGCCCAGGTCGCGGGTCCGGCCTATGCGATCGACGAACAGACCGCCATCAAGGTGGCCGACGGAGCCGTCGAAGTGATCTCCGAAGGCCGCTGGAAGGCCTTCGGAGAGACGAGGTCACCGCTTCAGCAGGCACCACATCGAACTCGCAGCAGGAATGGCCATGTCCGCAGAGCACTTTGCTCCCGTCGCCGTGCCGGCCGCGCGGCAGCGCCGGCCGCGGCGGTCGTTGGTCCGTCACGGCCAGGCTTCGTGCGCCGACTACGGCTGCACCCGCGCCGAGTGCCGCCAGGCAAGCCTTGCGCACCCGCCGCCAGCGCGATGAGGACCGCGCGCGTGGGCTGTCCGCCCGTGTCCCGCCGCATGCCGCCGCACAGTTGGCTGTCCGGCTGCGCGAGTGGGGCATGTCCGCGCAGGACATCGCCGACCGGGCCGGCCTCTCCTTGACCCTGGTCCGCCGCGTGCTCCGGACCTCCATGCAAAACACCATGGCCCGGGACATTGCCCGTACTTCCGCCGACGCCATCCTCGGCATCCTGCTTCCCGCACGCCGCAGCCCGGGCGCTCCTTGCCTGACCGACTCCGCGGAGGCAGCCCGCCTGCTGGCCGACCTGGCTCGTGCCGGATGGCCCGCCACCACACTCGTCCTGCGCCTGGACATCAACCCCCGCACCGTCGCTGAAGTCCGCGACAAGCGCCCCCGCCTCCACCTCGACCTGTCCCTGCGGATACGCCGCCTCCACCGCGACCTGATAAGCCTCGATTTCGCCCGCTACGGCATCCACCACACCGACAGCGCCCGCACCCGCGCCGCAGCCGCCCGACGCACCGCGGTGACGACCGTCTGCTTCGAGTAGCTCCCACACTGCTCAGTGGTGGTCAGCAGATCGGGCTCCAGGCGCCCCCTCACGTGGGTTGCCGGGCGAGGTGCTGCGTCAGCAGCTTGATCGCCGGCTGGTGATCGTACTTCTCGGCCATGCCCATAGGGTGTCCCCGGCCGGATCGGGCAGCCGGGGGTCGGCGCCGAAAGCGAGCAGGATTGCGGTGGTGTGCACGGTCAGCGGCTGCCCGCTTTGCAGGGCGCCGTCTCCCTCGACGTCGAGCGCGTGAGTGAGAAGCGTCTACGCGCCGAGGACTTCGCCGGAGTCCAGGTGTGGTCCACCCGGTCATCCAAGCGCACGCCGCCGGCCGGACAACCAGGCGGCTTCCGCAGGGCCGCCGGTGCCTTTCGGAACGCCGTGCCGCGGTAGCGGCAGCTGTCCTGTGCCCGTCGAGCGGGTTCAGCGTTGCCGGCCCGAGCTTCCGCGCTGGGGGCGCTGCGCGGCCCGTCGGGAGCGCCGGGCGGGCGCGGCCGGGCGGTCGTCGGGTCCGGCGGCGGGCGAGGAGAAGCCACCGGGAACGCCCGGCCGGGCGGCCGGTACTGACGCGGGGGGCTGTGCGCTTGGCCGCCCTGGCCTGGCCGCGCGGGCGACGACGGTGGTGTGCGTAAGCAGCGGGGCGCAGGCCGCGCAAACTTCTTCGATGTTCCAGACGCGGCCCACGGTGGGGTCGTGCCGCAGGATGAGGGCCATGGCGCCGGCGCAGTGCGTCGGGGTGTCCGGGTGGGCCTCGCAGCCTGTGGAGCCACAGCGGCACCAAGCGTGGGGGCGGGGGCTGGCGGCCTTCGCATGGGCGGCGGCGTGCTGGGAGGCGAACCTGCGCAAGGCCGCCAGGTCCTTAAACCTGGCAGGCATCTTGCAGGCCGTGTTGCTGCAGGAGACGGTCGCGGAGCGGTCGGCGTAGCCGGTGAGCCGGACCGTCCAGGCCCGCCCCGGGACGCGCTCGGTGGAGGTTTCGGTGTGCGCGGTCGTCACGATCTTGCGTTCTAGTTGTGTTGGTGTCGGTCCACTATGGGCTATCCGCTTCCGGGGTGGACAGTAGGCCGGTGCCCGGTCTGGGAACGGCATTTGCGCGTTGCTGCGGCGGTGATGCCGGCCTTCCTCGGCTTGCGTGCCAGGTGCTCCATCTCCGGAAGAGTCCCTTCGTACTCACCGGTCACCACGCGATGGGCCACGGCCTTAGCAGTCGTCAGGTCGATGCCGCACTCAGCCCGCAGCACCCGCATCATCGCAACAACCTTGGCCGACGGACCGCTCACGTGCAGCCGCGCGGGTCCGTGCTCGGAGAGCATCTGGTCCCGCCGCTCGCCCGGCACCGTGCCACCGCACACCGCTGCCGCACCTCCACAGCCGGAACACGATGACTCGACGTCCCACCGCAAGCGGCCGCCGGCGAGAGCCTGCGTCCCCCGACACTCCAACTGCGCACCGCAGTCCGGACACACACCGACGTACGAGACGGATTCGGAAACCACCTGCTCCATGCCCACCCCCACCTCAGGCGAGATTAAGCGATGGGCTCAGCGCGCGGGCGGCTTCTGGCCGGGCCGGGGGTAGGTGGGTCGAGGACGTCGTGGCTCGCTGGGCGGCGTCCTGGGGAATGTCGGGTGCCTCGGCCTGGGCAAGAATCAGCGAAGCAACGGCCCAGGCGGGGGTGCCGCTGGTGCGACACGGCCTTCCTCTTGCCGGGCCGCGTCCGGCCCTGCTCGCACAACGCCGAGCGCTCGCGGGCGGACTGCTCCTCGAGCATGCGGTCGCATTCGGACCTGGCCCTCGCTCAGGAGCCGCAACCGAGCTGGTTGGGGCCCCCGGATCTTCAGCGGACTTTCTCGAACCGGTCGACCGGCTCGGCCGCGAATGTGCCATCGAAGAGTCGAACGTCTGTCAGTTCGAACCGCTCTCGCCGACCTTTGACCGGCCAGACCAGAACGGCCCCGGCAGGCCGGGTGCTCATCACCTGTATCGGCGTTCCCTCCCCAGCCTCCGTGCCCAGCAGCGTGTAGCGGCGGACCGTCTGGTATTCCGTATCCGGCTCTGGCCTCGCACGCGGCTTAGGCATCGCAGCAGCCTCCCGGCTGCCACACCAGCGGCCGATGCCCCACGCCAGGGCACTGATTACTCCAGCCGAGCCCAGCGCGCCGAGGAGCTCTGGGAGAGCTTCGACGAGGATGTTCATGGACGGTGTCTCCTCATGTTCAGTCCGCAAGCGTTCCCGCTGAAAGCCGGCGGCTAGCGGATTCGAGGATCTACCTGCGAGGAGGCGTCGTGTGCCGGTTGGATGTTGTTCGGCCGACAACGCTGGGTTGTCCGCGATAACTCTGGTCTGAGGGGGTCTTCGGTGTGACTGGGAGGAAGCGACCGGGGCGACCATGGAGTCCCCCTAAGGGGCCCTGCCAGGAGATCAACGACATAGTCGACATCGTTCGCAGCTGGCTGGACGAGGCTGCCATCACCGTCAGGGGGTTGCACGCGACGCTGACGCCGGACCACTTCGCCGACAAGACGGTGCCTGATGAGCGGAAGCTACGCGAACGTCTTGCTGGCGTTGGCCTGACGTGGGATACAGTCGAGGCGGTCGCGGACATTTGTTTCCCAGACGAGTCTCAGACCTCGACGGGCCAGCGCCTGGAGACACTGCGGGCCCTTTGGAGGGCCGCAGAGGAGCGCCCGACGATCATCAGCGCCGATGGCGAACCTGCCGTGCCTGCACGCGAGCTTCTCCAAGCCCAGGAACGGGCGATTGGCGCGCTTGAAGAACTCAACCGTGTCCGCAAGGCCTACGAAGCAAGCGAACGAGCCCGCAACCAGTCACTGCAGGTGGCCACCGTGCTGTTCGCGCTACTCGGGCAGGCCCAGGCGCAGGTCGGCGAGCTTTCCCGCCATCTTGAGTCGCTCCAGGTAACTCCTGATGCCTTGAGCCGGGAGATCGACTCCACTCACACGCGGCTGATGCGCGCCACGACGCAGCGGGATGACCTGCGGCTACAGCTCGCGCGCGCGGAAGCCGAACGGGAGCGTGCCCAGGCTTTGGCTGACCTGGCGGCCCGCCGTATCCAGTACTTGGAGTCCGAAGTCCGCGGCCTCCGTGACCTGAACCCCGCAGGTGGGGACAGCGGATCGCGCGCCATCACGCTGCCTCAGCAGATCCCCTTCCATGCCGATGCGGACAGCAAGCTCGACCAGGTGGATGCCACCCTTCAGAAGGCGCGGGAGGTCCTCGACCGCGAACACGAAGCTGTTGAGGAGATCGCCAGCGAACTCGGTGCCGAGTACCCCCAACCGGTGGACGTCGGGCCCATGCCTCCACACGCCGTACTCATGAGCGACCCTGCAGATGTCGAGGCTTCTTCCGAGGGAGAGTTGTTCGGAACAACTCCGAACAACAGCCACTACCCCGGGGCCGAGGTGGTTCTTCGTCATGGCGATCGGATGCGGTTCGTTGGCGCAGCAGCCCGCCGAATTGCACGAGGCATGGACCTGGACGAGATTGTGCTCGCTCTGTGCCGGGCCACGGTGCCTGCGTTCGCGGACTTGATCCTGATCTACCTGCGTGACCCTCTGCCTATCGGAGACGAACGTCCAGCCGGGCCGCTTCGTTTGAGGCTGCGACGCGTCGATCGACTGCCCAGCGAGCCAACCGTCTTCGGGGGGGGCCTGCCGAATCCCGGCGCTGTCGAATTCGCTCATGACCTTGTCACGCCAGCGGCAATGTCCGCCGTGCGCTCCGACGGCGCTCTTTTGCAGGTGCTTCGGGGGGTACGCCCGGTCTTCGGTGACCCTGCGACTCGCGATGCGCTGTGCGAGCTGCTCGGCGACGATTTCGACGTGCCTCATGGCTCGCGGGTCATCCTGGCACCGCTCCGGGGGCGACGCAGAGTTGTCGGCGCTGCCGTCTTCCTGCGCCGCGCTGAGCGGGCCGCTTTCGAGCCGGAGGATCTGCAGGTTGGTGCCCAGCTGGCCACTCAGACTGCCTTAGGTATCGACAAAGCCGTGCTCTACGGACGCGAAGCCTATATCGCAGATGAGCTGCAGCGCAGCATGCTGCCCGAGACCCTGCCCAGTCCGCCCGGTATCCGATTGGCGTCCCGGTACCTTCCGGCCGCCGACACCGCGCGTGTCGGCGGCGACTGGTACGACGCCATCCCCCTGCCCGGCAGCCGGGTCGCACTCGTCGTCGGAGACGTCATGGGCCACTCCATGACCTCGGCGGCGATCATGGGCCAGCTGCGCACGACCGCCCAGACCCTGGCCGGGCTCGACCTGCCCCCGCAGGAGGTGCTGCACCACCTCGACGAACAGGCGCAGCGCCTAGGCACCGACCGCATCGCGACCTGCCTGTACGCCGTCTACGACCCGGTCACCCACCGCATCACCATGGCCAGCGCTGGCCACCCGCCACCCGTACTGCTGCATCTGGGCGGCCGAGCCGAGGTGATGCGGGTGCCACCCGGCGCCCCCATCGGCGTCGGCGGGGTGGACTTCGAAGCCGTGGAACTCGGCGCACCGGCGGGCTCGACACTGGTGCTCTACACGGACGGCCTGGTCGAGTCACGACTCAAGGACGTCTGGACGGGCATCGAGCAGCTCCGGGAGCGAGTAACCGAAACCGCGCGGCTCACGGGGCGCGAACACTCGCCTCCGCTGGAGGCCCTGTGCGACGAGGTCTTGAACATGCTTGGTCCGGGCGACCGGGATGACGACATCGCGCTGCTCGCCGCCCGCTTTGAGGGCCTCACTGCAAGTGATGTGGCCCAGTGGTCCATCGGCAACACACGCACAGCACCGCGCGAGGGGCGGCAGCTCACCCGTCAAGCAGTTGATCAGTGGGGCCTCGAGCACATGTCGGACATCGTCGAGCTGCTGGTCAGCGAGCTCGTAACCAACGCTGTCAACGCAACACCGACAATCGTCGAGCCGATCGAGGTGCGCTTGCTGCGCACGCACGTGTTGCGCTGCGAAGTACAGGACAGATCAACCGACATGCCACGCCGACTTCAGGTGCGGAGCATGGGAGAAGGCGGTCGCGGCCTGCACGTCGTCAACCAACTGGCCGACCGATGGGGGGTCAGCCGTCTGGTCGGCGGCAAGGTCGTCTGGTTCGAAATTCGACTCGACGGATCACCGGGTTGACCGGACGCCGGGACGCGCCTTCGTTGGCCGATTCGACTACACATGCCAGAGGTGGACCCGGCCGAGCCGAAGGTAGTCGATGCCTTTCGCCGGCGCTGGCCTGGTGGGGGTGATCTCGATGACCAGGGTGCGGGTGTGCGGCTTGGTCTCCAGCAGGTAAGTGCCGAGATTGTGCAGGCGCAGCCCGGCCGGCGTCGGGGTCAGCGGCGCGCAGTACAGCGCAGCGAGAAGCAACCCGGAGGAGGCGTATAGCTGGCCGCTGGCCCAGATGGCGTCCCAAGCCCTGCGCGCAAGGGGGGGCCTACCCCGGTGGTTCGGCCGGGCCGGCGCGCGCCCTACTCTCGGCCGGGTGCATCAGTTCACCGGGCCAGGATGACGCCGATCAGAGTGCCCATGACCATCACCGCGCGGAATGCGGCGGCAAGCGGGTGCCGCCAGGACGGATGACGGTGCACCAGGTAGGCAGCTCCGCTGGCGAGCAGTACCACGACGACGACTAGGAGCAGCAGTACGAGCAGAACAAGCATGGACATGCGAATCTCTCCTTGGAGCAGCGCGCGGTGGGTCGCGTGCGGGAAGGGCGGTGGAGCGCGAAGGCTGGACCACAGCCTCGGACAGAGGCACCTGTTTGACGGACGCCACTGCAGGGCCTCGAAGTCCTCGAGCGAGTCGAACGCCCGTTAGGAGGAGGCGAATCGCAGATAGGCGACGAGGTCTAGCTCCTGCAACGGGCCGAGTATGGCCAGACCCACGTCGTGGGTGGTCAGCTCGGCGCTTCCGGTGGCCCCCACCGCTTCCTCGAGGCACTGGCGGCGCCTGCGGATGGAGGTGCCGTCGTCGGTCGTACGACTGTCGACCACACGGCTGTCGGGGTGCCTGCAGAAGGGGCAGTGCAAGAACCGCAAGCCTCCTCAACGTGTGTTTGGCGCACGAGAGCAACTACCGGCGCAGCGTCGAAAACAGCGAAGGCGGACGTGACGCTGCCCCAGGAGGCGACTGCCTTGATGCCTTAGCGGAACCAACCCGTGCATTCGAAGGTCTCCAGAGCTCACAGCACTGACCGGCACGGTGCTTCTTCTCACTCTTGCGCAACGCTGCGAGGTCATGACCGGGGCCGCCTTCTGCACCTGCCGGTCCCTGTGAGATAGGGCGCACGACAGTGCTCAGGAGCCGGCCCTTCCCCGGCCCTGTCTGCGAGCGGAACGCGATGTCGTTGGCCGTCCTCGCTCCTGCTCCGCCCGGCAGGTATCCATTCCCTGTCTGCTGGCCAGAGTGTCCGGGTGATCGGAGCCGAGGACTCGATGGCGCTCCGCCAGGACGCGTTCATGCCTGTCCACCGCTGCAGAATGATCGCCTGGTACGTCGAGGCCGGGCTTCCGGCCGGGCCCGGCGAGGTGGTGGTGCCGGAACCGCCGTGGCCGGTGGTGCAGGAGGCCGATGCTGCGGGCGGCGGCGAGGAAGCGCAGGACGCCTTCTGCGCGAGGCCGGGCGGGTGGTGGGGCGGGGTCCGGGCGGGCTGCCCCACCCGGACGACATGCGGCAGGTTGTCGAAAATCCCGGGGCCGGGTGGGAGCCGTGCCCTCGACCGGACCGACGACGGCCCTGACGACTCACCCGTAGCAGGTGTCGTCCGCTGATGTCACACAACATAAGTGGCCCCCGTCCAGTCCGACGGGGGCCACTTGCGGCACCTGGTGAGTTATCTCCCTACACGAAGTCCCTCACGCGCCAGGAAATCGAGGAAATTTTCGGCCTCGAACTGAACTCGCCCATCCTCGTGATCCCAGAAACTGACCTGGTCCGCACAGCGGCCCGAAATCACCGAGAACCCCCACCAGTCTCCTGTGCCGACCGGGGCAACAGCGACGAAGTCGACGCCGACAAACTCCTGAAGGTTCACGGTCAGCAAATCGTCTTCCTGACCGGCGGATCCAGTGATCGGCAGCAAGTCAAGGAAGAGGAACATCCCTCCGCCGTGCCGCTTCATGAATTCCTTGTAAGCATCAGGGAGCTGTACATGGAGAGCGTCTTCAGCTGCACGGAGGTCATCTTCGGAAGCCGTTCGACCCTCGAAGACTTCAAAGCCTTCGGGACTTCTCAGAGCGGCACGTTTGGCGCGAGTAGCAGCCAAGTGGGTCTCAAACTCTTCAAACTCCACAATCCCACCTAATGATCATCCGGGCCAGTTGTCGAACCACTGGTCGGGGCTATAAGTACCCCACCCCTGTTCTTGCGAGCGATACCACCAGTGCAACCGAGTATCTTCATTTCGCATGTCCTTCGTGACGCCTTGATTAGATTTGTTTCGATGAAGGTCCGTTCCAGCGCCTCGGTGGACTTTCTCATCAAGTTCATGAATTGCCGACCCGGGCATTTGGTCAGCATGGTGGAGCTCGATCCGGTCTCCAAGCTGCTTGGGCCGAAGTCCAAGCAATCCTCGAAAGATGTCAGACTTAGTCCAAGGCCCAGAATTCCGGATTGCCGCGTCCGCAGGGCCCGCACCCGTGCCTGGTCCACAATTGTGCACCAGGACCGGTGTGGCGCCTGCCATCACATAGTACGTGTGGAGGTCGTCGACGGTGAGGTTGTACATGTCGCGGTCGCCGGTGCGGGCGATGACGGCAGCGACTCGGACGTGATGATCGCTTGCGGTGTTGAGGGAATGGCCGGTGCGCAGCTTGAGGGCTGGGACCCAGGTGTGGAGGGTGTCGTCCCAGAAGGGGTGCTTGGCAGTGGTGTGAAGTGTGTCGGTGCTTCCGTCGACCTGTTGGATCCGAAGGTCGATGAGGTCGTAGTCGTGGTTGATGTGAGTGGCAGTGACCTTGCGGGCGCCGTGGTGCTTGCCGTTGCTGGGGTCGGCGGCCTCGACCTTGTCTCCCGTTTTGATTTTGCCGATGGGTTTGGTCTTGCCGTGGGCCATGAGGACTGGGGTGGACGAGGTGAAGCTGAGCTTGCACCCCAATGCCAGCGCTCCGCCTTCGCCTTCAGCGCCGCGACCTCGCGTCGCCAAGAGCAAAGTGAGGTCGAATGCCAGCTTTCCGCTGCCTTGGGCGCTCCTGCCGTTTGAGTAGTCGCCGTATATCTCGGCTCCGCGCGCGGCAGCCCCCTCAGCCGCCCCCTTACCTGTGACCTGGTCGTACATGTACCAGAGCACGTCATCGCAACCGTCGCCTTGGGAGGCGCATTGCGCTTCTGTGACGGCTAGTTGGTAGCCGCTTTGGAAGTAACCGATTACGAACTGCTTCCCCTCGCCGCCCATGGTGCTCACGGCATCACCGAGCCAGTCGAAAACTCCTCCGCCGCCCGATCCGGATCCGGATCCGGTCCCACCACTGTCACTCTTGGTCAAGCCGGGATTGGACCCGTTGCATTCATCCCAGCCGCCGGTGCACTCACCGTTGCTGTCGGGATACACGCTTGTGTCCCAGGTGATGAGGCCGGTCGGGTCGGAGAAGTTGATGGGGTCGTTTCGGCTGTAGCTGTAGGCGGACAGGTTTTGGGGGTCGTATGAGGTGCTGAGGGGGTCGGTGCTGAGGAAGCGGCCGAGGTGGGGGTCGTAGGGCCGGGCGCCGAGGAGGGACAGGCCTGTGCCGGTGTCCTCGACTTTTCCGAGGAAGCCGTTGTTGGTTCCGGCGGGCAGGGTGCCGCTGCGTTCGTCGCCGAAGGGGGTGTAGCGGCGACGGTTTGAAGCGCCTGTCGTGGCGTCGACGGCGATCTGTGTGGAGGCCTGGCCATCGGCCATCAGGTAGGTGAGCTTGCCGCCGGCGGTGGTGTTGCCGGTGGTGGTGCGCATCGCTACGGCGGAGGTTCCGCTCGTGTAGTAGCGGGTGGCCGTGACCTTTTTGCCGTCGGTGCGCAGTTCCATGCCGCCGAGGTAGGCGACTGTTTCCTGCGGGGTGGTGCGGAGGAGGAGGGTGCCGTCGGCGTCGTAGGCGTAGCGGGTGAGCTTGCTGCCGCTTGAGTCGGTAGTTGTGGTGGTGGCGAGCCGGCCGAGTTTGGTCCAGGTGTAGTCAGAGGTCTTGGCGGGTTCGACGTGCCGGGTCATCTGTCCGGCGTCGTCGTAGGTGAAGGTCTCGGTGCCGGTGGTGGTGCCTGCGGTGATGGTGTTGATCTTCCGCACGCCGTGCGGCCAGTCGGCGTTGGCGGTGGTCCAGGTGCCGGCGTCGTCGTAGCCGGGGTAGAGGTAGTCGCGGGTGGTTGCCTTGCCGGTTGAGTCGGTGTCGGTGGTCGACTGCAGGTTGCCGAGACGGTCGTAGGTGTAGGCCGTCTGGTAGGGGGCCTCGCCTGCGAAGTCGGAGATGTTGGCCCAGGTGCAGGGGTTCGCGGTGGTGCGTGTGTAGGCGCGGGTCAGGCGGCCTTGGTCGTCGTACTCGAAGCACTGCGATTGGGCCGTCTGGCCGGTTGCCTGCTCCCGTATCTCCGTGATCTTGCCGTCGTCGTTGTGGGAGTAGGTGTCTTTCTGGGCCTCGGCGGTGTACTGGCCGACGGTGGTCGTGGTCGAGATGCCGGTCAGCCAGCGGGTGCCGTTGGTGTAGTCGTAGGTGTAGGTGCGCTGTGCGGAGATCCCGTTCCATTGGGGGTCGGGACCGCCGTAGTAGCGGCCGGTGAGCATGCTGTAGGCGTCGTAGGTGGTGTTCTTGACGTAGGTCTGGGTGTTGGAGGCCAGGCTGTTTGGCTGGCCGTAGGCGTTGTAGGTGGTGGTGACGGTTTCCGGGTCGAGCACGCCGGCCGGCGGGTAGCTGACGGAGGTGGTGTGGTCGGCGGCGTCGTAGGTGTACTTGGTGGTGTAGTCGTTGGCTAGGCCCGTGATGCCGGCGGGGATGCTGACGGTGGTGCTGAGCGGGCGGCCGCGGCTGTCGTAGGCGTCGGTGGTGACGGTGTAGGTGTTGCCGTCGTCGTCATGGCTGGTCGTGGCCGTGACGTGGCCCTTGCCGCCAGCCACTCCCAGGCCGTCCCACATCCATGCGGCTACTTCGGTTGAGCCGCTGCGGATGGCCGTCTTGCGGCCCAGGGGGTCGTACGCGTAGGTGAGGACCGTCTTGGCCCAGCCCGTGGTCGGGGAGATGTTGGTGCTGACCGTGCTGATGCGACCGTTGCTGTCGTACGTGGTCTTGGAGACGCCGGCGTCTGGGTCGTCGACTTGGGTTCGGTTGCCGGCCCAGTCGTAGGTGTAGAGGGTGTTGTTGCCGCGCGGATCGGTGATCTTTTGCAGCTGGCCCTTCGCCGTGTACGAGTATTGGGTGGTGTAGGTGGAGCTGCCGTTGTGTTCGACGACCTTCGACGTCTGCCCGTAGACGTCGGTGTAGGTGTCGGTGGGAGCGGCGACGGCCGGGGTGACGGTGGCGTGGTCTCCGTAGTAGGAGGTCAGTACCTTGCCTTCGGCTACGCCGCGGGTGTTGGTTCCGTCTCCGACGAGTATCTGCGTCTGGGTGGTTCGGCCGGCCCAGTCCAGGGTCCGGTCGGTGTAGGAGGGCAGGTCCTCGACCGTGGGGCTGACCGGGCCGCCCGAGCCTGCGGTTCCTTCGCTGCGGAAGACCGCGGAGGTGCCCGTGACGTTGCCGGCGGAGTCGTAGCGGGTCACCGCGACCTGCCGGTTGGGAACCTCATCTCCCGTGGAGTTGGTTCCATCGGGCAGCGGAGTCTGTGTTTCCCTGGTTCGTCCGAGGCCGTCGGCATAGGCGTAGGAGGACAGGTAGGTGGTGCCGGACTGCAGCGTGGAGGTGCTCACGCGGGGATAGCCGTCGACGGAGTCTGGTACGCCGCCGATGGTGGAGGTGGGGATGCTGTAGCTGTACTTCAGCGAGGGTGAGTCCCCGGTCTCGGTGGGCTTCCACACTTCGGTGGTGCGGCCTGCGGCGTCCAGGGAGATCTTAGTGATGTTCCCGTTGACGTCCTTGGTCTGTGTGGGCACGCCCCAGAACCGGGACAACCAGACCGTGGTCGTGAGCGGGCCACGCCCGCCGGCGAGTCCGTCGGGGTCGGGTGTGGTGGTGGTGACGCCGTTCAGCGGCCAGGTGTTGTCCGGGTCGTAGGTTGTGGTCGTGCGGTGGTTGTCCGCGTCCTCGGCCCAGATGACCCGGCCTGCATGGTCGTATCCGGTCTTCACCGTCTGGTAGTTGGTGGAGGTGGTGTAGGTGCGCACTTCCGTTGGGTTGCCGTCGACGGGCTTGTTGCCGTCCACGGAGGTGGCGTTGTCGTACAGGGTGACGATGTAGCCGTCCTGGTTGGACGCGGCGCGGTCGGTGCAGCCGGTGGTGTAGTGGCGGGTTTCGTCGACCACGACCGTCCAGCGCTGAATGCTGGTGCCCTCGTAGAGGTCGGTGTTGTAGGCGCGGCCCAGTGTGGTGCAGCGGTTGTCGGCGACGCCCTTCTCGCCCTGGTCGTCAGTGCGCAGCGGCAGGCCGTAGACGGTGGAGGTGGAGCTGGTGTCGTCGTACTCGTTCTGGACGATGTGGGTGCGCCAGCCCGAGGGGATCTTGGTCTCGGTGGTGGTCTGGTCTTCCCTCACGAAGCGGGCGTCGGGCAGGCCGTCGTACTGGGCGGTGTTGTGGGTCCAGTAGTGGTGGAAGACGTGTTCGTGGGAGTTGCCGGCCTCGTCGCGTCTGGAGGTCTCGATGCTGCGGCCCTGCAGCCAGGGCGAGTCGGTGTAGGAGGTGCCTTCGCCGTCGGTGACCGTGACGGAGCGGGTGGCAGAGGGGTCGGTCTTGGAGGTGCGGTCGCCGTCCAGGCCGCGGTAGAGCCAGTGGAAGGTGGAGTGCTTCACCGCGCCGGTGCCGCTGGTGACCTCCACGCGCTGGTAGCCGCGCCAGTCCGACCAGGATTCGTCGTCGTCCTTGACGAGGGGGTCGTTGGTGAAGCGCCAGCCGGCTCCGCCCTGGTAGTCGTAGCTGGTGGTCATCTCCGGGGCGCCGTCCTGGTTACTGGTGACCGTCGGGTCGACGGTCACCTTGGTGACCAGGAACTTTTTGAACCAGCCGGACGTGGGGTCGGTGGCGCCCTCAGGCTGCCACTTCTGCCAAAAACAGTCCTGGGTGTTGGAGGACTGGGTGGGCGGATTGTCGGCGCTGCAGGGGTCGGGTTGGCCGTAGGTGACGGTGGTGGTGGCGCCGAGGTCGCCGTGGATGGTGCTGATCCGACGGAAGTTCAGCTCCGTGGAGCCGACCTTGTTGTCCAGGTCGATGCCGTTGAAGTTGATGACCGGAAGGACGATGTCCGTGCCGGACCCGTACGTCTTGCGCTGCACGTAGTCCAGCCACAGGGTCTTTCCGATCGACCCGTCCGGGTTCGGCAGACCGTGCTTGGTCTGGTACTGCTGCACCAGGTTCCAGCCGTCGGCACTGGTGTTCAACACATAGGTCTTGATGTCCCACAGCATGTCCTTGCTGAAGAACGTGGGGTAGTACGTCTTGCCCGCGCAGTAGTAGTCCGCCGACGTACCGTCGCACATCAAGTCGACCGGCACGTCCGGATAGGAACTCGGGCTGGAGGAGATCGACGGGCACGGGGCCGGCTCATCCCGCAGCGGGTCCGTTTCGCTCATGCGCTCCACGCAGCGGCCCACGTGGCTCAGTTCGACCTTGCCGGTCGGCTTGGAGTTGGCAATCTGGGTCGGCCAGCCGTACTCGATGGAGGTGAGGTAGCCGCTCGCGGTGTACTTGCGGGCCTTGTCGGTGTTGGCTACCGACCGGTAGTAGTTGTACTCCTTGTCGTAGAAGTACGTGGACTCCACCTCGTTGGCGTCCACCACACGGTCGAGGTTCCACCGCCAGGCCTGCGTGCAGGGCTCGGGGAACTGGTCGTGGCACGGCTCACCGGAATCGTTGCCGACAACGGGTTCAGTGAACACCGAGGACGTCGCATCCCCGGTGCGTTCGGAGCGCCCCCAGCCGAAGTAATAGCGGTGCCCGTCCTGCTGGGAGATCACCCAGTACTCGTCGTCCGCACCGTGGCCGCCGGTCAGGTGCTGCACCCGCCAGCCCGGGTCGTCCTGCACGTGATACGAGCCGGTCCCGTTGTTGTCCTGCACCAGGGTCGAGGTCACCCCGTTCAGGCTGATGACGTAGACCGCGCCGTCCGGCTCCTTGCTGGAGTTCGGCGAATCCCAGCACATGTCACCGATGCTCGGCAGCCCGTCGTCGGTGCAGTTGCGGTAGCGGCGCTCGATGTAGCCGACTTCCAGGTCCCAGCCCATCCCAACCCAGGACGCCTGGTTGTTCGTCGCCGAGGTGCGCCCGTCGACCGACTGCGAGTTGTACGACAGAGCCAGCGAAGGCGCCGACCCCATCGCCGGAGCCGGCAGACTGATCGGAAGATTATAGGTGAAGGCGCCCGAACCAGTCGCCACATCCCACGACCCGGTCGCCGCGAGTGTGGAAGCCCGGTAGTCGCCCTTGTCGGAGGAGGAGCCGGTGCTCAGTGTGTACACCGAGCTGGAACCGCTGGTCAGCTGGGTGGACACCCCGTCGCTGTCCGGCTCCGCCTCCACCGTCGCCGTCAGCGTGCTCTGGTCCGTGTCGTTGTCCGTGGGAACGAACTCACGGTCGGTGCATCCCTCGGCGTCGGGCGTCTGCAGCGCGCATGCCGGTAGCTTCACCAACCGGAGCCGGGAGGCGAAGTCACCGCCGTAGGCGTACTTGAAGCCGGAGTAGTCGATGGCCACCTGGACCTGGCCAGGGGTGGTCGCACTGTCGGTCCTAAGGATCTGCAATCCCATGGCGAGACCGCCGGCGGGAGCGACGTCCTGCCGGTCCAGGACCCGGACGTCGACCTGGTCGGGCGACACTGTCGCGTTCTGGTCGGCCGGCGGAGCCGACGCGGATTCTGTCGGCTCAGCAGAGGCGCTTGTCTCGGCGCTGGCGGAGGCGGAGGGGGTTGTCTGCACATCCGTTGAGGCTGCCGAGGGTGAGGGAGTCTGTGACGGCGTCTCCTCCCCGGCGAGAGCCGTGCGGGACAGTTGGGGGGCCGTGCCGGTGTCTTCACTGACCGGGGCGACCTGGATCACGTCGGCGACCTCAGTCGTGTCACTGCTGGCCGAAGCAGAGGGCTCGGCTGTCACCGTCCCGGGCTGGCCAGGGGCCGCCTGCGACAGATCCACCTTCACCTCAGCCGCCTGCGGCCAGCTGGGCTGCGGCAGCGCCTTACCGGCCTCCTCCGCCTGCTGCGCCGGCACCGTTCCCAACGACTGCGACGGCACCACCGGTGTCGAGTCCTCCCCCGCAGCAACCGCCTGCTGCGGCGCCACCACCGACACGGTCGACAGCAGGCCCGCCAGCACAGCACCCGCCACACCGACGGAAAGCATGCGCGCACGCCGAGAAGCCATCAGCCCCCCTCCCCACAGCCAGTCCACGCATCCCTCGACCCTGAACCAGCCACCCGAAAAGCAACAAAGACACGTCAACTGGACCGAACTGCTTGGTCGTAAGCTCAAACCAGTCAGGCGGCTGAAAGTTGATCAATGAAGCGAGACTGTAGACGCCATGAAGAAGTTGTGAACAGGGCCAATACGGAACGGTTCCCTCGACAACGAGTGACCTTGATCACAAACAGCGGACTGGCTAGTGCCGTGGCCGTCACCCGCCGGCATCAGCCGACCGCGACGCTGCGACCACCGAGCACTCATCCAGACCCTGCGGGGGATGCGCCCCGCGGCCAGGCGCGGCGGCCCGGCCGGGCGGGGCGGGCTGTGGTGCTAGGAAGGCGGCCCATTGGGCGAAGGCCTGGGCGCTGACCACCTGCCAGTACACCGTCGGCGTGGACCAGCCACTCCCCCGGCCGGACTGCAGGTGCCCGGCCGCGCTGTGGGTCAAGGGCGGGCGCCGTGCCGTGGCGTCTTGCTCATACGGCTCAAGGGGCCGGTCGTCAGGGAGCAGGGACGTCAAACTTGAAAGTGGTTCCTCCTGGTACACGCAGCGGCTTGTCCGCGGGGCCCATACGGAGCGGGATGATCTCCTCGCAATGTTCGTGGTGGTCGAGGGCGGTGTGCCTGCAGGCGGGTGGCAGCGCGGTTTCATCGACGATGGGCTCGGCATCCGAGCACACGCCAACCCCTTTCCGTCGCCGAAGACCTCAAGGCCGGAGCCGGTGCCCGGATCTCCCAGGCCCATCACCAGGGGTAGTCAGGGAGGCAGCGCGTAGCAGCGCAGGACGTCGAGGTCTGCGACGCGGACGACGGACCATGCACTCGTGAGCAGTTCGACTTCCGCGAGGGTGATCCCCGACATCCACCGGTAGACAAGGCGGCAAGTAATGAGGACGTAGGCCGGATCCGGTAGCGCGGTGAGGTCAGTGGTGGTGATGTCCAGGCACCGCCAGGCCGGCCCGGGTGCGGTGCAGGTGTCCTGGGCAGCCGCGATGGCGACCGCGCTGGGTGAGCAGTCGACGCCGGCCGTGCGGTATCCGAGCTCGTGGTGGAGGTAGCGGGCCAGAGCGCCTGCGCCGCTGCGCATGTCCAGAGCGGGGCGGCCACGCCCCGGGCCGGGGTACTCGTTCATCAGCCACCGCTCGGCTTCGCACAGGGGCGGCCTTCGGCCCAGCAAGGCTCCCAGTAGGCGACGTTCGCGGTGGACGCGGTGGTGGCCACGGTTGGGGCGCTTCAGGTGATGTCGACCTGTGGTGACGGTGCTGCTGCGCCGGGCAGGCAAACCTTCTGCCGCACGGCAGAATCACGTAACCGCAGGAGCCCGTCTTGAGAAGGCGTGGATGCGATCAACGAAGCGTACATGTCCAAGCCGGTCTGGCCATCGTGGACATGGCAGCCGCCGACGATCAGACCGTCTTCACCTTCCAGCAAGCACTCGCGTCATTGTTGGCGACCGCCTCGGTAGAACGCACCACGCGTGATGCCGGCGAGCCCGGCGTACGGTTGCGCTGCTACCCGGGCATGCGCCAGGCACCGAACTGAACGCGTCGGCCGGGCCGACTGCTCTATCGGGCGAGGGTCACGGTGATGGGCGTGTCGGAGCACTGGCCGAGCTGGTCGGCTAGGGCGTCGCGTTCGGTGGCGTCGACGGTCAGGCCCCAGCGGGTTTTGTCGGCCACCCAGTCGGTGACGTACTGGCAGCGGTAGCTGGTGGCCGGGGGCAGCCAGGTCGCGGGGTCCTGGTCCGCCTTCGAGCGGTTCGACGCCGCCGACACCGCGATCAGCGCTCGTGCGTCCCCGAGGTCGTTGGCATAGGCCTCCCGTTCCTTCGCGGTCCAGGCGTAGGCGCCGGAGTCCCAGGCCTCGGCAAGCGGGACCAGGTGGTCGATGTCCAGCCCGCGCGCGCCGTTGATGTACCGGTCGTCGTACGGGCTGTACCACTCCCCACCGGTCAAGGCGCAGCGCGGGCCCTGTGCGGGCGTGATGACCGCTTCGGCCTTCAACACCTCGGCCCGGGTGTTGCAACCGTCCTTATCGGCGTCCACCCAATGCTTGAACTTGCTGCGCTCGTAGGCGCGTCTGGATCTCCTCCATGACCGGAGCACCCCCGCGTCGGCGGGGAGGACGTCTCGGGCGTCGTCGGACCGTCCACGACCTCCGGAGCACCCCCGCGTCGGCGGGGAGGACGAAGCGGCGGCCGCCGCCGTGAGCGACGACGACGGAGCACCCCCGCGTCGGCGGGGAGGACGACAAGCTGGCGCCGATGGGGGAGCCGGGCAGCGGAGCACCCCCGCGTCGGCGGGGAGGACGATGCGGTCCTGGACGTACCGGGGTACGGCACCGGAGCACCCCCGCGTCGGCGGGGAGGACTGCTGCCGGTCGCGCAGGACATCGGGACGGTCCGGAGCACCCCCGCGTCGGCGGGGAGGACAAGGTGGGCGGCCGGACGGTGTCCGTGTCGAACGGAGCACCCCCGCGTCGGCGGGGAGGACCAGAGCCTCAGCCTGCTCGCCCAGTTCTACGACGGAGCACCCCCGCGTCGGCGGGGAGGACGCCTGCGGCAGGTCGGTGCCCACTCGCCGGATCGGAGCACCCCCGCGTCGGCGGGGAGGACGCCTGCGGCAGGTCGGTGCCCACTCGCCGGATCGGAGCACCCCCGCGTCGGCGGGGAGGACTCCGGGATCCCGGCCGGGACCGAGCGGGTGTACGGAGCACCCCCGCGTCGGCGGGGAGGACTGGCAGGTCGGCTACGCGATGCCGCCGTGGGACGGAGCACCCCCGCGTCGGCGGGGAGGACTGATCGGCGTCCTCCTCCCCGTCATCATCATGCGGAGCACCCCCGCGTCGGCGGGGAGGACTCCCGCGCGCTATTACCGCCCCCGCCCGAGGGCGGAGCACCCCCGCGTCGGCGGGGAGGACGCCGGCGGTGGCGTGGCTGGGCTGAAGGCCGCCGGAGCACCCCCGCGTCGGCGGGGAGGACGAAGTTCACCGAGGAGCAGGCGCGGGAGATGGCGGAGCACCCCCGCGTCGGCGTGGAGGACTGGGGGGACCGTGCGGTTGGCGACATCACAACCGGAGCACCCCCGCGTCGGCGGGGAGGACGTATCCAAGGACACCCGCGCCCACTGGCCCGACGGAGCACCCCCGCGTCGGCGGGGAGGACACTTCCTGACCTGCGACTTAGGAGTCGCTTTGCAATTTCTTTGCCGTCGGTGGTCCTGCCATGCGAATGAGGGTAAGTCCTTCGAAGTCGATGGGCACGCGACGGCGGGTGCCCGCGGTGCGCAGAGCGTAGCCCTGTTCGGTGGGGGCAGGGTGGATAAGGAGAGCGGCGCCATCAGCAACGGTTTCGGTGACGGCGCCGCAGAGTTCGTCGCGTACGCGAGCGGAGACGCTGCCGACGAAGATGCCCGGAACTACTTCGCTGGTCCAGCGGCTGAGCGCGCCGCGCAGGTGGTCAGGGACAGCAGTGGTGGCGATAGCGACCATGGACGGCATTAGTTGTCGCTTTCGGGGGCGTAGTTGACGCCTGCGGGCAGGATGCCGACTTGGGGGTCCCAGAGGTGAACCATGTCGCTGTCTCGGCGTTCGAAGCGGTCTTCCGGTTCCGCGCCGGCAGTGAGCAGTGTCTGGATGTCGTTGACGATGCGGGGCAGGAGGCGCAGGAGGCGGAGTTCTTCTCGGAAGCGGCGGCGTGCTTCTTGTTCGGGGTTGGGGGATTGGTGGAGGGCGAAGGCGACGGGGAGGGTGGTGTCGACTTTGTATATGTCGGCGATGTCGTAGACGAAGGCGTGCTGGGTGCCTGTGTGGACGAAGCCGAGCGCGGGGGAGCAGCCCAGGGCGAGCAGGGCGGCGTGGACGATGCCGTAGAGGCAGGTGTTGGCTGCCGACAGAGCGAGGTTGACGGGGCCCTGGGCGTGCCATTGGTCGGGGTGGTAGTTGCGGCGGAAGCGGCCGATGCCGTGTTGTTGGGCAAGGAGGCGGTAGAGGGCTTTCATCCGCTGGCCTTCCATGCCGCGCAGCTGGGCAAGTGTCGTGCCGTGGGGTACTTCGTCGTTGAAGCGCATGGCGTACATGCGGGTGGCAACTTCGAGGCGGCGCTCGGTGTCGGTCCAGGCGGCGACTTGTTGTTCGAGCCAGTGGGTGGTGAGGGAGTCGGGCAGGATGTCGGCGTAGGTGCGGACGACGCCGGCGCCGGTGCATACGACGCTGGTGCCGTGACGGGCGAGGGTCGCCAGGGCTGGGGTGGTGATGGAGACACCGGGGCCAGCAGGAGACAGGGACAGGGCTGCAGTGGGGATGTATACGGTGTCGGTGCCGCGGTCCTGGGTCGGGATCTGGGCGCATACGCCGGTGTCGTCTTGGACGATGCGGACCATGTCTATGTAGAGGAAGGACAGGGAGTCCGCGACGCGGGGCAGCATGGCCAGGGTGGGGGCGGCGAGGCGTTGCGTGCGTCGCCGCTCCTTCTGGGTGCGCTCACGTGGTGCTGGCCGGGGCGAGGCTGAGGAGGCCGGCGCCGTAGGCCTTGCCGCGTCCGATGCCCGTGAGGATGGCTTGGGTGAGGGCGTCGGGGTCGGTGATGGTGGCGGTGCCGTCGTAGCGGATCAGGCTGTGGCGCATGGGTGGGGTGTCGGCGCCGCGTGGCCGTGCTGCGGCGAGGTTGGTGGGGGTGAGAACGTGGAGTTGGAGCCCGGCGTCAGCTGCGCGCTGTATCCACCACTGGTCGGCATCGGGCCCGGACAGCGGGATGATCCGGCCGCGCTGGCCCTTGTTCTCGAGCGGTAGGCGTTCTCGTTTGACGGGGTTGAGGACGACCCGGTAGCTGACCGGCAGGCCTTTACGCAGGGCGGTGAACATGGGTGTGAGGTCTTTGAGGTCGGCGTGGCCGTAGTCGGCGGGCAGCCGGGAGGGGTTGAGGGTGTTGCCTTGGATGAGGAGGGTGCTGGCTGTGGTGGTTTCGTCGACGCGGTAGAGGAGGCCGGCGGTGCGGCGGGGGGAGTCGCCGAGGTTGTCGGGGGCGAGGCGCATGACGGTGCGGTGCATCTGGGTGGCGTCGCGCAGGTCGCGTTGGACGGTGCGGTTGTAGGGGTTGAGACGGATGCGGGCGATCAGCGCGGTGGGGCTCATGCGGCGTCCTCCAGGCAGTAGGCGATCAGCTGGTTGGTCAGCTGGCGGCTGGGGCAGGCCAGGGTGTGGGCGAGGTGGTGCTCCACGCGGTAGATGCGGCGGGTGCGGTGGCTGCGTCGGTGCGGGGCGAAGCTGACCGGATAGTCGTTGGCGGTCAGGATGTCCACCTCGGTGTCCGGCACGAGGGTGGGGGCCTGCTCGTACAGGAAGGTGACCGGGACCGTCTCGGATGCGGGGTGGGCGGGTTCGCGGCTGAGCGGTACGCGGTGGAGCAGTTCGTCGACAGGGTCGGTGACGTGGGCGCGCAGCAGGAACGGCTCGTCGGGGACGCAGGAGCGGCGTCCGAGGTAGGGCGCCCAGTGCGGGTGTTGCAGGGCGTGGGCGATGCGCTCGGTGTCGTTTTCGGGGCCGGTGACGGCGATGGTGAACACGGCGTCGGCCAGGTAGTGGCGGCGGGTGATGACGGCGGCGCCCTTGTTGCTGCCGCCGCTGGTGGCCGGGGTCTGTGCTTTGGGGAAGCCGCCGCCGGCGGTGTGGTAGTCGACCAGGAGGACGCCGGGCCGGTCCACCCGCACGGTGAACTGGAGTCGGTCGTAGGCGTCAAGACGGTCGTCGTTGCGGGCGTGACCCTCGGCTGCGGCAAGGATGCCGGTCAGTGCGGAGCGGGTGGGGAAGGGGGCGCTGTCGCGGACGGGGGTGAACGCGGAGCGCTCACCCCAGGACTGCAGCGGGCCGGCCATGCGGAGCAGCAGACCGCTCACTGCTGCGCTCCCGTCTGGGGCAGGGCTGCCTCCACGGCGGCCTCGATCAGCTGGTCGAAGGAGTCGTGGGGGGAGCCGAGCCCGGTGAGCTGCTCGTCGGGTGCGATGGTGGCGTGGCCGTGGAAGGGGCGGTGGCGGGCGCCGGTGAGCCGGTTGATGTTCGCCGTGTAGGAGGCGAGGGCGTGCCGGGACGGCCTGGCGTATCCACCGGTGGTGTCCGCGGTTACCGGTGTCTCGAAGGCGGCGGCGAGGGATAGGGGGCGGTGCTGGCGCACGGCCAGGTAGGCCAGGTCGGGCAGGGTGTGGGGGGCGGTGCTGTTCTTCTTGGCCTGCGGCAGCGACATCACGAAGTGCTCGGCGAACGAGGCCAGCACGGTGCGGGCCGCCTTCTGGTCGCCCTCGAGGTTGTTGACCAGGTCGGCGACGTTGACGGTGGCGTACCGGTAGAAGACGCCGGAGCTGAACTCTGCCGTGTCCAGGTGTCCGCTGCCGGTCTCGGCTTCCCCGAGCCAATCGTCGACGGCAGTGAAGTAGTCGCGCTGCGGCTCGCTTGCGTGGGTGGTGAAGGCGTGCGCGACCTGGGCCGCGCCGTCGACGTTGGCGTCGGGCAGCTCGGCCAGCATCCGGCCCAGCAGGCTGATGGAGGCGGTGCGCCGCTTGAGGATCTCCTCGATCCGGGCCGGCGGCAGCAGCTGCCCCGGGTTCTTCTTGCCCTTGGCCTTGTCCAGCTCACTGCGGTGTTCCTCGCACACGGCGGCGAGCTCGTCGATGGCGGCCTCGGGCAGGAACAGCAGCACGGAGGTGTGGCCGGCCTTCTCCGTGCCGATGCCCTTCTTTCCGGCGCTCGCGGCGACCTGGGCCCCGGCGAACGCGGCCAGCTCTTCGTCCCAGCCCGCCCGCTGGAGGGCCTGGCGGACCTTCACCGGGACCATGCGGGTGCGGGCGGCCCGCTCACCGAGGTCCCGCTCGACGCCCTGGCGGATGACGCGCTTCCAGGACTGGCTGGAGACGCGGATCCGGGAGGTGCCGCCGTACAGGACCTGCTTGGGCGAGCCGAGGTCGTCGCGGTTGAGGTTGGCAGCCGGCAGCGACTGCAGGCACGACAGGTCGAGATACAGGGACACTTAGTTCTCCTCGGTCAGACGAAACGGGCCGGCAGGCATGTCCTGCTCAGGGTCGGGGGCGGTGGTGCGGAAGTAGGCCTCCAGCCAGCGGGTGGCGATCCGGTCGCGGTCGCGGTTCCACCAGGCGAGGTCCTCCAGCAGCACCGCCCAGTCCACGGCCAGACCGCCGGTGAGCAGGTGCCGGGTCAGTGCCGGCAGCCGGGGATGGATGGCACTACTGCTCTGCCGGGCCATCAGGTGCAGATCGCCCTCGGCGGAGTCCGGTTTGATGACCTGCTTGTTGACCGCTGCGGCGAGCGAGGCGCCGAGGTTGGCACGCTGGTACCACTGCGCATGCGGCTGCCCGCCGGCGACGTGGGTGTCGGCTTCGCGGGCGGCACGCGGGCGCGCGGCGATCAGCGCGGCCACCGCGTAGTGGGCGCGGCGGGCATCGGGATGCATCCGCTCGGGCAGCCGCGGCACGAGGTAGCGGTGCAGGTAGTTGCAGCGCTCGACCGGCAGGCCGAGCCCGGTGCGCAGGTCCGACTGTGTCTTTTTGACCTTGCACAGGGTGAGGACGTAGGTGACGAAGGCGTCCGAGGCCCGCTCGGAGCCGTTCTTCGGCGGCGCGCCGGCCGCCGATACCTGATCAGACATAGGCGTATCCCTGGAGAAGGGGGCGGGTGGTGAAAGGAGAGTGGGGTGACGGGGTCAGGCAGCGGTGGGTGCCTGCAGCAAGCCGCGGAGGATGGCCCGGGCCCGGCTGCGGGCGCGCGCCACGCGGATGTCCGCCCGGTTCGCCGTGCCGATCGCTGCGTCGAGGGCGGCAAGAGCAGCGGTCACGAACGGCGGCTGCGGCCACACGCTCGCATCGCCCGCATGGACCAGCCGCCAGAACTCCCGCTCGGCCGCCGCCCAGTACCGGGCGGCGGCCGCGGCCGCCCACGGTCCCGGCTTGCGCTGGTCGATCTTCACCTTGCCGGAGGCGTCAGCGTTCACGTCCGTGGCAAGCTTCCAGGCGACCTTCGCTGCGAACTGCAGCCGGTCACCGGCGTCTTCCGCAGCCCGGTGGCAGCGCTCCACGTGCGCCGCCATCTCCGGGTCCGCCTCCTGCTGCCACTGCAGGACCGGCGGAGTGGTCGCCTGGAACCAGCCGCTGTCCTTTTGCTGCCCGTCCTGGTCGAAGCCGTAGGCCCGCACCCGCAGCCGGCCCCGCAAGCCGTCGGGGAGAGCGTCCAGAGCACGGGGCCGCTGGGCGTCCTGCGCGCTGTCCATCAGCAGCAGCGCATCCACGTCCCGCCACAGCGCGCGCGAGGCGTCCGCCTCCCGCGCCTGCAGGCCGCCGTCCCGGCGCCGGTCCAGCACGACGAACGGATCCCGCGCCTCGTGGGGAGCGTCGTGCGTGGACCACGTGAGGTAGGCGTCGGTCACCTCCCGGCGGTCCGCGGACGGCACCAGTAAAGCGGCGTGGCGGAAACGGCCAGTCAGCATCCGCCGCGGCCACGACAGGGAAGGAACCGGGCCCAGGGGGTCGGGCAGGTCCTCCTCCCAGGGGCAGGCGTCCGCCGCATCGGGCTCATGGTCACCCGGGCGCGGTACGGCCAGCACCAGCGTGGTGAACAGATCCGGCGCCCATGGAAAGTAGGAGATCGACTTGCGCAGCGGACCCGCATCCCCGCTGCCCGCCCGCACCTGGGTGATCCGCCGCGGCGTGCACTGGCCCGACGGGCCGAAGTACAACTGCGCGATCAGATGCCAGACTGCTTCCGCCGCCGCGACGGGCACGGGGTCGGCGTCGGTGAAGTGCCCGAACAGCACCGCCCCGTTCACCCCGGTCGGCCGACCGAGCACAAGCTTGTTCACCCCCGACGGGTTCGGCCGTCCCTGCCCGTCGACACACTCCGCGGCCAGCCGGGGATCCTGCAGAAACGGCCGCTCGGCGTCGAACAGGTCGAACCGGCCCGCCGGAACCTCTTCGTCGAAATAGGCGTCGACCTGGTCCGGATCGAACCGGCCCGCGCCCAGGACCGCCCGCCGCAGGGCGTACCACTGGGCGATCTCCTCCGCGGTGTCCTCGTCGTCCAGCCGGACACCGGCGTGGTGCGCGATCCGTGTCGTCATCGCCGCGAGGATCCGCATCAGCCCCGATGCCGCCGGCGCGACCGGCAATTCAAGATCTTCGATCTTATGCGCCCGCCGGAACAAGCCCCGGAAACCGACCCGGACCGACTCCCCCGACACCAGCCGGACCGGGACCCACGGCTCATCCCGCAGGTCAAAGCCCCCACCCATCAGGCCCCCTCGCCATGAAGTCGCCATGCAGGCATGACAGTTCACCCACAACCGGAACGTGTCCGGTCAGGCTGTGACATTGAAGCAGGCAGCACTGACAACGGGGCCGCAAGCCGGGAAATCCGCCTCTTGACCTGTGGGTCTGGCGGCTGTCACTGCCGGACGAGGCCCAGTTCCGTGTCCAGGCGCAGCGTCTTCTTGCCCACCTGTACGGCCTGTGCCAGCCCGTCCACCATGGGCTGGCACAGGATGCGGACCTCGCCCAGCATGGGGTGCTCCGCCCAGGAGGCCGGCGGCTGGTGGGCGTCCGCTTCGGCACCGGTGAACCAGTCGGCGCGGACCGGGATCGTGCGCCGCATCACGCGACGTACATCGGAGGCCGTCGGCTCGGCTTCCCCCGCGGGAAGGTCTTCGTGGCCGGCCGCATCCAGCGTCACGCGTCCGTCCAGCTGCTGGTGGACGCAGAGCAGGCGCACCGAGTCGGCGCCCAGGCGGGTAGCGGCCTCCCACTCGTCCTCGGCGCCTTCCAGGTGATGCATCTCGTGCAGTTCCCACAGGCTGCGTGCCCGCGGCACGACCACGACGTCCGCCATACCGCGCGCCGCCATCTCCCCACCCCGGTATGCGCTCCAGGCGGCCGACTTCGCCGGATCGTTCCAGTCGAAGCGGTCGGCCCGATCGCCATGCACCCGCTCCACCAGCTGCTGGACGTCGCCGGGAATGGCGATCGTTTGCCCGTCGAGCTCGGCCGTCACCTCGGCAGTCTCGATCAGCAGGTGCTCGGCGTAGACCTCGCCCCACTGCACGGGCACCTTCCCTGCGCCGGCCAGCGGGTCAAGCACGACCAGCCGCGGGGCATCGGCCCAGCCCGGCCGGCCACGCCCGCCGGGGTAACCGTGCTGGGTCCACCAGTTCTCGTGCCGCCAGCACCGGCCCGCCCGCTGCAACAGCAGCGCCAGCGGCGCCAGATCGCTGATGACGAGGTCCGCGTCCAGGTCCAGGGACTGCTCCACCACCTGCGTCGCCACGACGATCCGCCGGGCCGGTCGCGGCCCGCCGCGGCCCATCCCGCCGGTCACCAGCGCCGTCCGCTCCTCGCGCACATCCCCCGGGAAACGGGCGTGCACCAGCAGCAACTCCTCGCCAGCCAGCGACCGGTAGCGCTCCTGCAGCCGGAGATAGGTCTGCTGGGCTTCGCCGACCGTATTGCACACCACCAGAGCGCAGCCGCCCTCGCCCACCGCGACCGGCTCCAGCAGCCGTTCGATCACCGCCAGCCGACCCCCTGCCCCGGCCGTCGCGCTATGCGATACAGGCTCGACGCGAATCTGCAGGTCCATGCTGCGTACAGCAGCCTGCTCCCGCTGCCGCGCTTGGGACATCGGTGTGCTGGCGCCGGTGTCGGCGTCCACGTACAGCCAGCCCGGATAAGGCGCCTGGAACTGCCGCTTCTTCAGCTCGGAGGCCTTCATGCCGGCGCCCCGCAGGTACTCCTTGATCAGGCGGTCGCTCACCGACACCGGAAGCGTCGCCGACAACAGCACCACCGGCACCCCGAACGTCCCCAGCCAGTTCAGCAGCCGCCCCAGCAGCACCTGCATGTACGGGTCGTACGCGTGCGCCTCATCGACGATGAAGGCCTTGCCCGACAGCCCGAGCAGCCGCAGAGCGTTGTGCCGCACCGGCAGCACCGACATCAGCGCCTGGTCCACGGTGCCGACCGCGAACTGCGCCAGCAGTGCCCGCTTCATCCCCCGCAGCCAGCGCCGTGGCCGCAGATCGGCCTCCGCCCGCGCCGCACCCGGCCCCTCGTCCGCATCGCAGACCAGAACCCCGTCCCCGCCGTAGAGTTCGTCGTCCGCGTAGGCGGTGTTCAGCCAGGCCATGCTGTGCAGCAGCGTCAACCCGGCCCCGTCCGCTGCCTGCCGCCGCAGCGAGGCGGCCACCCGGCCATACATCTGATCACTGGTGGCCATGGTCGGCAGCACAAACGCGTAACCCCGCGTATGGAAGACCTGCGACAGCGCCCGCACCGCCTCCAGCGCCGTCTCGCTCTTGCCATCCCCCGGAGCAGCCGTGACCAGCATGATCCCGCCCTTGCGGCCGCCCTTCGCAGCAGCCGGGAGCTCCTCCATCACCGACCGCTGCAACGGATTGGGATCACCATCGATCCCATAGGACTGCGAAAAGCCCGGATACGCCAGCTCCACCGGCTCCAGCCCCGCCTCCCGCAGCACAGCGGGCGCATCGGCCTGCGAGCGGCGTAAGTGCTCCTCCAGCGAGCCCTCCAACGCCCGCTGCCGGCCCCTGACGTAGTCCGCCTGGCTCACGAGCCAGTCCGCCAGGATCACTACCCCAGTGACCAGCACAGCTACACCCGCACCGAAAGCGTCCGGAACCTTCGGCTCCCCCAGCAGGCGATGCACCGCCTGCCCGTGCAGGCACCGCTGCACGGCCCACGTCCGGCCTCCCAGCCGCTCCTGCACCGCCCACTGCCCATTGCGGCGGTAGTCATTGCGGTGAAAACGACCGTGGTGACCGCCGATGATCTCCGCGATCCGCCGCACCGCAGACCCCTCACCGGCATCCGCGAACCCGAGAGCCTCAAGGACAGCGGACGCGGCCTGCATACCGGCGACGTCATGACCGACCCGCTCAACGCCGATCTTCCCCACGTCCGTCAGGAACGCCTCGCTCAGATGCGCCTTGCCGTGCCGGGAGCAGAACTGGAACCCCGAGATTTTCCCGATGTCATGCAGGCCAGCACACAACGCCACAACACCACGGGCCTGCTCAAGCGAACACCCCAAACCGCTTACGACAGCGCGCCGCTGGTTCGCCGACAGATACACATCCCACAGGTGCTGGGCCATCGCCGCCGCATCCAGCAGATGCCGCACCAACGGATACGGCGGACCATCCCCGTCCAGCCCCCGCGACTTCCCCCACGCCGACTCATCCAGCACCGGCCACGCTCCCCCACCCCAACCGAACAGGCCCCCCACCGACGCCGACGATTCAAACACCCGCCACCGACAACGCCCGCCGCCCCGTCTCAGTCCCGCCAGCGTCCGGGCCCGACGCATCCAGCTACCAGCCCCCCCGCTGCGTCAGAAGCGAACCACCGCCTCGAACAAGGCTCTACTCTCATCACATGACCGCAGTCACCGAAGTAAACGACACGCAAAGCCACCACTGAACCCCAGGTCAGAAAGTGTCCTCCCCGCCGACGCGGGGGTGCTCCGCCGTTCGACTGGGACTCCCCCGGCTACCACCAGTCCTCCCCGCCGACGCGGGGGTGCTCCGGCCGCCGACCGCCCGCTGTACGCCCTCCCCGGGTCCTCCCGCCGACACGGGGGTGCTCCGTCTGGGACGCTACGGGCGAGACGTCAAGCCGAGTCCTCCCCGCCGACACGGGGGTGCTCCGTCGGCGTTGGCGAACTTGGAGATGAAGACGTCGTCCTCCCCGCCGACGCGGGGGTGCTCCGCACCCGTGGCCGGGATGATCGTGGAGGACTCCGTCCTCCCCGCCGACGCGGGGGTGTTCCGCAGGCCGAACTCGAAGAACAGGACGAGTCCACGTCCTCCCCGCCGACGTGGGGGTGTTCCGTAGGCGTACGCCGTGTACACCGACCCTGCCGTGTCCTCCCCGCCGACGTGGGGGTGTTCCATCGGCTGGACCGTGGCGCAGGTGGTCGGTGAAATCTCCCCAAAGACGCGGGGGTGCTCCGTCGGGGCGTACTCCACGACGGCCCGACCGGAGTCCTCCCTGGCGACGCGGGGGTGATCCGGCCCGCGGAAATCCCCCGACCGCGCCGAGTCTTCCCCGCTGACGCGGGGGTGCTCCGCGTTCGATGACGGTTCTCCCGGCCGTCGCCATGTCCTCCCCGCCCACGCGGGGGTGCTTCACAGTTCTGGCGCAGCTCGCCGCCGAGGACGGCGTCTTCCCCCCGTTACCGTTCTCGTGGCTCCGCAATGGGGCCTCCGGCCTTCGGGCCCGGCATGACTTCCCCCCTTGTTGTTGATGAGCCGGGGGGTGGTGTCACCGGTTCCGGAGGTATCGACGGACCGCTGATGAGGGGCTTGAGTCGGGCCGGAATAGCTCTCCGTAACGTGGGTGTGGTAGCTCGGTGCCGAGGCAAGGCCGGACGAAAGCGTGATGGAGGGGCCTGCACGTGATCGACACCAGCGACATCGACGTCTTCCTCGGCCTGGACGTCGGCAAGGGCGAACGCCACGCCACCGCCGTCACCCCGGCCGGGAAGAAGGCGTTCGACAAGCGCCTGCCCAACACGGAACCAAGCTCCGCGAACTGTTCGCGAAACTCCAGGCCAAGCACGGAACTGTGCTGGTCGTGGTCGACCGATCGGGGCCCTGCCACTGGCGTTCGCGAGAGACATGGGCTGCCCGATCGCCTATCTGCCGGGGCTGGCGATGCGGCGGATCGCGGACCTCTACCCAGGCGAGGGAAGACAGACGCGAAGGACGCGTTCATCATCGCCGACGCGGCCCGCGCGATGCCGCACATGCTGCGGGCAATCGACGGCGAGGACAAGACCGTTGCCGAGCTGGAGATGATCGTCGGCTTCGACGACGACCTATCCGGCGAGGCAACCCGGGTCGCCAATCGGCTGCACGGCCTGCTCACTCAGATTCATCCGTCGCTGGAACGCGTGCTGGGACCGCGGTTGCAGTACCCAGCCGTCCTTGCGCTATTGGAGCGTTTCGGGTCTCCGACCCAGATCCGCAAGGCCGGCCGACGGCGGCTGGTCACCCTCCTGCGGCCGAAGGCCCCGCGGATGGCCGAGCGGCTGGTCGAGTAGATCTTTGCCGCGCTGGACGAACAGACCGTCACCGTCACGGGCACCGATGCGACCGCGCTGATCGTCCCGAGCCTCGCCGCCTCACTGACGGCCGTCCTTGACCAGCGCAGACTGCTGGCCGGGCGGATCGAAGAACTGCTGGAGGCCCACCCTCTTTTCTAAAGTCCTGACGTCAATGCCCGGTATCGGCGTCAGGACCGGAGCGCGAATCCTGATCGAGGTCGGCGACGGCAGCACCTTCCCGACGGCCGGCCATCTCGCCGCCTACGCGGGTCTCGCCCCAGCGACCCGGAGCTCGGGCTCCTCCATTCGCGGCGACAGCCCTCCAGACGAGGAAACAAGCAGCTCAAACGGGCCTTGTTCCTCTCTGCGTTCGCCGCCCTGGGTGACCCAGCGTCCAGGGACTACTACGACAAGAAGATCGCGCAGGGCAAGCACCACACCCAAGCCCTGCTCTGCCTCGCCAGACGCAGGGCCGACGTTCTCTTCGCAATGCTCCGCGACGGAACCTTCTAGGAACCGCAGCCGTCTGCCTCAGCCACCTGGCCTACGGGTCTGCGAGGAGAACGACTCGATCGGCCTCGACATCAAAGCCGAGCACTGGATGGCCATAGTGGCCTTCCGGGTCCATCAGCACGGGCTTGTTCAGCCGCCTTCCGATCTCTCGCAGGAAGCCGCAGAACACATCAAGTCGATCCTGGCCCTGCAGCTCCCGCAGGTCGACGTCGAAGTCGACTTCGTCGTCGGCATAGAACCGGAAGATCGCCAGCACATCGGCAGTCGGCCAGACCCGCAGGTTCGGGCACTCGGCGTCCGCCGGCCGGCCCAGCACGACCTCCGCCCGAGGAACCGGAAGCACCGTCTCTCCCTCGGAGTACTGGCACTTCCAGCCCTTCTCCACGACAAGATCGAGGACCGCCTGCCAGTCTTGCACCGAGGCATCCGGGACACGCATGTCCGGCAATGACCCCATCAAGTCCGGGTCGAAGAAGGAACTCACGTCATCCCACAGCAAATCAGCCACCCCGCTATACTGCCCGGCTCCCCCGGCCCAACGCACCCCCGTTTCCCTTGACCAAAGGCATAGGGTCACCCCCCCCACGGTTCGGGCCCCTGGTTCTCAAGAGGCTCATCGTGTGGCGGTCTCCCCCATCTGCTCAGGAATCCGCGGCATGGTGCGAGCTGTACCGCGTCGCTTGCGTGGGCGTGTCTCGAGGCGGATGGGTCGCTCGATGGAGTCGCTGGGCCGACCAGCGGCGGTCGTCAGCAGTGTGCGGATCTTGCGGGCGAAGTCGGGGCCGGGCAGGGGCATCTCCATGTCGGGTTCGCGAAGGTATCCGACGGCGACAGCGGTGGGCAGGAACTTCATGAGTTCGGTGACTGCGGCGGAGCGTGGCCGGCGGGTGGTCTGCGTGGCCAGGTGTCGCAGGATGCGCAGAAGTGTGCTGGTGGGGGCTTCGTCGATGCGGCCCTGGGTGGTGCGGTTTTCGGTGGGGGGCGGGGGTTGGACGTCATCGGTCTGGCGGTGCCACCACTGGGCTGTGTCGTCCTCGCCCAGTGAGAGGTGGTGAAGGTAGAGGCAGTATGCGGCGGCTGCCTGACCGGCGCCGGCGGCGTACTGCCACCAGAAGCGGGCGCCGTCGTCGGTGTCGGTCAGCTGCAGGACGCAGGCCAGCACCATCGCGCTGTAGGGCTCGGGTACCTGATCGGTGACGAACGCGCCGACCTCCGGGGTGGAGGTGTGGGTAACCAGGGCTTCGCAGAGTGCGCGAAGGTCCTTCGCCGCGGTCGCGTTCGCCGCCTGCTCGGCTTTGGCCGGCCGGACAGCGGTGTGCGGGCAGTGGTCGGGGCGGCTGGGCGGGACGACGTCGCGTGGTACGGCGCGGTCGCGGACCAGCAGTGCCCTGGACAGGATTTCTTGAAGCGGTGTCACGTGGCGGGTCCTTCGGTCTCGGGCGGCAGGGTGACGGCGCTCTTCAGGAAGCGGTGGGCGTGACGCTCGTCGGACCGTACGGTGGCCAGCGGCACACCGAGGAGATGGGAGGCCTGCTCGTCGGTGGCGCCGCAAAGGTAGCGGAGCACCATGACGTCGAGGTGAGCGTCGGGCAGTCTGCTGATCGCTTTGAACAGCTCCAGGCTTTCCGTCAGCTGTGCTGCACGGCCGGCCGCGGAGCGGTGGCCGCGCAGGGCGACGGTGTCGAAGACCGCGTTCTGCATCTCGGGGAGGTTGTCGCGGTAGGTGGCCTTGGCCATGACGGTGGCCCGCAGGATCTTCCAGGCGTAGCGACGGGTGTCCGGGCTTGCCAGGGCGTCGTCCCAGGAGAGCCAGAGGATGGCGAAGGTGTCTTCGACCGCGGCGTCGCACACCTCGGGAGGGAGGAAGACCTCGGCGTAGTAGCGGTAGTCGTCTTCCATCATGAGCCGGAACGGGCCATGTTCGATGGGGGGTGCGCTGTCGGTGGTAGCCGAGGCGCCCTCGCTGGACCGCTCGATCCATTCCCGGGTCTTGCCGATGTCCAGGGCCGCCTGGCGCCATAGCCGGTACAGGGGCCAGTTGGGGATTTCCAGTGCGGTGGACAGGCGGTGGAGGACTTCCCACCGCGGGTAGTGGCCTACGCCGCGCAGCAGCTCGGAGAGCTTGGACTTGGCCAGCAGCACGTGATCGCTCAGGTCGCTGAGGGTGCGGCCGCTGCTGAGGTAGTAGCAGCGGGTCGGCTCCAGCCAGGCCCGGTGGGAACTGCCCACGCTGTCCGCGATCGGACCGAGCTTGCGTCCGGGACGTACCGGCGTCGGCCCGGAGGCCGGCGCCGGTGATTCAAAGGGCGTTGTCACGGGGCGCCGTCCTCCTTGTCGGCCGCCGCTGTGACGCGGTTCCCGCAGGTCGTCGCGTTGCGCGAGCGGGTCGCACGGACGACCTGCTGCACCGTCAGGCCGAGGACAGGAGCCAGCGTGGCGATCAAAGCCTCATGGCCTGTCATCACCATCGCCGTGCTCCAGCCGAACACCACCATCGTGATCAGCACGAGCGCGATCACTATCGTCCTGGTGTCCATCACACTCCTTGATGTCATGCCGCAGCGCCATCCGGAAGCCACGCCAAAAGGGGACCGCTCAACAGGCGGCCGCCGAACCGCTGTTGAGGAGCCTCAGCATGGACCGGCACGCATGCGCTACGCCACGTGATCAAGGAATCACGGAACATTAGTTTTCACGAGGTGTCAGGTCGGGACCGTCCGATGACCGCTCCGGCCCATGTAGAGGCCGGTACCAGAGACGATGCGGGTGAAGTTCCCGGTTTTCCTTGCAATCGCCACCGCGACCCCGTCGAATGGATACAGGACACCTCGGTGTTGCCCTTCCATCCGGAAGAGCCGCCCCCCCGCCGCCGAAAAAAGGGGGGCGCGCTAGGCC
The DNA here is from genome assembly GCF_055572275.1 of Streptomyces sp. NPDC030798. Lineage (NCBI taxonomy): Bacteria > Bacillati > Actinomycetota > Actinomycetes > Kitasatosporales > Streptomycetaceae > Streptomyces > Streptomyces sp. NPDC030798. The sequence continues at coordinate 125,768 of NZ_JBVIDR010000015.1, read as the reverse complement.
GTTCCCGCCTGGCCTAAGTTGGAGGCCAGGCGGGAACGGAGCGACCGTAGCGCACGGCACTGACAACGCCCCGCCTCCCGGCTGGCGACAGACGCGCAAGGCGGAGAAGCCCTCGAACACCGACGTGCCGGCCCGGCCTCCCAAACGCCGCCCAGAACCTGTACGGAGCACTCCCGCACAGCGCCAGCACGCCGTACGCGAGCCGCAGGACGATGCCCTTCTGAGCCAGCCGGGTGTCGGCGACTTCGCCTCGGCTCCGCGCCGCCGGGTGACGGCGGCACGACAGGCCGGCCGACTCGCACCCAGGTGAGCGAGCCCCGAACCCCGGCCGCGGTGCTGGCGCTCCTCGCCGAGCACCGCCACGAGCTGACCGTCACCGCGGACACCGAGTGGACCGTTGAGCGTGCCGAACGCTATCTCCGCTCCCTCCCGGCCGGCGCCCGCCGGTTCGCCGAGATGGTCGTGGTCGACGGCGAGGGCTACATCGACGCCGAGCAGCTGCGCGAGGTGCTGGGCAAGCTCAACGGGCCGACCGTCGCGCTGTCCCGCGCCGTGCCGCGCGGCGTGCGCGAAGGCTGGTGGGCCGGAGAGCACCAGCGCGCCCATCACCGCGGTGTACGACCCGGACAACCCCAGCTGGCACAAGAACATCGCCTACCAGATGGCCCAGGAGAACGTGCCGGTCTTCCGGGCCGCCCTCAGCCAGCTGGCCCGCAAGACGGGGGGCACCTGATCGCCCGACTCGACTGTGGTCCAGGACCACACGAACGAGGAGTAGCAGCCTGGAAGCACTCAGCCCAAGCCATGGACGCAAGCATCGCCCAACTGACGGCCAGGCAAGCGAAAACCACCAGCACTACGGCTGCCCGATCCCGGTCCGTCACGCCACGGCCAGCCAGCGCCAGCGGCCGACCGCCGCCGACGCCCACCTTCGCCGTACGACGAGCGCCGCGCAGCCCACACGTCGCCCGATCCGGTGACCAGGCTTCGCGGCTGGCTTCGGTGGACGGACTGCGCCGCGCTGCATGGCGTGCGGGTTATCTGGCCAGATAGGCCATCCTCAGTCAGCGCTGGCCTCCTGGACGCAGTTCTGCAGGCACTCGCCGCACACGATGTTGCGGCGCTCAAGGGTTCTCGGAGACACCCGGATCACGGCGGCCGGGGTGCACTGGCACACGGTAATTGCGGTCCTCCTTCTCCTTCTTCTGCAGCACCTCGCCCCCATCAGTGGCAGCCTGCGCCCCCTCGTCGGCCGCGTCGCCTTGCCCTCACTCTTACCCTTGGTGCCGCTGCCCCCTCCACGCGTGCCGCCGCCCCGCTCGCGCCTGCGTGTGGCATGGGTCGCCTCGTCCAGCGCGACGATCTGCTCGGCGTACGCCTCCTTGACCTCCGCCCCCAATGTTGTGCCGGCGAATCCGTACTTCTTCTTCCAGCAGGCACTGAGGTCCGGCTTCTGGACGAGCCCCAGTTCCTCGGCCGCCTTGCGGAACTCCTTGTTGTGGTACTGGCTGGCTGAGCAGTCCTTCACCCCCCGAGCTTCACAGAGCGCGTGCGCGGCCTCGTGCAGCAGGTACCCGAAGACCTCTTCGGCGAAGCCGGAGATGGTCGCCACCGACAACGCCTCTTACTCCGACATGGTCTTCGGCATCTTCAAGATGCTCGGCTACCGCTTCTCCCCGCGCTTCAAGGACCTCGAAGATCAGCGGTTCTGGAAGGCCCAGATGCCCGGCGGTGACCCGCTCGGCGGGTACGGGCCGCTGGAGGCGATCGCGCGGAACAAGGTGAACGTGAAGAAGGTGATCACGCACTGGCCGGACATGCTGCGAGTCGCTGGCTCCCTGGTCACCAACCAGGTACGGGCCTACGACTTGCTCCGGATGTTCGGTCGCGAGGGCCATCCCACGCCGCTGGGGCAGGCGTTCGCCGAGTACGGGCGGATCGCCAAGACCCTGCACCTGCTCGCCGTAGTCGACCCCGTCGATGACACCTACCGGCGCCAGATGCACAAACAGCTCACCGCCCAGGAGTCACGCCACAAGCTCGCCCGCGACATCTGCCACGGCAAGAAGGGAACCATCCACCAGGCATATAGAGACGGGATGGAAGATCAGTTGGGTTCGCTGGGTCTCGTGGTGAACGCAGTCGTCCTGTGGACGACACGCTACATCGGCGCCGCTGTCGCCCAGCTCCGATCCGGGGGGCATGAGGTCAGGGACGAGGACGTCGCGCGGCTGTCCCCGCTCAAGCACAAGAACCTCAACTGCCTGGGCCGCTACAGCTTCACCGCCTCCACCCCGGCCGCCGGGTCCCTGCGGCCGTTGCGCGATCCGGATGCGCCCGACCTCGATGACAACGACGGCGGGGAGGAGTGACGGTGCGGCTTCACGCCGCAGGACGGCTTGATCCGGTCCAAATGTGGTCCGAAACGCGGGCTCACCGGGCGGGCCGCCACATGGTGGTGACGAGGTGGCCGGTGGGAGTGGTGACGCGGTCTCGGGCGGTGAAGCCGACGCTTGCGTACCGTGCGAGGTTTGCCGGGTTGGACGACTCCAGGTAGGCGGGGGCGCCGAGGGCGTCGATGCGTTCGAGGCTGTCGGCCAGCAGGCGCATGCCGAGACCGTGGCCTCGGTGGCGGTCGTGGGTGGCCAGGAGGGTGAGGTAGAAGTGCGGTTCAGCGGGCCGGGCTGCCTCGAACCGGTCGGCGATGTCCAGGACCGTCCGCGCCACGGCCGGGGTGGCCGCCCGTTCCAGCAGGTCCTTCAGGTCGGCCGCCTCGTGCGGAGTCAGCCCGTCTGTGCCGGGCGGGATCCATACGGCCGCGGCCTCCGCGTTCCGCGTCACCAGCAGCCACGAGTACCGCAGTGCCGATGTCGCGTACAGGCGCCACATGGAGGCGGCCTGCGCGGCGCGGTGTTCGGTGTCGGGGAACGCGGGGCCCCACAGAGGGTCGTGGAAAAACGCCGTGGTCAGGGTGTCCACGATGGCGTCGACATCCGCGGACGCGCAACTCGTGCGCGGTCTGGACGGGCGGACACGGTGCGGTCAGCTCCTTGCCGTCGGCCCGTCGGGGGCGGTGTCCGCGCGCAGGTCCGTCGCACAGGCCGGTGGCCGACTGCGCTGCGGGCCCGTGCCCCGGAGGCGGTCCAGGGTGACCTGGGCCGCCGCGAGGTCCTGCACGCCCAGGCCGATGAGCTTGCAGATGGTGATCTCGTCGGCCCGTTCGCGGCCCGGTGCCGACCCCGCAAGCACCTTGCCGAGTTCCGTTAGCTCCGGGAGGGCCGTTTGAGCCCGGGCGAGGTCTCCGTGGACGGTGGTGAGGGCGCGGCTGTCGACCACGATCCGGTCGGCGCGGTACAGGCAGGCCGGGGACAGTTCGGCCTTGGTCGGGTCGTCGGCTCCTACGGCGGTGATGTGCAGGCCGGGAGCCAGCCACTCGGCGTCGACCAACGGTTCGGTGCTGGCGGTGGCCGTCACCAGCACGTCGGCGCCCTCGCACGCTTGCCGGGCGGTGCCCACCGGGGTCACCCGCAGGTCGGGGCGGCGGGTGACCAGCGCGGCGGCCAGGCGGCGCACGCGTTCGTCGCGGCGGCCCCAGACCCTTACCTCCCGGATCGGCAGTTCGTCGGCGGCCGCCAGGATCTGCAGGTACGCCTGAACTCCGGTACCCAGCACGCCGACTATGGTGGAGTCCGGCCGGGCCAGCGTGCGCGCGGCCAGCGCGCCGGCGGCCGCGGTGCGGATGTCGGACAGGTGGTGCTCGTCCTCCAGCAGGGCCCGCAGGTCCCCGGTCCGGGCGTCGAACACGGCGACGGCACCGGCTCCCGGCGTGCCGCCACGCCGGGCGCGCTCCGCGAACCAGGTGGCCACCTTCACCGTGAAGATGGAACGGCCCGGTAGCCAGGCCGACTTCACGTGCACGTCGCCGTCCCGGCCCGCCGGCGCGAACACCGCCACCGGCGAGTCGCCCAGTCCGCGGCTGAAGTCGACGAAGGCTGCCGCCACTTCCTCGACGACGTCCTCGTACCCCACGAGCGCGCGGATTGTATCCGGACCGATGTACGCCGGTATCGCCTGCACCGTCTGCCGGGTCGTGGCGGTCACTGAGGCAGCACCTCCAGCCGTCCCTCGCCGACGAAGGCGACCTCGCCGCCGACCCGCACGGAGTGGATGTCCTCCCCGTGGCCGTGGGCGCTGATGGTCATCTCGCTGGGGCGTCCGGTGAATCGGCCCTGGCGCAGGGTCACGGCTTCGCCGTCGCCGATGCAGCCGTGACGGCGCAGGTAGGCGGCGGCACAGCCAGCTCCGCTGCCGGTGGCCACGTCCTCGGTCAGCCCGTCGTTGTTCCAGTGCCGCGCCTCCAGAGCGGTGGCATCGAGGACGTAGGCGAACTGGGCTCCGAGGTCCGCCAGTCGTGTGCTGATGTCCGAGGCGATGCGGGCACGGTCGAGGGAGCCTTCGCGGACCGGGAGCACCAGGTAGCGCAGCCCTGTGGAGACGACCTCCGGGGACAGATCCGGATCGAGGTCTCCGGCGTCGAGGCCGAACAAGGTCGCCAGGTCCTTCGCGTCCGAGGGCTCGGGGCGGCCGAGGAAGGCCGCCCGGCCCTGATCCAGCACACTGGCGTACCGTCCGGTTCCGAGCCGCGTCGTGGTCACCTCCACGGTGCGGGCCTTCAAGCGCAGCGTCCACGTCTCGTCCTCGCCGGCACCGTGCAGGGCGTGCAGCACACACCCAGCCCCGATGACGGGGTGCCCGGCGAAGTCCAGTTCCTCGATGAGGTCGAAGACCCGCGCCTGCCAGCCCGAGTTCCCCGGGGTCTTGTCCGGGGTCAGGAAGATCGACTCGAAGTGGCGCAGCTCCTGCGTGATCCGCTGCATCTGGGGACCGCTGAGCCCGGCGGCGTCGGGGAAGACAGCCAGGCTGTTGCCGCTGTAGGGCAGGCCGGTGAAGACATCGACGTGGTGGTAGTGCATGCAGCCGAGGCTACGAGCCCACCAAGCCAGAAGGAACTGGCCAATCTCAGAGATGCCACATAACGTCTGGTTATGAGATCGGATCTGGACATGGCACAGCTGCGGGTCTTCGTCACCTGCACCCGCTCCGGCAGCATCAGCCGCGCCGCCACCGCGCTCGGGCACAGCCAGCCCGCACTCAGCCAGCAACTGCGCAGGCTGGAACGCACCGTCGGACAGCCACTCCTGCACCGCGCCGCCACCGGCGTCACCCTCACCAAGGCCGGCGAGGCGCTGCTGCCATACGCCGAACGCATCCTGGCCCTGTCCACCCAGGCGCTCAGCGCCACCGGCCCGGCCGTCCAGGGGCACTGCGGCGTGGGCCTCCTCGAAGACCTCACCACTGTGCCGCTCCCCCAGGCCCTGGCCGACTTCACCCGCATGAACCCCAGGGCCACCCTGGAACTGATCAGCGGCCCTGGCCCCGTACTTAGCGAGGCATACGGCCAAGGACGCATCCACCTGGCCCTGTGCGACCCGTCCTACCTCCCCGAACCACCCCGGTGGACCGCGCGCCTCCCCATGGCCTGGGCCGCCGCCCCCAGCCTGGACACCACCCTCGACCCCCTCCCCCTGGTCCTTTTCTCCCAACCCTGCCGCTGGCGCCAACCGCTCCTTGACTCCCTCGAAGCCGCCGGACGCGGCTGGCGCACCGCCTTCGAGAGCACCAGCCTGCCCGGCGTCCGGGCGGCCGTCCGCGCCGGCCTCGGCGCCGCCGCCCTCCTTCCGGCCACCGTCGAACCGGGCACCGCCGTACACGGCCTTCCCGCACTCCCTGACGTCGAACTCGGGCTGATCAGGCGCCCCGGCACCGAGGGCGACACCCTCGTCGACGCCGTCGAAGCCGTCCTCAAACGGCTCACCTGATCAGCTACCCGCCCCTTGCTTCCGACCAGGAGCCGGTCAGCTCCTTGGCCAACCGCCCACAGTCCGCCTGGGGTACCAGCGCCACCGCGCCGACCACAATGGTCACGGCGGCAAAGAACCTGACTTGCGGCCAGGCTGTGTTACATAGCGACCAGAGTTTGGGTCCAGTTCTCGTATAGCTGCCGCCACTCGACAAGTAGCGCCCGGTAGTCATCGCTGCGGTCTGTAGAGCTCACTTCCGTGGAGTGCTGCCGCAGTAAATGCCGGATTTACTGCGGCGGAGCCTCTACCGTGATCATCGCAACTTGCGACGGGCCATCCCGGCCGTCGGGGCGAGGTGTACGCATTTACTGCGACAGAGCCGGAAGGGCGGGACGGGCATGGCGATCGAACCGGTGACCGAGCTCGGGACCGGGGGCGCGCTGCGGGTGCCGCGCGCCCGGGTGGTGCCCCTGTCCGCCCCGCCCTCGTCGTACACCGCGGCGGTCGAGCGGTACCTGACCGGCGCGGGCATCGCGAAGTCCTCGGCGCGGATCCACCGGATCTCGCTGACCACGTGGGGATGGATGCTCGCCGGCGAACCCGCGCCGACCGGACCCGCCCGCCGGGGCGCGAAGCCGCCCGTCTTCCCCGTCACCGGGATCGACGACCCGGAGCTGCCGGAGGTGTTGGCCGAACTGGCGGCGGCACGGGCGGACGAGATGGACGCCGACACCGTCAACCGGGAACTGTCCATCGCACGCAAGGCGATCGGCTGGTGGCAGCGCCAGGGCTGGATCGACGGAGACCCGACGATCGGCATCGAGCGGCGGCCGGCACCGCCGGACCGCACCAAGGCCCTGGCCGAGAATCAGATCGCCGCCCTGTGGCGCCTCGACGTCGCCCTGCGGGAGAAGACGCAGTGGAAGATGCTCTACGAGTCCGCCGCACGTGCCGACGAGGTGCTGTGCCTCAACGTGGAAGACCTCTACCCGCAGGACAAGCGCGGGAAGATCACCGCCAAGGGCGGCGCGACCGAGTGGATTCACTGGCAGTCCGGCACCGCCCAGCTGCTGCCCCGGCTCATCGCCCGCCGCACCCGCGGGCCGCTGTTCCTCACCGACCGCAGGGCCCCGGCCGGAACACCGACGCTCGACGTGTGCCCGGAGACCGGCCGGGCCCGGCTCTCCTACCGCCGGGCTGAGGAGATCTTCGAGGAGAACACCCGGCTGCTGGCCAACCCCCTCGCCTCACCCGACGACATCGAGGACCTGGACGGCTGGACCCTCCACCGGCTCCGCCACAGCGCCCTGACACACGACGCCGAGGACGGCACCTCCACCCCGATGCTGCTGGCCCGCTCCCGCCACGCATCTGTCCGCTCCCTGGAGCGGTACGCCCGTCCCGGCGTCGACTCGGTCGCCCGGCACGTCGCCGAACGCGACCCTGCTGCACGCCGCCGCACGTATCCGAGCAGATCAAGGCTTCAAGATCATCTCGTTGCCCCTTTGGCGCGTATCTCGGTCACACCCCTCAGTGCTTCCCTAGCGGTCCGGCCAGCGATTCGGATCGTCTGACCGGTGGCCTTCGGGTCCTTCGCCGCAGACCGTGCAGACGCCGAGGTACAGGAGCCCCTCGATGTAGGTGTGAGGGAAGCCGCCGGGACCGTCGTATTCGCTCGCCGCGGCTTTCATGCAGTCTCTGCCGCGCGAGCACCGGCCACAGCAGTCGTGATCGGTCATGTAGATGTGGTTGATCTTCTTGCTGCATCCCGTGTGACTGCACACGTAGTAGCCACCTGCATGGTTGGTGTACATGCGGGTGACGGGTTCTGGGCCGGTGCTGTCATCGAACTGGTCGGGGTTGTATTCGGTCTCGGTCTCGTCGGTGCTGGAGAGGGCAGCGGCGACGAGGACGATGGCTCCGGCCACCGCAGCGGCCACACCCAGTTTGCCAGCCACCCCGAGGCCGTTCCATCCGTCAACGATGCGCCGGTGCAGGGACTTTTCCTCTTCGCTGTCTCCTGGCGGAGGGTCAGCCTGTATGTCCTCCAGCGAGGGTTCCGGGTAGGGCGTGGACTCGTCGGAGGTCATGGATCAAGCCTAGTGGTCGGCGGGTTCGGAGGGCCGGAGTTCACCGAGACGCAGCGCGTGGCCGAGGAGGCTGAAGACCAAGCGCCGGTGTGCGGCGTGCAGGGCACGCACGGTGGCGCGGCGCGCGCCGAGGGGGATGGGGTGCTCTCACGATCACGGTACGGCTCTCGATCGACGTCACCCCAGCTCAAGGACGCCCTATCCGTTTAGCGTTGTTTTTTCGGCGAGAACTACTGGGACCCCGGTACGCCCGTCCCGGGTTGACGCCGTTGCACGGCACGTCGCCGAACGCGACCCCGCCGCCCGGGGAAAGGGCTGGCGCCTCCAAGATCAACTATTGGCGGCTTCTGGACTCACCTCGGCGACACCCCTGCACCGGCTCCGCCACAGCGATGCTGCTGGCCCGCTCTCGCCACGCCTCCGTCCGCTCCCTGGAGCGATACGCCCGCCCCGGCGTCGATGCGTCGCCAGGCACGTCGCCGAACGCGACCCCGCCGCACGTCGCCGGACGTGACACCTATGTCGGCCGGTGCCGGCGTTCTTACCCGCCCCCTTCCATCGTTTGCCTGGACTCAACGCATCCCGGGCAGACGACGGAGCTCGTTGACCTTCAGCAACCGGGCAAGAAGGAGATACGCCAGGACTGTCGCGAGCGCCCCGGCAGCCAAGGCGACAGCAGTAGGCCACGTCCCCTCTCCCAGGCCAGCGCACGCACGCGCTGCGGCCCAGCCCAGTCCAGCAGCCGGGCACGCGGCGCACAACAGCTTCACGTAGGTGCGGCGCAGACCTCCGTCGTCGATCCTGCCCCCCATCTTTTTGCGCAGCAGGTAGGCGGTAAGTGCGAGACCGGCCACATAGGAGAGGGTGTAGGCCCCGGCCATGCCGACCACCGACCAGCGGGCGGGCAGGGCCACATGGCATCGGTGGCCAGGGCGATGTTCACGCCTGCGATCCAGACCGCCATGAAGAACGGGGTGCGGGTGTCCTCGAAGGCGTAGAAGCCGCGCAGCAGCAGGTACTGGGCGGAGAACGGGATGAGCCCGAGCCCGAACGCCTGCAGCATGTAGCCCAGTGGGCGGGCTGAGGCGGCATCGGCTGCTCCGTGGGCGAACAGCAGCGAAGAGATCTGTGGCCCCAGGGCGAGGAAGAGGAAGGCGGCGGGCACGATGACCACGCCGCTGATCCGCAGCGCCCGGGACAGGTCCGCGCGCAGGTCCGGGATGCGGCCCTCGGCGACGGCCCGGCTCATGCGCGGCAGCAGCGCCGTCACCAGGGACACGGTCACGATCGACTGCGGCAGCATCCAGATGGTCTGCGCGTAGGTGTAGGCGGAGTAGCCTGCGCCGGCCTGCGGCAGCTCCTGGTCGGCGGCGTTGGCGTAGTTCGTAACCACCGTAAGGGAGACCTGGTTGGCCAGGACGAACAGCAGCGTCCACTTCGCTGCGTGCACGCTCTTGCCCAGGCCGGTGCCCCGCCAGTCGAACCGCGGCCGGAACCGGAAACCGGCCGCCCTGGCGAACGGGATCAGCGCCAGGGCCTGGACGGCGATGCCCGCGGTCGTCACGATCCCCAGCAGCCGCACCTGGGCGGCGGTGATGTCGACGGCCCCGACGCTCTACGCAAGGCCGCCTCCCGCATCGGCACCCCCTACTCCTACGGCGGCGGCAGCCCCCAAGGCCCAACGACCGGATTCTGCGACGGCACCAACGGCTACCAGAACGGCCACTGCGTCGCCTCCCACACCGTCGGCTTCGACTGCAGCTCCCTCACCCAGTACGCCTACTGGCCCAACGCAAAGTTGCCCCGCACCGCCGCCGACCAGTACCGGGCCACATCCGACCACCCCGTCTCCCGCAGCAACCTCAAACCCGGCGACCTGCTGTTCTGGGCCCACGGCGCCGCCATCTACCACGTCGCCATCTACGCAGGAGACGGCAACGTCCTGCACGCCCCCCGCACCGGACGCGACGTCTCCCTCGCCCCCCTCACCAGCGCCATGCCCGACTCCGACTACGTCGGCGCCACCCGCCCCTAGGGCCTGTGTAGGTTCCGAAAAGAGTTGTCGGTGTCCGGCCGTTCTGTCGTCGGAACGTCCGCGCCGAACGGAAACCTGCATTCCCCCAGCGCCAGGCCGCCCCACCGCGCAGCGCCCCCGATCCATGAGCGGGGAGCCGGGGCGCGGTACGCGGCCACAGGCGCGTATCTGCCCGACGGCGAGAATCAGCCACCCGTCACACTCTCTCCCACCCCTCAATATCGGCTCCCGCAAGCACATTGCGGAAACCGCAGGTCAGAGACCTGACCGCAACTCCCGGCTATTCTCGATGAGTTGAGGTAAAACCGCAGGTCACAAACGGTGGCGGAGTGCAGGCTCACGACTTGGCGCCCGAGGCGCATACCGTCGAGATGAGGAAGGGGACCGCCCGTGCCGGGGCGATCCCCAGGCGTCCTCGTGACTCATCATCCCGACAAGCAAAGGACACCCCCCATGGAAACACACAACTGGCGACTCATCGCCATCGCCTGGAGACGCCCCAACCTGGCCGACACCATCCTCGCCGGCGTCAGCTGGTACGTCCTCCACACGACACCCGGCGTCCAGGAGATAGTCGCGGCCACCGCCGCCTTCATCGTGCTCCGCTGCGTCCGAATCCATCGCCCGGCCAGAAGTCGCCGGTAGTACGAAGCCCCCCGTCTCTGCGGAGCGACGGGGGGCCTCGCGCTACCCCCGGGGCAAAGCAGTTCCCACTGGCCTACTCGTCCCCGCTTCCTTCGTCGCCATCGGTCGCCTTCCGCAGTCGCGCCTTGCCTGACCCGGAGTAGCCGCGCTCGATGTCAGCGGCCCCCGTGATCCTCGGTCCCGGTCTTCCACGCAGGTCCGTCCGAAGAATCCGACAGATCGGCTGGACGAATCCGCCGACAAACCGTCTGGACAGATACCCAAAGCCGCTGGTCAGCGACACGGCAGACGACAAGTCGAATCGGAACCTAAACACCCGGTCCGACGGGCCGTGCGGCACCCCAGAACCCCGTCCCGCCGTACAGCGTCTTCCGCCGGACAGGAACTGGCGCGCACTGAGCGCGCTCCCGTCCTTGACACATCCGTGGGAGTCGCCGATGAGCCCGACGCCAACGCCACCCTGGCCGCACTGCGCGGATGGCGCGAACAGCAGCGACCCGATCGGCTGCCGCGGCATCCATGTCACAGGTCACACCCAATGTTTGGCCCACCTCACCGACGCCGACCGCACCGCCTACCTGGCCAGCCTGCGCCCCGGCGCCCCCATAGACCACCGCGGCACCCCCTTCACCGGAAACCTCCTTGACCAGCTCCTCGACGCGCTCCACGACCCCACCACCGGCAACCCTCGCCTCGGTCACGCCCAGTTCCACGGGGCGCAGTTCTCCGGCGCCCCCCTGTTCGCCAGGGTGCAGTTCTCCGGCGACGCCCTCTTCGACGGGGCGCAGTTCTCTGACGCCGCCCGGTTCGACGGGGCGTAGTTCTCCGGCCTCGCCCGGTTCGACGGGGCGCAGTTCTCCGGCGACGCCTGGTTCGACGGGGCGCAGTTCTCCGACCTCGCCCGGTTCGACAGGGCGCAGTTCTCCGGCACCACCAGGTTCGACGGGGCACAGATTGCTGGCTTCGCCCGGTTCACAAGAGCTCAGTTCTCCGGCCTCGCCTGGTTCGACAGGGCGCAGTTGTCCAGCGAGGCCCGGTTCGACAGTGCGCAGTTCTCGCACGTCACCAGGTTCAACGGGGCACAGTTCTCCGGCCCCGCCCGGTTCGACGAAGCACAGTTCTCCAGGCTTGCCGGGTTCGGCAGCGTGCGTTTCTCCGGCGCCGCCCGCTTCGACGGAGCACAGTTTTCCGGCGCTGCCCGGTTCAACGGAGCACAGTTCTTCGGCGACGCGGGGTTCCAGGAGGCGCGATTTGAGAGTGTACCGGTGATCGGGCCGGTGGTGTGTGCGGGGACGGTTGTTCTGGCAGGGGCCGTGTTCGCGGTACCGGTAACGGTGGAGATAGCGGCGCGGGAGGTGGACTGTGGGCGGACCCGGTGGGACTCGACAGCAATCATCCGTCTGCGCTACGCGGCAGTGGACCTAAGCCACGCAGTCCTGTCCGCCCCCGTAGCGGTCATCGCCCACCCCACCCCCTTTGCCACCCCGCCCGGCAGCCCAGCAGAGGAAAGCCTGCTGACCGGCCCGACGGACGTACGAGTGACCTCGGTGCAGGGAGTCGATGCTGCCCATCTGGTCCTGACCCGATACCGACCTGACCGACTGCCTGTTCTCCGGAGCCTTCCATCTCGACCAGCTCCGTCTCGAAGGGCGCACCACATTCGCCCCCACCCCCACCGGCTGGCACCGCCGCGGCGTCTGGCCAGTCCGCTGGTCGCCCCGGCGCACCCTTGCCGAGGAACACCACTGGCGGGCCCAGACCGCTGACCAGCCTGCCCTGCCCGCAGACACGACGGCACCGCCCGGGCACTGGCGTCGTGGAGCACATCATCCCGACCCAGCTCTCACCCCCGATCCCGAGGACGTCGCCGCGCTCTACCGGCAGCTACGCAAAGCCTTCGAGGACGGCAAGAACGAACCCGGCGCCGCCGACTTCTACTACGGCGAGTGCGAGATGCGCCGCCACGATCCCGACACCCCGGAGGCCGAACGGCGCCTGCTGTGGGCGTACTGGCTGCTCTCCGGCTACGGCCTGCGCGCCTCCCGTGCCGTGGCGTGGCTACTCACCGCCATGAGCCTGACCATCCTGCTGCTCATGAGCTTCGGCCTGCCCACCCACGACCCCGACCCTGCCACCACCGGCACCGTTCACGGCCGCAGGATCATTCTTCACACCAGCACCCCCGACCCTGCCCTAGACGGCAGATGGACCCAGCACATGACCTGGGCCCGCGCGGAGAAAGCCACCCGCGTGGCCGTGAACTCGGTCGTCTTCCGCTCCAGCGGGCAGAGCCTCACCACTGCCGGCACCTACATCGAGATGGCCTCCCGCCTCTTCGAACCCACCCTCCTCGCCCTAGCCGCCCTCGCCGTACGCGGCCGCATCAAACGCTGAGAGCCGCAGCCTCGCGAGAAGGCCTCGGATCGTGGCGAGCGCGCCGAGAGGCGGTGTTCGGCGCGGTACTCGGCGGCCGTCATGTCGTGCGTGCGGGCGAGGTGGGGGCCGAGGGAGCGGTAGCAGTGTCCGCAGGACAGGCAAGTGACCAGTCCATCGTCGTCGGCGCCGGCAGGACGCCGAGAGCGCGTTGGTCGGGCCATTGGCGCCAGCAGGCTGACCTCTTAGAGGTCCTAACAGAAGCTGTTGATCATGTGACTGTCGGCTTGGACGCTCGTTGGTCCGTTCGTGGCGAAGCGGAACTCCCGACCGTGGATCGTGTCGGATGAACTGTAGTCGCTGGTCGAGCCGTTGTTGCCGGTTCCGGCACCGAAGCTGGTGCCGGGGCGACCGCAGGTGCCCGACCGGCAGGCTCTGTGCGGGATCCTGTTCGTGCTGCATACCGGCATCCAGTGGGAGTACCTGCCCCACGAGCTGGGCTTCGGCTCTGGCATGACGTGCTGGCGCCGTCTTGCCGCGTGGAACGAGGCCGGCGTGTGGGACCGGCTTCATGGCGTCCTGCTGACGAAGCTGCGGTCGGCCAGGCAGCTGGACCGGTCGCGGGCGGTGATCGACTCCAGCCACGTCCGGGCCGCCCGACGGGGCCCAAAAGTGGACCGAGCCCGGTCGACCGAGCACGGCCGGGCAGCAAGCACCACGTCCTTGTCGACGGACAGGGCGTCCCGCTCGCCGTGTCGCTGACCGGCGGGAACCGCAACGACGTCACCCAGTTGATGCCGCTGCTCGCCAAGGTCCCATCCGTGGCCGGCCTGATCGGCTGGCCACGGCGACGCCCCGACATACTGCTGGCCGACCGGGGCTACGACCACGACAAGTACCGCCGCCTCGTCTGGGCCCAGGGCATCAAACCGGTCATCGCCCGACGAGGCGTCCCGCACGGCTCCGGCCTCGGTGCTTACCGCTGGGTGCGGCGTGCCAGGTCAGAGGACCTCGAATCAGAGAAGCAACAGGTCAGACGTTTCAGAGAATCGTCCGGCCCTAGTCGAGATCCCGCAGGCCAGAGGCTCTCAAGTCGTCGACGCAGGCCTCACCTCTGGCTGATCGTGACAGGAGGCCCGGCCCCGGGCCGAGCCGAGGACGCCGAGGAAGGAACGAGACGGGAGCAGGACGGGCGAGAGAGCACGGGGCAGCTGCCCGACCCACCCACACCCCCACACAGGCCCACCAGGCCCCCTACACACCCCCACACACCACCGGCACGGCGCGGCGGCCTCCGGCCGACGCGCAACCACACACCACCCCACCCCCATCCCCGAAGCAGCCACCCCACCACCCCAACCCGCACCCACCCACCACTCACTCATCCTTCAACCGGGGCGGAACAAGTGGCAGCAGAGGGGATGTCAGAAACCCGACCACGCGCCCGCAGGGCCGTTGACCTGCGATGACGTAGAAGCCGGCCGCCAGACCCCCGCAACCTCCAGCGCAACACCTGACGCAATATCAGGCGCAACCCTGTACGCAACACGGGGCGCAACAGGTCTTCCCCTCACAGCCCACATCCACTATTATTTGAAGTCCTGGGGGAGGCGACCCCCGGGAACCGCAGAAGTCCAACGAAGGGGAAGACGTGGAGATCCAGATCTCTGACGGAATCGTCCGCCGGGTGCGCGGCGGTAAGGACGCACCCATGACCGGTCTCGCAATTCAGGCCCGCACTATCGCGAACTTCCTGCCCCTGATCTGCCAGCGGGCAGGCGCGAACATCGTGCACAACTCCGACGCGAACTACACCGGCATTCGTTTCGACACCAAGGTTGGCCCCGTCGTGCTGGAAATGCCGACGGGTGACCGTCCCTACCGGCTGGTTCACCAGCTTCCCGAGCCGGACGAGATCGGGCGCACCGAAGTGGAGATGCGGCGTTTCCCGCAGATCTACAAGCCGCAGGGAATCGCGCACATCACGGCTGAATTCCTCCAGTCTCGCGGATTCCTGAAGTAATCCGCAGACAACTCCCCGGGGGAAGCAGCCGAAGGATTCCGCCGTTTCCCCCGGGGGTCCACACATCATGATCGGAAAAAGGGGAGACTGAACATGAAGCTCGTATCGTGTGTGACCGGCGAGGAAATCAGGACGGGCCGCACCCTGCGCGCGCAGACGGGTGCAGTCGCCGGGCAGGCGTGGAAATTCGAGCGGATAGCCGAACGCGCCGACGGGATCCACCACGTGCATGTGTCGCGTCCCGGAGGGAAGTTGGGCCGGATTTACCGGGAATTCCACCCGAGCGTGATCGGGTGCGAGGTCACGGTAGAGATCACGTGGCGTAGGAGTGTCGGCCACGCGGCATACCGGACGTGGTCCAAGGTCGATGACTACCTGTTGGCCGGACCGTTCGCCCTTGTGCCGTTGGCATTCTTCGAGCACTACCACTGGTCGGAATTCATCGTCTCCATTCTCGGGATGGACGGCCGGTAGGCGAAAAGGCGGAGTGACCAAACAAGTACGTCGCTCCCAAAGCAAGGGGGTCCGGGGCGCAGCAGCTCCGGGCCCCCGGCTGGAGGGATCATGGAAGAGACGCAGACTGTGAGCCGGACCGGTGAGCCGGTGACGCAGGCGGAGGAGGAGCAGGCCGGTTACACGCTGCGGGAGTTGGCGCGCGGTGTGAGCGACCCTGACGCCCTGGGGGTGTCTCAGGAGCAGTTGGACGCGGTCGTGCCGTTCTTCGTGTTGGGTTGGGCGATGGGGGTGCGCACGGGTCACACCGCCCCAGCTGTGGCGGGTATCCCGGTCGACCGAGAGACCGTCACGCGCGCGTTCGCCGACCTGATGGAGCGGGTGACGGTTCCGCAGTACCCCGGGCCCGCGCTGTGGCAGAAGGTCGACTATCACGGCAGTGTGACCCAGCGTCACGGCGCGTTGTGGGTGTGCGCGATCCACGTGCACGCCGACCCGTTCGGCGGGGAGCCCGAGTTGCGCTACGACCTGTGCGAGATGCGCGGCGTGGCACCGGTAACGGTGGTCACGGGTGCGCGTCGCACGAGCCTGACGCCGTTGCCAGTGTTCCGCGCCATGGGGTAAACGTGCTGGTCAGGGGTGGGTTCACTCACCCCTGAAACACACTATTATTGACGTTGTTCGGGGGGCGGTGGCCCCGCCCCCCGAACCGCAGAAGCCAACACGAAGGGGAGAACACCGCATGACTCAGCAGTTCGCCGAGCGCGCCACGAACGTGGCCCCCACCGGTGCCCGCAACGCCGAACTCTCCGACCTGGTCCGCATCTTGGAGGACCAGAACCGGCGCAAGCTGGACGTGATCGCCCCCGCGTCCGCGCTGCGGTTCCGTGAGGGAAACGTGCACGTCGAGGGTGTGGAGTCCCTGATCACCGAGGACGGTGTCACGGACGTGGACGGCATCTACCGGCCCACCGCCGTGGCCGACCAGGGGATCGCAGACAAGCTCCGTATCCCGCTCGCCTACCTGCGCCGCATGCGCGCCGAGAACGTCCCGCTGCTGGACGAGAACGTGAACGCGTGGCTGCGGGAGGAGCCGCAGCGCCGTTTCATGCTCCGCGCATTCCGGGGCGACAGCGGCCCCGGCATGCCGCCCGCCGAGGGCGTGGCCCGCGCGCTGCTGTCCGACAGCTACAAGCTGATGGACAACTTCGACATGCTGCTGGCCGCCCTGGACGGGGTGAAGCAGTCCGGCCACCCCACCCGCGTCACGGGGTGCGACCTGACCGACCGGCGCATGTACGTGCGCGTCGAGTCCGAAGCCGTCGCCATCCAGGCCCCCGAGTTGCTGCGCGGCTACCGGTCCCCGTTCGACGGCCGCAGCGGTGACGAACTTCCGGTGATCTCCGCAGGGTTCGTCATCACCAACAGCGAAGTCGGTTCCGGGGCGTACACCATCACCCCGCGCGCCGTCATCCAGGTGTGCCGCAACGGCCTGACCGAGACCAAGGACGTCATGCGCGCCGTGCACCTCGGAGGCAAGCAGGACGAAGGGGTCGTGTCCTGGTCCGGTCAGACCCAGCGCAAGACGCTGGAGCTGATCACGTCCAAGACCGCCGACGCCGTGCGCACGTTCCTGTCGCGGGAGTACGTCGAGGCCAAGGTGCGCCAGGTGGAGGCCGCCGCAGGGAAGACGCTGGACGAGCCGACCAAGACCATCGAGCACGTCACCAAGACGCTCAGCATCGGTGCCGAGGCCAAGGACATGATCCTCTCGCACTTCGTGCGGGGCGGTCAGATGACGGCCGGAGGCGTGATGCAGGCCGTCACGTCGACCGCGCAGACCCTCACCGACGCCGACCAGGCCGCCGCCCTGGAAGCGCTCGCGCTGCCCGCCCTGACGGCCGCCGCCGCGCACGGCTGACAGACCCCCGTGCGGGCCGGGAACCTCCCCGAGCCCGGCCCGCACGGGCCCCACGCCCCGCCCCAGCGCTGGGCGGGCACCCTCCCGGACCGCCCGGGGGGGTGCCCGCCCGGCCCCAGAGCGCGGAGCGCTCCCCCAACCCGGCCATGGAGCGCGGAGCGCGCCCGCCCCGCCGTCTGCCGCGTAGCGGCAGCGCGCGGTCTGCGGAGCAGACCGCGCGCCCAGAAGAACCCTCGCCGCGCCACGAGACACGTGCGCCGGCCCCGGTGCTCACCGCCCCGTCCGCAAGGAGTACCCGCATGCCCGCACGCCCGGAGCTCACCCGCCCCGACGACGCCGCCATAGCGGCCGCCATGAGCCGCACCCTGACCGCGCTTGCCGCCCTGCTCCAGGCACTCGGCGACGGCGAACACACGCTCAATCTCGTGGCCGAGCGCACCGACGACACGTTCGTCCGGGCTCAGGCCGACCTCTCTATCGGCACCGCCCCGCTGCGCCTGGCCGTGCTGGACGAAGACGACTACTGCGCGCTGCGCACGCTGCTGGTGTTCGCGCTGGAGGGCAGCACCGTACGCAGCGCCGTCCTGATCGCCACCACGGCCACCGAGCCCCACCCCCGCGCGTGCGGCTGGACCGTGCGGAACGGATGGCTGCACCCCATGGACACGGCCGAACTCCGGCAGGCCGTCATCCCGTGCCCCGGATCACCGACACCGACGAGGAGGGCCCCCGTGGCTGACACGCCCGCCGTCACCGCCAACGGCTACTGCACCAACACCACCCCGGTCCCCGGCACCATCCGCACCGTCAACGCCAAGAACACCGGCCCGAAGTTCTTCCACCTGCACGGCCGCCGCTACGGCGAATGCCCGTGCGGAAAGGAAGTGTCCCTGACCGAGCGGGACAACCTGCGCCGCCACAAGCCGCCGCAGGAGTAACCCACAGACGCCGTCCGCCGCCCCCGTCCCCCCGGCGGCGGACGGCCCGCCCCGGCCAGAGCGCCACTGGCCGAAGACCTGCCGCCCCGCCGCCCGCGCCCTCCCCTTCGGCGAGCGCGGGGCGGCAGGCCCCCGCTCACCGAACCGAACCGCCGAGGAGCCGCAGCCCATGACCAGCCCGAGCCTGACCGTCGACACGCCCGCCGGCACCGTGCGCGCCACCGCCAGCCCCCGCCAGGACGACGCTGTCGTCTTCGAGCTGGGCGGGGCGATGCGCGGCAGCGTGCACGTCACCGGCACCCACCACCCCCACCACTGGGACCAGTTCACCGCCGTACGCGCCTGCCTCGGCCCCGTCAACGCCTACCAGACCACCGCCCCCGACGACGCCCTACCGCGGCTCACCCGCAGCCGCACCCGCTACCACGGCAGCCTGACCCTCTACCCCGACGACTACGCCGACCGCCCCCAGGTCAGCGTGTACCCGATGACGTCCGCCGACGGACACGAGCCGCCCGAGAAAACGGCAGCGACGCTCACCGCCGTCCTGCGCGCCTGCGCCGCCCATGTCGCACAGCGCGACGACCTGCCCGTGATCCTGGACGCCTCCCGGCAGCGGGACACTGCCGCCCTGCTGCGCTTCCTCACCTGGTCGGCCGCCCACCACCAGGCCGAAGCCGCCCGCTTGGAGCGGGAGGCACGCGCAGCCCACCCCGCGCGGCGCGCCGCCGTGGCCGCCTGGTGGACCGTCGCCCGCTGGTTCCTCGCTTCCCCGCACCCGGTCCTGCTGCTGATGCTGGCCGACCTCCCCTACTCGGTACTCCCCAACTCGCTGGCCCGCACCGTCGCCGTGAAGCAGTGGTGGGCCCCGTACTGCCTCACCGCGGCCGCCCGAGAGCATGAGCACGCCCGCCGCGCCCAGGCCGAAGCCGACTCCCTGCGTGCCCAGCAGCGCTCACGACGCCCGGCCCGCCGCCCGCCACCGTCCGCGCACGCTGCCCCGCACGCGGCGCGCCTGGAACTGGAGATGTCGTGACGATGCGCTGGTTGATGACCCTTGGAGAGCGCACCCGCCCCGAGACGCCCACTTACGCCGAGTGCCCGGGCCCGAACGAGGCCCGCGCCGTCGCCCTGGTCGACGACTGCGGCCAGCTCTTCCCCGTCCTGCTGGCGTGGCGGCGGGCCCTCGGCCGCGAAGTGACCGGCTGGGCCGAGCAGGTCGAGGCCGACGACGTCGAGATCCTCCCCCAGGACGTGACCGACGACTGGGGGCCCGGTCTGCGGCTGGACACGATGCCCGGCGGGTACGTGAAGGTCTCGGACTACCGCGACCACCAGCCGCCCGACGCGGTCACCGCCGGTCCCCGCATGCTCATGCGCTGATCTCGGCCTCAAAAGCAGCAGGTCAGGGGCGGGTTCACGCCACCCTAGATCACACTATTATGGATGTTGCGTGAGGGGGTTTTCTCCCCCACACCGCCCCCTCCCGCCCCAAGCGCCGACCGAAAGGGCCGCGATGCCCGAGGAGTTCACGTTCCCCCGCAACACCGGTTCGTACGGCTACCAGGTCCTCGACCGCCAGGACCCGAGCACCAGTTACGGCGTCGTCTGGCACGACCCGGAAGTGTGCCAGTGGGTCGCCGAGTATCCGGGCAACCGCCCGGGCAGCGGCGGCGGGATCCCCGGATTCGCCAGCCGGAAATGGGCCGCGCGCTTCCTGTACCGCTACCGCAAGCCCCAGCCGTCCGGCCGCACCTGACCCGCCGCCCGCCCGCCTCACACCGCCGCCAGTCACAGAAGGGACCGCGCATTGGCCACCTTCGGTCACATCACCCGCGAGCGCTGCGCCCAGCTGGGCCGCGCCCTCACGGCCGCCGGCCTTTCTTGGAGGGACAACGGCCGCCAGGACAAGCCCGAGTTCCTGACCTACACCGCCACCGACGCGCACAGCCGCGAGTGGAGCATCAGCCCGGCCACCAGCAACCAGATCACCCCGTCCCGGCCCGCGAGTATCTGGCAGGCCCAGTGCACCGAGCCGATGCACCGGTCTCCGGTCCTGTCCGCCCGGGCGGTCGTCGACCACATCCGGGCGTTCCCCGCGTGACCGGCCCGCTGCGGCCGTGGCGCCCCGAAGACTTCGACGACTGGTGCGAGACGTGCGGCGCAGCACCGGGCCAGTTCTGTAAGCCGACGTGCGACACCGGCTACGCCGCCGAGGACTTCCGCCGAGACGCCGAGCCCCGCGACCAGGACGCGCCCGCGCCGCCCGAGCCGGGCACCCACCACCCTCCCGAAGGAGTGAAGACGCCGCCATGCCGCAGGAGTTGACCACCCAGGAGCAATTCGACGTATTCGCCGACGATGTGGCGCGGGAGCTGGGCACGCACTGCCGGACCGCCCCGCTGCCCGAGTACTCCCGCGGTCTGGCACGGCTCATCGTCGACGGCGACGGCCGCGCCGTACGCCTGTGCCAACCCGACGACGAGCAGCCCAGCAGGCTCAAGGTCTACGCGGCCCTCCCGGACGAGACCCAGGTGCAGACCCCGTCGATCGGGGTCACAGCGATCAGCGCCCGCCATGTGGCACGCGAGATCACCCGGCGGCTCTACCCGCTGCACACCGAGGCCGCCGAACTGGCCACCCAGATCGCCGCCCGACAGCAGGCGGAGGCCAGCGCCCGCGCCGCAGTCGCCGAAGCCGTGGCGGGCGCGCTCCCCGGCGCCCGTATCGAGGAGCAGTACCGGCGTACACGGATCATCTGGCAGCACGACGCCCGCTCGCCCGGCCAGCAGGGCCCCGCCCAAGTGGACAGCGTGTGCGTAATCGTCGGAGGCTCCGGGGAGTCGGTGACCGTCGAAGCATCCAGCCGCCCCGCCCGAGTGATCTCCATGCTGGCTGCGTTCGCCCAACCCGCGCGGGAGTGAACAACCAGGTCAGGGGTGGGTCCCTAACCTCAATAAACACACTATTATTAAACATGTGAGGCGGGGCCCACCACCCCCGCAGGGACCGCCGCCCGCCAGCCGCACGCCCCCGACGACCGGCCAGCGCGAGCGGGCCGCTCCTGCCATCCGTCCCCGCAGAGGCGGTCCGCTCAACTCACCCACGAGAAAGGCGCGCACGTGTCCTACACACCCCCGCCCTCCGAGTGCCGCCCGAACGAGCCCGACGCCGAACGATCACGCACGGGAGGAGACGCGGCGCGTACCGACCGCCAGACGATGCGCCGCGTTCTGCGCCGCGAAATCTCGGGCACCATCGGGCTACTCACCGACGAGCACGACTTCCGCGCCATGCGGCACTACCGCAGCTTCGCCTTCGACGACTACGCGACCTACCTGGCAGGGGTTGAGGACCTTCTCAAGGCCTGCGCCTCGCAGGGCATGCACACCATGCTCGCCCTCTTCGATCCCGAGGAGTACGCCGACTTCTGCGCCCACACCGGCCTCGACCCCGACAACCCGTCCAGCCGCACCCGTTTTACCGCCGAGGCTGCCACGACGGGCCCCACCATCCCGTACGACGGCGAGCCCCTGGCCGAGCTCGTCCCGGTCCTGATCGACGAAGCCGTCCGCAAGGCCACCTGGGAGTACGCCTCCACACTCCTGGCCCGCCTCGGCGCCTGCGCCGCCTGCGGAAAGGACGTCGGCCAAGAGGCCTTCGCCCGCGCCCGAGACTTCCTCGTCCGCATCCTCGACACGGCCGACCCTGGCCCCGCCACCTGGTGTGCAGCGTCTCGGCAACGCCGGAGACGCTGGTCTCCGTCCTACACGCGGACACGGACCCCGACGGTGCGACCCACCTCGACGACACCGAGGCCCTCGAATTCACCACGGTCCTGGCGGTCGGTCTCGCGGCCCTGCCCGGCGCACTCATCATGAGGACCCGCAGCCCAGGCGCCCCGGACCGCGTCTACGGCTGGCGGCTGCGAGCGGGAGACCTCGAACCCCTCACGGCCGGAGAAGTCTTCGACGCCTACTGCACCGACATCGACTCCGGCGACCCCATCTCCCCGGAATCGGACGTCGACTACTGCGCGCCGCCCGACCTCAGCCCGGACGGCCCGACGCCGGGACACCATCACTGAACGAGCCGGGCCGCCGCCGGCACCCGCCCGCCAGGGCGACGACCCCAGTTCTCAGGCGTACACCAGGGCGGCGCCCACGTCCCTGGCGGCGCACACGCCGAGGCTCTGACCTCGCGCACTCTCCTCGTTTGCGCAGGTCAGGGGGGTTCACACCCTCACAACTCACACTATTATTAGTAACGAGGTTAAGGGGTCGTCACCTCCCCCCGTGACGGCCCCTTCCCCCTTCCAATCCCAGGAGTTGCCATGCTTCGAACGCTGCGCCGCGCCCTGCGATCGGCACGCCTCCGGATTCCGGCCCGCCGGTTCAGCGCCGGGATCGCGGCGCTGCCGCCCACCGCACGCGAAGCGCTCGGCACCGACGTCACCGCCGAGGAAGCCATCGCCTACAACCGCAGCCGCGTCGCCACCGCAACCGCCGTCGCCCTCTACCGCAGCGGATACACACTGCCCATGCGCGATCTCGACCTGGACGACGCCGTGCACGCCCTGGACTTCCCCTACTCAGTTCCGAGCCAGGAGACCCGCGCCGCCATCCGTGCCGCGCTCGCCGTCCTGGACGCCGACTACACCGTCACCGTCACTCACTGACCAGCCGTCAGCCCTGACCTGCGGGCCGCCCCGTCCGGGTGGCCCGCGCCGGAAGGAGACCCGGTGTTCCTGGTCGTACCCGACCCCGCCCACGGACTGGTCGCCGCCCCCAGGTCCTCTGACGACCTCACGCCCGGCACCGAGGAGACCCTCACAGCCCAGGGATTCGCCTGGAACAGCGAGATCGAGGCGTACACCCGCCCGACTGACAACAGCCCCGCGGCCGTGGAACTCACCGCCGGCGCCCTGCGCGAACTGGGCCACTACGTCTTCTCCTCCTACACGCCGCTGCCCACCGCCTGACCGGCGCCCCCTCCCCGGCCGGGCAACTGCCCCGACCCCGCAGGCCCCTTGCACGGATGGAGTTCCGTCATGCCCCGACGCCGCCCCAAGCCGCCCGTCCGGTACGCCGTCACCGGGCACGAAGGAGCCCACCAGGTCGTAGACCAGCTCCACGGGTACACGCTCAGCAGCCACACAACCCGCCCGGCCGCGGAGGACGCAGCGCGCGAACTGGCCTCCAACCCCACGGCCGCCATCGCGGCCGTGGAGGCACTCGACGCCGCCCAGAGCGGCCCGGCGGCCACCGAGCGACGCATCCTGCGCCGGTACGGGTACGCCTGGAGCCTGCGCCAGGACGAGATGCTCTCCCTCATGCGGGAGTTCAGCCACCGCCACCTGGAGACGCTCGTCTCCAACGGGCACCTGTCCATGGTGTTCACTCCGGCCGGCCAGCCGTACTACACCACGCCCGAGCGCTTCGATGAGCTGTCACCGCGCTGGGTGCGCGACGGGGACGAGTCCTTCCCGGCCGCCGAGCCCGCCCGTCTCGAGCGCCCCCGCCCAGCCCTTGAGCTGCTGCCGCAGCGCAAGCGCTGGGAACTGTGCGAGCTGCACGGGATCGCCCTTGGGCGCTGCCTGCTGTGCGGGCCGCGCGAGGACTTCGAGTGCCAGTGGGGCGAGTGCACCGCCAACCGCGTAACGGCGTACTGCGAGCGGTGCGTGCGGCTCGACCCCCGGCGCAGCTTCCCGCTGCCGCCGCACCGGGACCGCGAATAGCAACAAAGCAGCAGGCCAGGGGCTGGTTCACACGTGCCGCAAACACACTATTATTGATGTTGTTGGAGCCCCGATGGCACGCACGGCCGCCCCAGCCGCACGCGAGGAAGGACACCGCCGATGAAGCCCCTCGATCTGGCCCAACTGCTGGCCGCGCCAACCGATCCTCCGGTGCGCGACGCGCTTCGCCGTCTTGCACCCAGATCCCTGGACGCGCTGATCATCGAAGCCCTCTCGGCTACCGAGGAGGCGTGGCGGCAGGTCGCCGTCGACCGAGCCCTGGAGTTCGTAGCGGAGCAGCCCGGCGACGGCCGCCCGGTGGTCGCCGCGTACTTCACGACGACGGAGCGCCGGACCGCGGACGGCATGCACGTCGGATGGAGCCCGTTCGTCGCGGCGCTCGCGAGCACCGAGGACGTTCCGGATCTCAGGCACACCCGCACCACGTCGGTGGCCGTGCCGGTGGGCGAGGCGGCCCTGGCCGAGGAGGTGTTCGCCGATCCGGAGTTGACCGATGCACTCAACCGGCTCGCGGCACTGGACCCGCCCGGGCACGAGGACGTCCTGCGCATCCACCTGCCAACCCGCCAGGTCACCCGCGTGAAACCCTGACTGTCGATCCGTGCGGGCGCTGCGGCGCCCGCACGAAGGAGGTCCGCGCCATGCCGGTTCCGATCCTCTGCCACATCTGCCACGGGGGCCGCTACGAGCCCCGGGATCCGGGGTCCTACGCCTGCCGGTCCTGCGGCAACCGCGCCACCGAGTCGACGTTCCCCGTACAGAGCGACGAACGGCTCGTTGTGCTCGCGGGCGTGCTCCAGGTTCTCGCCGTGCCGGACGGCCACCAGGTGATCACGCCCACCCGGCGCTGCCACGCCCCGCACCTCGGCGCGAGTCTGGTCCTCGCCCTGCGGCTCAACCGGACCCACCCGGTGTACCAGCGTGCTGAGGACGTCCAGGCCGCCGAAGACTTGCTGGCCGCCCTGGACGCCGACGAGCAGGGTCCTTGGGTGCTGTCCCCCGCGCAACTGGGCGTCCTCACCCGGGCTATGGACGTCCGCGATGCACTGCTGCCCTCGGCATCCCGGCAGCACCCGGACTTGGACGCCGAGATCCGGGCCGCCCACCTCCGCAGCCAGCGCCCGTCCACTGCCTGAATCCGGCCGCCGGCCACCCCCGGACGCCCCACGCCACCCGGGCACCGAACGGACGCCGCTCGCAAGGCAGTTCGGAGGCGCAGGTAGCACACCAGACCGGCATTGCCGCTGGTCAGGGGGTATCTAGACCTCACCAAGAATCACACTATTATTTTCAATACAAGGGAGTTGGTTCCCGCCAATTCACCGATGAGGCAAGGAGAAGGAGAGCCGCATGGCCACCGCCGTCTCGACCCCGACCGACAAGAGCGACGAACACGAGGAGGCCGCGCCGCAGGTCGTCAAGCTCGACCCGGCACTGCTGGTGCGCGACGAGTGCAACGCGCGCGAGCACGACACCGAGCCGGACGAGAAGCTCATCGCATCCGTCAAGGAACTCGGCGTCGAGGAGCCCATCAGTGTCCGGCCCCGGCCTGACGGGACCTTCGGCGTCTTCAAGGGCTGGCGGCGCGCCCAGGCGGCGCAGGCCGCGAACGCCGCCGCCGAGCAGGACGGCCGCCCCGTACGCCTGGTCATGGCATACGTGCGGGAGGACCTGGTCGGCCGCGACGGCTGGACGCGGTTTCTGTCCCTGGTCGAGAACGACCACCGCGAGGGCATGAGCGAGCGCGACACCCTTCGGGCCCAGGAACTCGCCCTGATCGACATGACCGACGTCGACCGGCGCACGGCCGCCAAGGCCCTCGGTGTGGGCCGCAACGCAGCCAAGCAGGCGAAGGCGGCGCAGAAGCTCAACGACGCCGTCCTGCGCCGGACAGCGGCGGCAGGCATGGACCTGGAGCAGACCGCCCAGCTCGCCGAGGTCGCGGGCGTGCGGGGCGCGGAGGACCGGCTCATGCGTGCGCTCTCACGCGACCACGCCGAGGGCAAGGGCGGGCGCGGCCACTGGGATCAGGAGATGGCCCTGCTGCGCGCCGAGCAGGCCGACGCCGAGACCCGTGCCAAGGCCGAGGAGGAGCTGAGGGCGGCGAACATCCCCCTGCTGGGCAGGGTGCCGTCTTACGAGAAGGACCCGTCCCGTCCCCTGACGGAGCTCACCAGCGGGCTGGGCAACCCGCTCACCGAGGACAACCACAAGAACTGCCCCGGCCACAGCGCTCGCCTCGACGACGAGCACCGGCCCGTGTGGCACTGCGCCGACCCGGCCGCGTACGGCCACAAGGTCCGGGCCCAGCCGAAGAAGCCCAAGACCGAGGAGGACGAGCACAAGGCCGAGGAGCGGGCCCGGATCGTGGCGTGCAACCGGGCCTGGAAGGCCGCCGCCGGACCGAGGCAGGAGTTCGTCAAGCGGCTGGTGCGCGGCAAGACCCTGCCCGACGAGGCCCGGCTGTTCGCCCAGCAGATCCTGATGGACCTGCCCCGCTTCTACGGCAAGTGGGCCGACAAGCAGCGCACCCAGACCGTGGCGCTGCTGCTCGGAGCCAAGGACCCCGAGAACGACTCGGCCTCCGAGACCGCCGCCAGCTTCCCCAAGAACCGTCTGGCCAACGTGCTGTTCGCCCAGGTCGCCGCCGCGTTCGAGGACGCCATCCGCGAGCCCAAGCAGTTCGACACCGCCCGGATGACGCACGTCTACCTCTGGGAGTCCCCCGACCGGCTCCAGGCCGCCTACCTGCTGCTCCTGGAATCCCTCGGACAGGCCGACGACGGCAGCTACCAGCTGTCCGAGGTCGAGCAGCAGGCCGTCGCCAGCCACCGGCCCAACGCTGCGGCCTGACCCACGCGGATCCGGCGGGTGCCGACATCCGGTGCCCGCCCCGGAACGCCAGACCGACCCCTCGGCCCCATCACGAACCAGGAAAGAGGCGCCCCATGCCCACCCTTGCCGAAATCCGCACCTTCGTCAGCGGACTGTCCGACGTCGGAGCTGTGGTCGCTCTCCAGGAGGCGGCGGCCACGCGTCTGATCGAACTGGACGCTGCCAAGCGCCCGGTCATCCTCCCGGGCCGCATCGGCCGGATCAACACCACGATCACTCCTGCCTGCCTGCGCCGCCTGACCGGCACCGTCGGACAACCCAACAAGACCCGCAGCCGTTTCGACTTCCTGCTGGACGAGGACTCCACCGACCAGCTGCGCCGCGACCCGCACAACACCCGCTTCACCGTCCCCGACGGCGAGAAGCGCTATCGCATCCCGAAGGTCCCGGCCTCCTGCATCGAACTCACCGACATCCCGGCCGACTCCTAGACCGCCCGGACTGGGGCTGAGCCCGCATACCCGCCCCACCGCGCCGCCTCGAATGGCTCCTCCACCCCACGGCCGGGCACACCCCGTGCTCGGCCGGTTGTCCACCCCTCCACGCAGAGAGGCGAACCAGCATGCCCATCACCATCGACGACGTCCGGGACTTCATCCGGCAGTTGCCCGACGCGGCAGCCGTCGCACAGGTACAGGAGGCCGCCGCACAGCGGCTCCGCGCCATCGACAAGGCCGCGTTCGCTCACATCCAGTCCGGGCGCCGGGCCCGCATCACCCCCGCCCTGCGCTCGAAGCTGCTGCGCGGCCTGACCGGCACCGTGCAGGAACGCAACCGCACCGGCAGCCGCGCGGGCTTCCTTCTCGACGAAGAGTCGACCCGGCAGCTGCGCGCCCACCCCCGCAACAGCCACTACCGCATCCCGCAGAACGTCCGTCGCTTCCGGATTCCCGGCAACGGTGTCCCGATCTCCTGCCTGGAGCTGATCGAGGACTGACCCAGCGTGCCTGCGTCGCACCGCCTCGTGCGGCGCAGGCGGATCCGGACCCGCGCGAGGCGGGACAGCCCGTCTGGCTATCCCGCCCCCTCACGAAAGCGACGTGTCACCCACCATGTCCGCCTCCGCACAGGCCTTTGATGAGAGACCCCACCAGCCGGTGCTGGTCATCAGCGACCGCCTCGACGACGACCCGATCGGGTTGCTGCCGTGCCCGGTCCCTGTGAAGCACTTGCCCTCACCTCTGTTCACCTCCGAGGAGTACCAGAGCGCTCCGCTCGTGCTCCTGGATGACCGCAGCTACACGAGCTTCACGCTCCGCCACCTGCCCCACCGGCCGGGCCTGATCGTGGCGGCCGCCGACCCCGATGACGGCACGGCGTATCCGCGGGCCGCGGCCATCGGCGCCGAAGCCGTCCTGCGGGCCGGGCAAGACCTGGCCTGGCTGCACCTGCGCCTGCACGCCGCCACCGACTGCCGCTACGCCCACTGGGAAGCGCTCCTGACCGGTCCGCCCCCTCCGGAGGACAGCTAATGCCCGGCCGTCGTCGCTCCCAGCCGACCCACATTCCCGCGATCCGAAGGACGTCACCGATGCACCCGATCCCTCAACGCTGTGCGCGCCGGCCGCTGGCGGGCGGGCTGGTAGTGCCGTGGGTGTCTCTGATCCACGGCGGCCACGCGGCATTCGGCAGTCTCGACGCCGAGCGGGCCCGTACCGCGTTCCTGCACCGCCTGTGCCAGATCTGTGGCCAGCACCTTGACGAGCGGTGCTTCCTGATCGTGCGCCCGGCCGACGTGACCCAAGGTTGCTCGCCGGAACCGGCGCTGCACCCCGAGTGCCTGCCGTACGCCGCCGCGCACTGTCCCATCCTCAACGGCACGGCCACGCACTACCGGCAGCCTCCCGTCCTGGCCAGCCACCCGGCTGGGCGGCCTTGTACCGATCCATCCTGCCCGTGTCCGTCGCTCTCGCCCGACGAGGGCCACGCCGCCCGCAGCGGCAGCCCGGCCGACCGGTACGAGGCATGGATGATCTACACCCGGAACTACCGTCTGGTCTTTCCGCCGGAGCAGCCCGATGTTCCCGCCGGCATCAGCCTCGACGTGCCCGTACTGCGCAGGCGCGTCCTGCGCACCGCCCAGCTCACGGCCGAGCAGGAACGCCTGATGGGGCTGGTGCGCAGCCTCCTGGACGGCAACCCGTGACCCCCACTCGCCCCACCATCCCTTCGTTGAAGGAGGCTTCCGTGATCACGCCCGACCCGGCCACGCCCGAGGGTGCAGCCGTCATCGACCTGTACGAGCAGATGAACGCGCTTCAGGAGCGCACCGACGAGTGGCCCGGTGCGGACACCGTCGACATCCTCGGCAAGTGGCTCGCTCGCTTCGACTTCGCCGGCCCGGTGCCCCGCACGCGGCTCGTCGCGGGCAGCGTCTGGGTGCTGCGCCGCCAGGACCGTCACGAGGACGAGGTGACGCTGTGGAACGACGAGGACTCCGCGCTGGCCGCCCTGGCCGGGCACGTCCGCAGCAGCTGGGACAACCTGCTCGGGGACGACGGCATCCCGGAGCGCCCACCCCTGAACGACCGTGAGGCCGTCGAGCTGTACTACGGGGCGGACCAAGAACGTGGAGACGAGCACTACTCGCTGTACGCCGACGAGGTCGGTCGGCTGGTGCGGACCCTGCCTGCTCCGGACGGCTTCCGCTTCCCGGACGAGGACGTCTGCGCCAAGGTCAACAGCGCAGCCGTCTTCCACCCGATGGCCGGCCCCGACGACGAAGGCCTGCCCTGCATCGAGATCGCCGGAGTCCTGGTCTTCGCCTACCTGGACGCCGACATGCAGGCCGTGCGGGTATCGGTTCACCTCGACACCACCGACGAGTTGCTCGTCCAGCCCGGGCAGACGGTGCCTTTGCACGTGGAGGTCGAGGACTCCACGGTGTTCAGCGGGGGCGCCACACCGGCGCCAGCGGCAGCCGGAGGGTGGCGGCAGTGGCTGCGAAGGCTGGGCCGCTGGATGCAGCGGACGAGGGGGGATTGACTCAACCTCAGAACACACTATTATTTGAGATAGGAGGTGTACGCATGGCCCCGTCGATCACGCACGTGTCCGGCACCGTCACCAGCGACGTCGAATGCCGCTTCACCGAATCCGGCATCGCCGTCTGCCGCTTCCGCCTCACCGAGACCCCCAGCCAGTGGGACGCCGCCACACAGAAGTGGCGGGACGGGACCCCGATCCCCTACGTGTGCACCGCCTGGCGGGACCTCGCCCGCAACGCCGCCGAATCCCTCACCAGCGGAGTCACCGTCCTGGTCAAGGGCCGCATCACCGAGATCAAGGACAACTCCATCTACCTGAGCGTCGACGACCTCGGCATCAGCCTGCGCCAGCGCATCGCCTACACCGAAGCCAGCCTGCCCAGCCCGGCCGCCGCCGCTCCCGTCACCCCTCCACCGACGCCCCAGCCCGCCGCTCCGAGCGCGCCCCGTCCCCCCACCAGGCAGCCCGGCAATCCTCCCGCCTGGTGGGAAAAGCAGAGGTCCTCCGGCTGGTCCAGCACCGCCACCTCAGGCACCGACGGCTCTCCCCTTCACGTCGGCCGCTGACCCTCTGTCCCTTCTTCCCCTTCACCGCCCACCCCGGCGCGGTACCGGTTCGCCTGCCGGTGCCGCGCCATGCCCGAGAGGCCGCCATGCCCGAGCCCGCCCTGCCCGAACGTGCCGCCCGCGCCGCGCTGGCCGCCCACTTCGCCCCGGACCAGGTCGCCGCCGACCTCGCCGACTACTCCCCTGCCGAGGTCTGGCAGCGGCGCGTGCGCCGCGACAACAGCGCGCGCCTGGCCCAGTACAAACCGCGCGAGGAACTCGACAACGCAACACTGACCTGCCCGTTCGTCATCCCCTCGGACGAGGTCTGGCCCACCGCCCTGGCGGACCTCGGGCCCCACTGCCCGCTGGGCCTGTGGGTCCGCGGCGACGACCAGCTGCCCCAGCTGGCCGCCCGCTCCGTCGCCGTGACCGGCAACCGGAACGCCACCGAGCAGGCCATCACCCGCACGCACGCCTTCGCCGCGGCGATCGCCGAGGCCGGCCACACGGTCACCGCCACACTCGCCTACGGCGTCGACTCCGCCGCCCACCGGGCAGCTGCCCAGGCGGGCCGGGCGACGCTGGCCGTCCTGCCGCGTGGACTCGACCGCGCCCACCCGCACGACCACGCCCAGATGCTGCGTTCCATCCCCGCCGACGGCGGCGCAGTGGTCAGCCTCTACCGGCCCGGCACCGCCGCCAGCGGCGCGACGCTCCAGGCCAGCGCCCGCCTGCTCGCCGCACTCGCCCGCGCGGTGATCCTCATCGAGGCCCTCGACCACGCCGAGGCGACCCGCACCGCCGAGTCCGCCCTCGCCCTCAAACGGCCCCTGCTCGCCGCGCCCCCTGACGGCGACGTCCGCTCCAGCGGCAGCGCCCGCCTGCTCGCCGAGCAGCGCGCCGTCCTGGTCGCGGACCCCGCAGCCGCGCTCGCCCTGCTCTGAGACCCCAACCACCTTCCCGTGCCCAGCCATTCACGGCCGGGCACAGGCTAGGGAGAGGACCGTGCCGTGCCTGAGCACGTCGACTTCTTCGAGGCAGTCGTCACCGCCTACCCCGACGACGCCGACCACGCCCCACTGCTCGCCGAGCCCGTTCACGCGCGCGTGGCCCGCGCCGGCGACGTCGTCGAGGGCGACCTGATCCTGGCCGCTGTCTCCCTGCGCGGCGCCGACTACTTCAACGACCAGTACACCGCCCACCCCGAGCCCTACGACCCGGCCTGCCAGTGCGGCGTGTGCTGCCACCTCACCCACGAACCCGGCCCCGTCGTCGTGCTGTCCAACGGTCATCCCTGGCCGACCTGCGACCCGTGGCTCGCCGACGCCCTGGTCCTCATCATCCCCGCCCAGCCCCTGCCCGACCGGATCGCGAAGGAGTGACGCACCGCCATGCCCAGCACCGCGTTCACGCCGTCGCTGCCCGGCCTCGCTACCGACGACGAGCTGGACACCGTCATCAACTGGGGGCTCGGCGCGGACTCCACCGCCTACCTCGCGCGCATGCTCACCGACCCCGCCGCGCACGGCATCGACCTGGCGCGCACCGCCGTCCTCTACATGGCCACTGGCAGCGAGTGGCCCGAAACCCGGCTGCTGTGCGAGGAGTTCATGCTTCCGCTGCTGCGCTCCCGCGGCGTGCGGTTCGTGCAGCTGGCGCGGGCCGGGCACCTGAAGGCCGACGGGATCACGGTCCTGGACGACTCCCGCCGTCCCGAACGGCTGTTCGCCCGGGGCCTGTGGACGCTGTGGGACGAGCTGGAGTCCGTGGGGACCGTCCCGCAGCAGGCCGGCGTCCGCAAGTGCAGCCTGCGGGCGAAAGGCGAGGTCGGCGACCGGTGGATCACCCAGGTCTTCGGCGGCCGCCCGTTCAGGCAGATCATGGGCTTCAACGCCGACGAGGAAGGCCGCCGCTTCGGCGACCAAGCCGCCTCGAAGGTTCCCGGGCGCACGGGCGTGTTCCCGCTCATCGACTGGGGCTGGGACCGGCAGCAGTGCGAGGCCTACCTCCTGGACCGGTTCGGCGTGCACTGGCCGAAGTCGTACTGCACCTTCTGCTGCTTCCCCACCTCCATGGGCGCGCTGCCCGCCCACCTGGAACGCATGCGCTCCCACCCGGACATCGCCGGTGAGGTGCTGCGCCTGGAGTACACGGCGATGAGCCTCAACCCCAACGCGAAGCTCTACGGCCGCAAGACCCTCCTGGAGATGTTCGACCCCTCGCGGCCGCGGGACCGGGCGTGCCTGGAGGCGTTCGAGCGGGAGCTCGACATGCCGTGGGCGCTGTACCACGTGCGCCGGCTGTTCCTGCTGTCCGACTCCGGAAAGCGGCGGCCGGTGATGCGCTCCACCGAGCGCGTCGACCTCGGCCGCCCCCAGCAGCTCGCCCGGCGACTGATCTCCGTCTCCGAGCGACACCACGTCGACGTCGAGCACGACCCCATCTACGGGCGCGCCCGCTCCTGGGTGCGCCGCCGCGCGAAGGCGTGGCCGATGGCGGAGGAACTCTTCGCCACCGCCCCCGCCCGCGTGATCAACAAGCAGGACGAGGCCTTCGAGGAGGAGTGGGACGCCCTGCTCTCCGGTGCCGCCGCCCAGCTCCCGCTCGCCTGAACCGCCCGACCGCCGACCTTCGGAAGGACCCGTCATGCGCGCACCCATGTCCTTATCCCCTGCCCGTGCCTCGCTCCCGCGCCGTGCTGTACCTGGCAACGCCGTCCGGAGCTGACGTACGGGCCGCCATGCAGGCCGGCCTCCTGGGCTGCATGACGACCCCGGCGCAGGGCAACGTGATCCCGCCCGGTGCCCTGTACGCCTGCGACAACGGCAAGTTCGGCAAGGGCTGGCCCGGCGCCGAAGCCTGGTTCGCCTGGCTGAAGGCGACCGTCGACCGCTACGGCCGAGACCGCTGCCTGTGGGCCGTCGCCCCCGACGTCCCCATGGACGCCGCGGCGACCTTGGCCGAGTCGCTGCCATGGCTGGAGCGGATCCGCGCACTGGGTGTTCCGGTCGCTTTCGCCGCCCAGGACGGCAGCGAGAACGGCCTCATCCCCTGGGACTTGATCGACGTGCTGTTCCTCGCGGGCTCCACCCAGTGGAAGACCTCACCGGCCGCGCACCGCCTGGCCCTGAGGGCGCAGGAGCGAGGCCTGACCGTCCACATGGGCCGCGTCAACTCCCGCCGGCGGCTGCGCATCGCGCAGGCCTTCGGGTGCACCAGCTGCGACGGCACCTATCTCGCCTTCGGACCCGACACCAACCTCCCCCGCCTTCTCGCCTGGATGAACGAACTCCACACCACCCCAACTCTGTTCGGAGACGAGACATGACGACCTGGCTGCGCCTGATCGGCGCATCGATCATGGGCATCCTCGACCCCGTCCCCTCCGGCGTGACCTCCCCGATGACCGAGGCGGAGGGCGCCTGGGTCCGCGCGAACGCCTGGACCAGGGGACTGCGCAAGATCGAGGACGCCTACCCCCATGGCTTCCACCGCTGGTGCTCCTGCGAGCGGGGCATCTGCCACCCCTGCGGCTCCGGTCACCACGCCCAGTGCGTCAGCGCCAGCGGCCCCCGCCTCGACGACTACGCCGGCACCATCACCGACCGCGGCGGCTTCGTCGTCGCCGTGATCCACCACGGGCTCGGCCAGCAGCCCTGCCGGTGGTTATGCCCCTGCCCCGACCCTGCCGACGGCACGGACCCCGTGGACACTCCGGCCGCCCCGGAGAAGAGGCCGGTGCGGCAGCGACGCGGTTCCTCCGTCTCCGACGATCAGCTCACCTTGCTTCCCGGCCTGGATGCGGACCTGTCCGAGAAGACCGCAGCAGACGGGGAGGGACAGTGAACCTCCCGGTTCAAGAGACGCTGCCGTTCGAGGACTTGGCTGAGGCACAGACAGCGTCGCCCTGGTGCCAGCGGTGGCGGGCGGGAAAGCACTCCTGGCGCCACGTCCGCGATGGCGGCTTCGATGCCCGGAACTACCGCGTGGACGTCATCCCCGAGGAAGAGCCGGCCAAGACGTTTGTGGTCGCGCACCACTACTCCCGGTCGTACCCGGCGGTGAAGGTGCAGTTCGGCCTGTACGACGTGTCCGGCAGCAGGCGTCGGCTGTGCGGCGTTGCCGTGTTCGGGGTTCCGGTCAGCACAGCTGTCCTCACCAAGCCCCTGCCGGGGCTGCGCCCTTACACGGAGTCGCTGGTGTGCTCGCGCTTCGTCCTGCTCGATGAGTGCCCTGGCAACTCGGAGTCGTGGTTCCTCGCCCGCTGCTTCGATGCTCTGCTCGCGGACGGGGTACGCGGCGTTGTCTCGTTCGCCGACCCCGTCCCGCGCCGCACCGCCTCCGGCCGACTGGTGATGCCCGGGCACGTGGGAACGATCTACGCGGCGACGAACGCGGTGTACGCCGGCCGGGCAACCGCCCGGACGGTGAAGCTTCTGCCGGACGGCACCGTCTTCCACGACCGGGCAGCGCAGAAGATCCGCCGCGCCGAGCAGGGCCACGAATACGCCGCTGCTCAACTCCTTGCGCTCGGAGCTCCGCGGCCGCGGCCCGGCTGCGACCCGGCTCGGTGGCTGCGTGAGGCCCTGGTCGCGGTTGGCGCCCGCAACGTCCGGCACCGCGGTGTGCACCGCTACGTGTTCCGGCTTGGCCGGACCCGCCGTGAGCGGGAGGAGATCGAGCTAGGTCTCCCCGTGCTGCGGCCCTACCCGAAACGTCCAGACGCCGAGCCTGCAGCGGCGTGAGGTGCTCGGGCACCGCCGCCCGCGATCGGCCGCCAGTCCTGCCGCCCCCCGTTCTCGTCTCCTTGGAGCTGCCATGCCTTCGCGTACCGTCCACCGCCCGCATCGCGCGCCCGACTTGACCTCCTACGACCTGCTCGCGCCCCAGCTGTCCGGCGGCAAGGACAGCGCGGTCATGATGTTTGTGTTCATGGAAGCCGCCCGGGCCGCCGGCGTGGCCGACCGGGTGATCTCCTACCACTCCAGCCTCGGAGTGCTGGAGTGTCCGCCGGTGGTCTTTGGCGGCATCCGTTATCCCGGGGTGTCCGAGCTCGCCGCGCTGCAGAGCGCTGCCTTCGGGGTGCCAGCCGACCGGCACCTGGAGGTCACCCGCACGATGCC
This sequence comes from Streptomyces sp. NPDC030798, assembly GCF_055572275.1. Taxonomy (NCBI): domain Bacteria; kingdom Bacillati; phylum Actinomycetota; class Actinomycetes; order Kitasatosporales; family Streptomycetaceae; genus Streptomyces; species Streptomyces sp. NPDC030798. Next base: position 90,117 of record NZ_JBVIDR010000015.1, on the reverse strand, counting down.
GGGCCCGGACGGCACCCGGATGCCGCGCAGCCTGCTAACCGAGATCGCGGCGTACGGGCGCTTCCCGCGCATGGGCAGCCCGTACTGCCGCAAGAGCGCCAAGGAGAGCGTGGTCTCCAGCGCCTGGACGCCGATCGTCAACCGTCTGAAGCGCGAGCTCGGCCGCCCGGTGCGGATCCTGAAGGTCATGGGTCTGCGCAGCGACGAGGGGCCCGACCGCAAGAAGCGGGAGGCGTTCCGTACGGTGCAGGCCAATAGTGCGCGCGTCGTCGACGAGTGGCTGCCCGTCAAGCACTGGTCGACCGACGCGGTCAAGGAGTGGCACGCCGACGCGCCGGTGCCGTACTGCTGGACGTACGATTCGGCGCCCGGTGCGGGCGACTGGGGCGGAACCTCCCGCTGCTCGTGCTCGCTGTGCGTCTTCGCCTCCAGCCACGACGTGCTGCTCTCCATCGGCCGGCGGCCGCGGCTGGCCGACCTGTACGCCGAGGTCGAACAGATCCGAGGCGACAGCTTCCGCGCTGACTGGCGCATCACCGATCTGATCCGGCACGCAGCGGCCTGCGGAGCGCCCGACCCCGGCGTGGTCTGCTCCGACGACGGCCCGGAGTTCACCGCCCTCGAGGGCAGGTCCGAGCGGCTCTGGAGGAGGAGCCCCGCAAGGAGCCCGACCTGGCCCGGCGGACACGACGATCTCCGTGCGATGGCTGTGCCGCTCCGCTCTGAAGATTTCCCACACGTCTCTGATCTTTCTTGAAGGGCATACTGCTGATGATGACGACGACCACCCAGCGCCTCCTCGACCTCGCCGCGGCCGCACCGGCCAGCCACGACGAGGACCTGGTGCTGCTCCTGCGCGAAGCGAGTGAGCTGTACCAGCAGGGTTTTGCAGACCTGCGCGACACGGTGGCGGCCCGCTTCGCCGGGCTGTCCGGCGGGGATCTGGTCGCGGCCGCGACCGCGGCCGGCATGCCGTGCGATGCGTCCCAGGACCGCGACGAGCTGGTCTTGCTGCTCGCCCTGGCCGAGTGGGAGATGACTCCGGCAGCCCTGGCCTACTCGGAGATGGCCCAGGACGCGGCTCGCCGCGGTGTGTGCCTGATCCCGGAGGAATGACTTCTTCCTGGCACCGGCCGGGAAAACCTGGGCAGCGTACTGGACCCCCGCCCCAAACTCCTGCCATTATGTGAGTTGTGAGCCGGGCAGGCCGGCTCGCCTCCGACAGGACGGACGGTTCTGCCATGACCTCGCGCCGTGAGCCTCGCCTGGCCGACGCTGCCGAGATCGCGGCTGAACAGGGCCTGACGCCCGCGCGGATCAGCGGCCTCTACAACGACCGCGCCGAGAACGGCTTCCCCGAAATCGCCGACATGCGCGGCCGCGCCCGCCTGTGGGACCACGCGAAGGTCAGCGAGTGGTTCGCGAACCGCCCGCCGGCACGCCTGCGCGAGCACACACCGCCCGCCCGTGACCCGCAGGACCTGCTGAACGCCGCCGAGGCCTCGAGGTTCCTGGGCTATAAGAACCCCAACCAGGTCACCACCTTCGTCCGCGACCACCCCGGGTACTTCCCCGACCCGGACGTCGTCGAAGAGCTGGGCACCGCCGAAAACCCCTACCGCCGACAGCTGTGGCGCGTGCAGACCCTGCTGGACTGGATGGCCACCCGGCCGGGCCGCGGCAAGCACGCCGGCGCGAAGCGCACTGCCCCCGCACTGCCCGACGTCCCTGTCGACGGCGACCCCGACGAGCTCCTCGGAGCGACTCAGGCCGCGGCACTGCTGGGGTTCAAAAGCGTCAACTCCTTCTCCAGCAGCCTGTCCCAGGGCAATCTGCCCCTGCTGGAAACCCCCGACGCTCTCACGGAGAAGGGCGGGCGCCGACGGTGGACGCGTCGGCGCATCCTCGAGCAGGCCGCCCAACCCCGGGGCAGAAACCGGCGGTGAGCGCCCCTTCGCCCACCGCCCCATAGACGCGGCATCCGGTTACGGGTCGTTGGTCCCTTGCGGGCCGGGTGTCGCACGATGGCCGGCATGGCGTGGCTCGCCACCACGCCCCGCAGCAGCCCTCGGCTGCTGCGGACCGGCCATCGCCGAACTTCTCTTGGGGCCGCCCTCTTCCTGGTTCACCCCCAGCCCCTTGCCGTAAAGCTGGCGAACTCCCCGGCAGGAGCAAGCTGCTCTGGCGCGCGGGCGCGACCCGTGGTCGGGGCCATGGACGTCAGCCACGGCGCAGATCGCGAGGCTGTTTCGACTTCGTGACCATGGTCGGGGCTTCGTGGTCGGGGGTCTGGTCGGGGCCCGCGGGTTTCCTGAAGCAGCAACCGAAGGTCTCCGCCGGAGACCGCCACGGCCGCGGAAGGAAACGTCTCATGAGCAGCGCCGCACGGAGCACTCCGGCGACGAAACTGGCCCCCAGCCCCGCTGAGCCCTTGGCCCACCAAGTGCTGGCGGGGCTCGCCCAGCACCGCATCGTCACCACCAGCCAGTTGCGCCGGATGCTGCGCCCGGACGGCACGCGACAGCTGATGTCCCGTGTTCTGAACAGGCTGCGCTCCGACGGCTTCGTCGACTGCACGGTGCTGCCGGACGCGAACCGGACCCGTACCAACGCCTGGTACCTCACGCAGGAAGGCGCCCGGCTGACCCGGGACCTGCCCGTCCTGCGGGGGCGGCCGCCCTACCCCATCACCTCGACCACGGCAGCGTCGCTGAAGACCCCGCACACGCTCGCCGTCGTTCGCGCTCACCTTGCTTTCGCCGCAGACGCCCGCCGGCTCGGGCACGAGCACGGCCCCTGGGACTGGACCCCTGAGGTGTCCCACTCCATCGGCGAGGGCGAGCGGATCGTGGCCGACGCGGTGATGTACTACACGGTCGTCGAGAGCGAACACCGGCGAAAGCTGCGTGCGTTCGTGGAAGTCGATCGCAGCACCATGAGCAGTGAGCGGCTGGCCGTGAAGCTGATCGAATACGCCCGCCTGTTCCAGTACGAGGCCCAGCCCGTCGGCCGGCGGAGGCAGGCCACCGCAGGTCCCGCCTGGCTGCGCTGGTATCCGGTTTTTCCCCGGGTGCTCTTCGTGCTCACCGGTGCCTCCCGGGCCAGGCTGGAGAATCGGATGAGCGATCTGCAGGCAATGGTCGCTCAGCACCCGCTCGTGGCGGGTCTCGCTCGGGAGGTCCGGCTGGGAGCCGCCGTGCTGGAAGACCTGGAGCAGCACGGTCCCTCCCAGGACGTGTGGATGCCTCTGGTCGGCGGTAATCCTCGCCCGTGGACGGACCTGTGAGGTGAACGGCCGGCGGCCGCTCAGCGGGGAGGCCGCCAGCGGGTGACCACGCATTGGTCGGGGCCGGCGTGGATGCCGAAGGGCAGGTCGATCCGGTCGAGAAGGAATCCCTCGCCGGGGGCGTGCACGGTGTATCCGCAGCCCTTATAGAAGGCGCCCAGGTCCCGCTCGGTCTCGAAGGACCCGTACAGCAGGAAGTAGTCGAGCTGGTCGTAGACCTGCCAGGCCCGCTTCAGCAGGAAGCTGGCGAGGCCCTGGCCGCGGGCCTGCTCGGCTACCGCCAGGCCGTGTACTTTGGCGATGGCCACGCTCAGGGTCACAGCCTGCACGTAGCTGTACCCGTGCTCCAGAGCCCGCTCAATGATGGTTCCGGGGGCGGTGACGGACAGAGCGCCGATCGGCCGGTCCTGCTCGTCGGCGGCCACGAGAGTCAGGCTGACACTGGCCATCGAGTCGGCCATCGAGTGCCCGATGGTCCGGCGCGCGAAGTCCTCGAAGAACGTCTTGATGGTGCCGTCCAGACCGTCCAGGAGGGCGGCGCCTGCTGTGCCCTGCTCGATGGAGGACCGCAGCGCCGGAATGAGCCGGGCTCCAGCCGTGTCGAGCAGCGCGTCGACGGTGTCCGTGTCCGCTGCCGTGGCGAGCCGTACGCGGGTGCCGGCGGGGCCGGGCCAGCCCTTCCGTAGCCGGTCGGCGGACAGCCGTACTGGTCTGCTGCTGCCCTTCTTCGCGGTGCGCTTGGCCATGGACAGCCCCCTGGGGTCGGCATGAACTGGGACGACGCTGAGCGCCATGAGGGATGCTGTCCACCGCGAAGGCCGTTCAAGGACCGTTTCCCGGCCGAATGCTCATGCTCCGTGGGCCAGTTGAAGCCTGCCTGGGTGGGTGATGATGACGCGGTGAGTCTGGATCTGAGCAACTACGAGCTCCGCTGGCCGACGTCGCTGTTCGTGTCCGAAGGCGAGCGGGTCCTTCGGTCGTCGAACACCTCGTGGGAGGAGCAGGCGGTATGGCTGCTGACGGAGGCCCTGGTCGGCACCACAGCGGCGGCCGACTTCGAGGACCTGCCCGAGCGCCCCGCACCCTCGGACGATCCGTGGGCCAGCACCACCCCCGGCTGGGGGCAGCGGGGCGGGATGGACAAGCGGGAGTGGCTGAAGGAGCTAGTTAGCCGCGCAGCCGAACTGCGGCATGCGGCCGAGCCGCGACCGTACTGGCCACAGCGGCAGGGCCGCGGCCTGTCGCACGACGGCAGCACAGCACGCGACACCCGCCGTGACTTCACCCGGATCATCAGCGACTTCGCCCACAACGGCTACCTGGCGGAGGTCTTCGGCGAGGAATGCGTCGACGACCCCATCGAGCTGCCGGACGCCTCACGAGTGATCGAGCAGCGACTGGGCATCCCGGACCTGTGGCCTCTGACCCCGGAAACATGGGACGAGGACACCTTCTTCGGTCTGATCGAGGTCTTCCACGACCTAGTCAGCCGGCCCCGCACCCGCCGCTTCCACTCCTGGAACAACTGCGGGTGGCACCACTCGGAGTTCCACAACGGGCCCGCCCGCATCCTGTACCGGGGCAAGGTCAACGAGCTACTGCGCGAGGCCGGCATCGAGTACGAGCTGGCTGCCGAAGGCGAGGACCTCGGGCGCCTGGTCGCCGTCACCGACGACGCCCGCAGCGCGCTGGTACACCAGGCGCTCAACGACAGCGCCCCGGACATCACGACCCGGGTCCGCCACGCGATCGCCCTGTTCCGCGGCCGGGACACGACGGTGGAGAGCAAGCGGTCGGCGATCGTCACCCTCGCGGGCATCCTCGAGGAACGCCGCGCCCTGCTCAAGGACAAGCTCGGCAAGGACGAGGGGGCACTGTTCGAGATCGCCAACCGATACGACCTGCGCCACCGCAAGGCAGACCAGCGCGGCGACTACGACGAAGCGTTCCTGGACTGGATCTTCTGGTGGTACCTCGGAACGGTGGAGCTCACCAACCGGCTCATTGCGTCCCGGATCGCTGGCTGACCCTCGCGCACCATTACCCGAACCCATGGTCGAAGCCCTTCAGGACCGGGTCAAGCTCGGCGGCGGCGCCGCACAGCGAGCACAGTCGCCGGCGCGAACGTTAAGTGTGGATCAGCCTGCTGCCCCAGGACGCCGGTCCTGGGACGGCAGGCGTTCGTCTGAACCGTCGTGGTCGCTTGATCAGCGTTCTGCTCCCACGTTGCTGTCAGACGCTCTGGCACAGCGGCGGCAGGAGTCCGTCGCCCGGCCAGAAGGGTTGCTCGGCCGCCAGGCCGGTGAGGAACATGCCGACCTCGGTCAGGACCTTGGTGCGGTCGTCCGGTCCGTAGACGGTGAACTCCCCTGCTGCAGCGTCGAAGGCGCGCACCTGGCTCTCGGGGCCGGTGCAGATCAGGGCCCGGGCGACTTCGGGGAGCCCGAGGCTGAGGGCATCGCACATCTGTGTCTGCACCAGGTACACCAGGTCGACGGTGACGCTCTCCCAGTCGCCGACCGTCGGCCAGTCGGCGCCGCCGTTCAGTTCGTGGGTAAGGGTGGCCAGCGGGATGATCTCGCCCGGCCGCCGTCCTTGGGTGAGGAGGGCGTGGATCCGAGTGCCGTCGGGCTGGAGTACCTGCGGATGGAGCAGGGTGTCGGCGGCAACGAGGGTGGTGTTGATCTCCTGGGTACCGGGGCCGGGGTAGTAGGGCTCGTGTGCGAAGAGCAGGTAGACCGCTGAGGTGCGGGCAGCGGTGTTGGGTCCGGGCATGACGAGTGCTCCCACCGGTGGTGAGGTGCCGGGCGTGTGCTGAGGTGCTGGCCGTGTCGTCGACCGGGCGCCAGGCGGCCGCCCCGGCTTGGGTGCCTGGTCCGCGTGGTCCGGTTGGGCCTGGGCGGGTGCGTGCTTGAGGATCCGGGCGACCTGGTCGGCGAGCTGGAGCATCAGCCGTTCGCAGGTGATGAGTGCGCATGATGCCGAGCGGGTGTCTTGCGTCTGCAGCAGGTCGGCGGCGTCCCACAGCAGGTGCTGGCCGATCTCGGCCGACCGGCGCAGTTCGTAGCGGTCGCTGCCGGCGGCGGCCTGGATGAGGCAGCTGTGCAGGGCGGCGAGGCGCTGGAGGTAGCGGCAGGCGCTGGCACCTTCGACGCTGCGGACGTGTTCGCGGGCCCGGGCGTCCAGCGTGGCCGGCAGGTGTTCGGCGAGCAGCGGAGCGAGCAAGATCGCTGGCAGGGCGACGTCGGCGGGTATGCCATCGGCCATGGCGAACAGGCCGGCGACCAGGCTGAAGAACGCGACCGCGACGGTGCCGAAGCGCAGCGAGGCGCGGATGCCGGGGGCCAGGCCGATGCGCCGGGCGGGGCGCCTGGTCAGCCAGCGCAGGGCCATGTGCTGCGTGGGTGTGGCCGATGGGGTGAGGACTCCGATCTGGTGGGGGAGTTCAGGCCGTGAACCGTCGCCTGGGACCGTCCAGGCGAGCCAGCCCCACCGGGTGCGCTCGTAGACGAGCACGGGTTCGCACTCGGCTGTGCAGGTGTGGTCCCGGACGTGGCCGGTTCGCAGGGCGCGGGCGTGTTCCGCCTCCCACCGGCCCGGGGCAGCCGCGAAGGGGTGCAGGTGCTGCGCGAACCCGGGTGGCGATGGTGTGCGGCGGGTGTCGGTCACGGGCTGCTTCCTTCCGGTTGGTCGGTCAGGCGGAGGCGCACGTCGTGCAGCGGCCGTCGCCGTCGGGGTGGGCTCGCTTGCGAGTCGGGCCGGGGCAGGTGCGGCACAGCGGCCAGCCGAGGCAGGTGGGGCAGAGGTCTTCGCCGGGGGCGGTGGCGGGCACGCCGCAGCCGGCGCACTCGACGAGGGCCCGGTAGGTGAGGGCTTGGGTCACGGAGCGGGCGGCGGCCGCTGTCGATGACCTGGTCGCCTCCACGAACGGTTCGTCCAGCGGGGCCGCGGCGGGGCGGGCGGCGCTGGCGGGCGGCGGGTAGGCCTGGGCGGCGCGGAGCCGGGCGGCGATGATCGCGCCGATGGATGTGCGCACCGGGTTCGGCAGCGGCCGGTCGGTGATGACGTGGCGCAGCTGCTCGGGACTCCAGCCGGCCTCCAGCATCACGGTCGCCACGCGGCCTTGATCAGTCAGTGCCGGCCCGGTCAGCAGCAGTTCGGGACGGCTCGCCCCGATGTCCAGCAGCAGCCGGATCCCCGCGTGCATCTCGTCCGCCGGAGGCGGTGGCTTCGGCGACGTTGTCGCGTGCGAGGGGGCCGTCCGTGCGTTCGTGCGCGCCGCGTCGCCGCGATCGCACGGACGGAGGGGGTTGGTCTTCTGCTTGTTGGTCTTCTTAACGATGGTGTTCTTAGTGCCGGGATCAGCCAACACTGGCTCAGCCAATCCTGGATAACCCGACTCTGGTTGTGAGCTGGGGTTTTGCAGGGCGGGCAGGTCGGTGATGAAGTACAGGGCCTGCCCGAGCGTGCCGTCGGGGTTGCGGTCCCGGTCGCGCAGCAGGAATCCGTGGTGCTCCAGTTCCTCCAGGCCGGTGGTCACCGCGTCGACGCGTTCGCGGCCGTGTCGCGCTAGGTTGGCGACGGTGATCTGCCAGCCGTCCCGGTGGGTGCTGATGTAGCCGAACAGTCCCTTCGCCTTGAAGGAGATCCGGCTGTCCCTAAACAGCGCGTTGGCGATCTGCGTGAACTGGTCTCCGGCCATCACCCCGCGGCGGATGCCCGCGCCGAAGTCGGTGTCGCTGCTGGCTTCCCGGAAGGTGGATGCTGGGTCGATCGGGGGAACGTCCGGAGCGGCGGGACGGTCGGTGATGCTGTAGACGATCTCTCCGAGGGTGCCGTTGGGGCGGCGCACGCGATCGCGGACCAGATAACCGAACTTCTCCAGCTCGTTCAGTCCTGCCCGCACCGCGTCTTGCCCGTCGGGGCCCAGGGCGACGAGGGCGGCGATGGTCACCAGCCATCCGTTGCGGTGGGTGCTGATGTAGCCGAAGAGGCCCTTCGCTCGGTATGAGATGCGGCTGTCGCGGAACAACCCGTTGGCGATCTGCGTGAACTGATCGGCCGCCATCACGCCGCGGCGGACCCCGGATCCGAAGCCGCTCATCGCGCCGTCCGGTATGCAAGCCGCGTGCGGTGGCCACGGCAGCGCACCGTGCCCGCCGGGGTGGGGCGGCCGGTGGGCGCGAAGGCGGAGGCGTACGTGCGTTCCATGCCGTCAGCTCATCCGCCGGCCCCGACCAGGCTGACGGCCATGAGCCCCGACCATCGGTCACGATCCGGCAACGCAGCCTTCTAGCTGCCGTGGTCGGGGTCGTGGTCGGGCCGACCACGCCGTGCCAGCACGGTGCGCAGTCGTTGCGCAGCCCCGATTGCGCAGCCTTCGTGGGCGTTGCGCAAACGGCCTGCACAACCGATCGAGGGTCGTGCGCAGTCGGGTTGTGTGCCCGCGGGTGCGCAGTACGGCCCGCGGATCCCGATGTCCTGTTGCGCAGGGTCGGGTGTGCCGACGCGCAGGCTGCCCCCGCGGGTCTGGTGGTGTCCTTCTGCGCGCTCGCGTACGGCGCCGGCCGGGGTGCGGCAGACGGGTGCCAGCGCATCCGTCGGCGGGGTGCCGGCGGATGACGCGGTGAGCGCCCACAGACCCAGGTTGGCTCCATGGTCGGGTCTGTGGTCGGGCCGACCATGACCCCGACCACGGGCTTCGTGTCCCCATCGTGACCGTGGTCGGGGTCTCGTGGTTGGTGGTCGGGTCGGGGTCGGCGGGTTTTCTCAAGGTCAGCAATCACATTTCTGACCTGGGAGTTTGACCATGTCTCCTGGCAAGCAGGCCTCACAGAGCGAGGCTGCTGCTCCGATGGCGGGTGGCGCCCGGCTGGAGGCGATGCGGCGCCGCGTCCGGCTCTCGCGCTTGGCGGTCTGGACGGTCATCGCGGCCGGCCCCGTCGCCCTGGCCGTCGCCGTCGCCTCCACCCCGACCACGGTCGAGGCGGCTACTCCGGCCAAGCCCACCGCCGTGCGCACCGCGGCCGCCGCCAACCCGGCCGGCTATGCGCAGTTGTTCGTCAGCGCGTGGCTGCGCAGCAGCGCCGATGACGCGACGACTGCGCAGGCGCGACTTGCGCAGTCGATGGCGCCGGACGTCGAGCTGCCAAACCCGGCAGCGGGTGCGCAGTCGTCGCCTGCGTCCGTGACCGCGGTGCGCAGTGCGCAGCGCGCGGACGGCGCGTGGTCGGTGACGGTGGCTGCGCAGTACGCCAACGGAACGGTGCGCTACTACACGGTGCCGGTGGCCGCCGACGCCTCGGGCGCCTCGTTCACGGTGACCGGCGCGCCCGGCGTGGTGGCCGGCCCGGGCCGGGCCGAGGTGCCGAAGTCGCCGTACGGCGTGAACGTCCCGGAGGGTGAGCTGTCCTCAGCCGTAGGGGGGTTCCTCGCCGCCTACCTGACCGGTGCCGGCGAGGTCGACCGCTACCTCGCGCCCGGTGTGCAGATGTCGGCCGTCTCCCCCGCTCCGTACACGGCGGTGTCCGTCGAGCAGGTGTCCGCGGTCGAGGAAGACGCGGCCGCCGAGAAGGTGCCGGCCGACGGCACGGCGGTGCGGGTCCTCGTCCGGGTGGAAGGCCGGGACGCCGGTGGTCGGTGGCCGCTGGCGTACGAGCTCACGCTCAAGGCCCGCTCCGGCCGGTGGGAAGTCGCCGCGCTTCAGTCCGGGACCGCTCAGGGCGGGGGTGTCCGGTGAACACGATGCACAGCCTGGTGCTCGCCGGGCAGCTCAACGACCTCGGCGACTCGTGGATCAACATGTTCAAGGAGTGGGCGACCAAGGGTCTGCAGGCCGGTCTCGTCTGCCTTGTCGTCGTCATCATGATCCAGAAGTTCAGCCTCAAGGCGGGGATCGGCGCCCTGCTGCTGATGATCATCGCGCTTGGGCTGTACAACTCCCGCGAGAGTCTCGCGAACATGTTCGAGGACGAGGTGAAGAACCCGGCCAAGGGCGCACCCGTCGTCCCCGGCGTCGTTCAGTCCGAACTCCCGTCCTCTCGTGACCACTCGCGGGGCGTCGGGGGCTGGCTGTGACCGCGGCAGCGGCGCGGGTGGGCCGCTTCTACACCGCCGCCCGACGCCACCCATGGGTGCTGGGCAAGGTCGCCGACTGGAAGATCCCGCTCGGCCCCTACACGCCCGCGCAGATCGCGGTCGCCGTCGGCGGCGGTTTCCTCCTGATCAAGACCATCAGCTGGTGGTCGTGGATGGGCCCGGTCCCCATCGTCGCGTGGCTGCTGGCGATCTGGGCGGTACGTCGGCCGAAGATCCGGGGCCGTGCGCCGATGCAGGCCGCGTTGGGCTGGGTGCTGCTCGGCTGGCAGCCGAAGGGCGGGCGGATCGGTGGGCGGGCGGCCCGTGACCGCGCTGCCCGCCCGCTGCTCGGCGGCTTCACGATCGAGGGCGCGCCCGCGCTGGACCCGGCGGTGAAGGCCAGACCATCCTCTGCGACGCGGCAGAGTGCTGCCTCTCGGCCGGCGCTTGCGCGGCCGGCCGCCGGTCGCTCGTCCGCGCGCCGCCCCACGGAGCCAGTTGCTCCTGTCATGCCCGCGGGGCCGGTCTCTGGTGTGCAGCAGCTGCTCGCGCTCGCCCAGCAGGGGGGTGCGCGGTGAGGGTTCCAATCCGTCACATCGCCGGGCACCTCGTGTGGTCGACGCACGGCAGCGTGTGGGCCGTCTACCGCCTGCACCCTGGCCCGGACGCGCAGGGCCAGCGTGAGGAGACCGTCCAGGGCACGTACGTGCCCGCCGCCGTCCGCGACGAACAGCTCGCCAAAATCACGCACTTGGTGCGGTCGCTGTCCGGGGCACCGCGGCTGTTCGGGCTGTGCGCGCAGGTCGATCCGGGTGAGATCGCCCTCAAGATGATCGAGGGCATTGAGCCGGCCGAGCCGGCACCCGGTGCGGGTCGGCACCCGTGGGTGGAGAACGTCGAGGCCACCCTGGAGCTGCTGGACGACCAGGAGATGCACCGCCGCACCCTGTGGCTGGCCGTGCCCCTGCAGACCGAGACCGGCGGCCTGCAGGTCTCCGCGCAACTCGGCGCGGCGTGGGCCGAGATCGCGCCGATGCTGGGCATGCGCCCGGCACCGGTGGCCCGGCGTGAGGTGACCGCCTACCGCGAGCACGCCTCCCGGGTGGAGGCCGCGCTCGCCGGCGGCATCGCCTTCCGCCCCGCCCGTCCGGCGGAGATCGTGTGGATGATCCAGCACGCGCTCCACCGCGGTCTTGCCGAGCCCCTGCTTGCCGAGGCCGAGACCAGCGAGTTGTACGGCGGGCAGAGCCGGGACGGCGTGCTGCGCTCCCCCAGCTACGCCGACCTGGGCCAGGTCCGCCTGCAGGAGGGAGGCATCGACCCCGAGCTCGACGACGTCGACGAGCTGAAGACCGCGGGCCGGATCACCCGGTCGGGACGCAAGGCCTGGTGGCGGGTGAACACCGGCTCGCCGCTGGGGCGGCGCTGGCTGCAGGTCGAGTCCGACACCGGGGTGGGCTATCAGGCGCAGTTGGCGCTGGCCGAGTGCCCGCCCGCGGTCAGCCAGGACGCCGCGGACCTGTTCGCCCAGCTGGAGCTGCTCGACTTTCCCGTCGACTACACGGTCGACCTCACGCTGGTGCCGGCGGAGAAGGCCCGCGATCAGGTGCGGCGCAAGAAGAACGAACTGATCGACCAGGCCGACCAGTACGACGCCCGCCCGACCGGCATGCCGGCCTCGCTGACCGAGGCCGCCCGCGACTTGGGCGAGCTGGATGCCCGCCTGTCGCGCACGTCGGTCGAGGTTGAGGTGCAGTCGGTGACCGTGCTGACGGTGTGGGGGCCGACGGCGGCCGTCTGCGACGCCCGGGCCCGCGCCCTGGCCGCACTGCTCGGCGGAGCCGACTACCGCGCCGTGCGCCCGGCCGGCCTGCAGGAAGCCCTGTTCACCCTCGGCCTGCCCGGCACCGTACGGCCCGGCGTGGTGCGGGAGTTCACCCAGCACCAGATCAGTGAGGACTGGGCACTTTCCGGGGCCTTCACCACCGCTCAGGTCGGCGACCCCAACGGGATGTTCCTCGGCATCGACCTGGACTGCGGTACCACCCGCCCCGTCATGATCAACGTGGCGGACGCGCCCAAGGTCGACGCGTCCGCGTCGATGGGGATCGTCGGGGATCTCGGCGCGGGCAAGAGCGTGCTGCAGAAGCTGATCGCAGAGGCGGTGTGGGCGCGCGGCGGCTGCGCAATCTGCATCGACCGCACTCCGGTCCGTGAGTGGGCCACGTTCGCCCGCACCGCGGCCAAGGGCCGGGCCCAGATCATCGACGCCGCCCAGGCCGAGGTCTCCATCGACCCGCTGCGCATGTTCAACGGGCCCGAAGGACGGCACTACGCCCTGTCCTACCTCACCCTGCAGCTCGGCATCGGACCGATGAGCACCAACGGCGAGGTCCTCCACCACGCCGTCGAGCAGGCAGCCGCCGGCCCGGAGCCGTCCATGCACCGCGTCCTTGAGGTCCTCGAGGAGATGGCCACGCACGAGGTGGGCAAGCGGAAGGACTCGGCCTCCACCCTCGCCGGACTCATCCGCGTCGTCGCCAGCAACTCCCTGGCCCGGATGGTCTTCGACCCGACGCTGCCGCCGGTACGGCTGGACGCCTCCAGCACCACCGACATGATCGTGATCACCACGACCGGGCTGAAACTGCCTCCCAAGGCAGCGTTCGACAAGCCGGAGGTCCTGCACCAGCAGCCGCTGGAGGCGCTGATCGGCCGCGCGGTGCTCTACCTGATCGCTGCGATCGCCCGCCAGACGGCGTTCGAGGACCCCGAGCGGTTCACCCAGGTGGTCCTGGACGAGTTGTACTGGCTGACCTCCTCCGCCGAGGGCACCGCCCTGGTCCACGAGATCCTCCACGACGGCCGCAAGCACGGCGCCGGGCTCCTGGCGGGCTCGCACGACGCCGAGGAACTCGGCCCGGACCGGGGCCTCATGGCCTACCGCGCGCTCGCCCGCACCACCGACCGCGAACGCGCCCGCCGCGGCCTGGAGTTCGTCGGGCTCGATCCCAACGACGACGCACTGGTGCGGCTGGTGACCACCGGCCTGTCCCCCGTCGGCCAGAAGGGGCGAGAGGGCGAGTTCCTGCTGACCTGCCCGCGCCAGAACACCGGCCGCATCAAGGTCTCCATCCCCCGCATCCCGCGCATCACCACCTCCATCACCACCACGCCGGGACGCCGCACGAGCGCGGTCTCCCCCACGGTGCCGGAGCCGCCCTCTGGTGAGGCCGCACAGACCCGTCCGAAGGAAACCGTCTGATGACCACTTTGTCGTGGGACCGCTCGAGGCGTGTCGCCGCCGCCGTGAGTGTCCTTACCGTGATCGCTGTCGTCGTCGCCGTCGTCGTGCTCGTCCTCGGGGTGGGCGTGCCGCAAGGGTGGTGGCCGCACACCGGGCAGGCCTTCGCCGCCGACGGCGCGCACCGGGATCCGTGCGCCCTGATCGTGGGCCCGGCCAAGGCGTACTGCGAGCGTGGCGCCGCGGCCCATGCCTCCGCTGCTCATCAGGACGTGGCCGGTGGGGCGTGGAGGCTGGTGCCTGCCGGTGCCGGTGTGGGTGCTCTCGTGGTGTGGCGGCTGCGCGGCGCCGCCGGGCAAAGGCGGCGCTGACGTGTTCCGTCCAGACCGCGCGACCCTGCGTTCCGCCAGCTTCGTCGTGCTGCTCACCGGCGTGTTCCTCTTGGTGAACACCCAAGTCGTGTACGCGGCCGGCAGCAACAGCCAGACCGGCGACCTGCTCGCCCCGCTGAACATCTACTCGTCCGAGGGTGTGCCGATCGACGGGTACGACCTGAACGCCGAGGGTGGCTCCATCGTCGCCTTCAAGACCCAGGCTCTGGCCTTCGCCCTGTCGGGGCTGTTCACGCTGATCCGGCTGCTGGTCGGGCTGGCAGGGTGGGCGATCGAGGTGGCCTTCCGGTTCCCGCTGCTGAAGCTCCTCATCAAGCCCGCGCGGAAGGTCGCCGACACCTACGACACGGTGGTCGTCGACACGCTCGGGTTGAAGGGGCTCTTGCTGGCCTGGGCGTTTGTGTTCACGGGGTTCATGATCGTGCGTGGCCGCGTCGGCCGCGGTCTGGGAGAAATGTTCCTAACGCTGATGATCGCGGCGTTCGCCGCCTCCGCGTTCGTCCGCCCCGACTACCTGCTCGCCCAGCACGGGCCGCTGGGGCAGAGCCAGCAGATGGCCGCCGAGGTCGCCCAGCAGAGCGTCAACTCCTACGACTGGGGCGGCAAGCTCGCCAGTAAGGATCCGTGCGCCGGCATGGCCGGCAACGCCGAACTCAAGTGCCTGGAGCGCGAAGGCGATGGACCCGTCTCCGCCGCGGAGGTGGCCCGCCCGATCCAGGATTCGATCACCAACGCCTTGATCGTCAAGCCATACATGCTCCTGCAGTACGGCCGCATCCTCGATCCCGCCAAGCCTTCCGACCGCAAGGCCTACGCCATCCACCTCAAGTGGGTCACCGGCGGCTACAAGCCTGGCGGCAAGGCGGCGAAGGACGCGGAGGATGCGTGCAGTCTGGTCAAGGGACCCGCCAAGAAGTACTGCATCGGCGACCAAGGCGGTGACGGTGGTCAGGGCAGTGACACGCTGCCTGCCCTCACTCCCGGCGGTGAATTGTTGGACACCGCCAGCCCGCTGCTGAGCGAAGACGACCAGCAGTTTGCGGCCTTCCTCGCCGACCTGAAGAAGGCTGGTCCGGTCGGCAAGTCGTGTGCCGCCTATGCCGAGAAGCCCACCTGGTGGCGAGTCGGCGGCGCGACCCTGCTGCTCATCGCCGCGCTGTTCATCTGCGGCATGCTGCTGTCGTCCGCCATCGTGCTGCTCGGCACTCAGGGCGTGTGCGCAGCGGCCGCGGCGGCGGGCGGCGTCACCTTCGTCGCCGGCATGCTGCCCGGGCCGGCACGCCAGTCGGTGTGGAAGTGGCTGTCGCTGTGGGGGATGGCAATCCTGACGATGGTCGGGGTGTGCGCGTTCGTTCCGTTCTTCGGCATCGCCGTGGACGCCACCATCACTAACGGGCCAGACCTGATGGTCGAGCGGATTCTACTCATCGATGTGCTGGCCATTGCCGGGGCAGCCGGGCACCGTCGGCTGCTGACATCCATCACCTCCTTCGGTCGGCGCATGGCCATGCGGTTGCGCTATGCCAAAGTCGGCGGGACCCATCTGCCGGGGGACACGTCCGAACTCGGCGCCGCGCTCGCCATGAATTCCCCGATGGACTACGGCGGATACGGGGGCGGCCTGCGGATGTTTTTGGGCGGTGGCCGATACGGCAGGCTCGGCACTCGAGAGCGCCTGATGGGCGCACTCAGCTCCCTATTCGACGGGGCGGGCATGCCGGTGGACACCGGCGGAATACTCGCGGATGCCACCACCGAAGCCGGGCGCGGCCTCGCACCGCTCTTGGCCGCCGGAGCGGTGGGCGGGCTGGGGGCACGGCTCAGTGCGAAGGGGGCTCACTGGCTGCTGATCGGTAAGCGGCCCGACAAGGAGCAGCTGGCCAAGTGGCGTAAGCCCACCGCTGACGGCGACCCGCATGCCGACGGCGGGCCGGACGGTGGGCTGGATATGTCGGGCAGTGGCGGGCCGGGCAGGCGGCCCGGCGGGCCCCCCGACCGCTACCGCAACGCGCAGGGTCAGATCACCGACCGCCGCACCGGCGAAATCCTCCACGACCAGAACACGGACCGCACCCTGCTGTCCACCCGCGCCCACAACCGGTTGGTCCGCTTCCGCGGATACCGGATCCTGAACCGCGGCGGCCGCACCGCCTACGGGACGACGGTCGGCCTGCCAGCCAACATCCGGCACATCCGCTCGGGCGGCTCACGCTACTCCCAGGACGCCCGGCAGCAGGTGCGGGTGTGGGCCAACACCGTCCGGGAGGACGGCCGCGCCTGGGCCGCGACAGGACGGCACCTCGCCAAGGGCATGCGGGAGCAGTCCGGCGGCCGTGCCGCTCCCGGTCCTCTCGGCGGCCGGCGCCTGCGCCCGGCGACAGGCGCCTCCGCTGGTGTGAACACCACCCAGCAGCTGGACGACCGTCCATCACAGACGCCGATGGCGCCCACCGCTGCTGGGCCGCCCCCGGAACCGTCCCCACGGCTGCCCAGCCTTCCGGTGGAACTGCACCGTCAGGCGATTGAGCCGGCTGACCGCGCAAATCCGGGCCCTGCACGTCGCGGGCGAGGGGGCAGCGCACCTTCGACGATCACCTCAGGGGGTTCAGGCGGGTCAGACGCCGGCAGGTCCTTCCGGGATGAGGCGCACGCCCGGTGGGAGGCACTGATGCGGCGTACGTCAGCCGACGCCGAGCGGCTGCGTCGGGAGCGCTCGGAGGACATTTCTGATGGAAACGACGGGGAGACCCAGATGGGACCCGCCTCGGCTGACGCCGACCGGCTGCCCCCAGAGGGCAATCCGTGGGACGACGATCCGTGTTGAGCCGGACACGACGCCGTCTCGGGCGATGGGGATGCGTGAGCGCGCTTCTGCTCTTCACTGCCGTGTGCTGTGCAGCTCCGGTGTCCAGCGCGATCAGCGCCGTCGTTGCCTTGCAAACCGGGCGGCAGGGCGACGGCGGGATTGCCGACGGCGGCACGGCCGCAGATATCCCGCCGCGCATGCTGACCGCCTACAAGAACGCCGTCCAGCAGGTCGGGAAGTACTCGCCGAAGTGCCAGGGCATGCGCTGGCCGATCCTCGCGGGGATCGCCAAGGTCGAGTCCAATCACGCCATCGGACGGAACTTTGCCGACAACGGCGACATCCGCCCGAAGATCTACGGGGTGCTCCTCAACGGCTCCGGCCAGGGCGGCAACACCACTGTCTTCCCCGACACCGACGGCGGCAAGTGGGACGGCACCGCGAACGGGGAGCGCGCCGTCGGCCCCTTTCAGTTCCTGCCCTCCACCTGGGAGGGAATCGGCAAGGACGCCAACGGTGACAAGATCGCCGACCCGCACAATGCTGACGACGCCGCCCTCGGCGCCGCGATCTACCTGTGCGGCAACGGCCGTGACCTCACGAAGCGGTCGCAGTTGAAGGCCGCGATCAGGCAGTACAACCACTCGAGCGAGTACGTCGCCAACGTGCTGGGGTGGATCGATCAGTACACGGCGGCCGCCAAGGACCCGGACCTGAAGAACGTCACGGGGAAGGTCCGCACCGTCATCGAGGCCGCTCTGTCCCAGCGGGGTGTCCCGTACTCGTGGGGCGGCGGCAACGCGAGCGGCAAGTCGTACGGGTTCTGCTGCTCGCCCAGTGGCAAGAGCGGCGCGAGTATCAAGGGCTTCGACTGCTCCGGGCTGACCACCTACGCGTACGCCAAGGTCGGCATCCGCCTGCCGCGCACCGCGGCTGCCCAGGCCGGTGTCGGCAAGCGGATCCCGGCCCGCCTCGGCACGGGCGCGCTCAAGCCCGGTGACCTCGTCTTCTATGCCACCGCTCCTGGACGCGATTCCACGATCTACCACGTCGGCATCTACCTGGGCAGCGGACAGATGGTCAACGCCCCGCGCCCGGGCACCGTGGTGCGCCTGGACGCCGTCAACGCGATGTCCGGCTATGCGGGGGGTGCACGGCTGCTGTGACCACCACTCCGCGCTCACCGCGCCTTCTGCTGCTGAGTACCGTCCTGCTCGCCGTCGCAGGCGTCGCTCTGCTGAGTGTGCCGCACGGTAAGGAGCCTTCGGCTCCGGGGACGGCATCGACCGCGCATGCGACTACGGATGCGTCATCGGCGGTTGCTCCGCCTCCCGCCGACGAACCGAACTCCGGTACGGCTGCCTCCCCGACGCCCGCCGCGTCGACGCCGTCGGCTGTCGCGTCCGCTCTGCCGCCGCACGGCGAGGGAGTGGCCGGCGACCGGGTCATTCAGCGGAACCTGGAGGCAGCCTGGCCTGCTGACCTTCCTGCCGATGACGAGCGCGAGTTGCTCACCGCCGGTCGCGCGCTGCTGCGTGCGGACGCCACCGGAGTCGGCCGCGCGAAGTGGCCTTCCGTCTTCGGCGACTCGGGCCAGGCGGTGGTCCCGGCGTTCGCCACCGCTCGCTTCCGTATCCAGGCCGCGATCGCCCGCCGCGACGGCAGCCCGAACAGGGCGGTGGTCCATCTGGTGTGGGCCGGCATGGACCGCGGCGGCACCTTCACCGACCTGCGCATCACCGACTGGTTCTTCACTCGCACTATCAAGAAGGGAGCAGCGACGTGGACTCCGCAGCCTCGTACCTGAGAGACCGGGCCGATGAAACGGCCGCTGGTCAGGTACTCGGCCTGGTCACAGGCCTGGTCGACGCCGTCGACTGGCTCTACGACCACTGGTACCTGCTGGCCCTGGTCGTTGCCTTGGCCTGGGGGGTCGGCGAGATCGTGGTGCGCCGGCTGGCGGCGCGCGCCTCGGCCGAGCGGATGGCCCTGGAGCTGGTGTCCAGCCGGCACTTCGCCCCCAGCCTGGAGGAGATCTTCCGCCGCGGCGTCCAGCTCGCCCGCGCTTCCACGGCCATGCCCTGGTGGGCGCCCCGCCGGGCGAAGGCCGTACAGATCCGGCTGCGTGCGGACGGCTCCAGCCCGCTGCGCTACCGCATCGAGGGCCCGGCCGGCGGTCAGCGGCTTTTGTCCATCACCCCGTTCGGGCCGGACGTCACTGTCAACCGGGCCCGGCCGATCGCCGATGAGCCGAGGACGCACACCGTGCGCGCGGAGTTCATCCTGCGCGGCAAGCCCACTGCCCCGCTGCGCGAGGTGCCCCTCACCCCGGACCCGCTGCAGCCGCTCATCGACGCCGTGTCCGACCTGCGCGCCGAGCTCGGCGACCTCGCCGAGATCCGCCTCGACATCCAGCGCGCCCCCAAATGGGCACTGCGGGCGCGCCGGATTCAGTTGATGGGCGCCGCCCGCCGCGCGGAGCGCCGGGAGGCCCAGAGGGCCGCACGCTGGCTGCGGCAGGATGCCGGCGGCATCGAGGACTCCCTCACCTGGCAGCTGCAGCAGCTGCTCAGCGACAAGCCCGCTGCGGGCGCCAGCCGGCGGCTGGTCATGCCGCCGGTGCCCCGCCGGGTCGAGCCGACCGAGGCGCTGGGCAAGCTCGCCGACGACGACCACCTCGTCCGGGTTCAGCTGCTGGTGATGTGCGCCTCGAACACCGAGGGCCGAGCCCAGGCCCGGCTCGCTCAACTCCAGGCCGCGCTGGATGTGTTCGGCGGCCGCTCGAGGTGGGCCATGCGCGGATGGCGGTTGGGACCGTGGCGGATCGGCGCCGACCACTGGCCTACCAAGCGTGGTTTCGAGCGCCGCTGGAACCTGGGGCACTGCCAGCCGCCCCGCGCCAACTGGGTGAGGTTGGAAGAGCTGACGGGCCTGCTCAAGCCGCCGACCATGCACTGCCGTCTGCCGGTACTCGCCGGAGACCTGCCGACGTTCGAGTTCGGCGATCCGGAGCTGCTGCTGCAGGGCATCTACCGAGGCCCGGACGGCCGCGAGCGCCTGGTCGCCACGTACGCCGAGGAGACCCTGTTCGAGGTCGGGGTGGGCAAGGCCGGCGGCGGCAAGACCGAGCGGGCTTTGGCGCAGGCGATCGGCTGGGCGCATGCCGGGGGCGGGTTGCTGTTCGTCGACCCGCACCGTGACTCCTGGCCCCGGGCCACCACGTTCCTCGCGCACGAGGCCCTCATGCGGCGGATCGCGCTCGTCGACCTCAACGGCCTGGGCGCCAACCCGCGGGTGAGTTCGTGGAATCCGCTGGGCATGCACCACGGGCAGGCGGCGCACGAGGTCGTCGAGGCCATCGCCGACGCCTACGCCTCCGCACTGGCCTGGGACGATGCGACCGCACCCCGGGCGATCACCATCCTCACCGCCGCGCTGGCCGTCCTGGTCGCCGTCAACGAGGCCGCCTGCCAGGCCGGCCGCCCGGAGGACCAAGCCACGATCTTCCACGTGCGGGCACTGCTGACGGATGCCGCGTTCCGCAAGGCAGCGCTCGCTACGGTCACCGACCGTCTGGACGAGGAGACCCGGTCCTGGTGGCAGGTGGTCTTCCCGACCTTGCCGCCGGACGCGTTCGCCGTGGTCCTCAACCCGATCGCCCGGCTGGCCGCCAACCCCATCACGCGTGCCTTCCTCGGCCAGCCGGTCGGCGTCTACAACATCCGCGCCGCGATGGACTCGCGGATGGTCGTGTGGGTGTGCCCAGGCGGCAACGGGCCCACCGACCGGTTGGTGACCGCGCTGCTGGCCCGTGATTTGCTGCGGGCCGTGCACTCCCGGCGCGACACCCCGGAAGCCAGGCGGGTGCCGTTCCGCCCGTACTTCGACGAGCTGATCACGTTGACTGGCGCGGCGCCGGAGACCATCGCTGCCATGTTCGAGGACTTCCGGAAGTACAGGTGCCAAGTTCACGGCATGACCCAGCTGTTGGCACGACTGCCCTCGCCGGTTCGGCTGTCTCTGGTGCAGAACGCGTCCACGCTGGCCACCACCGCCGGCTCGAAGTCGGCGATCGCACCGATCACTGCCGAGTGGGGCGATGACCCCAGCCCGGACCGGGTGGCCACCATGGAGCGGTTCGAGCACTACGTGTCCATGAACGTGCACGGGCGCCGGGTGGGGCCGGTGCAGCTGCGTGGGCCCCATCTCGACGCGGTCTTCGCCGCTCAGGCCCGCCCGAGGCAGGTTCCCGCGCTGGAGCAGGCCGCCCTCGCGAACGCCGGAGCACTCCCCCTGGATCGGCTCATCGGCCGTGCAGCCGAGCAGATCGGCCGCGTCGCTGCCTTCCTCGCCGAGCATTCCCCCGCCACCGCCACCCCTGTGCCTCTGACGAAAGAGGAATACGAGTGATCGTCGCCCAGCCGCGCGACCACAGATCCTGCCCCTCGGAGGGCGCGGACAAATGTCGCAGCCTTGCGACTGCGCCCGAAACGCCTTGAGATTTGCTCACGTGAACATATAATTTACTACTGCACAAGGGGGCTCACCCGTGAAACCACCTTGCTGCGTACGGACGTTAGGAGACGTCACATGCCTCAAGCTGTTGGTGAAGTTCGCGCACTCGAAACAGTCGACGAGGGAGAGTGGCCCATCCGGACGCAGGCCGTCACGTACGTCGGGAGCGCCTGCGTGGTCCAGGGGAGCAGCGACTTCGACGTTGCCGACCTGGGCATGGTGCGCAGCCGCTTCCCCGACCGGCACGTCACCTCGACGGCGACGTGATCACGGTGTGGCCACCGGCGCGTCAGCAGGGATGAGGCATGTCCAGCCTTCCCCCGTCCGGCGCCCCGTCGCCGGCCCCGGGCCCCGGGCCCCGGCCGCGCACTTACCGACGTGTCGAGATCCCGTTCTTGCGCACAGCGGACCCACAAGGTTCGCTTCGACCCGGCGGACGCGTCCTGACGGTGTGCGGGCGCGACGAGTGAAGACACAGAACTACAAATCGACATCCGGTTCCGAATGTGACCGGATACGTCCCGAGTTGTACGAGTGAACTCAAATATCAAGCTGGGAAGTTGACTGGCATATGCGTAACCTTGCGATCACGCAAACGCATTACCGCAGCTGGACCGGGCCGCGGTTCTGGGCCGCCGCATGTCGGAGGCCGGGGGCGGCGGTTTACCGCACCGCGTCGTACGGGGAGACAACGTGACAGCTACACAACGACGCTCATCGGGGCTGAACATCGCCACGGTTCGCACCCGGAAGCACGCAACCGCGCTGATCGTCGCCAGCAGTCTGCTGGCTCTGGCCGGATGTAGCGACAGCGATTCGGACACGTCGTCTGAGCCCAGCCCCACCCCGACGTCTGTTTCGCCGTCCCCCAGTTCCACTGCCGGCGCCGAGGACGCCGCGGTCATCGCGGCGTACACCAGCTCCTGGGACGCGCAGACCGCGGCCTACGCAAAGGCGTCCTCGGCGGGCACCGACCTGAAGAAGAACACCACGCTGAGGGCGCTGTTCGATATTGAGAGCGATCTCTCGGCCATGCGGAAGGCCGGGCAAGTAACCACCGGAAAGCCGGTGATCAATCCGAAGGTCGTCAAGGTGACCGGCGGCAAGATCCCCAAGGCCACGCTCACGGACTGCGTCGACACGACGCACTGGATCCTGATCGACAAGGCCTCGAAGAAGCCGGTCCCGCTGCCCACGACGCGGCTCACCAAATACGTCAGCACCGCGAATCTTGAAAAGTGGGGGAAGACGTGGATGGTCACGAAGTTGACCGCTCAAGATCAGTCCTGCTGACCCGACGTCTCGCCGTACTCACAGGCGCCCTCGTCCTGGCGTTATCCGGCGTCGCGCATGCCGGCGACGATCCCGGGACCAGTGCCGGCAAGTGCCAGGTGATCAAATTCTGCGTCGGCGCCAGCGACGGTGACGAAACCGGCGGAAGCGGCGGGCAGGCAGGCGGCTCCCAAGGCGGGAGCGACAGCAGCGACAGCAAGATGCAGTGCCGTTACGACAAGGTCGATCCGAAGCCGCCAGCGGCATGGCCGGGTTGGAAGGGTGCCGATCCCAAGAAGAACGACGTGTACTTCTACGGGTGCACAGACGGCGGCCAGAACAACCCAGACGGTTTCGTGGTCGTGCCGATAGGCCAGCCGCCCGTGCCGCAGGTCGACCCGCGGGTGCTGGCCCAGCGTGCGGTGGACTCCATGACACTGCTCGGTCCCGACATCGCCAGTCCGCGTGCAGCCGGAAAGTACACCGTGGGTGTTCCGATGTGGATGTGGGTCAACCAGAGCGCCACGACCTACGGACCGAACACCGCTACGGCGACAGCAGGTGCGGTGACTGTCACGGCAACGGCGAAGGTGTCGAAGATCGTGTGGACGATGGGCGACGGCGCCTCCGTGACGTGCAACGGACCCGGCACGCCCTACACGTCGTCCCAGGGCATGGCCCAGTCCCCGGACTGCGGGCACGTGTACTCCAAGACCTCAGCCGGTGCCCAGAACGGCAAGTTCCCGGTGACTGCGACCTCCACGTGGACGATCAACTGGCAAGGCGGCGGACAGGCCGGCCAGCTCACCGAGGTCCGGCAGACCAACGTGCAGGTGGCAGTCGGCGAAGTACAAGTCGTCAGGTAAAGCCGCCGGAAGGACAGAACGGTGAGCAAGACCCAAGTAGACACAGCCCCGAACGGAGTTCCCCAGCAGGGACGCGTGGCCGGACCGGTGAGGCCGCCCCGGGTGTCGGCTCGTAGGCGACGGCCAGGTGTCATCGCCCTGTCGCTGGCGCTGATCGCCGCCGGAGGCGCTGGAGTTGCCGTCCTGCTGCTTCAAGTCGGCAACCGCACAGAAGTAGTGACCGTGGTCCGCGACGTCCAGGTCGGCCAGGTCCTCACCGAGGACGACCTGGGCAAGGCGTCCATTGCCCTGGACCCGGCCGTCAAGGCGGTACGCGCCGACGACCTGAAGTCGGTGGTGGGTAAGCGGGCCGCCGTTGAGCTCATGCCCGGCTCCCTGCTCGCCCCCTCGCAGGTGACGAAGGACTCGCTGGTGAAGGCCGGCGAGCAGCTGGTGCCGATCGGTCTGGAGCCCAAGCAGATCCCGGACACCGCGCTGGTGCCGGGCCAGAAGGTCGAGTTGGTGCACGTCCCGGCTCAGGGATCGACGGACACCGGCAAGACGTCCGACGCCGCGCCGCAGACCATCGACGGCCGGGTCGTGAAGGCATCCAGTGCCGCCCCGGGTACAGGAATCGTGGTCGTCGACGTGGCCACCTCTGCCACTGACGGTCCCACGGCCGCCGCGTGGGAGGCGGCCGGCACCCTGCGCCTGGTCCTCGCAGCCCCGGATGGTAACTGATGGCTGTGATCGCGCTCGCGGGCTGCAGCGGAGCGCCCGGTGTGACCACGAGCGCTCTCGCCCTGCTGCTGTCATGGCCGCTGGAGGCAGGCCGGCGGATGATCCTGGCGGAGTGCGACCCGGACGGCGGTGCCGTGCTGCACGGCCTGCTACAGGGCACGCTCGGCGACCGGTACGGGCTGCGCAACCTCTCGGTCGCCGCCCGCAAAGGCGAGTTCAGCGACGCCTTCTGGCGGCAGCTGATCGACCTGAGCAGCGAGGACGGCAAACAGGACTCCCCGCGCGACCGGCTGCTGCTGCCCGGCATCACCGACCCCTCGCAGTCGGCAAGCCTCGGCCAGGTCTGGAAGATCCTCGCGCAGATGTTCCGCGGCATCGAGGCCGAGAGCGGCCACGACGTCCTCATCGACCTCGGCCGCCGCGGTGCATACGGGCCCTCCGGGGTCCTTGCCGAGCAGGCCGACGCCACGTTCGTGGTGGTCCGCAACACCCTGCGCTGCCTGCAGGCAGCAGAGGGCCGCGTACGCGCACTCGAAGAGCGCGTCGGCGACGTCAGCGTGCTCATGATCAACGAAGGCCCGTACCCCGCTGGTGAGGTGCAGCGCGTGCTGCAGGTGCCGGTGATCGCCACCCTGCCGTACGCGTCGAAGGACGCCCGGGTGCTGTCCGACGGTGCCGAACAGCCGCGCCACTTCACCAAGTCGCCGCTGATGAAGGCCGCCCGCACGAGCAGCACGCTGCTTGTTCAGCGGGCCGCCATGCGCCGGGCCCGCCTCGATCCACGCGGCCTGCACGCGGCAGGCGGGGAGGTGACCCATGCGCGCTAAGCCCCTGCACCCCGACCCCACGGTGGCACCGCTGCCCCAGCAGTGGGTGCACGAGAGCAACGGTGCGCAAGCACCGGCTGGCGCTGCCTCGAGCACCCAGGCGCTCGGGACGGCGGCTCCTCAAGTCACTGTCGACTACCGGGTGGCCCGGGACATTGCGTCCCAGGTCGCCAAGCAGCGCGAGGAACTGCTCAAGACCAAGCCCGACATGGACCGGGCCAGCGAAGAGCAGCGTTGCCTGAACTGGATCGCCGAGGCTGTCGCCCTGTGGTCCGATGCCCAGGCGATGACGCCGCAGGAAGACGAGGCGCTGCGCCGCGCCGTGTATGACCTGCTCTTTCGAGCCGGCCGGCTCCAGCCGTACCTGGACGATGACCGGGTCGAGGACATCATCATCCAGGGACCGCACGAGGTGTGGCTCGACTACGGAGACGGCGAACGCCGTCGGGTCGGACCGATCGCGGATTCCGAAGAGGAGCTGCTGGAGCTGCTGAGGGAGTTGGCCCGCGGATCCGGGCATAGCGAGCGGACCATCTCCACCGCGAACCCCACCCTCGCCCTGTCCCTGCAGGACGGCTCCCGCCTGCAGGCCATCACCGGGCTCGGGCCGATGACGTATGCGGTCATCCGCCGGCACCGGGTCTCCCACGCCGACCTCGACGACCTGGTCCGGCTGGGCACCATCGACCCGATCCTGCGCGAGTTCCTCGGCGCCGCCGTACGCGCCGAGAAGAACATCATGATCGCGGGGAAGCAGAAGGCCGGTAAGACCACACTGATGCGGGCGATGCTCAAGGAGTTCGACCCGGAGTGCCGGTTCGCGACCATCCAGACTGAGGATGAGCTGTTCGCCCACGCCAACGGCTACCACAAACAGGTCGTGTCCCTGGTGGGCCGCGAGTCCAACGGGGAGAAGGACGTCACCGGGCGCGGCGCCGGTGAGGTTACGCTCCTGGACCTGATGCATCCCGCGCTGCGGATGTCGCTTGAGCGGATCGTGGTCGGCGAGGTCCGCGGCCCCGAAGTCGTCGCCATGATGCAGGCGTTGACGAACGGCTCGGGCGGCAACCTGTGCACTATTCACGCGCGGCGGCCGGACATCATCTTCGACCGGATCGCCGAGCTGTACGCGCTCGCCCAGGAGAACCTCTCCGAGCAGCTTGCATACCGGCAGACCGCCAACGGCCTGGACTTCATCGTGTACGTCGACATGACGGACGAGACGCAGATCGGCGGTCGCCGTCACCGCTACGTCTCCCACGTCTTGGAACTGACCGGGATCGGCGAGAACGGCCGGCCCGCCACCAATGAAATCTTCGCCCCCAGCCGCGAGTGGGGCGAGCTGCGGGCGGTGCCGAAGATGGACCCGGGCTGCATCGACGACCTGCGCCGCGTCGGCTTCGACTCCTCGCTGCTGCAACAGCCTTACGGGGCCTGGCCGGCGCCGCTGCCGCTGAAGGTGGGGGTGAGCCGATGACCCTGTTGTTCGGGCTGCTGAGCGGCATGGCCGTCGTCGGCGGGCTGATCGGTGTCGTGGCCGGTGTCGTGGGCACCACGGCGCCGCGGCGGGCCCCGCTGCGTCAGCGTTGGCGGGTCCTGCGCGGCGGGAAGAACCAGAGCGAGGACGTCCGGATGCGGCAGCGGACCCTCATGGTCGCGGCCGTCCTGGTCTTCGTAGCCGTGTGGCTGGTATCCGGGAACTTCGTCGGCGGGGCGCTGCTGGGCGTGGCCGTCATCGGCGTGCCCTGGCTGATCACCCCGGCGCAGATGGCGCAGGAGCGCATCGGCCAGCTGGAGGCACTCAGCGAGTGGACGCAGCGGCTGGCCGGCCTGCTGCGCCTCGGCATGGGCCTGGAACAGGCGATGATCACCAGCCGTCAAGGGGCGCCGGACGAACTCGCCCCGCAGATCATCAACCTCTCCGACAGGCTGCGCCTGGGTTGGCGGCCGGAAGGAGCGCTGCGAGCGTTCGCCGATGAACTGGACGATGTCACCTCGGACAAGGTGACTGCGTCGCTCATCCTGTCGGTCAACGACCGCGGCCCGGGCCTGGCTCAGGCCTTGGAGGACCTGTCGGGCACCGTCCGCGAGGAAGTCGCCCGCAAGCGCGCCATCGAGGCCGACCGGGCGAAGCCGCGAACCACCGTGCGGTGGATGACCATCATCACCGTCGGCGTCGTGGTGGCCGGGTTCTTCGTGCCCAGCTATACGAAGCCGTACTCCACGCTGCTGGGACAGCTCGTGCTGGCCTTCCTGACGGCCGGATTCGTCGGAGTACTTGCCCTGATGCGGCAACTGGGCAACTTCCGCCGCATCCCCCGTTTCCTGGTCACCGACCCGACCAGCACCGTCCGGCTGCCCGCGCCCACTCCGGAGCCGGAAAACCCGGTCGCCGCCCGCGAGCCGGAAGGAGCCGCCTCGTGAACCTGATCCCCGTCGTCGTGACCGGCGGCACGGTCGGCGCTGGCGTCGCACTGCTTATCCGGGAACTGCTGCAGACCCAGCCAGCGTTGGGGCCGGCCCTCAAGCGCAGTGCCCCGGCGACGTTGACGATGCCCGAGCCGGAGCTGGACCGCGAGGAGGTGTGGGGCCGGTGGCTGCTGGCCCGCCTCGAGCGGCTTCCCGGCGTGAGGGTCCCCAACACGAACCTGTCCCTCCTCGGGCAGGGGCCGGGCCAGTTCATGCTCAAGAAGGTCGCACTCGCCGCGCTGGGCCTGCTCTGCCCGGTGATTGCGACAATCCCGTGGATCATCGCGGGCGTCGGCCTGCCGTTCTACGTGCCCGCCGGCGTCGGACTCATCGTCGCAGCCCTGCTGTTCATCACCCCGGACCTCGCCGTGCGGGACCAGGCCAAGCGGGCCCGGGAGGAGTTCGCGCACGCCCTGTCCGCCTACCTCGACCTGGTCGCGCTCAAGCGAGCCGCCGACGCCGGCCCCGCCGAGGCCCTGGAGAAGGCCGCCGAGGTCGGCGAGGGCTGGCCCTTCCTGTATCTGCAGGGCGCGCTGCGCCGGGCACGGCTGGAGAAGATCCCGCCGTATCAAGCACTCACGGAACTGGCCCACGAGTACGACCTGCCCGTCCTGGACGACGTCGCCGACATCATGCGCGGCAGCGCCACGGACGGCGCCGCCGTGTACAAGGCGCTGCGGGCCCGCACCGCCGCGCTCAATGCGGAACTGCTGGCTGATCAGGCCGCCGAGGCGAACGCGGCCAGCGAGAAGATGACCGCGCCGGGAGCTCTCTTGGCCGTTTTGGTGATGCTGCTGATGGCTTTCCCCGCGGTGATTCGCATGCTGACCGTCTGAGACCACTCCGACTCGTTCAACGCTCCAGAGAGGTAAGGAACATGAAGCACACCGCAGCCCGCACCCGCCGTGCTGTGCTCCGGGCGACCACGCACCCGCACACCGGCCCGTACACCGCGTCCCGGGGACCGGGGCGTGGCGGCCGTGGAGCGCGTGCCTGGGCGCGCGCCAACGGCGCGGTCCTCCGTCTGACCACACGCGTGCAGGAAGGCCTTCAGGAGGCCGCCCGCCGGCCGGACCGCGGCGACATCTCCACCACGACCGTCATCATCTGGGTGGCCGCCGTCACCGGTGCCGTCCTGATCGCTGGGACTATCGCCGTCGTGATCGCCAAGTACAACGGCAAGCTCAACGGGCTGTGACCGAGCGGCTGAAGGACTGGTGGCAGGGGCGAAGATGGCGCGACGACCGCGGTGACACCAGCATCCAGATGGCGATCATCTTCCCGTTCGTGCTGCTCGCCACGGTGGCCGTCATCCAGGCCTCCATGTGGTATTACGCGCGGCAGATCGCCCTGACCGCTGCCCGCGAAGGCGCCACCGCGGCCCGTGCCTACCAGTCGAGTCCGGCCGACGGCGCGGCCCAGGCGCGGGCCGTGCTGGGGCGCACTGCGGGTGACAGCCTGAGCGGCTACAGCGTTTCCGCCAGCAGCGACGGGCAGCGTGTGCGGGTCCAGGTATCCGGCACGGCCCTGTCGATGATCCCGGGTCTGTCGGGCCTGCGGGTCACGCAGTCGGCGTCCGGCCCGGTGGAGCGCTGGACTGTCCCGGGGGAGTGAATCACGTGCGATACATGGCCCGCCTGGCTCACAGGATTCGCAGCGACGAGGGCAGTGCCGCGATCGAAGCGGCCATCATCCTCCCGTCGCTGATCATGTTCCTATGCCTGGCGATCGCCGGCGGCCGCATCGTCACTTCCGGGGCGAAGATCGACTCTGCGGCTGAGGACGCGGCTCGGGAGGCATCCATTCACCGCACGGCGGCGGCCGCCCAAGGGGCCGCGCAGTCAGCAGCCGCGGAGTCCCTCAACGACCAGGGCATCAAGTGCGCGTCGACGTCCGTCCGCGTCAACACCGGCGGCCTGAGTGTGCCGGTAGGGCAGGTCGGCACGGTCACCGTGACCGTGACCTGCACGGTCAATCTGTCGGATCTGCTGCTGCCGGGTGTGCCGGGAGCCAAGACACTCACGTCGACGGCGACCTCGGTAGTGGACCAGTACAGACAGCGAGGTGACTGATGATCTTGCATCGGATACGGCAGGCCGTCGGTGAAGACCGGGGCGGCGTCACCGTGTTCGTCGCCGTGTGCGTGTTCGCGTTGATCGGCATCATCGGCGTCGCCGTGGACGGTGGCAGCAAGATGCGCGCCACCGAGCGCGCCGACTACATCGCCGGCGAGGCCGCCCGGGCCGGCGGCCAGGCCATCGACCCCGCCGACGCCATCAATGGCACCGCGATCACCGTCGATCCCCAAGCCGCGGCGGCCGCGGCGCAGGCCTACCTGAGTTCCGCCGGCGCCACCGGCACGGTCAGCGTGTCCGGCGACGGCAAGACCCTCACCGTCACCGTCACGGGCTCGTACGACACGAAGTTCCTGTCGGTGGTCGGGATCGGCTCTCTGTCGGTGACCGGCCATGGCAAGGCCACCCTCCTGCATGGCGTCACCGCTCCCGAAGGAAACTGATGCGCACCACCACCCGCTCCCCCGCCGCAGAGGTGGGCCGCACCCTGGCCCGGGTCTTCAAGGCCGTGATGAGCCTGCTCGTCCTGGCCGCCGCGGTCGCCGGGCTGCCGCTGCTGCTGGCCTGGGCCACCCCGGTCATCTGGGCTGCCACCCACGACGACCTCACCCACCTGCTGGACCGGCAGGACACCGGCAGCGTGTTTCTGCTGCTGCTCGTCGCGGTGGGCTGGATCGGGTGGGCGCAGTTCAGCTTCTGCGCGGTACGCGAGCTGATCGCACAGCTGAGGGGCCGCACCTGGCACGCCCCGCGAGGGATGGGTGCCTCGCAGCGCGCCGCGGCCCTGCTGATCGGCAGCATCCTGGTGCTGCTGCCCACGAGCTCGGCGCTGGCCTCCGATGCCCAGGCCGCGCCAGCTCCCACGGCCGGACTCGTGGCGGGTCAGCCCCCACAGGCAGCCGCCCAATCCGACCAGGCCTCACCCGCATCCTCCGCGAGCACGCCGGCGTCGCGTACGTACACGGTGCGCGAGACGCGGCCGGCGGAGAGCTTGTGGGGCATCGCCGAGCGGGAGTTGGGGGACGGCGAACGGTGGCGGGAGATCGCCGATCTGAACGAGGGACGGACCATGGCCGACGGCACGGTCTTCCGCGCGAACAGCTTTCTGCAGCCCGGCTGGCAGCTTCAGATGCCCGAGACCGCCACGGCTGCGGGAGGCGTCCGTACCCAGCTGGGTGACAGCGCCCCGGTTTCCGATGAGAAGGGCGGGCACGTCGTCACGGTCCGCTCCGGCGACTACCTGTCCAAGATCGCAGAGAAGGAGCTCGGTGACGGCGATGACTGGCCGCAGCTGTTCGAGGCCAGCCGGGGCAAGGCGCAACCACACGGCCTGCCCGAGATCACCGACCCCGACGTCATCTACGCGGGACAGCAGGTCACCGTGGCCGATACCCAGTCCGATCAGCCGCGCCAAGGCCAGGGCCACGGTGAGGAGTCCGGCAGCCGGGAGACCACTCCCCCGACCACCCAGACCCCCGACGACACGCAGACGCCGGGCGGCAACACGGGGGATGCGCCAGCGCCCGCCCCCAGCCAGACCCAGGCGCCTGCACCGCAGTCGTTGGCACCCACCGCGCCGTCCAGTCGCCCGGCCGAGCGGCCTGGGCAGGATCAGTCCTCACCGTCCCAGGCGGCGTCCGCGACGCCCGAGCCCAGCGCCAGCGCCTCGGCTTCTGCTACTACGCCGTCGGCGTCGGCCGAGCCGTCCGGCTCCGCTGCTTCCTCCCCCGCGCTCGAGGCCCCGGCGTCGGCTCCGGCCAGCAGCCCGCTGAACCTGCGGATCGTGCTCGGCGCCGGCGCGTTGCTCGCCGCTGCGGTCACCGGGGCGCTCGCCCTGCGCCGGACGCTGCAGCGCCGACGCCGCAAGCCGGGCGAGAAGATCGCCATGGCAGCTGAGACCTCCCCGGCGGAGGCGCAGTTGGCGGCGGCCGCCGAGCCCGGTGGTGCTGCCCGCCTGGACGTGGCGCTGCGGACCCTGGCTCACCACGTCGCCCAGCAGCAGGAGGCCGACGCGGTCCTGCCGCCGCTGCGGGCCGCCCGGATCGGCACCCGCGCAGTGGAGGTGCTACCTGAGGACCTCGCACAGGAACCGGTGGCGCCGTTCACCACCGGCCGGGGCGGCTGGTGGGTCCTGCCCTCTGAGGCCGCGCTCCTGGACGGGGAGGCAGCCCGCGATGTGCCGGCACCGTATCCGGGGCTGGTCACGATCGGCAGCACCGAGGGGGGCGATCTGCTGCTCCTCAACCTCGCGCAGTTGCCCGCGCTGCTGCTGGACGGCAACCCGGTCCACATCACCGAGGTGTGCACCTCGATCGCGCTGGAACTCGGGATGAGTCCGTGGGCGGCCGACGTCGAGGTCGTCACCGTGGGGTTCGGTGAGGACCTGCCGCAGCTGCTGCCCACCGCGCGGATCGCCCACATGCGTCAGGCCGTGCACGCGCTGCGCGATCTGAGCGAACGACTGCTGGAAGCGCACCAGATGCCCGAAACAAAGCATCAACCGTATCTGCTGCTGTGCGCGTCCTCCTTGGACGAGGACACGGCCTGGCAGTTCGCCGACGTGATCTCTCGGGCGGGGGCGGTACCCGTCACGCTGATCGCCCCGGCAAGTACGGCGGCCGCTCGTTTCCCGGAGGCGGAGATCCTCAACGCCTCCCTCAGCGACCCGCAGACCCTCGACTACGCTGGCACCGACATCACGTTGCAGCGCCTGGAGCACGCCGCCTACCTTCAGATCACCACCGCGTTGAAGGTGTCCGGGCAGCCGTCCCACCCGGCCGAGGGGCCCTGGGAAGACGTCCCGGACGAGCTCGACAGCGTGCAGCAGCCCGAGCACGCGTCGCCGGTGGAGTCCGCGCCCGCAACCACTGCCGGCTCGATCCCGTCGCCGGCGGCGGCAACGGACGTGAGCAGCGAGGTCTTACCGGCCCTGCTCGCCGCCAGCACCGATCCGTCCGGGCTCCGTCTCCTCTCCCCCACCGCATCGTCGACCCAGCTCGACGACGAAAACGGACCGGGCGCCGAAGCAGCGGCGTCTCCAGCCCCGGCGTCCCCGGCCGCTGCCGACTCCACCGACGCGGCAAACGCGGCGGAGGCTGACGCCCCAAGGGCCGCCCTCGAGGAGCCCGCGGTGCCGGAGGAGGAAGAGTGCGAGGCGCAGGACCTGCACGCCCCGGAGATCCGGGTGCTCGGGCCGGTCGAGGTGACGGGCGTGGACCGCACCGGTCACGGCCCGAGGATGGCGCAGCTGGCCTCCTTGTTGTACTTCCGGCCCGGCCGGAGCGCGGACGTGCTGTGTGCCGACATGGATCCCGTCAGCCCGTGGTCGACGAGCACCCTCAACGCGCGGATGCAGGGCCTGCGCAGTTCGCTGGGCAGCGACTCGTCCGGCAACCTCTACGTGCCGCGCCGCAAGGCCGGCGAGGACCCATACCGGCTCGCTCCGGGCGTGCGCTGCGACTGGAGCCGTTTCCTCCAGCTCGTCGAACGCGCGCTGCCGCTGGGGCCGTCAGGCCTGACCGACTTGGAGAAGGCACTGGCTCTGGTGCGGGGCAAGCCGTTCGGCGGCCGGCCGCTGCCCTGGGCTGAGCCCTACGCTCAGGAAATGATCACGCGGATCATCGACGTCGCGCACACCGTGGCCACCTACCGCATCCCCGCAGGTCCCCACCACGACCTCAGCGCCGCCCGCCAGGCCGTCGCGACCGGTCTCGACGTTGACCCCACTGCCGAGCTCCTCTATCGGGATTGGATGCGGTTGGAGGCTGCGCGCGGGAACCGCTCCGGACTGCACACCGCGATCACCCGCGTGCAACAGGTCAACCGGGATTTGGACTGCTCGCTGGAGATGGAGACTTCTCAGCTCATCAACGAGCTCCTCAACGGCTCGGGCACGGCAGTACGCAAGGCCTTGTAGCCGCAGGTGCGCAAGGGCCGGGCGGTGCGGCTACTGGCTGGGGGCAACGTCCCGGGCCGCGTAGGCGAGCAGTTCGCTCAGGGCCGCCTCGTTGGACGCGGGCGGCCGGCTGCGCCACTCCCCAGTGTTTCCCGTACGGTCTGCGCAACCGCGTGCGCGTGCTGGGCCAGGTCGTCGTCCAAGGCGGCCACTCCCCCGTCCTGAGCACGTCCGGTGACGATGACCGGCCCGTGGATCGGGTACAAGGCGATGCCGCGCCAGGCGCTCGCCAGGACCCATGCGGTGATGTTCTGCGCGAGCGTGTTCGCGCGTCCGGCCCCGTGGATGTGCAGGAGGGCTCGCCGGTGGTACACGCCTTGATCAACCGCGTCGGTCGTTCCGATGTGGTCTTGGATCGCGGAGTGCGCATCGGTCTCGGGCAGGTCGAGTTCCGTGACGGCGGTGTCGGGGGCAATGCGCAGGGCGCGCATGTTTCCTCCTGTCTCGGTGGCGGGTGCGCAGTGCGCCGACCGCTGTGCGCCCTGGCTGCGCAATGGGCATCGCGGCTGCGCAATGCTGGGCTGACCTGCGCTTTTTCTTGATTGCGCAGCCGTTGGCGCTGGCTGGCTTGCTGGTGCGCAGTGACGATCAGTGCGCGGCTTCTTACTGCTGTGGCTGCGCGTGGTGACGGGTCAGTGCCTGCCAGCGCCGTTCGAAGTCGACGGCCTGCTCGGCGATGTACTCGGCGGTGAGGGGCCGGTTGTGCTGCGCGGTGATCCCGTGGGCTGCGCACTCCTGCGCAATGGCGTCGAGCGGCGGGGTTTCGTTGCGCACCCGCTGTTCCGCCCAGAAGTTGTAGACGCGGAACGGCAGGAGGTAGCGGCGCAGGGTGGAGGGGCTGACCGGCTTTCCGCCGCGGCCGGTCATGCCCTTCGTGCTGGCGAGGTAGGCGGAGAGCTGCTCGGCCTTGGGTTCCTCGCCGTGCTCGGTCTGGTACTCGGTCCAGGCGAGGTAGTAGCGGTCGACGGTGGTGAGCGCGGCGGGCTCCCCGGTCGCGTCGTCCTCGCCTGGCGGCTCGTCGATGGGGGCGCTCACCCGGGGGCTGCGCGTCTCCTTGGTGGGGTGCGCGGCCGCGCCGGCCGGTGTCTCCGCAGATTCCTCCTCGTTCGGGAGGGGCTCGCGGGCGGGTGCCTGCGCGGCGGGCTCGGTGGCCTCCCCGCCGACGGGCGGCTCCGTCTCGTCGAACTCGCGCTGCCGGAAGGTGGAGACGAAGTACTCCAGGTCTGCGCCGGTGATGGGCTGGCCGTTGCCGCCGGTGATCTGGTCCCGTTCGTAGACGTACGCGGCGAGGGCGTCCGCATCGGGGTACGCCCCGTGCTCTTGCGCGTACGCGAGCCAGGCGTTGTAGAAGTAGTCACCCCATCCGTCGTCGGCATCGCTCGCCTCTTCGGGCCCGCTCCCCCTCTCAGCTGCGGGGGTATGGCGCTGCTTGAGGAACTGCAGCAAGGCTTCGAACTGCTCGCCGGACAGTGGCCCGCCGGCCGCGCTGGCGATGCCGTACTGGTCTTGGAGCCACACAGCGAACTGGGCGCTCGTCGGCTCGAATCCGAAGACGGCGATCCAGTCCTGGTAGGCGTTGGCGAGGTGTTGGGCGTTCCCTTCGTCCACAAGATCGTGCGACGGCGCCGGGGGTGCGGTCCGCGGCTCCTCCACCGGCTGGGCCTGCACGCCGCGCGCCGACGCCAGTTCCTTCTCCTGGCCGACGGCGGCCTCGAGTTCGGGACTCTGCCGCTGAGCCCGAACCGGGGCCCGCTCGACGGTGAACTGAACCGGAAGATCGTCAATGCCCGCGGCAGCAAGGCCGGCCGGGGCCGTCTCAGCCAGAGGGACGCCATAGCGGGCCAGGCGCAGCGGCATCAGCGACTCCACCGGAGCCTTGCGGCGCCACACGCGGCCGAAACGGGAGCGGAGGCTGGCCTGGTAGACCAGACGCTCCTGCTCGAGCTTGATGACCTGCTCGTAGGAGCGGAGCTCCCACAACTTCATGCGGCGCCACAGCAGGAACGTCGGGATCGGCGAGAGGAGCCAACGGGTGAAGCGGACACCCTCCATGTGCTTGTCAACGGTGATGTCGGCGATCCGGCCGATCGCGTGCCGAGCAGCCTCCACCGCCACCACGAACAGGACCGGAATCACCGCGTGCATCCCCACACCCAGCGGGTCGGGCCAGGCCGCCGCCCCGTTGAAGGCAATCGTGGCCACCGTCAGCAGCCAGGCCGTCTGCCGCAACAGCGGGAACGGGATACGGATCCAAGTCAGCAGCAGGTCCAGGGCCAACAGGACACAGATGCCGGCGTCGATGCCGATCGGGAAGACGTAGGCGAAGGTGCCGAAGCCCTTCCTCACCGCGAGCTCACGAACCGCCCCATACGAGCCCGCAAACCCGATACCGGCGACGATCACAGCACCTGCCACGACTGCACCGATGAGGACCCGATGCGCTCCGGACAGCTGGCGTAACCCATCCCTCCCCGCAACCACGTCCCACTCCCCCACTCAACCCGAGCCCCATAACCGAACACCCCCACACTCCCACGACACCGACAGCATCACCGTTCCCCAACAACCACTCAGTGCTCACAACCAACGAAAAACAGCCACACGGAGACCCACGCCACGCCCCGCACCCTCCATGGCCCTCTACGACGCACACCGGACCACAGACGGCCCACCACCAGCCACCTGACAGCTTCCCGCCGCACGGATCCTGGCTGAGCCGGAGGACAAGTCACCTGACCACAAGCACAACGCACAAACTGACGCCACCACCCCACGCATGAAACCCGCCACCGAGCACTGCCCAGCGAAGACGACATACGACTCACCCCCGCTCGCGCGAGGAACTTACGTAGACGTAGACCGCGGGTTGCCGAAGGTCGGCTCCCCCGCTCACGCGGGGAACTCGAGGCCGTGGATGCATTCGTCGCGGGTGTCGGCGGCTCACCCCCGCTCGCGCGAGGAACTCGGCCGCGCCCAGTCGGAGCACTCCTCGAACAGCGGCTCACCCCCGCTCGCGCGGGGAACTCTGAACCCACGCATCCGCGAGACCCTGCTGTGCCGGCTCACCCCGGCTCGCGTGGGGAACTCCAGTAGGCGGCGCGCACCCTCCTCCGGCTCACCCCGCTCGCGCGGGGAACTCGGCGGGGATGGCGGGGGGTGTCGCCCAGGCGCACCTCGTGCGTCCGCTCCGGAAGGCGCGGGCACAGGCTGCACCGCTGGCCGAGACCGGGCACCGGGCCGGCGACCCAGCGCGGTGCCGATCGCTGCTGCGTGTGTTCGATCTCCAGCCTCCCCGCCGCCGTGCCGCTCACGCAGCCCTTCGCGCGCACCGGCGCTCCAGCAGCATCGCGGCCAGCGCCATTGCCGCGATCGCGACGCCGGCCGCCTCCGCCGGACTCGCGCCGGTCGCTCGCAGCATGCCGAAGACCAGGCCGCCGCACAACGCCAACACCAGCACCCACAGGGCATTTCAACCACCTCTCGCGGGCGGAACCCTTCCGCCCTCACCCTCCTGGGCCGAGAACACCCACACCGACAAAAAATCTTGAACCGGATTTCGGGCACAGGGCTGCGGGCGCCGGAGAACCCCTTGCCCGCACGCCCTCTGGTGGCCGCGCTGCCCAGCGCCGACGATGTCCAGGAAGGATCACCTAAAAGATCTCGAAGGGTTCGGTACCCGCCCTGGTTCGCTCGCGCGATGTAGGGGGTGACAGGCGAGTTCGACGAGTAACGGGGCGGTGGAGATGGCGCAGGGAATGTGGGGGCCCGGGGGGGTGGGTGCCCTTGTGCTCGCGGTGGTGGTCGTCGTCGCGCGCGAGTGGAGACGGGTGCAGCTGGCCCGGGAGCGGCGCGGGGAGCGGGAGCAGGAACTGCTGGCCGAGATGGTGAGTGGCGTCGCCGAGAACGACCGTGAGGTCCAGGTGCACCACGGCGGTACGGCCGGCACCTGGTCGCTGACGGGCACTGCTGGGGGTGCTGCGGCGGGCCGGGAGGCGCCCGCCGAGGGCGCGGTGCCGGTGTCCGGGGATGCGGTCGCGTCGAGGCGGCGCCGGTGACCCTGCAGGATCAGTCAGGCGTGGTGAGTCCCGGCCGTGCCGCAGCCGCGCCCCCTGGGGCGGTGGGGACCGCTCCTGTGGTGCTCGGCGAGGCGGAGTTCGCCGAGTTCTAGACGCGCATAGCGAAAAGCTGTTCCGCTTTGTGTCGCGCAGGACGGGTTGGGACGACGGTGCCGGAGAATTGACCGAACAGGTTTTCGTGCAGTTCTTCACCTGGTGGCAGAAGCACCCGGACCCCGCTCAACCGGCTGGGGTGCTGTATCAGCTCGCCAGATGGCGCCTGTGCGACTACCTGCGTCGCCGGGGGCGGATGCTGACGGTCGAGCCGAGCGATCTTGAGGACCTCGTCGGAGGGACGGACGGCAATGACTTCGCGGCCGTGGAGCGACGCTATGACCTTCGCAAGGCGCTGGACACATTGTCCGAGCAGCAGCGGCAGGCCCTGCTGCTGAAGTACGTGGCCAACCTGTCGGTCGCCGAGTGTGCCGATGCGCTCGGCACAGGCGTCGACAACATGAAGAAGATCTTGGGGAAAGCGCGGGAAGCCCTGCGGCAGGCGCCGGGCATGCATGTGTACAGAAGCGTCGGGATGGCGAAGGAGGTGCGCGGGTGACCGCCCAGGAGCATGAGGACGGTATGCGGCAGGAGCCGACGCTGAGCGTCGCCGAGAAGGCGGAGGGCTTCGCCGCGGTCATGAAGCGCTTGAAGAGCCACAGCCCGGACGAGCGTGCTCGGTTGCAGACGCAGGCCGAGGAGGTGGTGCTCGGGCACGAGGCGTACGCCCTGGGCCAGGAGTACCTCGACCACGGCGACTACGAGGCGGCACGGCGGTGGCTTCGCATGGCCGCCGGCCACCACATCCCCGGCGCAGCACAGGCCCTCGAAGAGATCGTCCTGCGGCAGACGCTCGACGGATTCAGGGAACTGGCCGCTCTCGGCGGCGCCCAGGCCGCTGCGGACACCGTGCCCTGCGGGCAGACCCCGTCCCCTTCTGCCCTGCGCGTGGTCGACGGCAACCACAGGTTCAAGGATGATCGTGCATGGGACCTGGATATGGAAAGCCTGTACGCCGGGGTGACGGCCACTGCCCGGGAACAGGCCGGGCGGATCATCGAGCAGGCTCGACGTGAGGCCGATGGGATCCTCACCGAGGCGCGGCAGCAGGCCGAAAGGACCGCGGCTGCCTGTGCAGAGATCGTGCTGGAGACCGAGCAGGACCGCCGGAAGGCCGCGGAGTTGCGGGCCGAGGCCCGGCAGGAGTTTCAGAGTACCCACTCAGAGATCGAATGGATGGCTGAGACCGCCCGGCGCAGTGCCCGCGAGCTGATGGCCACGGCACAGCAGCAGGCCCTGCTGATCATCGACGAAGCGCGCAGTGAGGCCGCTCAGATCCGTAGCAGGGCGCAGCGGCAGGACGGTGTGTCGAACGGAGCGGACACCCAGGTGGGATGGGTTCTCGTCCGGGCACTACAGGAGCTTGTTGCAGCTTTGATCGGTGGAGGCACCCGCAGGCCTGCGGGGCACGTGGTCGACGGCCTGTTCCACGACACCGCCGATGGATCTGTGCGCAGGCTGCCGGTACCGACACGGCCGGGACGGAGAGTTCTCGAAGGAGGGCCGCAGGTGCTGGCGTCCGGGGCCGTGATGCTGCACTTGGAGTGCGAGAACGACTCGTGGATCTGGCGATGGAGGCAGGTGTCACAGGAACGGGACGGGCAAGGTGGTGCCGGGTCAAAGAGCTGGAGCGGCACTTGGCAGGTGCTGGATGCTGACGCGGTCCCGTGTGAGGCAATTGCAACAGAGTCTGAAAGAGCGGACCTTGCGAATGATGGCGTCGACCGGCTGATGCTGTTCACCGACGGGATGGTCGATATGTGCAGCTCCGACATCCGCGAGGCTCTCGCCGTCCTCTGCGAGTCTCCTGTGTATCGGGCAGTTTCCGTTACAAAGGCCGCCCGGCGGGGTGGGCTGCGTGTGTTCGCCATCGGTGTGACGAAGACCCGCGGTGACAGCGATGACGGTGCCGAGCCCGAGCTGGAGGTTGAAGGGGTGGGCAACTCGGCCGGCCGGTGATCGCTGGGGCGGCGGACGCACCGCCCTGGCGCACTTCAGCTGCCCGGTGAGGAGCCGTGTGGTGGGGGGCCCGGCACGGCGTCCCGGTGCTGTCGCCGGTTCCCCCACGAAGCCCCGCCACCGTGGCAGCAGCGGGGAGTACGTCTTAGCTGAGGCCGGTCTTGAGGTGGCTGTCAGACGGGCGCCACCCAAGGTGGACAGCAGTAAGGGCCGGCCTCAGCGGGCCTGTGACATGTGTCGCCAGACTGCATGCTCTAGGTCGCCTTGGTCATGGCCGAGCGCAGTGGCGGCGGCTTCGTACGCAGTGCGCAGTTGGTGGTAGGTCAGGCCCACGATGCCGGCTTGAGCGGCGAAGGTGCGCAGGTGGGTGTCGATGGCGATCTGGGACCGGCCGACCATGTTTCCGATGTAGTCGACGGTCTTCGGTCCGACGCCGTTGACGGTGCGCAGGGCGGCCCGGTTGTCCGGGACCTCGAGCCAGGCGTGGAGGTCGTCGCGGGTGTCGACTCCGCGGGTGGCCAGGAGTTCGGCGATGTGGTGGGCGGTCGCGACCCGGCGGGGGGCCTTGAAGTTCATGACGGCGGCAAGGTCTTCGGTGGCCAGTCGCGCGCGGAATCCGCGGACGGTGCTGGCGTCGGGCCATGCCGTCTGTAGGTGGAGTATGCGTGGGCGGATGGTCGATGCGTAGTTGCGGCGGGCCTGGAAGCTGGCGTCGCAGATGACGGCGCCCATGTGACTCCAGCCGCCGGCGGCGAGGAATGGTCCGTCGCCGAGCCTGGAGCGGATGTGGGCGGCGAGCTGCTGGGTGTGCGTGTGGGTGGTCATGGCTTCCAGGTGTTATCGAGGTGGGGTGATACGGAGCTGGCGTACCTCGCCGACTCCGGAGCAGTCGGTCTTGCCGTCCTTGTACAGCTGCTTCACCGCGGCTCGGATGTGCATGCTCCGTGCCTGGCCGAGTACGCCCGCGAGAACTTCGGCCTGCCGGTCGCCGATCGTGAACGCACCAAGATCATGCTGGAGGCGCTCGATGTTCCGGCGTATCTGTCGCACCCATGCCTGGGTTCGCTGCTCTTCTTCTTCGTCGAAGGTGTCGGCGGCGCCGAAGAGGGTGCCTTCCTCGGGCGGGGGCAGGCAGGCTCGGCGCCATGCGACCTGGGCGAGGCTGGCGGCTTCCCCGAACAGCCACAGGCCGTCCTTGTGTCGGCTGAAGTGCACGAGGTGGTAGGCGACCTGGTGATGCGCGCGGTTGCGGACGTCGATGGTCCAGTAGCCCGCGCGGACGGTACGTGCGACGCGTTGGGCGAAGCCGGTGGTGATGCGCTCGACGGCTTCTGTGTTGTCCTTGGAGTCCTCGAATTCCTCACGCCACCAGGGGCCGCCGCAGGCTGCGTCCATGGCGCGGAGCGTGGCCGGTTTGCCGGGGGTGTCTTTGGGGCTGGTGAGCAGGCCTCCGATGCGGCGCACGGCGTTGGCGTTGAAGTTGAGCAGGACTTCGGTCGCGTGGCGGCCTGTCGTTCCGTGAGTGCTGCGGGAGCCGAAGATCTGCTGGGTGAGTGCCTGGAAGCTGAGTCCGAGGCCGAAGGGGTCTAGGAAGGCGAACAGCGGGAAGCCTGCCGCTCGTCGGAGGACCTGGTCGAGGTGCTTCTCGGCTCGTCCCTGGAGGGCATGGGCGGCCAGTCCTTGGCTGCGGGCGTCCTCGACGAGGGCGGCCAGGGAGCGGTAGCTGTTGCGTCCGAGCTCGATGAAGTAGCAGTCGAGCTGGCGGAAGCCAGCGATGCGGGCGGCTGAGTCCAGGATCAGGGCTGGCGATCCTGGTGTCCCGTCCTCGTATCGGCCTGGTCCTGCGTAGCTGTCGAGGTAGACGACGCGGCCGTCTGGCGCGTATCGGCCGACTTTGCTGGCGAAAGGGACGACGTAACTGTCGAGGATGGCGTGTTTGAGGACGGCGGCGGCCTTCTTGCTGACGAAGAACGGGTTGTTGGCATCCAGTTCCTTCTCGCCGGCGTTCTCACCGCTCAGATTGAGAACTGTGTCGTCGAGCACTGCCTCGGACGCGTCCAAGATCCCCCACCTTGTCGGCTCGATGGACATGGTTGGCATGATTTTGCGCTAGATACTGCGATTACGTAACGGCGTTGAATGAATTTGGCTTGCCTGCTCAGCCCTGGCGCAGCGCCGCACACGGTTCAGCCCTGCGCTGAAGCATGCCTTGCTGCCGGGTTCTTCGCGGGCCAGGGCAGAGGACGGGGACAGGCCGGTGCGGCGCCGGTGGCGGTTTCAGCGTGCGGGCAGTGACAGCGCGCGCTGTGGCATGCCGTCCCAGGTGCGGCCGTCCAGCTCACGGCCTTGGGCCTTGGGGGTGCGGCCGCCCCACTGCTTGAAGAAGAAGGCCACTTGGGCCTGCTGACA
The DNA here is from genome assembly GCF_055572275.1 of Streptomyces sp. NPDC030798. NCBI lineage: Bacteria > Bacillati > Actinomycetota > Actinomycetes > Kitasatosporales > Streptomycetaceae > Streptomyces > Streptomyces sp. NPDC030798. The sequence continues at coordinate 48,076 of NZ_JBVIDR010000015.1, read as the reverse complement.
GGTGTCGCGGATATGCGTCACCCAGGCAGGGTCGAGCGGCCGGTGCCCGGGCCCGGATTCGCCGCCCGCGATGACCCAGTCGATACCGGACAGTTCCAGTCCGTCCAGCGGCCCCAGCAACGGCTCGCAGGACAGGAATCTCACCGCTGCAGGGACCTGTCGCAGATCCTCGACTCGGGTCAGCTCCTTCTCGCTTTCCACGGAGACGCCCATCCACAGATTCGCCGGCCACTGCAGTCGGTCGGCGACCTGCCTCAGGCGGCGTGCGCGCTTGGTGAGCACCTGGTAGGTGTGCTGGGGTGTTTCAGCGATCACCTCGAACACGCGGCGTACGTAGTCCAGCGGCACTCGGGCGTGGAACAGGTCGCTCATGGAGTTCACGAAGACCGTCCGCGGGCTCTTCCATCCGTAGGGAACACGCAGCGCGTCGGGATGCAGGGTCAGCCCGAATCCGGGCCCTGACGTACGCGGGTCCCCGTCGGCCTGGTACTTGGGGGAACCCATCGCCTTCAGACGTTTGGCCAGGACCAGCGCGTAGCAGTTGTCGCAGCCTGGGGACATGCGGTCGCAACCCGTGGTCGGGTTCCACGTGGCTTCGGTCCACTCGATCGAACTGCGGTCGCTCACCGGCTGGCCCTCCATTCCCTCGAACCGAGCCTGCTTCTCTGCGGCGCACTCGTGGCGCGATCGGAGTCCCAACGGCCTCCCGCACCAACGGACACCGGCATCCAACCATCCGGCGTCGGCCATGGTCTCAAACTTCCGCATTCGAATGCATGTACGTGAAAGGTGGTTTCTCCGCGAACGGTCGACGTCCGATTCGCCGGCGTCGTGGTCGACCAGCTTGCTCGGCGCCATGCGCACGTGCGGGTAGGCGCCGCTGGCTGCCTGGAACTCGGCGGCCGCGACGACGAGCCGCTCGGCGAACTCCTAGGTGAATTCCGGGTGCTCGCGGACGATGCATCGCGCGAGCCGGGTACGGACGTCCTGGGGTGCGAGAGCGTCCGTAGTGCCCACCGGACGTTCGGGTGCGATGGTCACGTTTCCTCCCTGGTTGGGTTGCCCCGCCCCGGCTGCTCGACCTGTCCATGTTGAAGAGCCCGGGCGGGGCTTGGTGGACCCGTCCCGCCGAAGGCCTTGCTGAGCCTTGCGACGGGACGGGCGGGCCCGTCTCTCCAGGTCTTGCGAGCCCGGTGAGACGGGGGCTTACGGGTGCGGCCCTATCCGGAAGCGGCCGCCGTCGGGGTGCGTTCAGTGCGGGGTCCGCGCCAGCACCAGGGCGAGGACCGGGCCGGTCACGGCCGCGACGTACACGAGCAAGCCGGCAGTCGTCTTCACGGCGTCGCGCCGCCGGTGTTCTCGTAGTGCTCGCACAGGGCGCGCAGGACGCGCGCCAGGCGCCGGGCGTGGCCCACGTCCCCGCCGTACCGGCTGCTCGGCCCGGCGTCCAACTTGCGGCGGGCCTCGCCGACGCACGCGAGCGCGCAGTACCGGGTCACGCTGTCCTTGGACAGCCGCCCGGCCTTCCTTTCCACCTCGGGGATCAACAGCTCCAGGTAGCCGCGCAGCGTGGAGGTGAGGATGCCCAGCTCCCTGGGGGCCGGGGGAAGCACTTCGGGCCCGTCATCCAGACCGAGCAGCTTGGCCGCGGTCTCGCGCATCGTCTGGATGTCCGCCGGTTGCGTGCGGCTGCCGATCTCCACTGGGGCGTTCACCGGCTCGCCCCGCAGCGGGGGCACGCGCAGGGCGGGAACTCGGTGCTCAGCAACTGCGGGTGCTTCTCGGGCAGTACGTCGACCTGGCCGCGGTCCACGGTGACGGTGCCGGCCCGGTTCACGGTGTACACGCGCAGGGTCATCTTGACCCCCGGCTCTGGGCGAGATGTAGCGTTCATGGTGTCAGCGCTCCTTCGCAGCGTTGGCCACGCCCCGGTGAGGCCTCACCCGCCTCGCCGGGGTTCGTTGTCCCCAACACTCCAGCCGTCAAGCGCTATCTGCTTCCCACTCACGGGTATACCCATCATGGGTAGGCTTGTTGGGAGCCCACTACGGCAAGCTGTATCCCTAGGCGGGGGCCTCTCATGACTGGTTACGAACCTCCGACCGCGCTCCCGCGCGCACTCCTTGAGCGTGCGGACATGCAGGCCGCCCTCGCCGAACATGACTTCGGGACCGTCTTCTTATTGGCACGCAGCGAGGCGAAGATCAGCTACTCAAAGATCGCGGCGGAGTGCGACATCAAGCCGAACCGGGTGGGCGAGCTGGCCCGCGGGCAAGGAAGCGTGACCACCTTCGAGAAGATCGCGCAGATCGCTGATGCGCTCCGCATCCCCGGGCACATGGTCGGCCTCGCACCCCGCGAGTGGGAGACAGCCGCTGCTTCTGCCGGCGGAGACGGAGACGATTTGCGACGAAGGCAGTTCTTCAAGGATTCGGTGGGAGCCGGACTTGCAGCCAGTCTTCCCGCCCTGACCCGGCCCCCGGCCGGACGCACGATCGGCAGCGACTACCCCAAGCTGCTACGCGAGCGAACGGCGCGCCTTCGCCGCCTGGACGACATTCTTGGCGGCGGTGACACCTACCGGGTGTACGTCGGCGAGTACCAGCGCACCAAGGCCCTGATCCGGGACCGCAGCCAGACTGAGGCAACGAAGCGTGATCTGCTATCGGTGCTCGCCGAGCAGGCTCAGCAGGCGGGATGGGCAGCCTTCGACGCGGGCCGCAGAGCAGATGCCGCCAGCCTGTACAAGGCCAGCCACGAAGCTGCCAGCGAGGCCGGCGACTCGGCCCTTGCGGGAAACGCCCTAGCCTTCCTCGCCTACCAGACGGCCAACCGAGACGCCGGCGTCGAGACGGCTGCCCGCTCAGTGAAGGAGGCCGGCCCCGACGCACCGCCCGGGGTGCGCGCCCTTCTCAACGAACGCCTCGCCTGGGCGTACGCCGTCGCGGGCCGCAGCGCGGAGGCCGAGCGGGGCCTGGACGCCGCGCAGGCGGCCCTCGGGGAGGCCGACGACACGCCGCAGCCCGACTGGGTGGCATGGGTCGACGCCAACGAACTGCAGATCATGACGGGACGCTGCTGGGCGGAACTGCGCAGACCACTACGCGCCGTACCCGTACTCGAGCAGGCGCTGAGCCGTTACGAGGACACCCACGCCCGCGACAAGAGCCTGTACCTGTCCTGGCTGAGCGCCTCATATCTGCACGCCGGGGAGGTCGAGCAAGCGGCCACGGTGACCAGCCGTGCCCTCGACCTGTCGGCCGAGGTCGCCTCAGTCCGTCCGCGCCAGCGACTCGCCCCCCTCATTGAGAAGCTCCGCGAATACCGCGCGCTGCCCGCCGTCACCGATGTTCTGGAGAAGGCGGCCGCCGTCTGAGGTCTACTCGCCCGGGGTGGTGTTGGCGGCGATCCAGTCCAGGCAGCCCTTGGACCCGGCTTCGATGGGCACAGCAGCCAGCTCGGGGTTCTGCCAGGGATGATTCTTCAGGATGTGGGCCTCGAGCTGCGGGTAGCGGGCTGCGGTGGTCTTCAGCAGCAACTGCCACTCCTCGCCCGTACCGAAGTCACCGTCGTGCCAGAACGCGGAGATCACAGGGCCGATGATCTGGGCGCCTGCTGCCAGCCGCTCGCTGACGATCGACCGCGCCAGTTCAACAGCGTGGTCACGAGTGGGCGTTGCCGTGGATACCTGGAAGAAGTCAGACATGCCCGGAGCCTATCCATTGCGGCACGGCCGAAGGGCTGCCCGTGCGGGTCGAGGCAGACGCTTCGCCGTGCCCGGCCTAAGATCCGCCCCGTGACATCCCCGCAAACCTGATCGATCTGGAACGCGCGGCAGAGGAAGAGCGCGCCCACCTGGCCAGCCTCGCTGGTGAGGAGCACGACCAGCAGCGGCGCCGCTGGCGGAAGGCGTCGGAGGACGCGCAGGCAGCGATCACCGCGCACGCCGAAGCGACCCAGGCCAGCCGGTACGAGGTGGAGCAGGCGGTGAAGCGAGCCGTACGGCACGCGCAAGAGGATCCGGCCGTCGAGTAGGGGCTATGGCTCCTTCGGCCAGGTCCCCACGACCTGCCCGGTCTCCTCGTCGGTGAGAGTGAAACGCATCCGTGTCCCCCGCCCTGTCGGAGGACACCCGAGCACACGGCCCGACCATGTCGGTGGCGACAAGGCGTACAGCTTCCGCCGCAACCGGAGCTACCTACGACGTCGCCACATCAGGCACACCACCCCCGAACGCAAAGACCAACGGGCCAACCGCCAGCGCCGAGGCAGCGCAGGCGGCCAGCCCACCGGATTCGACAAAACGATGTCCAAGCGCCGCAACGAGGTAGAACGAACGATCAACCGGCTCAAGAACTCCCGCGCGGTAGCGACCCGCTTCGACAAGCGGGCCTGCACGTTCCACGACACCGTCACCCGCGCCGCTGTCCGGCTCTGGCTCTGTCAGCGACCGCCTGGCAGTCACGGCTTCACCAGCTCCGGTAGGCACGTCACAGGAATCATGAGGGGGTCGCTGGTAATTTTCGGGATCGCATTCTGCACGCAGGTGAGGAAGGTTTGCGCATTCCTGGGTGCGGCGGAGGGCGCAGGGGCGGCACTAGCAGGGCTGACCAGCACCCCGAGGAACATGATGGCTCCGACGGCAACAGCAACCGTGCGACGCATGAACTCCCCTTCATTTAAGGACCTTGGCTGAGCTGTGCCTTTCCACGGGTGACGATCTGCACGCTCCGTATCCCTCATATGGGTTTGCTGTATCGATCCACCATCCTTCTGTTCGAAGGCGCCACGCGCCCAGAGACCCGCTCCTTACACCCGGACACACTGGCGAGTTCTTGCCACACCGACCCGTCGGACACGGCCTAGGTCAGGATGGGGATCGTGGGTGGTCCGGCTCCGGGAGGGCAGGGGCACGATGGTGGCGCTGTTGCGCAGGGCGTCGTTTTCGAGGGCGAGCTGACGGATGACCTCCTCATAAAGGGCGAGGGTCCGGCGCAGGTCGGTGTTCTCCTTCCGCAGCCGGCTGAGGTTCGCCTCCTTCCTTTCATCGGCCTCCGGCCGGTTCGCCCGTGGCTCGGCCCGGGTGGGTGCCGGGATCCGGGCCGGAAGTGGGGGTCGATCAGGTCGGCGTAGTGGCGATGGAAGGTGGCTTGCGGGATGCCGAGGCGCCGCTCGATGGCGGTGACGGTCGGGCGCCGTCCGCTGGCCGATGCCTCCTCAAGCACGCTGTCGATATTCCAGGTCACAGCACCATTTCCGCAGCGAATCTGTCTGGGCTACTTGACCAGCCGGTAGGCGGGGTGCCCAACCCAGGCCCGCAGGAACTCCGCCGATCCCAGCGCCATCCAGTCGTCGCCCGCGATCCCCAACACCCCCGGAAGGCCAGCGACGACCGACGCCTGACCGTCCAGCAGCTCGACATTGGCCACGCCCCCAATGACGTCCATGACAGCGGCGGTCAGCAGGGCCGTGGTCACGTGGTCGATCTCGCGATTGCAGCCAGCGCTGACATTGACGGCATGGGTCGGTCTGAAGCCGAGGATGGCCTCCACCTCGGGCTCGTCCGCGTGCTCAGCCTCGACTGTGCTCTCGTCGCCGACGCCCGGCCCCATCAAGTAGACCAGGAAGGGCCGACGCCGGTCCTCTCGTTGCGGATTGAATACCACCAGGGCTGTGAGCTCCTCGTCCGCGGAGGTGTTGTCGAGGAGTGGCAGCGGGAACGGCTTTCGCCAGTCCTTCTCTCGCCTGTCCTCGACGCCCAGTCGCTCTGCGGGCACGTTGATGTCGAAGAACCAGGGCCGCTTCTCGTCGAAGTGGGAGGAGAGCCCTACCATCAACGCGCGGAACTCCCGCAGCGCAGCCGGGGAGAGCGGCTCCGCCAACTCGATCACCAACGCCGGACCAGACATGCTGGGAGCCTAGTTTGATCGGCTCCGCGACCGGTCGCATTGATCCCACACCGAGTCCAGCCGGTCCGAGCACCAACGCCGCCAACCCGGCGAACCTATGCGGTCAGAGCGCTATCGGGCGAGGGTCACGGTGATGGGCGTGTCGGAGCACTGGCCGAGCTGGTCGGCTAGGGCGTCGCGTTCGGTGGCGTCGACGGTCAGGCCCCAGCGGGTTTTGTCGGCCACCCAGTCGGTGACGTACTGGCAGCGGTAGCCGGCGGCCGGGGGCAGCCAGGTCGCGGGGTCCTGGTCCGCCTTCGAGCGGTTCGACGCCGCCGACACCGCGATCAGCGCTCGTGCGTCCCCGAGGTCGTTGGCATAGGCCTCCCGTTCCTTCGCGGTCCAGGCGTAGGCGCCGGAGTCCCAGGCCTCGGCAAGCGGGACCAGGTGGTCGATGTCCAGCCCGCGCGCGCCGTTGATGTACCGGTCGTCGTACGGGCTGTACCACTCCCCACCGGTCAAGGCGCAGCGCGGGCCCTGTTCGGGCATGATGACCGCTTCGGCCTTCAACACCTCGGCCCGGGTGTTGCAACCGTCCTTATCAGCGTCCACCCAATGCTTGAACTTGCTGCGCTCGTAGCCGGTGCGGTCCTCGACCCGCACCGGAAGCTGGTCGAGCGCGTCACGCACGGGCAGGGTCACCGTCTCCCCCGGCGCGCGCCCCCGCGCCGGCGCGGCCGCAGCGTCGGCGGTGTGGGCGGCGACCGGCAGAAGCAGAGCGGCAACAATGGTGGCCGCGGTACGGGCGAAGCGCATCGAACATCGGTCCCTTCGACGATCCCGAACGTCTCGAGGTTTTCGTAGCGCCCCGCCTCCGCAACACGCCCGGAAACCGGGAGTGTTGTCACCCGCGCGAACGGTAAGTCACACCGCACACGCCCTGACCGTCACCCACCCTCACCGCAGCCGTCGCCATGCGCGCCTGTCCGAAGCGGGTGCGACCGGGCGCCCGTCCCGGAAACGGCGGCGCAAGCTGGTCAGCGAGTGCGGCATGACAGCCGACGGCGCTGCGGGCAGAAGCCGCGGCGCCGTCGGACGCCCGGTCCGGGAACGTGCCGGATGCGTTCGCGGAGGGACACCGGGCGGGCAGCGGAGGGGACGTTCCGGTGTGAGACGCGGTGATCGCGAATTTCGGCAGCAGCGCGGGCAGCGCCGGGGGCTGGCTTGGCTCGTCGGTGACCGTCGGGTCCAGAAAGGGTAGGAAGCGGCCCAGACCCGGTTCGGCTACACCGCCGCCCCCGGCAGCACCGACGACGCCCGCATCCGTCACCTCACCCTCGCCCTGCCACCCGGCCACGCCACCCGCCTCTTCACGGCCAGGAAGCCGGCCTCACCGACGACCAGCTCCACCAGATCGCCGACGAGGCCCTCACCGACGACCAGCTCCGCCAGATCGCCGACGAGGCCCTCGGCGAGGTCTACTTCCGCGACAACGGCCGCCGCGCCCACGGCCTCGAAGTGGAACTCACCGACCTGATCGACCTAGAATTCGAGCTGTAACCGGGCCGGTATGCGGGGGCCGGTACAGCGAGAACCCCTACGCGGCGTACAGCGTCTTTGGCCGGGCAGAGGCGGGCGCGGTCCCAGCTCGCAGTCTGTTTGTCCGGTGCCAGACACACCCGTGGAGCCACCCTATGAGTACACTCCCACCGCCGCCCTGGTCACACTGCGGACATGGCGCAGACCCAGGCACGGTAGACACCCGATGGGACAGCGCGCCCGGCTGGCCGCCGTGAGCAGAGCCGCCCGCCTCAACGCCCCCGTGGCGGGCAGCTCGTGCTTTCGGTGTGCAGAGTTCAGGGTCGGCGGCGGCGCACTGTAGGCGTCCTGGGCCGCTGGACGACACCGGCTGGCACCGGCGGCGGGATTCGAACCCGCGTTACCCGCTTGAGAGGCGAAGTAGCCGCAGCCTGCGCACCTGCACAGCAAGAACCCTAGCGGGCATCACGACCGCGGAGCACGCGGGTTTTCCGGGGCCGGGCTTGTCCCGGCTTGCTCAGCCAGGGGCGTGGGCCCATGGGGGTGTCAGGCTTGCGGGAGCCGGTCCAGGAAGCCGAGGACGACAGTGATCCGGCCGTCCTCGGCCAGGGTGACCACATCCGAGCCGGCGGCCGGCGCCGAGCCGTCGGCGGTGGACACCAGCTCCCAGCTGAAGCGGGCGATGTGATGGTTGCCGTCCACGTCATCGGCCAGCTTGAACTCGAAGCCGGGAAACTGCTCGTGCGCCGCCTGGATTACCGCGGTGATCTGCTCGTGGCCGCGCACGTCGGCCTCTTCCCCTACGCACCCAACGAAAAAGCGATTCGCAGGTGCGCGGACGAAGTGCGCGGCCCCATGAAGCGGATCCGGGCCGTGCCGAGGAAGGCGGTGCCCACTGTGTCCAGGTGGGGAGGCGGGTTGCTGACGAATGGCACAAAGCCATCGGGCCTGACCGAATACCTCGCAGGGAACAGTGACGTAGGATCTCAGTGGACCGCCGCCCTGGCTCGCTAGTCAATGTCCTGCCAGCGTCCGGGCCCCCCTGGCGTGGGCGGAGAGGTTGAGCGGTGACGGATCGTGGGCCGGGAAAGGGCAGTCTTCCCGGAGGTGGTGGTCGTGGGGGGCGCTGCTGAATCCGGCGATGGCCGAGTCGGCCTGGCGCGCGAGCGAGGGAACGCGGGCGCGGGAGGCTGACGACCGTTCTGCCGGTGGTTGGGCGAGTGGGTGGACCGCCCGTGGAGGACCCCGGCTCGCCGACGACTACGGCAGCCCGCTGGGTGACTGGACGCGAGCCGTCGTGCGCACGGTGCGGGGGCCCGAAGGGTGGCCGTGTGCCTCGTGGCGGCTGCAAGGTAAGACTGTGGCAAGGTGAGGGCTCGGGACGCCAACGGTGCTGGGAGTGACGGGCCCTCACCACAGCGGCAGAAGGCAAACTGTTTTCAGGCGGCGACCGGATGCCCGGCGGCTCTGCCGGTGTCGTCACGCCGCATGGCGGTCATGGACAGGTCCGCCAGCCGGGGCATGAACGTGACGTCGAGTCGGTCGACGGGGTGAAGCAGGCCCCGCTCGCAGGTGTCCGCCGACCAGATCGTGCAACTGGCGGACGGATAGGTCGGGTTGACGCCAATCTCGCCCTTGGGTAGGAAGCCGTTGAAGGGGGCCGCGATCCGCTGGCCGTTCCAGTAGCGCCACGCCTGCAGGGCCTTGGCCTGCTCGAAGGCGGGATACAGCTGTGGATACCGCGTGAGGACGCGCATCTGCCGGAAGATCGCCTGCCCCAGCAGCGAAGGCGCGGTCCTGACGAGGCCGTCGAAGTTCTGCTCACGGAAGGTGTAGGCGGTGGCGTCCTCGCCGGTATCCAGGGCCAGGACGGTGAACAGGTGCGAGAAGCGGTCCCTGGTGTACTGGGCGGCTCCGGGAGCCAGTGCGGGCTCGATGCCGGCGATCAGGTCGTGCAGCCGCTGGTGGTCCGGGTGGAAGCGGGACAGGTCGAACAGCTTGTCCATGCCGGTCACGGCGGAGAACGCGAGGCGCTTGTAGAGGCGGTTGTTCATTTCGCCGACGGCCGCGTACGTCTTGGTCTCTGGGCTGGTGGAGTGCAGCATCAAGTACTCCGACAGGACCTCGAAGTACAGGTAGCCCAGGAACGGAAGCTGCGGGACGGCGGCGGCGAGTTGGTTGACGAACGCGTCCGGCGCCGTTCGGCGTCCGGTGGCGTTGGCTAGCAGCGTGTCCAGGAACGGGGCGGCCGCGCGGATTTGCTGCAGCGCCCAGCCCCGTAGCTGGGCGTCCTCGGTCCCCGTGAGCAGAGTGCGATGCTCGAGGTAGGTGTGCAGGTGGAGCCGGCCGAGCCGAAGGTAGTCGATGCCCTTCGCCGGCGCCGGGCTGGTGGGGGTGATCTCGATGACCAGCGTGCGGGTGTGCGGCTTGGTCTCCAGCAGGTAGGTGCCGAGATTGTGCGGGCGCAGCCCAGCCGGGGTTGGGGTCAGCGGCGCGCAGTACAGCGCGGCGAGAAGGCACCCGGAGGAGGCGTACAGCTGGCCGCTGGCCCGGATCGCGTCCAGTGCCACGGTGGTGTGCATCAGGTGGATGGGGTGGCCGCTGGTGAGCCTCTCGGTCATGGCGTTCTGCGCGAGCAGCCATCCGCCCGGGGTGTTCTCCTGCAGATAGCGGCGCCAGTCGGCGTCGCTCTCGGCGCACCCGCGCGGAACGGGCCGGGTGCCGGGGTTGGTGTAGTCGGTGTGGGCGTCGTCGAGGTCGGTGTCCACGGGGGGCGGTCTCCTATCGGGTGAGCATCTGGTGGGCGGCGGTGAGGGCATGGTCGTGGGTGGCGCCGTCGAGGGCGCCCTGCTCGCTGTGCACGACGAGCGCGAACGCGGCGGGGGGCAGCCAGTCGGGGACCGGAATGCGCAGGTGGGTCGTGTCCGGCCACCACCGCTTAAGCGGCAGGCGGTAGCGGTCCATGCAGTCGGCCGCCTTGAGGACGTCCGTCAAGTGCGGGGCCTGACGGTAGGCGCGATCCTGGTGGACGGTGAATCGGCTGTACGGCACGTCGTGGACAGCGACCGCTTCCGCGGCCCGCTCCAGTACAGCCGCCGGTATCTCGCGGCCAAGGACCCCGAAGAACGTGGTCGCATGCTGCCGGAACCACGACGCCGCCCGCTGCCCGTGGCCGGGGTCGGCCCGGTCATCGAGCCGCCGGCAGTCGTGGACCGCCCCGGCCGCGCACACCGCTGCGATGTCGTCGCCGTCGAGGCCCTGCTCCTCGGCGAGGAGCGCAGCGAACAGACTGACCCGGGCATTGTGGCGGATGCCGTGATTGGAGCCCGCCAGGCGGGGGTGCGCGAACCAGGACCGCTCGGGTACGAGCATCAGCCCCGGGCGTGGCAAGCTAGGCACGGCAACGAAGTTCACCGGCCGGCTGCGCGCGATCCACCCCAGCGTCATCTGGTCCATCGGCTGATGGGCGGGCAGTCGACGCATCTGAGCGAGTTCCCGCAAGCAGGCACGGTGGTGAGTTCGGTCGGGCATGGCGTCCTTCGAGCAGATGGGTACGGGCAGGCGTGAAGCTGGGCGTGGCAATCGTGACCATGGGCACACGGCCCAAGGAGCTGGCGGAGCTGCTGGCCTCGGTCCATGCACAGACAGCCCCGGCGGCGCGGGTCGTCGTGGTCGGCAACGGGTGCCGGGTGCTGGACCTGCCGCCGTGGGTGGAGACAGTGCAGCTCGCCGAAAACCTTGGAGTGACCGGCGGCCGCAACGCCGCCCTGAAGCACCTGCGGGACGTCGACCTGGTCCTGGACCTGGACGATGACGGCCTGCTCGTCTCCGACGACGTATTCGCCCGGATCACCGCGCTGTTCGAGGCCGACCCCCAGCTCGGCATCGTTGGCTTCCGGATCGCAGACGAGACCGGGAAGACGCAGCGCCGCCACGTGCCCCGGCTGCGGGCCGGCGATCCGATGCGCGGCGGCCCGGTGACCGGCTTCCTCGGCGGGGCGCACGTGCTTTCCACGAAGATGCTGGAGCAGGTCGGGCACTGGCCGGACGCCTTCTTCTTCGCCCACGAGGAGACGGACATGGCCTGGCGCGCGATCGACGCCGGGTGGCGGGTTCTGTACGACCCGCGGCTGCTGCTGCAGCACCCGCGGACCTCCCCGGCCCGGCACGCATTCTTCTACCAGGTGAACGCCCGCAACCGGGTCTACCTGGCCCGCCGCCACCTGCCGGCCGTCCTGGTGCCGGTGTACCTGCTGGTGTGGGTGACGCTGACGCTGGCCCGCACCCGCAACCTCGCCGGACTGCAGGCCTGGTTCGCCGGGTTCGCCGAGGGCTGGCGCACCCCGTGCGGGCGCCGCAAGCCGATGCACTGGCGCACCGTCTTCCGGCTCACCCGCCTCGGCCGGCCCCCCGTGATCTGAGCGGTTCACGCTGCCGCGCGGGCCTCGGCGCGCAGCCACGCCGGGATCGCCTCGGGGGTCCGATCCAGCCACTCCACGTAGCGGCGCACGCCCGCCTCGATGTCCGACTGGGGAGCCCAGTCCAGAACTTCACGCATGCGGGTGATGTCAGCGCACGCCCCGAGCGGGTCACCCTCCGGGCGGGGCGTCTCGACGATCCGCGCGGCGGGGTAGTGCTCGCGCACCAGGTCGGCGACCTGCCGGATGGAAGTGGCGCGGCCAGTGCCAACGTTGACGGTCGCTCGGTCGGCGCGGTCGGTGGCGGTCGCCAGCAGCGTCGCGTCGGCGATGTCGTCGACGTGCACGAAGTCCCGGACCTGGCGCCCGCCGCCGTTGAGGTGCAGCGGCAGCCCGAGCGCGGCCCGCATCGCGAACCACGCCACCACCCAGCTGTGGGAGTTCTCCTTGACCACCTGCGGTTCCCCGTAGACCGAGAAGTAGCGCACGATCGCGTAGGAACCGCCGGCGCCGCCCAGGGTCAGGGCGGTCTGGTACTCGCCCCACGCCTTGGTGTTGGCATACACCGACGCGGGCCGCAGCGGGTCCTCCTCGCTGAACCGGGCCTCCACGATCGCGGCGCCGGCGCCGGCGCCGTACACACTGGCCGAGGAGACGAACACCAGGCGCTTCAGGGTGCGGCTGTGCCGGGCTGCGGCGTCCAGCACGGTCTGGGTGCCCTGGACGTTGGCCTGTAGCGCCGCCCCAGGATTGCGGGTGCACTCCGCTACATCGGCCAGAGCGGCGGCATGGATCACGTAGTCGGCACGTCCCACGACGTGGTCCATCAGCGCCGTGTCGGTGATGTCGCCAGCGATGGCGTCGGGGTCGGCCGGGGAGACGTTGAACACGGAGGAGTAGACCGGGGAGTCGTAGGCGTCCAGCCGGCCCACGGCCAGCGGCTTGGCGCCGATCGCGCGGAGCTTGTGCACGATGCGGCTGCCGACCAATCCGAAGCCGCCGGTCACCGCGACGGTGGCGCCCGACAGAGCAGCGAGGCGAACGGTTGCGTTCACGCGGAGGGTCACCCTTCTCGACACCGCCACGCACAGGTGCGTGGCGTGGGGATGCCGAGGACACCACCAGCCGTCCAACGCGCTCTAGGGGATGACTGTGTGGCCCGTGTGTGCCCGCCCCACCGAAACCAGCTCAACTCCCGCCCGGGTGCGGCATGGTGGTGGGGACAACAACGGAAGGCGAGATTGCGGGGGCGGTATGGACCTCGACCAGCATCCACTGGCACACCTGCGCCGACAGCACCACTGGTCCATGAACGACCTCGCCAACCTGATACGTGCCGAGGCCCGGCGGCGCGGTCTCCGCAGCGGTGTCGACCGCAACCGGATCTGGCTCTGGGAGGCAGGCGGCACCAAGCCGAGCGAGGAAAGCCAAATGCTGCTGGCAGGCGCCCTGCGCGTCCCCGCCGCCACGGTCGAAAGCCTCGGCTGGCCCCGCTGGCTGCCCGCCTTCGAGGAACCCGCCCCTTTCAGCCCGTCGGGCAGCCGCGCCGCCCTGAGAGAGTTGCAGGTCAACCGCATGGACCGACGATCCTTCCTGGTGCTCAGCAGCAGTACCCTCGCCGACATCGCCGCCGATTGGGCTCGCATCGAGCCACGCCACCTCGACCAGGCCCTCGACGGACAAAGCGTCGACGAAGAACTACTCCGGTGGCTGGAGCAGCGATCCAGCGAGCTGCGCGCCCTTGCCACCGGGCCGCACCAGCAGGTATCCGGGCTCATCGACGCCCACCTGAGCACCACCATCAATCTCATCGCCGAGGACCGATACACCCCGGCCGCCGGCCGCCGCCTCCACGCCGTGGCCGCTGAACTCGCGCATTGCGCCGCGTGGCTGCGCTTCGACGCCGACCGGCACGCCGACGCCCAACGCCACTGGCAGGCCGCTGTTCACGCCGCACACCAGGCCGGGGACCGCGACCTCGCCGCCGTCGCCCTGTCCGACCTCGCCTACCAGGCCACCTGGCTGTCCAGGCCCGCCGACGCGGTACGGGTCCTGGAGCATGCCCGCTCCCGCGCCCGGACACCGGCCGCCCGCTCGTTGCTCGATGTGCGCCGCGCACGGGCCTGCGCAGTACTGCAGGACCGACAGGGAACCCAACGCGCGCTGGCATCCGCAGAATCCGAGCTGGACCGCATACGCCCGCAGGAGACGCCCCCAGTGGTCTCCTGGATGTCGATGGCAGACCTCAACGCCGACGCCGGACGCTGCTGGCTCGACCTCGGCGACCCCGGCCGCGCCGCCACCGCGATCGACGCAGGCCTGGAAGAACTCCACCCGCGACGCTCCCGCACCAAAGCAGTGTTTCTGACCTACCGGGCTGAGGGCTCCCTGCACGGCCGGGACGCTTCGGCCGCCGCAGCCGATGCCCGCGCCGCCCTCGATACCGCCCTCAACTCAGGCGCCGCCCGCTGCGTCGATCTCGTCTCCGCACTCATCCGCCGGCTCGACGGCCGCACCGAGCAGCCAATGGTCGAACTACGTGAGTACGCCCAGGAACGGCACGCCGGGTGACCCAAGCAACGCGAGGCCGGTCAGCCGGACCGCGGGGTCGAGAACGTCCCCGCATGTCCCACCAGATGATCTACCCTGGGCATCCGGGCGACGCCCTCGGTCTCCCCGGTGTTGCCGCGAAGAAGGCGACGCTGCCCGCGACCCGGGCGCTGGTCGCCTCCCAGGCCGGGCGTCTGGGAGGCCATTGGCGACGAGCACAGTGCCAAGCCGCAACTGGGCGCCACTGAGGAACTGGTCACGGCCGGGCTGAGCGAAGTGCCGGAGTGGGTGGCGTACTTCGACGCCGAGCACGCTGACGCCCGCGCAGTCTCCGCGCGTGACCTGCACGGCATCGGGCGGAACCGGCGCGCCAGTGATCACTTCGCTGACGCGCTCGCCCTGTGCGGGCCCGGCTTCGACCGCGTCCGCGTCGTGGACCGCCTCGGACTGGCCGCCGCTTTGTTAACCGAGGGCGAGCCGGAGTAGGGCGTCGCCGCGGCCCAGCAGGCGCTCAACAAAGCCGCTTGGATCGACTCCACGCTGGCTACATCCCGGCTCAGCACGCTGCTGGGCGCCGCCCGCCCGTACCGAACCGCTGCGGTGGACGGGGTCCGCGTCCGCGCGGCGGATCCCGCTGTCCGACGGCCGTCGCGGCCTGAGACCATCGAGTGCCGCACAGCGGCTGGCTTGACATGCCGGATCTCAGGCCGGCGAACTTGAAGGTCCGCCTGCTCATTGCCGCGGTCCTGGACCAGGCTCCCGGTCGAATCACGCCGCCGTGCCGCGCACTGGGCACTGCACCGGCGCCGCTCGTGCCGCCCACCGCACCGCATACTCCGCGGCTGACCGCGCTCGTGCTCGCGTCACACACCTCTACCCAAGTCCACCACAGCATCGACATGGAAGTGCTCGCACGCCTGTACGGGCACTCCCCTCAACAGACCGTGGAACTGCTGGACCGGCTGAGGGCCAGCCGCGCCCTGACCACCTGGCGGCACGACCAAGACACCGACGAAGTCCTGTGGCAACTCCCCCGCCAACAAGCCTCAAGTCAGCCCGGCGCAAGCCCCAGGCAGTTTCACTCACCGCAACCGTGAAGCTCAGATTGAGAAAAAGACATCGCTCAAGAAGAGCAACAGACTCCACCTCATCCGTACTATCTATTCGCCTGGCTACGCGCAGCAGTTCTCGCCACTGCCCCTCGGAGCCCAGCGACCATAGGAGCCTGGCTTTCCGCGCCTGCGCCACAAGTGCTGCGCCCTGCCAGGAAACCGGGCGAAAGGTCGACCCATGTCCGAAAGCACGACTGCCGGAACTGAACTGACATCCCAGTACGCAGCACAGGTGACCAACGACCTCGAAGCCAACGCCAAGGAGCAGGAACGCATCAACGCGGAGATCGCCGCGCTGCAGGAGCAGCTGGCTGCTCTCCTGCATGACCAATCCGTGCTGGTCAACGTGCAACAGGTGCTTGGCATTGCACCGGTAACGGTTCAGCCCGCAGTCGCCCCGAGCAGCGCTGCGGTGCCTGCTCCGCGCAAGAAGGCCTCTGCTGAGCCCGGCGCCGGCAAGCGGACTCAAGCGAAGAAGGCAGCTGGCAGCCAGGGCGCCACGACCAGCAAGAAGTCAGCGGCCAACAAGCCCACGGACAAGGCTGCAGCTACGAAGCCAGGCCAGCCCTCGCTGGTCGAACTCGTCCGCAGCCACCTCACCGGGCGGAGCGAACCGCGCTCCGCGGCCGAGGTCGCCAGCGCACTCGACAAGGCCCACCCCGAGCGCGGCATCAAGACCACCGTCGTGCGTACAACCCTCCAGGGACTGGTGGCCAAGAACCAGGCCCAACGCACTAAGCAGGGCGCCTCCGTCTTCTACACCGGCCCCGGTGAGGCCGAGCAGACACCCACGCCAGCGAGCGACGAACAGCCGTCCGCGCAAGCCAAGTGAGCCACTGTCAGTACGTGACCGGAGGGCTGCTCGCGGTCGGTGCCGCGTTGGGTGGGGGAATTCCAGGGCGGCCAGTCCGGCGACGCGCCCTACGGTCACCGTCACCGCCACAAACATGACCTGACCTGCGACGGTCAGGGCAGCGTCATCCCTAACCCCTCACCGCAGAGCTTGGCATTGTGGGCGTGAGCCTACGATGGCCCGTGATGACCAGTCGTCCACGACCCCCGGGGGCACTCATGGCAGCTCTTGTCCCTCAGCAGCAGGTTGATACGCATTTGCTCCACTTCGACCGGGCGCGCCAATCGCCGATACCTTCGACTCGCCCGCGCACGCCCTCACCGCCTTCGAGCGCATCCACGGCGGCAAGATGCGCCCTGATCCCGCCCCCGTGACCCACACTGAGCGTCAGGCTGCCCAAGCCCGCACCTCACCCTGCACGCCGGCCCCGAACCCGGAACCGTCGGCGGCCCAGCAGAACATAGCGCCAGACCGGGAGGTCGTGCCGGTCTACGCGGCCGACCCAGTGACCACGACGCCGTCCTTGTAGGCGCGGAACGCGCCGGCGGGCACCTGCGGTTCGGCTTCGTGAACGCGTTCGACAACGAACGCCGCTTCTTGAGGCCCACTCCTCTGACGCCCAGGGCTCCACGGCATCCAATCCATACTCCCCGCCGCGGGCATCCCAAGCATCACGCCCTTGTACGCTGGGTGTCATGACCGTTGCCGCCCTCGTTGAGCAACTGAGCAACCTCGACAACGCTTTGCGCGTCATCGAGCCAGCCGCCTTTGACCGGCTGCGCCGCATGCGGTCAGAGCTGCAGGAGCGCATGTCAGCGCCCGACGTGTGAAGAGATCCGGACGCACGACAGGACGTCAATTCCCGTTCAGCGTACGTGATCGACCAGTTCGAGCGATTCGAGACGCTGCGCCGGCGGCTCGACGATGCCGCGCTCCTGCTCCAGCTCGCCGAAGAAGAGGACGATGCCGACACAGCCGCAGAGATACGGGTGGAGGTGGACTCGCTGGGGGCAGCCATCGAAGAGTTGGAGATCCACAACCTTCTGTCGGGTGCGTATGATTCCCGGCAGGCAGTAGTGACGATCACGGCCGGTACAGACGCGGGTGGGGCCGACTTCGCCAACACGCTACTCAGGATGTACCTGCGCTGGGCGGAACGCCACGGCTACGCGACCGAGGTCTACGAGACCTCTGCCCACGAGGTGTCGGGGCTGGAGCGAGCCGTCTTCGCGGTCAAGGCGCCCTACTGCTACGGCATGCTCAGCGCCGAGTCCGGTGTTCACCAACTCACGCGGATCAAGTCCTTCCATGACCGGAGTCAGCCTTTCGGCACAGGCAGACTCCAAAAGATCAGCTCGGTCACGGTGGAGGTGATACCGGCGGCGGAGCAGACCGGCCACGATGTCGTGGACCAAGACATCCGGGTCGACGTCTATCGGACGTGGGGACTACCGTACGCGCTCAAGCCTCAGACCGCGGTTCGGTTGACCCATATTCCGACCCGCATCGTGGCCAGCTGCGCCAACGACCGACCGGAGTGGTCTGCGCGGGCGGCGGCACTGATGCTCCTCAAAACGCGACTGGAGCACGCCGTCCGGCACGACCAGGCAGCCAGTGTGAGTGGCACGACCGACATGCCCGGCCCATGGAGTGATCCCGTCCGCTCGTATCGAGTGGCAGCGGATGGGTCCCAAGTGGCACGTGATCTGCGGACTGAGCAGCAAGCACGCGATGTACTCAAGGTCTTCGATGGCGACATCGACGCCTTCATCACCGCCAACGTCCGCCGGCGCAGCCAACGCGTGAACCGCAGCGAGTGATGTATGCCCAAGGCCCCCCACCAGCGGCGCCTGATCTGCAGGCGCAGCATGTCGTCGGCCTGCAGCCGAACCGCTGACGAACGCGGCACTGTCGTAGTGAACGACAGCGAGATCCTCCCGTCGCCCGAACTAATTCTGGGAGCGCTCTCCTTGTCGCTGCGCGCCACGCCGCTGCCGAAGTACGCCATCCACGCTCAGCGAACCCCCATGTGCCGAGCCAGCACCTCCTGGGGTATCCCGTGGCGCACCGACCTAGAGGTGGACACAGGCCACCTGCCTCCTCGCCCACGCGCCGTGCCTCCCTGTGTAGCGGCCGATGGCCCACCGCTTCGACGTGACCACCGGCCAGGCACGCGGATGGTCCGGTATCCCATCCCGCGGCTAGGTCTGCAGCACACGGACGACCGTGTCCCGGCCGCGTCCTCGGCAGGGTCAAGGCTGCCAGCGACGCGGATCCTCTCCCTGTCCCGAGCGCCTCACTACTCGATGACCGGACGGATCTCGACCGCCCCGTTCCAGGCAGCCGGAATCTTCGCCGCGAGCGCCACAGCCTCGTCCCGGTCGGCGCATTCCAGCAGGTAAAAGCCGGTGGGCTTCCTTGGCCTCGGCGTACGGACCATCGCCGGCAATCACATCCCCGCCGTTGCCGCCAGACACCCGAACCGTGGTGGCCGTCACGGTCGGACACAACGCATGACCTCCCTTGATCACGGCGACCGCGGCCTTGCCGAACTCGATGTACTTCATCATCTCCTCCACCTGCTCCGGCTGCGTCCAGTCGACGTCAGGCGTGTAGGTCAGGGCAACATACAAAGGCATGACACTCTCCATAGGGTTCCAGTCCGCGCCGATCGCGGTGCTCACGGCAAGGTCGAACGCCCTTACCCGAAATGGACACCTCCCGCCCATCCCCCAAAAAATTTGCGGTGCGCCCCTCCATCCGACACCGATAGCGGACGACGCGATGCTCACCACGGTGGTCACGGGGACAGGCAGAGAGGTGGGCCCAGATTCAGGGACAGGTCCAGCGACAGTTCGTCCGGTGGGGGTGCACCAAAGTCCAGCTCATCGCGCGAGCTTAGCAAAGTAGTGACCCGTACGTTGATCCGCGCGAAAGTATGTTCAACACGTGGCAAGCCGTGGTCGGTGATGCTGACCCGGCACTCCGCGGCGAGGCAGGTGATGGCCCTAGATGAGGAGATCGCTGAGATCGATGTCCTAAGACCTCCCGCAACCGCGCCACCTCCGGTGCCGGCCTTGGCCGGGCCATCGCCCACCTGATCGTCCACGCCCACGCCGGTGCCCTCCGCGCCGGAAACTCCCCAGCCGGGCGCGCAATTCGCCGCCAAGCTCCCGATCATGATGATCGTCGGTCGTCGCGGTCAGAACCTGCTCCGCGACGGGCCTCGCGCCGGCGGCCTGATCCATCCACCAGTGACCGGCTGAGGAGTCACTGAGATCTTTCAGAACTCCTAACAAAATGATCTTCGAGGTGGTTGGATCACTCCGGGAGCGATGATCTGGGGGTGCGAAGTGGCACGGCCGAAGCCGTGGGAGGTCGACGACGCGCTATGGGCGGTGATCGAGCCGCTGCTGCCCAAGGTCGAGCGACGGACCCGGCACCCAGGACACAGGCGGCATCCGGACCGGCTGGTGTTCCAGGGCATTCTGTTCGTCCTGCATGCCGGGATCGCCTGGGAACACCTGCCGCAGGAACTCGGCTTCGGTTCCAGCATGACCTGCTGGCGTCGCCTGGCGGAGTGGACCGAGCCCGGAGTGTGGCCCCGGCTGCATCAGGTCCTTCTCGCCCAGCTCAGCAGCGCGAACGCCCTGGACTTCTCCCGCGCGGCGGTCGACTGCTCCCACATCCGCGCGTTAAAGGGGGAGCCAAGACCGGACGAAGCCCTGTCGACCGGAGCAGAACCGGCAGCAAGCACCATCTGATCACCGATGCCACCGGCATCCCGCTCGCCGTCGCCCTGACCGACGGCAACCGCAACGACGTCACGCAGCTGATTGCACTGCTCCAGGCCGTGCCACCTGTGCGCGGCAAGCGCGGCCGGCCCCGGCGTCGCCCGGACGTGGTGCTGGGCGACCGCGGCTACGACCACGACAAGTACCGCCGCCTTGTCCGGGGCCTTGGCGTGAAGCCGTTGATCGCCCGCCGCGGCACCGAGCACGGCTCCGGTCTGGGCACTCAACGCTGCGTCGAAGAGCGCGCGTTCGCCCATCTGCACTGGTTCCGCCGCTTGCGGATCCGCTGGGAGATACGCGACGACATCCACGAAGCCCTCCTCACCCTCGGATGCGCACTCATCTGCTGGCGACGCCTGAAGTCATTCCGATAGGAGTTCTCAGCGCTGTCGCTCCAGAGTGAGGGCGGCCGCGGAGATTGACGACATTCGATTCGGGCTGCACCGGGATCGGCGGAAGATGCGCCAGGACTTCAAGCGCGCGACGCTTCGCTCGACCGGTGCCCGTGCCGCGGACAGCGCGCGGTTGACGCTTTGCTGGGTCGGCGTGAGGTCACGGCCCGGCGGGCGTCTGAGAGGTGTCGTCACCCAGGGACCGGCTCCCATGTAGGCGCGGTCGGCAAGGATGGGAGCGCCCTGGCGTTCGCAGATCCGGATGATCCGGTGGGTGCGGGCCGCAGTGAGATCGTGCGCGCGACCGGGCAGCGTCGGCGAGATCCACAGCAGCCGCCCGGCCGGGTCGGTCACCACCTGCACGTTCACCCCGTGCCGTCGGTGTTTGTGGGAGAAGTCGGCCCGGCTATCGCCGACCCGGTCGCACTCCGCCAGAGTGCCGTCGAGCAGGACGTAGTCCGGTTCCGTCTCGCGCAGGGCGCGCAGCAGATTGGGTGCGCGGTCGGCGAGCAGGTCGACGACGGCTGTCGTGTAGGCGTGGGCGGTGCCAACGGAGATGCCGAACCCGGCAGCAAGCTGGGCGAGGGTGTCGTGCCGGCGCAGGTATACCAGGCCGATCAGGGCACGCTGGTGCGGTGGGATCTTGCAGCGGCGGTCACCCTCGCGGGTGACGATGAGCATGGTTACCCACTCGACCAGGGCGTGGGGCAGGTCGAGTGCGGCAGAATACGGAACCAACGCGGCTCCTGCGCCTGTGGGTTGAGACTTCGAACACCTCCCCCAACGGCACGGGAGCCTCGTGCGTTGCGGGCATCGACTCCGTCACCCGATCAGTGGCCACGCTGAAAGGCCTCACTGTCCCCATGCCTCAGCGATCGACCGTGGGAAGCGGGTGGGGGCAAAGCTCATCGCCCCTGCAGGCACCATCCAGGGCTGCACGTGGATGGAATACCGCCCGGCCTGGACGGCCGGATCCGCCTGCTTTAGCCGCAGCGCCTCCTCTGGGTCCACCTTGAGGATGGCCAGTCCCCTCAACGGCTCGGCCTCGCCGCCGAGCAGCGGGCCCGCCGCCAGCAGATGACCGGCCTCGTGCAGGCGGGCGAGGTGGGCCATATGGGCGTCCTGCAGTGCTGCAGAGGCCTCCTCGTCGAGTTCAGGGGCGTCCGGCCGCAGAACGAGGAGCGCGATCGTGAAAGTGTTGAAATCCATGCGCGGATCGTAGGCCACCCCGCCGACAACGGGCCCCCGACGCAAGGTCAGCCAGGGTAGGCAGAGTAGGCAGGGCTCACCCTCGCCATTCCTCCGCCAGCAGACCCAGAACTACCTCATCGGCGAACGTCCCGTACGCCCCAAGCGGAGGAACGCAGCGTGCCCTCGACGGTGAATCCGGCGCCGGTCGCTGCGGAGATCATTGGTTCGTTGTCGGCGAGCGTCTCGACTTGCAGCCGGTGCAGGCCGCGTACGGTGAATCCGTAGTGGCACAGCAGTCGTACGACATCGCCCCCGACCCCGCGGCCGCGGCAGGCGGGCAACAGCGAGATGCCCAGATGCGCGTTCCGGTTGTGTGTGTCGACGTTCCACAGGAGTGCCTCGCCGGCCAGTTCCCGCGTTTCCAGGTCGACCACCGAGAAGCACGCATCCGTGTCCGAGGGTGCGGTCGCCGCGTACGGGGACTGCGTCGAGGTCGTCGCGATGGGCAGCCAGGCGCGGGTGTCCGCGCGGGACCGCGTGGCCACATCCTCGTACAACTCGCGGCGGAGCACCGGAACATCAGCCTCGTGCAGGCCCCGCAGCCCGGCCTTGTCGCCTCGTAGCATCAGACCTGTGTATCGCACCGGCCACAGCAGATCAACCGGATTCCGTGGGGAGCGACCAAACGCCTTCCCTGACACTGTGAGAAGATTCTTCGGGATCACTGTCCTTCAGCGGCCAGGCGGTTCGGCCCGGCCCTCCACAGGAACAGGTCGGCTCCGCGTAGGCGGCACTCTCCACGGCGCACACGGCCGGAACGAGGCCATGGCACCGCCTTGCGGCTGCGGGCCAACCGGGGCACACCCACTGAGCGAGAATTCGAGGTCATGGTTACCGAGGTGACCAAGCTCCTCGCACTTGCCTGGGAAGGCAGGTATCCGTGACATGGGACGCGGGAACCGTCGTCCGGACAAACAAGAGATCGTGGATCGAATCTGCGGAAGCGCATCCGTGCGGGGGACCACGACGCCTTCGGCGACCTCCTCGACGCGTAGGCGCACTCCGCCTACAACCATGCCTTCCGGCTCACGGGCGAGGAGCACGGCCAAGGACGTCGTCTCTCTGACCTTCCTCGACGCCTGGCGGCTGCGCGCAAGGGTGGACCAGGAGGGCGGTTCGCTGCGGCCCTGGCTGCTCGGCATCGCGACCAACGCCACGCGCAACGCCCCCCGCGCCGCCTGAAGACACGCGGCCGCCGTCGACCGCCTGCCGCACGAGGAGACCGTGCGGGACTTCGCCGACGAGGTCGCGGGCCGCGTCGACGATGCCGCTCATCTGGCCGTCACACGCGCCGCAGCGGCGAAGCTCCAGCGAGCCGAGCGGGAGGTGCTGACGCTGTGTGTGTGGTCGGGGCTCGACTACCAGGCGGCGGCTCCGGCACCGGGGGGCCGGTCGAGACCGTACGGTCACGGCTCTCCCGCGTACGAACAAAGCTCGCAATCACTTGGAACTCGCCGATACGCACAGACAGATGAAAGGCGACCGCGCCACCGCGGTCATGCAGTCCACCTGGGTGCGGCTTCGCCCGGTCCATGGTGCCCCGTCCACACGCGCCTGACACTCATATTCGCCGTTGCCTCCATGGCACGACGTAGTCGAGCCTCGGGCTGCATGTGTGGCAGGGGCCGGAACTGCCCTTGTCGATGTACGCCACGCCGTTGTCGATCTCTGCCATCCGCCCCCTCAGTGGCCATCACGTGCAGAGCCGGCGCCCGTCCTGGAGCATTCCCTAGCGCGCAGACACCCGGTGCGGTCAGTCACCTGCCGGGAACCGGCCATGGACCCAACGGCGGCAGACCCAGCCGGGCTTTCCTTCACACTGTGGTCACAAGTGTGACAATGAGAGCGTTCTCAACTTCAACTGTTGACCACTCGTAGGACTCAGGGAACAGTGTGGTTCGCGGATGCCGCCGCATCCGCTTGCTTGAGAACTCCCCCTTCACGGAGGCCGCTTCGGCATGCCCAAAAAACACATCAAGAGGCCGAACCGCCGCTCACAGGCCGTCATCGGCTCACTGGCCAGCCTTACGCTTCTCGGTTTCGGTCTGTACGGATTCGCCGACGCGTCGGTGCCGAAGCCGTCGGGCGATTGGCACAAGGTATGGAGCGACGACTTCTCCGGCGCGTCCGGCAAGCTCCCCTCCAGCAAGAACTGGATCATCGACACCGGCACCAGCTACCCCGGCGGCGCCGCCAACTGGGGCACCGGCGAGATCCAGACGTACACCAAAAACACCGCCAACCTGCAGCAGGACGGCTCAGGGCATCTGAAGATCATCCCGCTCAGGGACTCGGCAGGCAAGTGGACCTCAGCCCGCATCGAGACCAAGCGCAGCAACTTCGAACCAGCGGCCAACGGCAAACTGCGCATCCAGGCACGCATTCAACTTCCGAAGGTCACCGGGACCGCCGCCGAAGGGTACTGGCCCGCCTTCTGGACGCTGGGAGCCCCCTTCCGCGGCAACTACCAGAACTGGCCGGGCATCGGCGAGTTCGACGTGATGGAGAACGCCGCCGGCCAGAACAAGGTGTCCGGAACGGTGCACTGCGGCACCACCCCCGGTGGCCCCTGCAACGAGACACAGGGTCTGGGCGACAGCCACACCTGCCCCAAGACCGCCTGCGCCGGCCACTACCACACCTACACCTTCGAATGGGACCGCACCAGCAGCCACCAGCAGCTACGCTGGTACGTCGACGGCGTGCTCTACCACACCGTCACCTCCGACCAGATGGACGCCGCCACCTGGAAGGCGGCCACAGGTCACGGCCACTTCATCCTCCTCAACGTGGCCATGGGTGGCGCGTTCCCCGACCCGGTCGCCGGACACCCCACCCCCAGCTCCAGCACCCGCCCCGGCGTCCCCATGAAGGTGGACTACGTAGCCGTCTACCGCTCAAGCGGCTCTGCCTCCAGCACTCCCAACGCGGGCAGCTCCTAGGCTCAGCAGCCCTACGACCCCGACACGTGGAATGCTGCTTGCGGCATGTGGGACCCTGAGCCCTGGCACTGGAGGCATGACCAACCGGGGTGCCCCGGTCCAAGCCGCAGCCTCCTGTCAGTCCTCACTCACCCGGGCACGACCTCCGTGCCGAATGCGGCAATGGACGTCTCTCCTGCGCCTGCGCTGCCGCGCATCATGAACGAAAGGATCGAACTTCAGGGCGCCGACCCGTTTGGGGAAACGGGTCGAGCTGCTGTGCGGGGCGCCTGCTTGCGGCCACGAAGCCCAGCGTGCCCTGGCCGCCATCATTCTTCGGCTCTTCGGCGTGGAGGTGAACAGTTGAGGAAATTCATGAGTTGCTGGCCGCGTACGAGGCCCAGGTGCGCGGAAGGATTCCTCAGCCCGTGCCCCTTGGAGCCGTGGTGGAAGAGGACCCCCCGTTGGTTCGGATCCACTACGGCACGCATGGCCGTGTGGACCATCGCGACCTGGGCGATGCCGATTTGGGCGACTTGATCCGCCGGCAGCAGTCGGCTTTCGCGCAGCGCTGTGAGCCGGTGGAGTGGAAGGTGCATGCCCACGACACCGCTCAAGTGCACGACTGGCTCCTGGAAGCCGGTTTCGTGCCCTGTTGGGAACGTGCTGTGCTGGTGGGCAGATGTCAGGACGTCCCCACGCGTAGCGACGCCACCATGCCTAGGTTCCATGTCCCGCCAGGGCGCCAAGTTCGCAAGCTGTGGCGCCCCGACCAATCCGCCGGTCGGGCGCGTGAACTGGCCGCCGTGTCCGGCCCGCACAGCATTCCTCTGGGCGAGTGGGAGGAAGACGGGCTGTTCCGTCTGGACAACAAGCACCTAGTGGTCCTGGAGAACGACAGCGGGCTGCTGGGCTGCCGCTGGCATGAGCTTCTCGTGGGAACCGAGTTCCTGGCGATTGGCGGGATCACCGGAGCTCACCGCGAGCTCGTCATTCCGTTGCTGAGCGAGCCGGATGATGTCCGCTTCGTTCTCGCGGAGGCCGACGGCCCCGTGAAGGTCATGCTTCAGCAGTCGGGGTACAACGAGATCACCACCGTGCGGTCCTACCACTGGATGCCCCCCCGGAGCTCCCGCCTCCACGAGGGCGGTGAAGGATCTGTGCTACAGCGCGGAGCACTCCGAGCTGCGAGGTGGGTTCGATGCACAGTTCGCCTTCAATCGATTGGGCGGGCTCTTTCCTTGCATCACCGAGCCCCCAGCCTCCGTCACGTGGCATCTGAGAGCCGTCGTCGACGACCCAGGCGTCGTGGAGGAGCTCAAGAACGTCGTCGAACACGGACTGCGTGCCTGCGCCCGCCCGGATGAGCCGCTCTACTGGCTCGACTGGCACCACTGGGGTTACCGCTTCGACCCTCATCGCGTCGGTGGTGCCGGTCAGCCGCGGTGGCCCGGGAGCGTGTTTCCCGACAGGGACTACTACCTCTACCTCACCGGTGATCTCCGCATGGGCACGTTCGGAGATCCTCGCGAGGACTCGCTCTGCGTATTCGGTGACGACCTCCTGCACGAAGTCGAAGAGGAGATCACCGACCTGCTCGGCATTGTGATGCGCCGTGGAGGCCACGATACGGGGGCAGTCTGGACCTTCCGACCTGCGACCGGGTTGAGCTGCGCCTGGCCGACACTGCCGGCAGGACCCGGCACACCGTGCGTGTTCCCGGCAACGTCGGTCCATACTCCGGCTCCTTCGCGGCCGACGGCAGCGCGACGCACACCTTCGTGGCCTGTCCCGACAGGGCGGCGGGCCCGCGATCGCTGGCCTGCCGGACCGCCACCGTCAACGGCACCTGGATCATCGGCCAGAACAGCGCAGCCCCGCCCCGCGGCAGCCACCTCCTGGTCCGCTCCGCAGCCTCGGCGTCCCCCATGGTCCGCAGCAAGGCGCTGCGCAAGCACTAGATCCATCAACCGTGGGGCACCGGGCCGAACCTCAACGGTTCTTGGGTGCTCGGCTACCTCAGCGGTATGCCACTGGCGCACCGCGCACCCACCGAGTACGGCGAGCACATCACCCAGGTGCACACGCCACCGATAAGTCGGTGGCCAACTGCACCGGGCTGCCGCCGCCACCGTGGATCTGAGCACCGCGGCGGCGGCCACCCCCCTCCACGCCCAGTCCGCCGCCATGTCCGTAAGCTGCTCCGGTCCTTCGTGCAACTTCAAGGCCCCGCACCACACGGGATGCGATGCCACCGTCCGCGACACGGCCTGGGACGGAAACGAGCGGATCGACCTCCGCTGGAGCTCGCCTGCAAGACCGACTGGAGCCGCATCAGCAACCTGCTCACCAGCTGGCCATACGACTTCCGGGTGGAGAACAAGAAGGGCGGCGTTCAGCGGGAGAACGTCGGCCGGTTCGGCCCGTCCTCCGGATGGACCGACTTGGCGAACGGCGACGGCGTCCTCGCCCGCGCTGCGACAACATCGTCTGTACCGGCTGGCGCTGCCCCCAGCCCTGCACAGCCGTCGAGCACAGCCCCTGACGCTCTCGGCGCACCCCGGAGGCCTCTGAGTTCGTCGCATGCCTCAGCAGGTCACCCGACCTGCTGAGGTCTCCGGGTTTCGGGTGCACATGAGGCGGCTGTCCCCACCCTTCGAGACGTCGAGTAACGGTGCGCGGAAAGCACGCGACAGCGATTGGGCTGGTTTGAACGGTGCCGGTACTCATCGCCACTGGGGGCCGCGGTGATCGGTGACCGTCGCCGCGCGCAAGGCGGGGCAACGCGGTTGGACCATTGCGTTCGCAGTCACGCTGACGGTTTGGGCATTACCCACCGGCGCCAAGCCAGAGCGGCACGCCGAGCGCTAGGTGCTCCGAAACCAGGCTGCGCAGAGCGAGGCGGCTGGCATGCACTGATCAGGGGGGACGGATCACCGTCGGTTGGCTCGCGTGCACTGACCTGCGCACACTGGATGTATGCGTGGGTTGGCGGCCGGTGGGGCGGCGGAGCGTGAGGACGTGCTTGCTGCCGCCGTCGTGGAGGCCGTCGAAGGAACGAGCGCGTATGCGGGGAGCATTTTCCTGCGCTCCCCGGACCGCCGATCGATCGTTCTCGCCGCGACGTGCGGGGTGCCGCCGTCTCTGCTGGGCGGCTGGGGTCTCATCGCGGCCCGCAGTCCCATACCGGTTGCCGTGGCTTACACGTCCGGGCGCACGGTTCACTTGGCGAATGCCGAGGAGACGATGCGGCGGTATCCGCAGCTTGCGGTGGCTTTGCCGTATGCCTTCGGTTCCTGCTCCGTGCCGGTGCGCGCGGGTGGGGAGGTCTTCGGATCGTTGGCGATCGTGTGGCCGGCTCCACCGGGCAGCGAGGGGCTGCCCAAGGCTCAACGTCGTCACTTGCGGAGCGTGGCCTGTCGGCTCGGTCATTCCCTGGCCGATCTTCGCGTCCGTACTGGTGATCCGGTGGAATGCGAACCGGGGACGCCTGTCATTGAGACCCCGGCTTACTCGGCGGCGGCTGTGCAGGTGGGCTTGTTCGATTGGAACCTCTGCTCCGGCGTCCTCAGCGTGGACGACGCGTTCTGCGCGATCTTCAGTCTCGATCACAGCGCTTTCGACGGACGTCCCGAAACACTTGGGGCGTGCCTGCACCCCGGCGATCGTGCCGCTTTCCGGGTCTGCATGCGTGAGGCAGAGGGTGAGGGCCGGATCACCGCGCGGCGTCTGCGCGTACATCATGACAGCGAGCACGGCGAGACGTATCGCACGGTGGAGCTGTGGGGCCGGATACCGGAAGCCGACAACGCGCGCCCGATTCCTCATCTGGTCGGCGCGGTCGTGGATGCCCGGGCGGGCGGTGCAGCCGTCGCCGCCGTCGAACGGCTGCCAGACGGCATGTTCTCCCTTGCCCCCGACGGGCGGGTCACCTACGCGAACCGCCGTTCTCTGCGCCTGCTGGACGTTTCCGCCGACGAAGTACTGGGCCAGTGCCTGTGGGACGTGCTGCCGTGGCTGTCCGACCCCAGCATCGAGTACCGACACCGCTCCGCGATGATCTCGCAGGCGCCGTCCTCCTTCCTGGTCATCCGGCCGCCCGACCAGTGGCTCACCTTCTCCCTCCACCCCCAGCCCGACGGGGTGACCGGACAGGTGGCCCCCACAAGCCGCCCCCCATCGGCCGGGGAGGCACCCCCGTCTCCACCGGCGACCGTAGCCGCCACCGCACCAGCCCGCCTGGGCACGATGTACCACGTCCTACAGCTCAGCAGCGCGCTGACGGAGGCGGTCACCACCCGCCAAGTCTGCGACGTCGTGTCGGACCAGCTGCTGCCGGCCTTCGGTGGCCAGCAGATGGCAATCTATGTGGTCCGCAACAAAGCGATGCAGCTTCTGCACCACACCGGCCACCACAAGACGTTCCTCGACTGGCTTCAGGGCGTTCCCCTGCGCGCCCGCCTGCCCGGAACGGAAACCCTCACCTCCGGTATTCCCCTCTTCATCGAGTCCCAGAAGGATCTCGCGCGGGGCTACCCGGGCATCCCCACAGGCCCGGTGAGCTCCTGGGTGTATCTGCCGCTGTTTGCCTCCGGCCGCCCTGTCGGCACCTGCGTCCTCGGCTTCGACAAACCGCATCACTTCACGGAAAAGGACCGCGGCGTCCTGACCGCACTCGCCGGACTGATCGCCCAGGCTCTAGAACGAGCACGGCTGTACGACTCGGAGTTCGCGGTCGCACACGGCCTGCAGCAAGCTCTCCTGCCGCACCGCCTACCAAACATCCACGGCATCCGGACCGTCGCACGCTACTTGCCCGCCACCAGCGGTATGGACATCGGTGGCGACTGGTACGACGTCATCCCCACCGACAGCGGGGTCTGCCTCGTCATCGGTGACGTGGAGGGGCACAGCATCGCCGCTGCGGCCACCATGGCCCAGCTACGCAGTGCGGTCCGCGCGTTTGTGGCCGCTGGCCACGCACCCGGCGCCGTGATGTCAGGCGCCAACCGGACCCTCATCGACCTCGACAGCGACTTGCTGGCCAGCTGCTGCTACATCCACCTCGAAGCTCACGGCAAGCCCGCCTACGCAGTCACTGCTGGTCACCCCTCGCCCCTGCTCCGCCTCGCCGACGGCACGACAAATGCCCTCGACCTGGAAATCGGAACAGTCCTCGGCGCGGACCCCACGAGCACCTACGCCGAAACTCGCATCGCCCTCCCGCCAGGCTCCGTTCTTGCCCTCTACACCGACGGTCTGGTGGAGACACCCGGAACCGACATCGACATGGGGATCGACCGGCTGCGAGTGTCACTGGCCCATTCCCGCGCGGACGAACTGGACGAACTCGCTGACCGGCTCCTGGACCACGCCCGCACCTCCTCCTACCGGGCCGACGACATCGCCCTGCTGCTCACCGAACACGGATCCAACTTGATGGCGACATGACCAGCCATGAAGACGGTACGGGGCCATTGGCGCTGGGATTGATCTTGCGGGCCCGGTAGTGCGAGGCGACCGCCGGAGCACTTGCACCCACGTTCGAGGTGGTGTGTTGCCGCATCGCTGTCAAGACGCCGTGGCCATGGAGCTGGACGATCCCGGCGTCCACCACAATGTCCTGCCGACGTCCGCGAGCGCCTGGCCCACGGCGATCGCCTCCACCGCCTACTCGACCTGAGGCTGGTCCGTCTCCAGGACGCCGCTACGGGCGCCCGGTCCGCCTGGGCAAGAACGCCACCCGGTCCAATACCAGGATCAACACCACCAGCGGCGACACCTTGCGGCTGCGGGAGCATCCCCACATCCCGGGCAGAACCACCTGTCAGGCTCTCGGCTTGCAGCAGATCATGGTGCAGGACTACCACCGTCATGCGGCGGGTGCCGCCTGCACTGGCGCACCGACGACTGATGCGATTCATGAAATCGACCAGGGGGCGCTCTTCGCCCCACCCCGCGACCTGCTGCACTGCACAGACCGGGACTCCCCGATCGTCGAGTGTTCGGGCCGCGCCGCGCCTGGTGCTGCTGTCGGGCGTCCCTCCCCGGTAGTGCCCCGCTGTTGGCCAGCACTCGGTGAGTGGGGGACGTCGGCGAGCAGGTCTGTCCCACCCCCGAGCACCGGGCGGGGAGATTCAAGCGTCCCATCACGCGACGGGCTGCCGTTCTCGTCCTTCGCCATCGTCTCCCCCTACGACCTGATCGCCCGCTACGCGCGCCGGAGGCAGGTCACCCGGTTCGTCGGCCATCTCACCGAGATTCGCGCGATCGACAGCACGAACGTCATCACAGAAGTGGCCGCCACTTCGGCCACCGCATACGACGCCCAGGCACTGTCGGGCACGCACACCCGGCTGCGGCGCCGTGGTCGGCTGCCAGCCGAGCACCGGGTCGACGGCGGCTACAACTCCCTGGACCAGCTGAAACCGGCCGCCCCAAAGCGCCAGGTCACCTCATCGGGTCGCTGCCGGCAAACTCCACGCCCCAGCATCGAAGGAGCGAGGGCTTTCCGCGACGACCTCCATATTGACGTCAACCGTCAGCGGCGCATCTGATCGTGGACGGGGTTCGCCAAGGGCCAGTGCCAGCCGCGTCCGGTCCGCGCCCCGTGCACGACCTCCCGCGAAGCACCCGGAACGTGGGCTTTCCCGGAGAGAACTCCGTGACCTGCAAGTCCGTGTCCGCGCCGAGCAGCAGACGCCAGACTGGCGGACCCGGTATGCGGTCGGCTCCGGCATGCAGGGCACCGTCAACGAGATCGCACACGGGCACGGCATGCACCGCTGCCCAAGACTCAGGGGCTCGTCGGGACGCCGCGCTTCGCGTCGCGGCGAACCCTAGGTAGTAGCTCCATGAAGGCACTCGGGAGTGCCGGGGATGGTATTGTCAATTTGGCTAGATCAGGACATCTATCTACTTTTACCTATTTTTGAGATTGTTCTGAACCAGAGGTAAGCAGAACGAAATGGCAGTTGAAATATCCGCCCCCGCGAGCTGCTCTGACTCCTCGGTGGCGGCGGGCCCCGATGCATGGGCGTCCGCGCAGCCCATTGGCAGAGATCGGCCAGGCAGCATGCAGTCACTGACCCTGGCCCTTCGACAGGCAATGACCTGCCTGGACGGCCTGGGGGCCATGGCGCACTTGCGTGAGCCCGCCGACGGGCGGCTATGGCTGGCGGCTTCCGACGGGCTCGCTCCCGCGAGCGTGAAGGCATGGGCGCAGCTCCCCGCCGAGCAGAACGTGGCGCCCACACGCGCTGTTCAGCGCGGCGCCTGCGTTTGGGTGGAGGGGGACAGCCTGGGGGCTGGGGCATCCGGCACGGTTGCGGTGCCGATCCTTGGTGGCGACGGCCCGATGGGGGCGTTGTCGGTGCTCACGTCCGAGCCCGGCGCGCCGGACGAGATGCAGCGGTCGTTCCTGCGCACAATAGCGTCGTGGACTGCGGCGTACCTGCACGGTATGCCCCAGTTGCCGACCCCTGGTCCGGTGGCCACTGCCGAGCGTTCCGTCCTCATGGGCGAACTGACCGCAGCGCTCGCTGAAGCCGTGACTTCCCACGACGTCGTGCAGGCCGTCGCGGACCATGTGCTGCCTCCGTTCGGCGCCGACGGGCTACTGGTCCAGATACTCGACGACGACGAGCGGTTGCATGACGTCGGCTCCGCCGGATATCCCCAGGACTTCTGCAAGATGATGGACGGGTTTCCTCTGTCTGACTACGCCTCACTCCACGACGTGGTGCGGACCCGCACTCCCCGGTTCATCGAGACGAAAGCCGAGTACAACCGGCGGTATCCCACGCTGCGCCACGTGAGTGAGAAGTCACCCAAGGAGGCGTGGGCGTTCCTTCCCATGATCGCCTCTGGTCGAACCATCGGCATGTGCACCGTCTCCTTCAGCCAGCCGCGCTCCTTCAGCGATGCGGAGCGCACCCTGCTGACGGCCCTGAGCGGCCTGGTCGGCCAGGCCTTGGAGCGGGCCCGCTTGTACGACATGGAGCATGCCCGCGCCCGGGAACTTCAGCGCGGCCTGCTGCCCAGGGAACTCCCCCGACTGCCCGCCGCCCGGGCCGCCGCTCGTTACCTGCCCGCGAGCCGTGGGGAAGGGGTAGGCGGGGACTGGTACGACGTGATCCCACTGTCCGGTGACCGGGTTGCCATCGTGATCGGCGACGTCATGGGACATGGCCTCGCGGAGGCAGCCACCATGGGACGGCTGCGCACAGCCGTACGTACTCTCGCCGACCTGGAGATGCCTCCCGACGAGTTGTTGGGCCGTCTCAACGACCTGGTCTCCGATCTGGGCGAGGACTTCTACGCGACCTGCCTGTACGCCGTTGTCGACCCCATTGCCCGCACCTGCTCATGCGCTCTCGCCGGCCACCCAGGACCGGTCCTCGTCCATCCCGATGGCACCGTCCACAGCCCGGCCCTCGCTGCCGATCCCCCGCTCGGCGCCGCACAACCGCCCTTTGAGACGCACCAGTTTCAGTTGCCGGACGAGAGCCTGTTCGTCCTGTGCACCGACGGCCTCATCGAGTCGGCCACCCAGGACGTGGAGCAGGGACTGGCTCGTCTCCAACAGGTGCTGACCAAAGTTGCCCTTACGACCGAGTGCTTCCAGAGGCCGGACGAAAACCACATTGTCCGGCGCCTGGATGAGTTGTGTGACACCGTCGTCTCGGCCCTGCTGCCCGACCAGAGACAGACCAACGACGACGCCGCCCTGCTCATGGTTCACACCCGGTGCACCGACTCGGGTGACGTCGCCGGCTGTGACCTCCCCGAAGATCCACGGGCGGCCGGTCAAGCCCGCGAGTACGTCCGTGCACAGCTCGCAGCCTGGGGACTCACCGACCTTGCGCTCACCACCGAGCTGTTGGTGAGCGAGATGGTCGGCAACGTGGTCCGCCACGCCAGGGGGCCGATCCGGCTGCGTCTTCTACGGAGCCGCTCCCTGATCTGCGAGGTCTACGACGGTAGTCTCACCACTCCCCGTATCCGCCATGCCAGCTACACGGACGAAGGCGGACGCGGCCTGCAACTCGTCGCAGCCCTCGCCAAGCGCTGGGGCGCCCGCTATCTTCACGGCGGCAAATGCATCTGGACCGAGCAGGAGCTGCCAAACGCGGAGTCCCCCGGTGCGGAGACCACCGCACCGGAGCGTGCCGCAGGAAGCGCCACAGCCACGCCGGCCCGAGCCCGGACGTGATGAATAAGGCACCGTGAGGAGACGACGACCTGGCAGGGAAGTGCCCTCGGCAGAGACGTCCCATGCTGAGGGCCTCTGCCATCTCCCGCGCGCCGGCCGCAGGGCGGGGGCGCCGCCGCTCGGCTTGTGGTCGAGTATGTGCCAGCCGTAGCGGGCTGGGCTTCCGATAGGGCTGTCCACGGTACGCGATCATCTCCGTGATCGAGTGAGAATGGCACTGTGTGTCAGCGGCGAGAGCCCGCGATGTAAGAGGCCTCAGGCCGGCGCGCCTGGGAGTGGATGTTCAGCCCAGATGGTTTTCCCGATGTGCGTGTGCCGGCTGCCCCATCGCTGGGTCAGTTGGGCGACGAGCATCAGCCCGCGGCCGCCTTCGTCAAAGACGCGTGCGCGTCGCAAATGGGGTGCGGCGCTACCGGAGTCGGAGACCTCGCAGATGAGTGCGCTGTCGCGGATCAGCCGCAGCTCGATGGGCGGACGACCATAGCGGATGGCATTGGTGACAAGTTCACTGACGATCAGCTCGATGGTGAACACAGCGTCCGTAAGGCGCCAGGCGGTCAATTGCCTGCGGGTCAACTCGCGGGCATGTGCGACGATCGCCGGGTCAGCAGGCAGGTCCCAACTGGCGATCCGGTGCGCGTCCAGTGCTCGCGTGCGGGCGAGCAACAGAGCGACGTCGTCGGTGCTGCAGCCTGTCATCAGCGTGTGCAGCGCCTGGTCGCAGATTTCCTCCAGAGGGCGGTCGGGCTCGGCGAGGACCTCCTTGAGCAGGGCATACCCGTCGTCGAGGTCGCGGCCGCGGGCTTCGACCAGACCGTTGGTGAACAGGGCAAGAAGGCTGCCCTCCGGCACCTCGAATTCCGCAGCCTCGAAGGGCAGCCCGCCGAGCCCCAGCGGGGGTCCGGCAGGCAGGTCGACCACGTCGGCAGTGCCCCCCGGCAGGACCAGGACCGGCCCCGGATGACCGGCCCGGGCCATTGAACAGCACTGGGTGACCGGGTCATACACCGCGTAGAGACAGGTGGCGCCCGTCATGCCCTGCTGCTCGCCGTCCTGCGGGGCCTGTTCACGCTCCAGGCTCAGTACCAGGTCGTCAAGATGGGTGAGCAGCTCGTCGGGCGGAAGATCAACGTCGGCGAGGGTTCGCACCGCTGTGCGTAGTCTTCCCATGGTGGCTGATGCGTGGACACCGTGGCCCACCACGTCGCCCACCACCAAGGCTGCTCGTGCCCCGGACAACGGGATGACGTCGAACCAGTCACCCCCTATGCCGACGCTGGATGCCGCCGGCAGGTAGCGGGAGGCGACTGCCAGCGCTTCCGGACCGGGGCCGTGCCCTGGCAGCAGGCTGCGCTGGAGCGCCATTGCGGTGGAGCGTTCGCGCGTGTACCGGCGTGCGTTGTCCACGCAGACCGC
The DNA here is from genome assembly GCF_055572275.1 of Streptomyces sp. NPDC030798. NCBI lineage: Bacteria > Bacillati > Actinomycetota > Actinomycetes > Kitasatosporales > Streptomycetaceae > Streptomyces > Streptomyces sp. NPDC030798. Next base: position 12,728 of record NZ_JBVIDR010000015.1, on the reverse strand, counting down.
AGCCCGGCGTCCGAGCTCCTCTGCCAGCAGCAGGTCGTCTTCGCTGAAAGGATCCCGCGTCTGGTGGCGACAGAACTGCGCCACGCCCAGGGTGATACCGCGAGCCCGTAGTGGGACCACCATCATCGAGTGGATCCCGAAGGCCCGGACCTTGCGTACCCTTTCCGGGCTGTCCGCTCCCCACCACGCCAGGGTGGCCTCGTCGACCACATGCCGGTAGCCCCTGCCGACAGCCACAACATCTCCGATCGGGGAATCCGGCTGGTAGGTGTGCACCTCGCCGACGGGGACAGCCGTCTCGGGACTACCCGGCAACACAGAGCTGAGTGCTACGCGCCGGAAGACCACGAGATCACCCATCTGGGCCGGCTCCACCTCTCCTCCATGGAGGACCTCCTCGAGTAGATCCACCACGACGAAATCAGCAAAGTGGTCTGTGCCGACCCAGGCCAGCTCTTCCACCGTCCGACTCAAATCGAGAGTGGTGCCGATCCGCAGACTCGCTTCGTTGAGGACGCTCAGCCGCTCGCGGGCCAGGAACTGCTCGGTGGTATCCATCGCAGCCAGACACATGCCCTGGACACTGCCTTCCGGATCCTTCACCGGATACAAGGTGACCAGGTAGGCGTGGGGCCGCGGCTCACCGGGCCCTCGCGTATACGCCTCGAAAGCCACAGTCTCTCCGGTGCGCAGCACCGATTCTGTGGCCTCGTCGATGCCTTCGAGGCCGTCCATGCGTCGGCCAGGTTCGTACTCACCCGGCCTCAGGTCCATCAGCTCGTGCTCCGGCCGCCCCAACACGCGTTGCATTGCTTCGTTGACCGTACGCCGCAATCCCCGACGATCGAAGATCGACATCGGGAGTGTGAGCTGCTCGAGCGCCCACTGCTTGAGCATCGCCGTCTCTGGTTCTTGGCGATTGCCCCGGCGCGGCATGCTCGGCGGCTGCATAATGCAATTTTACCAGGACGGAAGTACATTCTCGTCTTCACTGCGGGCCTCGTCCCAGCCACGGAGCTGGTTCGTAGCCAGCTGTACGAGCTCTTGGTTCCGCGCGTCCGCTGCAGCGGTTTCGTCAGCGCCTACGTTCTCACTCGCTTACGACGCACGAAATCCGTCTTACCCGTTGGGCTCGCGGAGCGATCGTCGCATCAGAGGGAGGGGGCCACATGCACAACGCGATTGCCCGGCAGTGAAGCCCCGACGCCCTCGCGGCCGCGCCTCCCGATAACCCGCTCCGCTGGATGCCCTGTGCAGATTCGGCCTGCCACGCAAGGGCAAGCTGGGTGCGGTTTTGGCAGCCCGTTATTCGCAAAGCGCTGGTGAGGTGCTTTTTTACCGTATCGACGGAGACATGGAGGGTGCAGGCCACTTCTACATTGCTCATCCCTTGAGATACCAGTGCGACAACCTCGGCCTGACGAAGCGACAACCCGCTCAGGGCAGTCTGCTTAGGTGCGGGTTCCAGGAGCCGGGCGGTAAGATTACCAAGATGCCTGCCGAGCAGTCTTGCGATGGCGAGATCCCGTTGACCGAACACACCTGATTCCTCATCGAGAATTCCGATTACGGCAGTCAGTTCTGCGGAGCTGTGAGCCAATACGGCCATCTTGGAATATATGCCTCCCCGGAACAGGAAGTTATCAAGATAGTCGCGGAGGTTGGGTCGCGTCAGGGGCGGCAACTGATCCAGAGAAACCACTCCACTCCTGAGTATTCTTTGTATCGACGCAGGCCGAGTGAAAGGGTCATCGGGCCTGTACCTGTCCAGATACGGCTCAAGCATCCTTTCTATATGACCGAGGATGACGGCAGACCTGTCCGAGAAGCACAGCTCGGGAGTGCGACCGACAAAGAATGTAACATTCTGATACCCTAGATATCGGGCAATTCCTTCCAGCGTGGCGAAGCGAAGCTCGCGAAGCGTGGAGGCCCGCTCACAGCCTTCCAAAACACACAGCACTCCATTCAGGTCCCGGCTGCTCAGCCACCCGGAATCTTGCAGTGCCGCATCATGCTCCGCCACTCACTCATCGTCCCACAGTCCGGGCCGACGGCCCAGGCCCAGCTGGAACCCCGAAGCCGGACCAGCCGCCCAGAGTCGCGTGGCACACAGACTCCACCTTTGGGCCATCGCCCAGCGCCCCCGCTCGGCCCTACCGTCTCCATACACAGGCGACTATGAGTTGAGTCGAGGTCCAAAGATGGAATTCAACCAAGTCCAGGTCACCAAGACCGAAGACCGCATAGGTGGTCACCGGGGGCCCGCCGACGTACTCAGCCACACAGCGGCATCCGTTCCGGCTGCACGCCCCGCCAGCGGGCCGGCGCCAGGACCCTGGTCCCTGGCTCTACCTGTCGGGGCGGCCGTATATTCCTTGGATTCCTGCAGCGCCGCAGTCCCGCTTGCGCGGTCCTTCATACGGCACCAGACGTCGCACTGGAATCTGGGTGCTGCGGTTACCGACGACGCCTCCCTGGTCGTCACGGAGCTGGTCACCAATGCTGTCCAGCACAGCGGTAGCGACGACGTCACCGTCTCTCTCTTCCAGGGCTGCACCTTCCTGTGGGTCCACGTGGCTGACCACGGCTGCTGGCGAGACTGCGTTGCCCCACCGGCCGAGCAGATCTGGGAGCGAGGGCGCGGCCTGGCTCTGGTCGCCGCCGTTGCCAGCGCGTACGACCGCCACAGCACAAGCGCCGGTACCCGTATCTGGGCAGCCCTGGCCAAAGACACGCCACAGCGTCGCCCCCGGCCGGTCGCTCTCTGTCAGCGGTGACGGGACCCGTCGCCGCTGGCACTGCAACATCGTGCCGACACACCGCTTTGACCGACCCTCTCGCACCGGCCTCGGCCCCCGAGCCACTGTCAGCAGCAGGCTGACGCCATGCAGGCTGCCGAAGGCGCCGGAAGATCATGATCCACAGCACCCGAGGCCAGTGCCACTGCGTGTGTGTGGCTCGGGAGGTGGTTGCGGGCGTCGTATGCGTCGACCGAGGCGATGGTCTGGCCGACGGCGATTGGACGGCGTAGACGCGGTAAGCGGTGCCGGGCACCGTGACCACGTCAGCCGTGACCACGTCAGCCGTGACCCCGCGACCGTCCCGGAACGTCATGGTGGCGTGGGCCACGGCGGGCTCCGAGTGAGCCACAAACAGCCGGTTGCCGGAAGTCCCCTTCTCCGTCTTCCCCCACAGACCCGCGCGCATCGTCGCGTCGTCCCCAGCGCCACTGACGACCTGGCAGTCGGCAAACGGATCAGTCGGGTGACCTTCCGGCTCCCCCTCAAACATGATCTTCGTGCAGAGCAGACTGCGCCCCTTCGGAGCCGACACGTGCGGCAGCACATCGGGATCGGACGGCGGCGTGAAGCCCTTGAGGAAGGTGGCGTCGCGGATGAGGCAACACGGCGGACTCGCGGACCATGGAAGCGCCGTCGTGCCGGTGGCGGTTGGATGCGGTCGCGGCCGCAGTGGCGATACCACCACCGCCATACCTGCGGCGGCAGCAATCGCGAGGTTTTTGACCTGTGTCGTGGACACAGTTCTCCTTCGATGGGTCGGGCAGGGAACGAGCTGCGCCTCTCCGCCCTCCAATACTCCGTTTTCGGCTGCAGGGTTGCATCGCCTCACCGGTTGTTCAGCTGAGCGCTAACCTATCTGCAATGGTTGCCCGTTCAGCAGCGGTCAGTAGAGGCGGGAGCGTTCTCACAATGCAGGAGGCAGCCCAGGAAAGGACGTGAGGCCATGGCAGATGGCAGCCGATCCTCGGGCCGCCATCACGACTTACGTCTACCCGCGCCGGGACTTTGGGGTAGATGGTTGTCGAGGCGCTGCAGCAACCACGTAGCGCCGTATCCCCTCCCGGGCCCTGCGCGGCACGAAGAGTCAGGAGCGCGGCGGCCCGGCCGCCAGGCGGCGACGGGGGCCGCGCCTCGTAACGTCGCACCGTCGTCGCGGTTCAGCTCTGACAGCGGTGACCGTTGACGGCGATGTACTTGGGCGCTGGGTTGTAGGTGCTTGAGGTGCCTTGGTAGCCCAGCGGGAGCGTGGCGCCGGCCGCGACAGTGCCGTCGTAGTGAGCAGGGGTTACCAGGACCGTATCACCGTCCTGGGTGAATTCACCGTTCCACATGGTGGTTACGCGCTGGCCGCCGGTGTACGTCCACTGCACCTTCCAGTCGCTCATCGTTACCTGCGGCATGATGTGAACTTCGGCCTGGAACCCGCCGGCCCACTGTTTGACCAACCTGTAGCTGGCCCTGCAGTGGACGTCCGGTCCCTTCGTCGAGCCCGCCGAAACGGACGGCGACACGGGGCTCATGACAGGCATGGGAGCGCCAGCCATGCGGGGGGCGGAGGGGCTGGCGGCATAGGATGCGCCGCTGGTCACCGACTCGGTCGGGCTTCCGATTGGGGGTACCTGTGGCACGACGGCGCTGACCGATGGGTCTGTCCCGCGGTCCCCGGCCGTCCCCTGGTCCGATGCGGGCGTCGACTCCCATGGTGCGCTGGTGAGGAGGCCGACCATCCCCAGCGCAACCAGCAGGACGACAGCGCCGGACCAGGCCGGTCGTTCCCGAAGGAGGGCCTGCCACCCCGCTGCCCTGCGCCGCCGTTCCAGGTACGCCGGCCCGCCTTGGTGCCGCCTAGCGCCGATCTGGCGTCGGTCCAGGTATGTCTCCCCGCCCCAGCCCAAGACAGCCGTGACCAGAACACTGGGCAGGTCGTCGGACACCCTCAGGCACACGGCGGTCTCGGCGCACCGCGCGCACCCTGCCAGATGCTGCTGCAAGTCATCGGGGGATCGCTCGTCCGGCGACCGCGTCACCGCTTCCAGCAGCCCCAGGTAGCCGCGGCACTGTTCGTGCGACTCCGCCACGTCGACCGCGCGCACCCACAGGCAGCGCTGACGGAATGCGGCTTTGACACGCGCGACCTCCCGTTCACGGTTCGGCGCCCAGGTGCCGACTCCGGCGTCACTCCGGGTATTCAGGCCCTCGACCAGCGCCACCCAGAGCAGTTCCGCGTCCTCCGGCGCCATCCGCTGCAACGCCCGCAGCGCCAGCGGCTGCTGTCCCGGTGCAGAGGACAGCGCCGACCGCTCACACAGCCATCCGCTCAGCTCGGTGCTGAGCAACTCGCCCTGCCCTTGTGCCAACCATCCGTCCGCCGTCTCGAGCGCCGCCATGAGCAGCAGCGGCAGCCAGGGCAGTTGCTCGCCCTGACGCCGCCATTCGACGGCCAGGGAGAACGCCTCATCCGCCAGTTGCTCGGCCTCCGCGTAACCCGTGGTGCACAGGCGGGCGTAGCACAGGACCGCTTCCCGGTAATCCTCCAGGAACGCTCCTTCAAACCCGTCCTCGGGCGTGGACGGCTGCGGCGGCGCCTGAGGGAATGGCTGGTCGGTCATGAAAGAACTCATTCCGGAATCTCCCCACGGCGTTACGGGGATGACGCTGGTATGTGGTGAGGGACGCCGCTGGAGGGGAGCATCCCCCCAACGGCTGCGGGCGGGGACTTGGCACGGCGGATGCCGGCGAGGCGATGAGGCGGGTGTCAGCCGGTGGCGCTCGAGACAGACACGTAGTCCACCTTCATGGGAGCGCCTGAGACGGTGCCGGAGGTGGGCGTGGCAGCCAGGCCATTGGAGAGCTGGTTGGGGAAGCTGCCGCCCATGGCGAGGTTCAGCAGGATGAAGTCGCCGTGGTTGGTCGCCGAGTTCCAGGTGGCGGCATCCATCTGGTCCGAGGTCACGGTGTGGTAGAGCACGCCGTCGACGTACCAGCGCAGCTGCTGGGGACTGGTGGAGCGGTCCCACTCGAAGCTGTAGGTGTGGAAGTTGCCGGCGCAGGCCGTGTTCGGGCAGGCGCGACCCCCTCCGAGGCCGCTGGTCTCGTTGCACGGGCCGCCAGGGTCGACGCCGCAATGCAGGGTGCCGAACACCTTGTTCAGGCCGTTGACGTTCTCCATCACGTCGAACTCGCCCCCGCCGGGCCAGTTCCGGGGGTTGTCGCGTACAGAGGCGCCCAGAGCCCAGAAGGCAGGCCAGTAGCCTTGAGCGGCCTCACCCGTCACGTTCGGCAGCTGGATGCGGGCCTCGATACGCAGCTTTCCCCCGGCCGGCGGCTGGAAGTCGCTGCGGCGGGTCTCTATGCGGGCGGACGTCCACCGGCCGTCCCAGAGCTTGACCGGGGTGATCACCAGATTGCCCTGGCCGTCTTCCTGGAGGTTGCCTGCGTTCCACGTGTACGTCTCGACCTCGCCAGTGCCCCAGTTGGCGGGGCCTCCGGGATAGCTCGTGCCGCTGTCGATGATCCAGTCGCTGCTGGATGGCGGAGCTCCCGCCGGACCGGAGAAGTCGTCGCTCCACACCCGGTGCCAGCCGCCGGCCGGGTTCGGCTCGGAGGCGTTGGCGGAGCCGTACAGCCCGAAGCCGAGCAGGGCGAGGCCGGTCAGAGATCCGACCACGGCCGTGCATCGGCCACGAGCCTTTCTGGTGTGCTTGTTGGGCATGGAAGGGTGGCCTCCGGTGCGGGAAGGAAGGTGGGGATTGCGTGAGATTCGGCCATTCGCGGATTGGCGGAAATTCGTCCCCGCCACTCTGACGTTCGCTGCCCGAGCGGTCAAGGCCTGTGCTTGAAAACGCTCTCAAACTGCAGACTCCAGCCCAGGTCTTCACGCAGGCGACAGATGTCCGGCGAGGAACGGCGAACCTCTACCGACGTCGCCCACGTTCCTGAAGCACGCAGACGCATGTGGCTTCGGCATCGCCGCTCCCCCGGCGCCAACGCATCCACAACGGCGCATGAACGAGGCGGACAGTCGCTGACAGGGGCCATGGCCGGGGCTGCGTTCCGTTAGGTTCACGGTCAGGGGTCATGCCATAGCGGCGAAACGAGCACTTGGCACTCCAGCTCGGTGGCTGCGCCCCCCTCGAACCGCACGCACAGGACGATGCGGTCGGCGCAGCCGGCATCTTCACAGGGCCCACGGCCGATCACCTCCGCAACGTTTCCAGACCGGAGACCTCGTCAACTGCCCGGAGGCCACCTGGCGGCCAAGGAGGTGGCCTACGAGGAGACGCCCTAATGCTCTGGCGCCTGAACCCCGACAACTCTGTCCTGGAACGCCTGCCTGACCTTGTCGGGCAGACCCCCGCCGGTGACGTACTTCCGTCCTGCGGCACCGACGAGTGAGTGGGCCTTCGGTCCCGGCTTCAGGTCCTCGCCGTCGCGGAACACTGCGACTGCCGTGACCATGGTGGGAGTGACGCCGACCGACCATGCAGCGCTGTCGTGCAGGTACTCGGCGGTGAATCCGGTACCGGAAGGAGACGACATGAGGACGGCACCGGACAACATGGCCAGACGCGCCCAACCTCTGTCGATCGCCGCCACGGTGGTCATGTGAGAACGGAAGAGTACTTCGGCGCCGTCCGTCACTTGCGTGACCAGATGGGATCTCACATGATCGCCGCTGTTGGCGATGGTTCCGTATGCGCTTGCAACGTCAAGGACATGCGGGGCAACGTCGCCGGTGAGCATGGTGCCCGCCGAGGTCATCCCCAGGGCGTCCTTGGGAATGCCCATCTTTGCGAGTCTGGTCCGGATTCCGGGGACCGCCTTCTTGATGGACGCCGTGTCGAGGGCGGTACTGTCGGGCGAATAAACCCTGGCAATAAAATCTTGGGGCAAGCGGAGTCCCGGATTGTGTTTCTGCTCGTCCAGGACGGCAGCGCCTGTCAGTGGCTTGAGGATGCGGCCCGTGGGTACAGCTGCCTGCGTCGCGTCGTTCAGTTGCCGTTCGGCGAAGTCACGGCCGCCGTAGAGGGCGACGATGGCACCATCCGACGGGCGAACTGCGGCAAGGCCCACACGGACATCGGCGTCGACAGCCCTGCGCGGTGACAGCTGTGAGAGGAGTTGCTTCTGCACCGTCTGGACGGCAGCTTGCTGCGCGGACCGTTGCAAGGTGGTGCGGACCCGCAGCCCGCCCGTGGCGATCTGCTGGTCGGAGATGCCTTGGGCGATCAGCTCGCTTTCCACGGCCGCCAGGAGATAAGGCTTCTGGTCGCCCTTCGTCCCGTACTGCTGCAACGGTCGCAGCGTGGGGAAGGCCAGCTTCCCGGCCTGGCCGGGAGACAGCCAGCCTGAGGAGACCATACCGTCGACCACGTAGTGCCAGCGGGCCTTGATTGTCGCAAGGACGTTCGGATGCGCCACCGGGTCGTACGTGCTCGGTGACTGGATGATGGCGCCCAGATACGCGGCCTGACTGACGTCCAGGGCGCTCACATCCCGACCGAAGTACGCCTGTGCTGCCGCCTCGATGCCGTAGGCGCCCCTACCGAAGTAGATGGAGTTCAGGTACCCCTCAAGGACTTGGTCCTTGCTCCACTCCTGATCGAGCTTCTCGGCGATGAACAGTTCCGACAGCTTACGGGTCAGCGTCCTGGAGCTGCTCAGGTACGCGTTCTTCACATACTGCTGAGTGATGGTGGAACCGCCCTCGAGCGGCTTGCCCGACACATCCGCCCACACCGCTCGCGCCATGCCCTGTGGAGAGATACCGGGCTCATCGTAGAAGCCCCGGTCCTCTGCGGCCAGCACTGCGTGACGGACGGTGAGCGGCACCTGGCTGAGCGGGACACTACGTCGGCTGGTGACACCCAGAGTGCCCAGGACGGATCCGTCGGCATACGTCACGACAGTAGCCTGAGCGGTGATGTCCTTGCCGGGCTCGGGGATCTCCACACACTGGTAGATCACAAGACATACGGCCGCCAGAACGAGAACGGCGCCGGTGACGAGCCCGCTCAGAAGCCCCAGCGAAGGTATCCAGCGACGTATACCCCGTTTGCCGCCGCGTGGATAGTCGACGAACCTGCGCCGCGGTGAGCGACGCCGGCGGCGGAAGGCCGCGTTGCCTCGCGGCGAGGCATCACCATGCTGGTCGTTTCCCCTGCTCGGCTCCGGTGTTTTCGGGCCGCTGTTGCCGCGAGCCCGCTGCGATCTTAAGTGCATCATTTGTCGGCCTTCTTTCGCGAGTTGGACTTGACGGTGCACCGACCGGTGTCGTTGGAGATGAGGGATACGGCGGGCTCTGCATCCGGCTGCTATTTGGCATGCACCCAACATGTGAGGCGGTGGCTTCGCTCGCGGGACTGGCTGCCGTCTCGAGGACCTGCGACGGTCCGCCGCATCCCTGCTGCGCAGCTGTACGTGCCGCTTCCACTTGCGGACTGTCCGCTCGCAAACCGCGGTTACGAGCACACTGCGAGGCGGACACCTCCCGCGCCTTTCCCTCCGGAAGCATCGGGTGTCGTGCCACGTCTACTCACTCTCATTCGATGGCACGCGGCGCACAGCCGCAGTCCGCGGCGCGGAGCACGGCGGATGCCGAGGTCGCTGCGGCCGCACACCGTTGTGGGGCCGACGAGGAACCAAGACATGCGGGCCCCGTCTACAGATACGCAGTTGTCAGCGCTGAGGGATGCATGTGATCCCTCCTGCAGGCGATGACCACTCGAGCAACCGCCCAACGCCCCCCTCTCTCAACCGACTCAAGAGGTCCTCTCGTCTCTTCTGGACCATTCGGGGCGGAACGCCGGGAGCAGGCCAACGCGGGGTCAGCGAGGCGATGACGCTGTAGCAAGCCGCCGGCTCCAACCTGTTCAGCCGTAGGCCGGCTTCGCACGCCGGCGGCATCCCTGATCGGCGCCCAACGTCATTGGGCCGTCAGTCAGGAGGCGGTGGTACCGGCGTGCTATGGGTCGGTCGGCCTTGCCGCATCGCGCGGCGGAGAGCGCCCTTCTCCCCTACCAGCGCGTTTCGGCTCATGGACGAAACCTGGCTCGCTCCCGGTCTGGACGGAATCCCGCACGCGCGAGGGGTATGAACGGCGGTGCCGTCTCGCGGCGGGTCCGAAGCCGTGCGGACGAGGTTCAGTCCGCGAGCAGTCGTCCTTTCGGCGCCCTCCCGCTAGTCGCCTCTCGGCAGGCACGCCGGCGTGGTTGGCCGCATCTAGAACTGATTCACCCAGCACCGCGTCGACCACATCGTCGTCGCAACCCGGCGATCGGGCTGCGACGCCGCAGCGCGTTCGCTACTCGGCGGGGGCTCCCCGAAGACGGCCCGGGCCGTCATCCAGCGGGCCCGGGCCACCTCCTGCGCCGCTTCCTAGGCGACTTCAGTCATCCGGCGGGCAGGACGCCAGACGAGATATGGCCGAGCGCCCCAGGTGAGAACCGCCTCGGCGATCAGTACGCCAAGGCGGTCGCCGGAGTGATCCAACTGCTCAGCTGCGTAGTGGCAGTGCTCGCAGCTCGCGATGTGGTTCTGCAGATCAGGAACAAGGTGAGTGCCTCCGCGCTGGACGGAGGCATCCAGCAGCCGGCTGAACCGCAGACACCTCTCGTCCGGAGCCAGTTCGCGGTGTGCTGCAACGCACGCGTGTCGGAAGAGAGCACGGGAGGACTCCAGCCTGTCCGGAGCCGTCTCCGGGGAGAGTCCGAGGAGGACGGCCGGTGCCTCCACCTCCTCAGCCTCGACCTCAACGTGCCACAACAGGCAGCGAGCGGGCTCCGGCAGCCGCTGGAAGGCGTGGTGGGCCAGTCGGCGGTTCTCCGGGGTGGACGGGTGGGCGCCGGCCCGCCGGTAACGGGAGTGAAGATCCGGGTGGAGGCAGGCGCCGCGCCCAGGGTCCTGAGCCCAGTCCGCGACGACACGGTGCACGGCGGCGAGAAGCTCGGGGCGCCAGGCGGCCTTGGGCCCTGCCATCCGTTGCGCGTCGACGAAAACCCGGGTGAACGCGGACGCGGTGAGGACTCCTGCGGCAGTACCCGGCACGGTGCACAGCTCGGCGTACTCGAAGACGGGTCGCCCGTGTCGGGCCGCAGTTCTTCATGAAACCACGGAGCTGGCTCCCTGCCCGGGGTACTTCTCAATTGACCCGACAGGCTCTCGTCCGAGCGGTCGATACGATGGAGGAATGGGGGCGTATTCCCCTTCGGCGCATCCCACACCGCGTGTTCCTTTCACCTTGGTGTCATGTGCTGTGACTCTGCGAGAGTCGCCGCGCTCCGACTGTCCCTGGGTCGTTCCGACGGCCCCCCGCCGTCCGAGGCGGCCTCAGCCCCGGCCAGGAACGTGACCAAGCCTGGCCGGGGGCGGTTGGTGTCGCTGCTCAGGCCGCTGGGCTGCTGTTGGAGGTGGTGCTCGTGGTCCTGCCGTCCGAGCTGGAGACGGACACGTAGTCCACGAGCATGGGCACGCCGGACTTGGTCGCCGAGCTGGGGGTTGTGTGTCCGGCAACGGGGTCGGGGAAGGCGCCGCCCATGGCCAGGTTCAGCAGCAGGTAGTGTCCCTGACCGGTCGCCGCGTCCCAAGTGGCCTCGTCGATCTGTGATTCGTTCACGGAGTGGTACTGCACCCCGTCGACGTACCAGCGCAGTTCCTGCGGGGAGACGCTGCGGTCCCACTCGAAGGCGTAGGTGTGGAAGTTGCCCGCGCAGGATGAGTCGGGGCAGGAGCGGCTTTCGCCGAGGCCAGTGGTCTCGTTGCAGGGGCCGCCGGGATCTGTGCCGCAATGCAGGGTGCCGGACACTTTGTTGGCTCCGTTGGCATTCTCCATGATGTCGAACTCCCCGATGCTCGGCCAGTTCGTGAAGTTCCCGCGGAAGGCACCGCCCAGGGTCCAGAAGGCCGGCCAGTACCCGTCGGCCGCATCACCGGTGACGTCGGGGATCTGAATCCGGCTCTCGATGCGCAGCTTGCCTCCGGCTGGGGGTTCGAAGTCGTTGCGCTTGGTCTCGATGCGGCCGGAGGTCCAGTTGCCCTCCGCATCCTCGATCGGGGTGATCTTGAGGTTTCCGTTTCCGTCCTGCTGAAGGTTGGCGGTGTCCGAGGTGTACGTCTCGACCTCGCCGGTGCCCCAGTGAGCTGCACCGCCCGGGTAGCTGGTGCCTGTGTCGATGATCCAGTTGTCGCTCGACGGCAAGGTGCCGGCCGCACCGGAGAAGCCGTCGCTCCACACGAGGTGCCACCCGTCGGGAGCCGAGGGCTCGTCGGCACTTGCAAAGCTGTACAGGCCGCCGCCGAGCAGGACCAGTCCGCTCAGTGCCCCGAGCGCGGCCCTGAGCGGTTGACGGGAGCGGCGGGCGTGTCGACGACGGGTGAAGTGCTTGCGGTACATCAAGAGATGACCTCCACGAGAGGGGAACGGGAGGTGCGACTCCGGGACCAGGAGACAACGACTCCCACGAAATACTCGCGTCGCTGTGGTGAGCCACTGTGGACCCGCGTGGTTGAAGTCGTCAACAGTTAATACTGAGAGCGCTCCCGAAAACACAGGATGTTCAATTTGTGAACGTAAGCTGAGCGACTTTCACCTTTGGCTGCGTCTCCCCGGTGGTGTAAGGGCCGTTCCCGGATGCATGAGTAGGAGTGCCGTGGAGGTGCGTGGCTGATCGAACGACGTATGGGGCGATCCTTGACCTGCCCGGTGCGGGACAGCACAATGTGGCCACTCTTGAGAGCGTTCTCAGGTTGAATCGTATACAGTTCGAGGAGGCCCCCATGGCCGGGGTACGACGCCACGACGAGGACCACATATCCGCCAACCGCCCAGGTCCGAAGATGTCCCGCCGGACGCTCATCGGAACCGGCACCGCCGTCGCGGCACTGTCAGTCCTGGGCACCGGCGCGGCACGGGCGACCTCCACCGCA